>JAEUKK010000111.1 GCA_016792625.1 Deltaproteobacteria bacterium | reverse complement strand
CTCGCCATCCAAGAGCTGCGGCTGGAGGCCGCTCCGCGCTATACTGACATCATCCGGGCCGTCATCGGCCCGCTCACTGAGGAGCTGGACATGAGCGTGCTGGACCGGGTCTACAGCAAGGACACCATCGCCAAGCTCAAGACGGCGATCGCTGAGGGCAAGGCAGAGGGCAAGGCAGAGGGCAAGGCAGAGGGCAGATTTGAGGGCCTGCTCTCCGGCCTCATCGACAGCCTGCGGCTCGCTTGGCAGGCCCGCTTCGCGCCCACGCCGCTGCCCGATGAGCTCGAGCGGGCGCTGATCACGGCCGGGCCGGACGCGCTGCGGCGGGCGCAGCTCGTCGTGTTCACCGCGGACGCGCCCGAGCGGGCGCTGTCGGGGATGCGCGCGGCCCTGATGTCCGCGCCGGGCGCGCCACAAAGCTGAGCGCGCGCGGCTGCGCACCTGCCTACACGCCCTCCTACACGCACGAGGGCAACAGGCAGCCGCCCGAGCCCGGCCGCACCCCCGGAGACAACCGGCTCATCAGCGCCTCGGCGGAGGTCTTCGTGATGTCGACCGGGCCCGGATGCGCGCCGGCGCCGTGGCCGAAGTTGAGGTGATGCGTGGCGGCGGCGTCTTCGTCCAGCTCGACCCCGGCGATGATCTCGCAGCCCGCTTGCCGGAACCCGAGCGAGAAGCCGCCCGCACCCGAGAAGAGGTCGAGCACGCGCGGGGCGCGGCCCGCTTGGAGGCGGCCCCACTTCTTGGAGATCAGGTCAGCCATGCGGAGTCGGCCCCCCTTGGCCCCGCGTCGCCCTGCGGCAGAGCCTGTCGTCGGTCCATCGGTCCATCGGTCCATCGGTCCATCGGGGAGGTCAACGACGTCATGAGGCCATGGTCTAACCTGGCCGCCCCGCCCAGCACCTGCGCGCCCCGCGCCGAGATCCGCCTGTTGTCGAGATCGTCGCGAAGGGTCATCCTCCCGCCGCTGGCCCCGGCCCCTGCGGCGCTGGCGCTGGGCCTGGGCCCGGGCCCCGATGGCGGCGCTCCCCGCGCGGACGCACGTCGGGATCGCAGCGGTGATGGGCGATGCCTACCGGCCGCGGGTGGCCTGCTGGGGGGCGCACCAGCGGGCGACGGGGACGGCGGATCGAGCGGTGCAGGGGCCACGCAGCCATCCGCCACGGGGCCCAGCGCCGCCCCGCACGGCCACGCGCCCCCCGCGCGCCACGCCCGGGGCCCTCCTCCCGCTCCGAGAGCCTGCGCCAGCGCGGGCACGCGCCCGCTCGCCCTCCGTCGACCGCGTAGGCTCTGGTTCGGCGCACCGCAGGCCACCCCGGCCCAGCCGCGTCCAAGGGAGCCCGCATGGTCGCTGACCTCTTCGACGTCCCCCTGCCCTCGAGCGCCCGGCTGGTGCTCGCCCTCCGTGACATGGCGGCGGTGGAGCCCGCCGCGGCGGGGGCCCTCGCGCTGGCCTTGCATGAGGCCACGACCCA
>JAEUKK010000061.1 GCA_016792625.1 Deltaproteobacteria bacterium | reverse complement strand
AAGATGCGCAGCGGAGACCCCCCGTGAGCACCCCCACCGCTTGGTCCGCGCGCCCCGCCCTGCTCGCCCCGCCGCGCACGCCGCCCGCCGGCGCGGACGTCGTGGTGGTCGGCGGCGGCCTCGCCGGCTGCGCCGTGGCCGCCCTGCTCGCCGAAGAGGGCGTCGACGTCGCGCTCATCGAGCGGCGGGCCGATCTGGGCCTGGGCGGCGGCGCGCGCACCGCCGGGCTCTGCTTGCCCGGGCTCGCCGACGCGCCGAGCCGCCTGGTCGAGGCCCTCGGCGAGGAGGTGGGGCGCGCGCTCTTTGACGCCACCATCGACAACCTCGACCTGTTGGAGGAGCACGGGCTGATGGAGCGCTGCGGCGCCCTCTTCTGCGCCGCCTCGCCGCTGGAGGAGGAGGAGCTCGCCGCCAGCCGGGCCCTGCTCGAGGCCTGGGACCACCCCATCGACGCCTGGACCGCCGCCGAGGTCGAGGCGCGGGCGGGCCTGCGCGGCTGGGGCAGCGGGCGTTTTGACCCCCGCGGCGGCCGGACGCAGCCCCGGGCGGCGATCGGCGCGCTGGCCCAGCGGGCGGCGGCGGCGGGCGCGGCCCTCTGCCCGGGCCTCGAGGTGGTGGCAGCCAGCGACGAAGGTGACCACCGGGTGCTGCACCTCGTCGATCACGCCCACCCCGGCGCGCCGCTGCAGCGCATCCAAGCCAGCCTCGTGGTCTGGGCGGGTGACCACCGGCTGGGCTTGGTCGAGCCTTTCTTCCTCGACAAGCTGCACCCGGTGCGGCTGCAGCAGCAGCTCCGCCGGGCAGCGCCGGGCCTGGTCGCGCCCCGCCTGCCGGTCACCGCCCAATTCTCCTACGCCTGGGCCAGCCCCGATGGCGCGGGCGGTCTGATCAGCGGCGGCTGCCGCTGGGCCACGCCCCACCTCGAGGTGATGGAGGCCGATGAGGAGATCAGCGTGCCGGTCGTTGATCAGAAGATCCAGTCGGTGGTGGCGGGCCGCTTTGAGGGCTGGGGTGCGCGCCCGCCCGACCTGCGCTGGTCGACCATCGCCACCTTCACCTGCGATGGGCTGCCCATCGTCGGCCCCCTGCCCGGCCGGGCGACCGAGCAGGCCCTCTGCGGCTGGAACGGCCGGCCGTGGAGCTGGGCGATGCTCGCCGCGACCGACGTGGCCGAGCGGCTTTTGCGCGGCGGGCCCTCAAGGCTGCCCAAGCAGCTGCACCCGAGCCGCTTCTTATGAGGCGCCTCAGGTCGTGATGATGCGGTCCATGCTGAGCCAGCGGCGCAGCAGGGTCTTGGTCATCTCGCCCTCAACCGCCATCTGGCCGGCCAGCGCGCCCATCTTGGCGAAGTTGGCCGCGTTGGCCATCTGGATGACCGGCCAGGGGTGCTGCTTGAGGAAGTCGCTGCGCGAGAGCAACCGCAGCATCGACTTCGGGACGAAGGGCTTGCTCAACATCTGGGTGAGCGCGATGTAGAAGGTGTCTTCGACCGGGCGGGGGTAGGCCAAGTTGACCCGGTGTTGGTAAAACACCCGCGTGTTGTCAAAGCCGTCGATGTCAAACTCACTGATGAGCCCGTTCTCGATCAGCTTCTTGTTCAGCTCAGAGCCGGGGAAGACCGTCATGCTGAACAGGTAGAGGTCGTAGGGGTGCGGGAAGGTGCTGATCATCTCGAACAGCGCCTTCTTGTCTTCTTCAGTGCTCACCGGGTCGTCGAAGATGAGCTGGAAGTGCGGCTTAATCCCCAGCTTGTGGTAGAGCGCCGCGATGTCGGAGATGGACTGGTTCTTGACCCGGCGGTCGTAGAGGTGGCCGGTGACCCGCTCAGAGGACTGGATGCCCATGTAGACGCCGGTGAGGCCGGCGTCGCGCAGCATGGTCATGCGGTCTTCAGAGACGAGCTTGGGCTCGATGAAGATCTCGAAGGGGAGGCCCACCTCTTTGGGGTAGCGGGCGCAGAAGTCTTCGAGCCAGTCGAGCTGGAAGTTGAAGACCTCGTCGTCGAAGCGGATGCGCTTCATGTTCCAGTGGGTCTGCGCGTGGCGGATCTCGGCCACCATGCTCTCAGGTGAGCGCACGCGGAACCATTTTTGGCCCGGATAGACGTCTTTTTTGTAGGTGGAGTTGTAGCAGTAGCTGCATTTGTAAATGCAGCCGCGGCTGCCCATCATCTGGAAGACGGGGTCGCCGTGCATGGGGTCGCCCTCAAAGTAGGTGCCCCCCGAGATGAAGTACTTGTGGGCGTGGGTCTCGTAGTCGCGCCAGCGGAGCGCGTCGAGATCAGCGATCAGCGGCCGCAAGGCGTTGGAGCGGGTCTGGTTGGGGCCGAGCTGCCAGCCCACGTTCTGGGTCTCGACCAGCTCGTCGTGGCCGTCGCGCAGCCGGTCGCAGAGCTCGGCCAGCGCCAGCTCACCCTCGCCCTGCAAGATGAGATCAGCGATCTCAAGGCACTCTTGGCCCTTGAGCGTGGGGTGCATGCCGCCCCACAGCACCGCCAGATCGGCCTCGTCTTGCACAAAACGGGTGATCACCGCGGCCTGCTGCGCATAGGCGCTGGCCCGGATGCTGATGGCCAGCAGGTTGACCTGCTCGCGGCGCAGCACCCGCAGCAGGGTCTGCAGCTCGAGGTCGCTGGCCGGATCGAGGTGGTTGCTGATCCAGTCTTTAAAGTAGATCTCGACCACGTGGTGGCCCGACGCACGCAGCGTCGCGGCGAGGATGCGCACGGCGTTGTTCTCGACGTCCCACGTCGAGAGCAGGGCCACGCGGGGGCCGTCGGCGCGGGCGCGGGCCGCCATCCGCGCCACCCGGTGGTTCGCGGCGCGGGCGAGGGGGCTCGGGGCGAGGGGCGTGGCGTTCATCGGCGCTCCAGGGGTGCGCCCACGGCGCAGGCGGCGCCTCATCGTAGCCCAGGCGGAGGCCCGCGCCCCCGCCGCCGCGCGGCTTCGGCGGCCGGGTCGGCGCGGAGGGGGCGCTCAACCCGCGGCCGGCCCCGCCCAGCGCGGGCTCAGGCCGAGGCGGCGCCGGGCCCAGAGGCAGTGCGGGCCGCCGCGCTCCAGCTCGCGGCAGCAGCGGGGCCGATGCTCGTAGATGGTGCAGTGCAGGCTGTCTTCGCACAGCGCGGCGCAGCGGTTGCCCGGCGCGCGCCGCACCTGCCAGCGGCCCTCGCGGCGCTCGAGCAGCGCCGGGGCCGCCGTGCGGACCGGGTCGCGCAAGGAGACCTCGACCACATCATAGGCCGGACCGCAGCAGGCCCCGCAGCTGAGGCAGTCGAGCGGCGGCTCGTGGCGGTCGCAGGCCCGCCAGCCCGGCTCGACCCGCAGGCCGCCCGCCGCCTCACAGCGCAGGACCCGCGGGCCCGGCCCCCGCAAGCGGGCCCAGGCGCAGCCCCCGCAGCGGGCCGCGTCGGACCCCCACGGCCGCCCCGCCGGGTGCTGCGGGTCGACGGCGGCTTGCCCCGCCTCGGCCTGCGCCCTGGGGACCCCCACCGGGGGTGTCGTCGATGATGGCGTGGGCCGCGCGCGCATGGGGCCTCCTCATGGGTCCGCGCCCTATCGCGCCCGCTGCGGCGGCTCTCCCCCACTTCGGGCTCCACAATTCGGCCTTGCGGGTCGGCGGGCGACGTATACGCTGCGAGTACAGCCGCCGGTTCCCCCCCCGCACCTCGCGAGAGCATCGCACATGCGCACCACGATGAGCCCAGGTGAGCTCGCGAGCCCCGCGCCCGGCCCGCCGGTCGGGGCAGACCTCGCTGAGCTGCTCGATGTGGTCAGCGACCCAGCGACCCTTCGACGCTGGTGTGAGCGGGCCGAGCTGAACACCGTCCACGACGTGATCGACGCCGATTTGATGGCGGCGCCGCTGCACAAGCTCAGCCGGTGGGCGGCCATGCAGGCCGGGCTGCGGGCGGCGCGGGCGGGCGGTGGGCGGCTGACCGACGCGGCGCTCCGGGCCGCAGTGCGCGGGGGCCTCGGCCTGCCCCCCGAGGCCGAGGTGGGCCCCCAGCTCCTGGCCGCGCTGCGGCAGCCAGCGACCGCGGTCGCGCCGATGTCGCCCCGCGAGGCGCTGCTCTCGCTCGGCGGGGTGGCCGGCGCGCGGGCGATCGCCGAGCGCATGGCCGACGCCCAAGACCCGCCCCCGAGCATCCGCCAGGTGCGCGACCGCCTGCGCCACGCCGGCGACGCCGTCCGCAAGCTGGGGGCCGGCTACTACGCGAGCGCCGCGCGGCGGGTCGATCCGGTCATCGACTGGGCCGAAGAGCGGGTGGCCCGCCACGGGCGCGAGCCGCTGAGCGCCTTTTTGCGCGCGACGCTCGAGACCTACCCGCACGGCGACGCGCACGCGGTCTCGGCTTGGCTGCACCAGGGCCCCGGGCGCCTCATCGTGCGGCGGGGGCAGGTCTGCTATGTGGACGGCGCGCTGGCCTGAACCAGCACCGGAGCCCCATGGCCACCCGCCCCCCTGCCGTCGGCCTGAGCGTCGACGAGGCCCGCGCCCTGCTCGACCAGCTCGATGATGAGCCAGAGGACGTCATCATCGTCGAGATGGAGGGCGCGCCGGTCGAAGCGCCGATGCTCCCCGTCGCTGCGCCGCCCCCCGCCGCCGAGGGGCCCCACCGGCCGGCCGGGACGGGCGAGGAGGGGGGCCGCCCCGACGCACGGCGCCTGCGGGCCGCCGAGGGTGAGCGGCGCATCTTGGCCGTGATCGACGCGCTGGTGGTCCAGCTGGTCGAGCGCGGCGACCTCGAGCTGCGCCCCGCCGCCACGCCCGCCGCGGTCTCGGCCCGCCTCTGCGCGGCCCTGCGCCACGCCGGGGGCTTCACCCAGTTCGGGCGCACCGCCGCCCGGGCCCTGCTCGCCGACCCCGACGTCGAGGAGCTGTTCCTCGACGACATCGAGCTGACCCGCGCCCTCGAGGGCCTGGGCTAAGCCGGCCAGCGCGGGCGCCCGCCGCAGGGTGCAGGCCGTCAGCTGGGCCGCTCCACAGGCGCCTCGTCGCGCAGAGCGGCGCGCAGCGCGTCGTCCCAGGCGACCGCCGGCAGGCCGAAGGTGGCCCGGGCCAAGCCGCCATCGAGGCAGCTGCGCGCGGGGCGAGGCACCGGGCCGATGGCCGCACGGGGCAGCGGCTCCCACCGCAGGGGGAGGGCGAGGGCGGCCGCCGCGGCGCCGAGCCAGCCCACCGGGCTCACCTCGCCGGTGGTCGCGAGGTGGAACAGGCCGGTCGGGCCCCCCTCTGCCACGCGCCCGATCCAGCCCGCGAGCAGCGCCGCGGGGGTCGGGCAGCCGACCTGATCGGGCACGAGGCGCAGCAGCTCGCCCGCGCGCAGGCGCGCCAGGGCACGCGCGAAGAATGACGTGCCCTGCGTCGCATAGAGCCACTGGACCCGCAGCACGACCCCACCGGCGGCGAGCACCGCCGCCTCACCCTCGGCCTTGGTCTGGGCGTAGACGCCGACCGGGTCGAGCGGGGCGCGCTCGTCGAGCAGGTGCCCGGGGACCGCGAGCCCCCGCAGGACGTAGTCGGTGGAGATGTGCACGCAGCGGATGCCCCGCCGCTGACAGGCCAGGGCCAGCGCCGCCGGCGCCGCCGCGTTGACCGCCTGGGCCTCGGCGGGCGCCTGCTCGGCCGCGTCCACCCGGGCGAAGGCCGCGGCGTTGACCACCGCCGCAGGCCGATGCTGGTCGAGGGCCGCGTTCAGCGCGCCCCCATCGGTGATGTCGAGCTCGGCCCGGCGCAGCCCGACGGCCCCCGGCAGGGCGGCCAGCGCCCCGCCGAGCAGGCCGCCCGCCCCGGTGACCAGCAGCGGGCCGCTCATGGCGCGACCGGCGCCGCGTCACGCAGGGGGATCGCCCCATCAAGCGCGGCGAGCGCGGCCGCACAGCCCCGGTCGAAGCCCCAACGGGCGCGCAACGGCGGCACGACGAGGAAGAGCAGCGCGAAGAGCGCGGCCACCGCCGCCACATCGGGGCGGGTGCGGGCGCCCAGCGCGGCCGCGACGCCGACGGCGCCGGCGAAGACACGAAAGAGCCCGATCAAGCTCGGCGCCATCGGGTGGCTGCGCAGCTCAACCTCGACCGCCGTGCCCCCCGCCGCGGGCGCAAGGCTCGCCCGGATGATCGGCGCGAAGGGGTTCACGTCGGCGGAGCGGGGCGTACAGGCCAGCCGCAGCCGCTCTGGGCTCACCAGCCCGAACAGCGGCTTGGCCGTCTCAGGCGCCTCGAGGCTGCGGCTGACCACGCCCGCGCCGCTCACCCGGAACCGCAAGGTCATCGGGGCGTCGAAGGGCTCGACCACCTCACGCAGGCGCGCGACCAAGGCCTCGGGCGGGAGCGGGGACCAGCGGCGCAGGCGCCGCTCAGGCGCGGCCATCAGCCGCGGGCGCGCCGAACAGGCCGGCCCGGTCAGCCCCGGTCGAGATCACGCCATCAGCGCCCAGCCCGTGCTTCTGGTGATGGCAAGCCCGCCGCTTCTCGATCTCGCAGAGGCAGTCATCGCCGCCCGCGCCGCCGCAGGAGCCGTGCAGGCGCCGGTTGCTCAGGATCACGCCCAGCGCCATCGCGCCCATCGCGATGGCGAAGAAGCCCACGGTCAGCAGCACGACGGTCATGGCGAAGCGCCCCCTGCAGCGCCACCCGAAGGAGCGCCCGTCGCGCCATAACCGGGGGCGGGCCCCTGCGCGGCGACCCACGCCCGGGTCGCGGCGGGGGTGAAGCTGCCATCGGGGTTGCGGACGATAAAGAAGGCCGCCAAGCCCAGCTCTTCGGCGAGCCGCAGCCCGTCGTTGGGCCCAAGCACGTTGAGCGCCGTCGCCCAGCCATCGGCCAGCGCCGCGCGCGGGTGGAGCACGCTGACCGAGGCCAGCCGGTGCCGCACCGTGTGGCCGGTGCGCGGGTCGATGGTGTGCGAGACCCGCTGCCCGTCGACCTCGCGGTAGGCGCGGTAGTCACCCGAAGTGGCCAGGGCCCCGCTGCTCAGCTCGACAAAGGCGTAGCCCTGGCGGGCCACCGCATCGGGCTGCTCGATCGCCACCCGCCAGGGGGCGCCGTCGGGCCCGCGGCCCTTGCCCCGCAGCTCGCCGCCGACGTCGATGAGCCAGTCGTGCAGGCCCATCTCCTCGAGCTTGGCGGCGACGAGGTCAGCCGCCCAGCCCGGCGCGATCGCCGAGAGGTCGACCTCGACCCGTGGGTCACGTTTTTGCAGGGTGCCCCCGTCCAGATCAACGACCAGGAGGTGATTGCCGACGAAGGCGCGGGCATCGTCGAGCTGGGCGGGCAGGGGCTCGACCGTGGCCGCGCCCGAGCCAAAACCCCAGAGGCGCACCAAAGGCCGCACGGTGACGTCAAAAGCGCCCTGGCTCGCCGCGCCCAAGGCCAGCGACTCGCCGATCAGCCCGAGCGGCGCCGCCGGGAAGGGCCGGGGCGCGGTGTCGGCCGCGGCGTTGAAGCGGGCCAGCGCGCTGTCGGGCCGCCAGGTGCTGACCTGGAGGTCGACCTCGCTGAGAATGGCCCCCACGACATCGTTGAGGGCCTGTTCTTCGCTAGGCGTGCGGGCCCCGCTCACCTTCAACGAGAAGCCCGCGCCGAAGGCCTCGCCCTGGATGAGGGTGTGGGGCGCCTCTTGTACGGCCGGACCAGAGGCCGGCGGGCCGCCGCAGGCCCCCCAGCCCTGGTGCCAGCCGATCAAAAGCACAAAGACAGCGGGCGGCAGGAAGCGCCGCACCAGCTGTCTTGGGCTGAGCTGGCCCGGGGACATCAACCGCCGAAGTCGTCCAGCGCGATGTTCTCAGGCTCGACGCCCAGGTCGGTCAACATCTTGATGACCGAGCTGTTCATGATCGGCGGCCCGCAGAGGTAGTACTCGATGTCTTCGGGCGAGGGGTGCTTGAGCAGGTACTCGGTCTTCACCACGTTGTGAATGAAGCCGGTGAGGCCGTTCCAGTTGTCTTCGGGCTGGGCCTCGCTCAGCGCGATGAACCACTGGAAGTTGTCGTTCTGCGCCTGGATCTCGTTGAAGTCCTCGACGTAGAAGGCCTCGCGCCAGGACCGCGCGCCGTACCAGAAGCTCACCTTGCGGTGGGTGTGGATGCGCTTGAACTGGTCGAAGATGTGCGAGCGCATCGGGGCCATGCCCGCGCCGCCACCGATGAAGATCATCTCGTTGTCGGTGTCCTTGGCGAAGAACTCGCCGAAGGGGCCCGAGATGGTGACCTTGTCGCCCGGCTTGCACGAGAAGATGAAGGAGCTCATCTTGCCCGGGGGCAGCTCGGGCTGGCGGGGCGGCGGGCTGGCGATGCGGACGTTGAGCATGATGATGCCCTCTTCGCCCGGATAGTTCGCCATCGAGTACGCGCGGGTCACGGTCTCGTCGACCTTGGACACGAACTGCCAGAGGTTGAACTTGTCCCAGTCGCCGCGGTACTCGGGCTCGATGTCGAAGTCCTTGTAGTTGGCGACGTGCGGCGGGCACTCGATCTGGATGTAGCCGCCGGCGCGGAAGGGCACCGACTCACCCGGGGGCAGCTGGAGCTTGAACTCCTTGATGAAGGTGGCCACGTTCCCGTTCGAGCTGACCGTGCACTGCCACTTCTTGACGCTGAAGACCTCGGGTTCGACCTCGATCTCCATGTCCTGCTTGACCTTGACCTGGCAGGACAGCCGGCAGCCCTCGCGGGCCTCGCCGCGGCTGATCCAGCCCTGCTCGGTCGGGAGCATCTCGCCGCCGCCCTTGTGCACGTGCACGCGGCAGACGCCGCAGCTGCCCTTGCCGCCACAAGCCGAGGGGATGAAGATCTTCTTCTCGGCCAGCGCGCCGAGCAGGGTGCCGCCCGAGCGGGTGATCACCGGGTTGGACAGGTCGCCGTTGATGATGATCTTGACGTCCGCCGAGGGGACCAACTTGGCCTTCGCCACCATCAGGATGGCGACGAGGGCCAGGATGATCACCGTGAACATCACGATGCCGAGAACGCCGGTCAGCATGAAACGCTCCGTCGAGAGCCGCGCAAAGCGCAGCTCAAAGCTGGATGCCCGCGAAGGCCATGAACCCGATGGCCATCAGACCGGTGAGGTAGAAGGAGATGCCGAGCCCACGCAGCGCCGGGGGCACGTGCGAGTACCGCATCTTCTCGCGGATGGCGGCCATCGCCATGATGGCGAGCGCCCAGCCGATGCCCGACCCGGTGCCGAAGACGGCCGACTCGGCAAAGCTGTAGTCACGCTCGACCATGAACAGCGAGGCGCCAAGGATGGCGCAGTTCACGGCGATCAGCGGCAGGAACACGCCCAGCGCGTTGTAGAGCGCGGGCAGGAAGCGGTCGAGCGTCATCTCGACGATCTGCACCGCCGCGGCGATCGTGCCAATGAAGATGAGGAAGTTGAGGAAGCTGAGGTCGACCGTGGCCATCGAGGGGTGCACCCACGCAAGGGCCCCCTCTTTCAACAACAAGCTCGCGATGGCTTGGTTGAGCGGAGTGGTGATGGCGAGCACGAAGGTGACCGCGACGCCGAGGCCGATGGCGGTCTCGACCTTCTTGCTCACGGCCATGAACGAGCACATGCCGAGGAAGAAGGACAGCGCCATGTTCTCGACGAAGATCGACTTGGTGAGCAGGCTCAGGTAGGCTTCCATTGTCTACTCCGCCTCGATCTGGTTGGGCTTCCAGGTGCGAAGCGCCCAGATGATGGTCCCAATGAGGAAGAAGGCCCCCGGCGCGAGCAGCATCAGGCCGTTGCTGGTGTACCAGCCGCCCTCGGTGGTCAGCTTGAGGATCGAGACGCCGAGCAGCTTGCCGCTGCCGAGCAGCTCGCGGATGAACGCGACGCTGATCAGCACGAGGCTGTAGCCGAGACCATTGCCGATGCCGTCGAGGAAGCTCGCGCCCGGCGGGTTGGCCATGGCGTAGGCCTCGGCGCGGCCCATCACGATGCAGTTGGTGATGATCAGGCCGACGAAGACCGACAGCTGCTTGCTGACGTCAAAGACGAAGGCCTTGAGGATCTGGTCGGTCACGATGACCAGCGACGCGATGACCGTGAGCTGCACGACGATGCGGATGCTCGCGGGGATGTAGTTCCGCATCAGGCTGATCACGAGGTTCGAGAAGGCCGTCACCACGGTCAAGCCGAGGCTCATGACCAGCGCGGTCTCCATCTTGGTCGTGACCGCCAACGCAGAGCAGATGCCCAGGATCTGCAGGGCGATGGGGTTGTTGTTGACCAGCGGGTCGATCAGCGCTTCGCGCTGCTGTTTGCTCAGAATGCCCGGCTGCGCGCTCATCCCGCACTCCCGCTCTTGAGGTTGTCGATGTAGCCCTTGAAACCATCGGGGCCGAGCCAGAAGTCGACGAGGTAGGTCACGCCGTTGCTGGTCAGCGTCGCCCCACTCAAGCCGTCAATGTTGTGCGGCGCAGTCTTCACGTCGCCGGCCTGCCCTTTGACGACCTTGAGCGCTACCGAGCCGTCGTTTTTGTAGACCTTGCGGCCCGGCCAGAGCGCCTTCCAGCCAGCGTTGTCGATCTCACCGCCGAGGCCCGGCGTCTCGCCATGGGCATAGAAGGTGATGCCCCTGACGGTGTTCAGGTCTTTCTCGAGGCTGAGGAAGCCGTACATCGTCGACCAGAGGCCCTTGCCCTCAACCGGGAAGATGTACTGGCTGCACGCGCCGCCGTCTTTCACGCAGTAGACCACGTGACGGGCAGGGAGCCGGCCGACCTTGGCCTTGTTGGGCGCGACTTCGAGAGAGGTCGCAGGGTCTTTCGAGGCCTTCACCGCGTCATAGGTCTTGAAGTCGAAGCTGGGGTCATTGACCACCTGCTTGGTCTTCATGTCCACCACCTGGGCGGAGATCTTCTCGGCGAAGATGGCGTCGACCTCGGACGCGGACGGGCTCGCGCCCTCCTCGATGAGACCAGCGACGGCGAGTACCTTCTTCTGCTTGTCGAGGACCTTGTTGGCGTCCTGCTTGTCTTTGAGGGCGACCGCGGCGCCGCTCACGAACAAGGAGCAGATGAGGCAGACCCCAGCCGCGAACATGACCGTGTAACTAGTGGTGGGCTGCGACATGGCTGCGAGCGAGCCTCCGCTTGATGTTGCCCTGCACGACGAAGTAGTCGAAGAGCGGAGCGAACAGGTTCATGAACAGGATCGCGAGCATCATCCCCTCGGGGTAGGCCGGGTTCACCACCCGGACCAGGACCACGAGGGCGCCGATGCCGAAACCGTAGAGGAGGCGGCCGGTGTTGGTGAACGCGCTCGACACCGGGTCGGTGGCCATAAAGACCGTTCCGAAGGCCCACCCGCCGAGCACCATGTGCCACCAGAAGGGCACGGCGAACATCGGGTTGGTGTCGGAGCCCACCGCGTTGAGCAGCGAGGCGACGATGACCGTGCCGGCGACCACGCCGACCATGGTGCGCCAGCTGCCGATGCGGGTCGCGATGAGCACGCCCGCGCCCAGAAGGCAGGCCAGCGCGCTGGTCTCACCCATCGAGCCCGGGATGAAGCCAAGGAAGGAGTCCATCCACGAGGCCTGGCTGAGCGCGCCGTGCTCGGCGGCGGCCCGGCTCAGCCAGGTCGCGCCCGAGAAGCCGTCGACGTTGTTCGCCGCCGTCCACACCGCGTCGCCCGAGATCTGGCCCGGGTAGGCGAAGAAGAGGAAGGCGCGGGCGGTCAGCGCGGGGTTGAGCACGTTCATGCCCGTGCCGCCGAAGACCTCTTTGCCGATGATGACGCCAAAGGCGACGCCCACCGCGACCTGCCACAAGGGAATGGTCGCCGGCAGGGTCAGCGGCAGCAAGAAGCCGGTGACGAGGAAGCCCTCGTTGACCTCGTGCTTGCGGATGACCGCCGTGCCCATCTCGATATGACCGCCGACCGCGAAGGTGGTGATCAGGATGGGGAAGAAGTAGAGCGCGCCGTAGAGCACATTGCCGAAGAGGCTGGTCGGGTCGTGGGCGCCCACCCCGCTGTCACCCATCAGGATGTGCAGCAGCGCGGTGTTCCAGTCGTCACGGATGGCGGCCGCCCCGGCGCTCTGAATGGCGAGGTTGGCCTGCAGGCCGGTGTTGTAGAGGGCCATCGCGATGACGGGGCCCAGCGCGGCGACCACGGTCACCATCATGCGCTTGAGATCCATGCCGTCGCGCACGTGGGTGCGGCCGCTCGTGACGGTCGGCGGCGTGAACAGCAGCGTGTCGGGGGCCTCGTAGAAGGCGTGGTACTTGTGGAGCTTGCCCCCCTCTTCGAAAAGGGGAGCCGCCCGGTCGAGCATGTCGCGGACGAACTGCATCAGCCCTCCCGCTCGATCGTGTCGAGGCGCTGGCGCAAGTAGGCGCCGTAGTCGGTCTTCCCGGGGCACACCATGGTGCACAGGGCGAGGTCTTCTTCGTCGAGCTCGAGCGCGCCGAGCTGCTCGGCCTTCTCGAGGTCGCCGGTCACCAGCGAGCGCAACAAGAAGGTGGGGATGATGTCGAGGGGCATGACGTCTTCGTACATGCCGATCGGCACCATGGCGCGGGGCGAGCCGTTGGTGGTCGTGGTGAAGTCGAAGTCGTGGCCGCCAAACAGCTTGCTCAGGTAGATCGGGAAGAGCGAGAAGCTGTGCTCACCCGGGGTGAGCCAGCCGAGGAACTTCCGCGCGCGCTCTTCGTGCAGCAGGCTGAGGCTGAGGTCGTAGCGGCCAAGGAAGCCGAGCACCTCGCCCTCGACCTTGCGGCCGCCGAGCATCGAGCCGCTGACCACCCGCAGCTCGCCGGGCTTGGCCTCGCCCGCGACCAGCTCGGCCACCTGGGCGCCCAGCCGCGACCGCACGAGGCGCGGGTCGGCGGCGGCGGGCCCGGCGATCGAGATGACCCGGCTCGGGTTGAGCTTACCGGTGAGCACCACCTCGCCCATCATCGCGACGTCGGCGATGTTGACGTACCAGACGACCTTGTTGCGGCTGACCGGGTCAAGCAGGTGGATGTGGGTGCCGGGCAGGCCCGCGGGGTGCGGGCCGTCGAACTCTTCGACCCGCACACCATCGACCGTGCCGGGGCCCAGATCGACGCCCGGGCGGCGGCAGAAGTAGACCGGCCCATCGGTGAGCTTGGTCAGCGCCGCGAGGCCGGCCTCAATGGCCGCCTGCTGCCCAGCCAGGGCGACCGCGGGGTCAGCCGCCAGCGGGTGGCTGTTCATCGCGGTGACGAAGATCGAGGAGGGCACCTGATCGAGCGGCGGCACCCGCGAGAAGGGGCGTGCGCGCAGGGCGGTCCAGCAGCCGCTCTCGACCAGCAGGGCCTTGGCCTCGTCGCGGCTGAGCGCGGCGGGGGCGGTGCCCTTGAAGCTCTCGAAGGGGAAGTGGTCGGCGTCTGAAACCGAACCCGCCCGCTCGGCATCGTTCAGCTCGATGACCACCGAGAGCAGCGCGCGCTTGTCGCCGCGGTGGATCGCCACGATCTTGCCGGCGGCCGGTGCGGTGTGCAGCACACCCTCACGCTTGCGGTCTTCGAAGAGGGGCTGCCCGCGCCGGACCAGCTCACCCTCCCCGATGATCATGCGCGGCTTCATGCCGATGAAGTCGTCGGCGAGCACGGCGACCCGGCTGACCGAGACCTCGCCGGTGATCACTTGCTTCGGCTGACCTGTGGTGGGCAGGTCGAGCCCCTTGTGGATGTGGTGAAGCCCCATCAGACTTGGCTCCGTCGCTGTGGGAAGTCCGCCGGCATATCCAAAGCACCGGGGTGTTGCCACCAAAGAGGCCGGGCCCGGACCGCCGAGGTCGGTGTCAAAATGTCGTCATGGACGACAGGCTCGCCGAGGTCCTGCCTCAAGACCGTGGCCGCGGGGGCGCCCGGTAGACCGCGCCAGCGAGGGTCTGCACCTCGTTGCGGTACAATTCGCCCCCCACGGGCCCGGCGCTATTGATGAGCAAAGAGCCGACCCGGTGCTCCAACAGCAGGGGGAAGAGCGCGCGCCCGCCGAGGCGCCGGTGCAGGGGCGCCCGCGCGTCTTGGCGCCGCAGCGCGTCATGGTCGGTGAACGCTGCGTAGACGGGCCAGCCGCTCAGCTCGCCGACTTGGGTGGGCGCGCCGTCTGGCTCGACCAGCAGCAGCAGCTCGGCGTCGAGCATCGCCGCGTAGAGCCGGCTGCGGCCCACCGCGGGGTCAGCGGCGCGGGCGGCCTCGGTCATGCGCTGGATCAGGGCATCGCCGCGCAGCGGATCGGGCGCCCCCAAGCGCAGGCGCAGCCCGCCTTCGCCGAGGCTGGCCTCGCCGTAGACAGCGTCGAGCAGGGCCAACAGCTCATCGGCGAGGGGGGCCCGCCCCGCGGCCTCGAGGGCCTGCGCGCGCCGCAGCGGCCGCTGGCCGGGCCCGCCGGCGACAAAACCGGCCGCCCGCAGGCGGTTCGCGCGCTCTGGCGACAGGGCGAGCGCGCGCGGGAGCACGCGGCTGGGCGCCGCCTCGATCTCGACAGTCGCCGGGGCCGCGGCGCGGCTGATCATGAACCAGGCGTGGCCGCGCGACACGAGCAGGCTGGCGCCCACCGCGCCCGCGATCTGCAGGCGCTCCAGCGCGGTGATCAGCCCCGGCGCGCTCAGGGGGAGCTGCTCGTCGGCGGGCAGGCCGCTCCCCTCCCCTGCGAGCGGGGCGCCCGCGCCGCGGCCATCCGCCGTCGTGTGGGTCGTCGGGCTCGTCATTGTCGCCGCCACCTCTCGCTCCGCCTGCGCAGCGCACGCCGCCCAAGGCGCCGGGCTTAGCCCGCGGGCGCCGCCGGGCGAGAGGTGCTAGCCTCGACCCATGAAGATCCTCTCGATGGACGAAGCGGGCCGCGGCTGCGTGCTCGGGCCCCTGGTGGTCGGCGCCTACTGCTGCGAAGACAGCGCGCTCGACGCCGTGACCGCCACTGGCGCCACCGACAGCAAGAAGCTGCGCCCAGCCAAGCGGGTGGCGCTGCAAGCCGGCCTGCGCGCGCTCGGCGAGGTGGCCCTCATCGAGATCAGCGTCGAGGACATTGACAACGGCAACATCAACACGCTCGAAGAAGAGGCCTTCGCCGCCCACATCCTCCGCTTTGGGCCGGATCTGGTCTACATCGACGCGCCCTGCGCGCCGGCGGCCATCCCCGCGTTTGCCGCGCGGCTCCTCCGCCGGATCGCCCCGCTGGCGCCCCGCTTCGTCATCGAGCCCAAGGCCGATCTGAGCTACCCCTGGGTCGGCGCGGCGAGCATCTTCGCGAAGGTGCACCGCGACGCCCTCCTCCTGCCCTTGGGCGCGGTTGGCTCGGGCTACCCCAGCGATCCGGTGACCCGCGCCTGGCTGGCCGCGCGCCTCGCCGAGGGCGCCTTGCCGTCCTGTGTGCGCACCCGCTGGGGCACCATCGAGAAGCTCCGCCAAGAGGCGCTCTTTCCCCCGGCGGTCGGCGATGGGGGCTGAGCGCCCCGCGCTGGGCCTCGCCCTCCCCTTCTTTAACGAAGAGGCCGTGGTTGACGCTGTGCTCGACGAGCTGCGCGCCTGGCTCAGCGCCGAGCCCCGCCCGGTGCGCGTCGCCTTGGTCGACAACGGCAGCCGCGACCAGACCCGGGCCCACCTCTCCGCGGCGGTGGGGCCGGCGGGGGCGCAGGGCCAAAGCAGCCTCCAGCTCATCGTCCTCGATGAGAACGCCGGCTACGGCGGGGGGATCTTGGCCGGCCTGCGGGCCCTCTCCGCCTCGGCCAACCCCCGCGCGCTCGGCTGGGCTTGGGGAGACGGCCAGATCGAGATCGGCGTCTGCTCCACCCTTCTCGACGCGGTGGAGGGCGGGGCCGCCCTGGCCAAGGTCCACCGGACGCAGCGCCAAGACGGCGCGCTCCGGCGCCTGACCACCCGCTGCTGGAGCGCCTGGGCCCGCGGGATGGGCGCGCAGAGCGTCGATCTCAACGGTTGCCCCAAGATATTCCAAGCCGAGCTGCTCCGCGGCCTGCCCCTGCGCTCCACCGGCTGGTTCCTCGACGCCGAGCTGGTGCGGGCCTGCGAGGAGCGCGGCCTGCCCGTGGTCGAGCGGCCGGCGGTCATGCGGCCCCGCCGAGGCGGCGCGTCGAAGGTGCGCCCACGGACGGCGATCACGCTCGGCCTGCAGATCGCGGCCCACCGGCTCGGCTGGCGGCCCTAAGCGGCCCTCAGCCGCCCGCGGCCCGCTCGAGATCGATGCAGTGGCGGCCGATCGCGCGCCAGCCCGCCGCGCAGAGCCCCTTTCGAGCCTTGGCGGGCTTCTCGTCGAGCCCTTCCAGGAGCGCGGCGCAGTCGTGGTAGCCGAAGTTGGTGGTCAGCCAGGCCTGGTTCTGAGCCGCGCACCACCCCCCGTGATCGGCCGAGCCCAGGCAGCGGCGCATCACCTCGGGCACCGATCCCTTGCAGAACTCTTTGGTCGCCGGGCAGGCCTCGGCCCAGCGGATCGCCTCTTCGACGCAGACGGGCGGGGCCAGGGTCGCCCGCTCCCAGGCCGGTGGGCTGGCCGGCTTGGTCAGCGTCTCTTCGACATAGGCGTGGTAGCGGTCATACTCGCCGCGCACGCTCTTGTAGTAGGGCACGGCGGCGGCGAGCAGGGGCAGCAGGGTCACCGCCACCACCACGGCCACCCCGCGGGCGCGCGGGCGGCGGTGATCGGCGAGGGGCGCGGCGTCGGCAGGGGTCGGGGGCGCGGTCATGGGCGCGGCTAGCCCGCTCAGCGCCGCAGCGCGCGCCGGCTCTCGTCGACGCCGATGTTGGCCAAGGTGTCGGCCCGCTCGTTGTCGGCGACCCCGGTGTGACCGGCGACCCAGTGCAGCTTGGCCTTGCGCTTCTTGACCCGAACCTTGAGATCGGCGATCAGCTCGACGTTCGCCTTCGCCTTCCAACCCTGGCTGAGCACGCCGATCGCGTACTTGCTGTCGGTGAGGATGTGCACTGCGACATTGTCGGGCACGTTGTTCTCATCGAGCAAGGCCAAGGCCAAGCCCACCGCCGACAGCTCGCCGATGTTGTTGGTGCCCTGACCCAGCGCGAGGTGGCGCTCAAAACGTTGGCCGTCAGGCAATTTCACCACGCAGCCCGCGCCAGTCGGGCCGGGGTTGCCCTTACACGCGCCGTCGGTGAAGCAGACCACCGCATCGGCGGGCAGGTCGGCGATGAGATCACCCGCCGCCGCCTTGGCCGCCACCGCCTGGGCCGCCGTGCGCGTGCCCGCCGAGCCAAAACCGCTCGGCGCGCTCGCCCGGGTCGAGGGCCGGGCCGCCGCGCCGCCCTCCCGCGGAGCCTCGTCGCTGCGCCCGGGCGGCAGCTCTTTGGCCGCGCCGGCGAAGACCTTCACGTTGCCGCGCCCGGCCCCGTAGAGCTTGGCCCCCTCGGCCTCGGAGTAGCGCACGGGCACCCGACCGTCGCGCACCACCAGCTCACCATCGACGTCGACCTCGACCCAGACGTCTTTCCCGTTCACCACACCCGCGCGCCACGGCATCTCGCCCTCCGCCCCCGGCGGGGCCCCGGCGGCTAACCGGCGTCGGCCGGCGCGCGCAGCCCAAAGGGCAGGCCCGTGCTCTGGCTGAACTCGTAGAGCGAGTGGTTGTAGCAGCCCTCGGCACAGCCATCCGCCAGCATCTTCGCCCGGAATGCCTGCACCGCCGGGCTGCGCCACAGGGCGGCGAGGCCGTCCTGAAACACGTCGCCCATGACCACGCCCTCGGCCCCCCACACGCAGCAGGGCAGGAGCTCTCCGCTGTACTTGACGCCGTACTGGTCGACCATCCCGAGGCAGCGCACCGGCTGGCGGGCGCCCGCGTGGTAGTCGAGGCCCTGGAGGTAATAGGCCCGCCGACCCGCGACCTCAGCGTCAGCGGCGCCGATCTCGTCGATGGCGTGGGCGAAGGCGGCCCGATCCGCCGCGCCGCGCAGGGCGAGGTCGGGCGCGTCGTTCACCGGCCAGAAGTCGAAGCGGGCGCCCCGGGCCCGGGCGAGGCGCCACACGGGCAGGAGCTCGCTGAGGTTGTCGTGGTTGACGGTGAAGTAGACGCTGCAGGCGAAGCCGGCGCCCAAGGCCCGGTCCAGCGCCCGCAGGGTGCGGTCAAACGCGCCGCGCTGCCCGCGCAGGCGGTCGTGGGTCTCGGCGAGGCCGTCGAGCGAGAAGGAGAGCGAGTCGGGCCGGGCGGCCAGCAGCTCATCCCATCGCCGCTCGACCAAAAGACCGTTGGTCGTGATGTTCACGCTCAGTCCCCGGGCCTTGGCCGCGGTCACGGCGACGAAGAGATCGGGGTGGAGGAAGGGCTCGCCGCCGGTGATCACGAGCACCCGGGTCTGGATCTGCACCGCCTCGTCGAGCAGGGGGAGGAGCTTGCCGGGGACGTCCATCTGCTCGTGCTTGTCCCACAGATCACAGAAGGAGCAGCGGAGGTTGCAGCCCCGGTTGATGAGGAGGAGGAGCGTGCGCGGCTTGCCCGGAGCGATCCGGTGCAGGTGCGCCTCGGCGGGGTCCGGGGCGGAGGGCGCGCCGGCCCCCGCCGAAGGCCCAGCCCACCCATACAAAGACAGCGTGCTGCGCGCGATCGACGGCCAGTCGTAGGCCGAGGCGAAGCGGCGGGCGGCGCGGCCGAGGCGCGCGCGCCGGCCCGGGTCGGCGAGCAGCGCGTCGACCAGCTCCGCGAAAGCGACCGGCCCATCGGCGATCTCGATGTGCTCGCCCACGACATAGGGGATGCCCTCGGCCCCCTTGGTCGTGCTGACCGTCGCTTTGCCCGCGGCCATGTACTCGAGCAACTTCATGCGGGTGCCCCCGCCCGACATCACCGGGCAGACGCAGAGGTCAGCGGCGGAGATGTGGGCGGCGAGGTCGTCGACCGCCCCCGTGAAGGTCAGGGCTGGGTGCTGCAGCTGCTCGGGCGGGGAGCGCCCGCAGATGAGCACCCGCAGCGTCGGCCAGCGCGGCAGCAGGCGCGGCAGCAGCTCGTCGACCAAAAAGCGCACCGCCTCGGTGTTTGGCCAGTAGTGCAAGGTGCCGTGGAAGAAGAGCAGCGGGGCGTCGAGCGGCAGGCCATGGCGCGCGCGCACACCGGCGGGCTGGGCGTGCACAAAGGCGCCCAGCTCAACGCCGTGCGGCACCACGTGCACCCGATCGGCGGGCGCGCCGGCCGCCACCATGCGCCGGCGGTCGTCGGCGCTGACCGCGATGACGTGATCGACGAGGTGCAGCAGGCCCTGCTCGATCGGCCGCAGGCGCTCGACCGGGTGGCCGAACTCAGCGAGGCGGTCCCACTCGACGTTGTGCTGCACGAGGCTGCTCTGCACCGGGCGGCCGAGCAGCCGGCGGGCCAGACGCGCGGCGAGGGCCGCGGGCAGGGCGTAGCCGGGGAACTCGGCTTGCAGCACGTCGACGCCCTCGGCGCGCACGAGGCCGAGGCAGCGGGCCAGCCAGGTCGGGTCAAAAAGGGGCTGGTAGAGGAAGAGCTCGTCTTCGGGATAGCCCACCCGCGCGGCGATCCGGAAGGACAGCCGGCGCAGCGCGGGCAGCGGCGGCCACTCCTCGGCGGCCCGCAGGCGCGGCGGGTAGGGCAGGGCCGCGTGGCCGCCCGCCGGGTCAAAGCGCAGGTAGTGGTCGGGGTCGTCGGTGATGATGAAGCTCGGCGCGCCGCTCACCCGGGCGAGCTGCTCGGCGGTGCGCACGATCTTCACGGCGGCGCCGTGATCGGTGGGGAACAGGTCCCCGCGGGTGACCAAGGCGACGCGCACGGGACCTCCGGCGCGGGACTAACCGAGGGCCACGCGCCGCCCCGCGCAAGGCGCGCGCCCGGGCGCATCGCAGCGGGCGGCGGGGGCAGCTCCCTCGACAACAGCGTGCATATGTTCACTCTCAACGGGTGCAGCGCGGCCGGTTCTCCCCCACCTGCGGGCCCGCGGGGGTAGAGTGCCCCCGGTCACGCGCGCCGCCGCGCGCCGGTCCGCCGCGCGCCCGTCCGCCGCACGCTGGTCCGCCGCACGCCGGTCCGCCGCTTCGGGGGCGCCGCCCCGGCGGGCCTCGACCCCGCATGAGGAGAGCCCACGGGCATGCCCGAAGACCGCAGCAGCCGCCCAGAGAGCGCCCTCATCGCGTGGATCGGCGCGCCCCCGCCCGCCGAGCTCGGCGGCGCGCTGCCGGCCCACACCCGGCTGCACCTGGGCCTGACCCCCCGCGCCGACCTGCTGGTGGTGCGGGCCGAGGCCGGCCCCGAGGTGCTGCGCCAGCTCCCCCTGCCCGCCGTGCACCCGCCGATCATCGCCGCCGCGCCCGCCGACCCGAGCACCGCCGAGCGGATGGCCTGGATCAAGGCCGGCGCCGAAGACCTGGTCAGCTTCGCCGCCCTGCCGATCGCCGTCGGCCGGCGCCTCAAGCGCCTCGCCCGCGAGCGGGGCGCGGTCGAAGAGCCCTCCAGGCCGGTGTCTTGGCCCCGGGGCGCTGACGAGGCGGCCCGCGCCGCGCGCCCGGCTGAAGAGCCGTCGCGCAGCCCGCTCGCGCTGACCCGCTCCTTGCCCGGCGGCGCCGAGAAGCCCCCGCGCCTGCGCTCCGAGGCGGGCGCGGCCACGGCGCCCAGCCGCGCGCGTGACGAGTTCCCCGCGCTCACGGTGCCGCAGCCGGCCGCGGGCGTCGACCCGCACGTGCGGCCCTGGGTCGACGCGCTCATCGGCTACATCGAGCAGCGCGACGCTGTGGTGGGCACGTGGCGTGAGGGCCGCCTCGAGCGCCTGCTCGAGCTGCTGCACCACCGCGAACGCCTCGGCGCCAGCGCCGCCCAGGCCGCGCCCAGCCTGGGCCGCGGCGCGGGCAGCGTGTCGAGCACCTTCGGCGCGCCGCCGAGCCCCGGGCAGCCGGGGATCGTCTGGCCGGTGCTGATCCGGCGCGGGCCGAGCCGCGGCCGCAAGGGCATCGAGGTCGACGAGGGCCGCGTGCTCGCCGTGGGCACCGACGGCCTCTGCCTCAGCTTGCCGAGCCCCGCGGGCAGCCGCCAAAAGATGGTGCTCGACCTCTGCGCCGACCGCAACAACAACGCGCAGCTGCTCGTGCAGGCGCGCTGGCAGCGCCGGGTCGCCGCCGACCGCTGGGTGCTCGGCGTGCTGGTGCTCGAGGTCCGCCTGCGCGCCGTGGACGACGCGGCGGGCTGAGGCGCCGCTCCGCTCCCCTCCTCCAAGCGAGCAGCGGCGAAGGGGGTCGGTCCGCCGCCCTTGGGGTGTGCTCAGCCCGCGGCGCGCAGCCGTCGCGCCCAGCCCTCCGCCCCGGGGCCGCGCTGACCGGCAGTGGTCAGGGCGGCCACCGCGCCGGCCGGATCGAGGGGATCTCCATCCAGGCTGTCGAGGCAGGCCGCCGCCGCTGCCGCGGTCGGGGCGCCCTCGGCGAGGGCCCGCTCGAGCGCGGCGAGGCGGAGCAGGCCGCCGCCGTCGTGGCCCTCACCCCCCGCCACGATCCAGCGCGCGGCGCCCTCCCGGTCGCCCACCCGGATTCCGAGGCGGGCCGCCGCCCCGCAGACCAGCGCCCGCGCCGCCGGATCGACGCCCTCCGCCTGCAGCGCCTCGGCCTCGGCCCACAGCGCCGGGGCCGCGCCCTCCGGCTCGGGCCCGCGCCGGGCGGCGTCCAGCGCGAGAGCGAGCCGCAGGGCCCGCAGCACCACGGGCGCCCCCTCTCGCAGCGGCGGGGTGAGCGCAGCCTCCACCACGGTCTTCTCACCGCGCTGCGCGCCCACCCAGCCGAGCAGCAGCCGGGCCCAGGCCTCTCCATCCGGGCTGCCGCGCGCGGCCTCAAAACGCTGCAGGTGCTGCAGCGCGGCCCTCCGGTCGAGGAGCACGCCCGCCCCGCGGCCGCCCGGCCGCAGCGCCGCGAAGAGCCGCCATCCGTCGCTGACCTGCCCGCCCATCCGCCAGGGCATCAGGTTGCCGATCAGCATCAGCGCGTTGATCTCTTCGAGGTCACCCAGGTCCCAGGCCGCGGGCAGCAGGCGGAGCACCGGCGCCAGCGCGAGCTGGGCGAGCACCCCGCCGCCGTGGAACCAGGCCGCCCGCCGCCCACCTTCGAGGGTGGCAGGGATGGCCACGCAGGCGCCGCCGAGGAAAAACCAGCGGTGGAGGACAAAGACGCGGCCTTGCCCCAGCGGGATGCGCAGCAGGGGCGCGCCGGCGCCGAGCCCGAGGCTGGTGAGACGGAAGCCAGCCGGCCGGGCGAGCAGGGCGTGGCCGAGCTCGTGCACCAGCGCCACGAGGGCCAAGTAGACGAGCATGGGGCCCAGCCGCCAGGCCAGCGGCGGCCCCCATCGTTCGAGCAGCTCCAGCCAAGGTGAGCCCGACAGCGCCCCTCCCGCAGACCCGCCCCGCGGGACAGCCCCGAGGCGGCTCGATATCCCGACCGGCCTGGGGCGGCGCCCGCGCGGGCAGACCGCGCGCGCCGACGGCCGCCCCGCCCGGAGCGCCCGTGCCCCTCGACCCCGCGGACCACCTCGGCCGCCGCTACGTCGGCCAGCCGACCCTGATCCGCGCCGCCGACATCGAGGCCTACGCCGCGGCGACCGACGACAACAGCGTCGTCTATTACGGCCCAGACGCTGTTGCGCCGCCGATGTTCCACGTGCGACCGCTGCGCGACATGCTGTTCGCGGTGATGGAAGATCCGGCGCTCGGCCTCGACATGCCCCGCCTCGTGCACGCGGGCCATGACGTGCGCCTGCTCCGGCGGATCCACCCGGGCGAAGCCCTCGTGCCCCGCGCCCGCCTCACCGGCATCGACCAGAAGGAGAAGGGCGTGCTGGTCGCCGCGACCCTGCAGGGCTGGGTCGAAGGGGCGCTGGCGGTCGAGGCCGCGACCCGCTTTTTTGTGCGCGGGCAGCGCCTGCTCGCCGAGAATGGTGCGCACGGCGTCATCCCCGACCTGGGCTGGGCCCCACCCGAGGGTGAGCCCAAGCTGCAGAAGAGCGTCCAGGTCAAGCCCGACCAGTCGCTGCGCTACGCCGAGGCCAGCCTCGACCACAACCCCATCCACCTCGACCCGGCCGCGGCCCGCGCCGGCGGACTGCCCGACGTGATCCTGCACGGGCTCTGCACGATGGCCCTGTCGGGCCGGGCGCTGGTCGCCGCCCTGCTCGGCCAAGACAGCCGCGGCCTGCGCCGCCTCGCCGTGCGGTGGAGCCGGCCGGTCCACAACGGCCAGCGCCTTCGGGTCTTGGGCTGGCCCGAGGCCCGCCGCTGCCGCTTCATCGTCGAGGATGACGAGCAGCGGCCTGTGATCAGCCAGGGCATCGCCGAGTGGGCCTGAGCGCGCCGCCGCGGGCGTAGGCTCCCCCCGACCGCCGGCCACCTGCGCGCCGGCCCTGACCCCGGTGGGAGGCCCCCATGCACGCGCCCTTCGACGCCGCGATGCTCCGCGATGAGGACACTGGCCTGCTGCTCGATCTGAGCGAGGCGGGCCCTCCGCCCGACCCGGCCTTGCGCGCCGCCCTCGACCGGGCCCTCGACGCCATGGCCGCGCTCGAGGCCGGAGCCATCGCCAACGCCGACGAGGGCCGTCAGGTGGGCCACTACTGGCTGCGCTCGCCTGATCGCGCCCCCTCTGAAGAGCAGCGGGCGGCGATCCGGGCCAGCCACGAGGCGATCCGGGCGCTGCCGGTCGGCCGCTGGTCCGAGGTGCTGCTCATCGGCATCGGCGGCTCGGCCCTCGGCCCGCAGCTGCTCGCCGACGCGCTGGCCAGCCCCGCTGATCCCGCGCGCCTGCACTTCCTCGACAACACCGACTCAGAGGGCATTCAGCGCGTGCTCAGCGGCCTCGATCCGGCGCGCACCCTCTGCCTCGTGGTGAGCAAGAGCGGCGGCACGGTCGAGACCCGCAACGGCATGCTCGCGGCCATGGCGTGGATGCAGGCCGCTGGTCGTGATTTTGGGGCACAGGCCATCGCGATCACGGGCGCGGGCTCGGCGCTGGACCAGCAAGCCGCGGGCTGGCTGGCCCGCCTGCCGATGTGGGACTGGGTCGGCGGGCGCACCAGCGTGACGGGGACCGTCGGCCTCGTACCGATGGCCCTGTGCGGCTGGGACTGGGAGGGCCTGCTCGCCGGCGCCGCAGCGATGGACGCGGCCGGCCGCCGCCCGGTCGACCAGAACCCCGCCGCCCGCCTCGCCGCGGCCTGGTTCATCGCCGGCAACGGGCGGGGTGATCGTGCGCTGGTCATCGAGCCCTACCGCGACCGCCTCGCGCTGCTCTCGCGCTACCTGCAGCAGCTCATCATGGAGAGCCTGGGCAAGCGGCTCGACCGCCAAGGTCAGGTGGTCGAGCAGGGCCTCGTGGTCTACGGCAATAAGGGGAGCACCGACCAGCACGCCTTTATGCAGCAGGTCCGCGATGGCCGGAACGACACGCTGGTGCACTTCATCGACGTGCTCGAGCCCGGCCCAGACCTCGATGCGGGGGGTGGCCTTCGCGTGAGTGACCACCTGCTCGGCTTTTTGCTCGGGACACGCTCGGCCCTGAGCGCCGCAGGCCGGCCCAGCGTCACCATTCACACAACCGCCGCGCGGGCGCGCGGACTGGGCGCCCTGATCTCGATATTTGAGAGGGCAGTGGGCCTCTACGCCGAGCTGATCGACGTAAACGCCTACCACCAGCCTGGGGTCGAGGCTGGGAAGCGGGGGGCCACCGCCGCGCTCGACGGGATGCTGAGGCTCTGCGCCGCGCTCACCGCGCAGCCGCAGACCGCCGAGGCCCTCGCCGCGCGCTGCGGGCTCGCGCCTGCGCTCGCGTGGCGGCTGCTGGAGCACCTCAGCGCCACCGGGCGGGCGACCCGCAGCCCCGGAGCGACCCCCGCGCTGGACGCCTACCGTCTGGCCTGAGCCCGCCGCCCAGGCCCCCGCACACGGTCACGCCCGTGCTGGAGCCCCGCCCGATGTCGCCAAGCCTCCCCCGATTCCAGGCCGTCAAGGCGGCCTCGGAGCGCGCTGTCCGCACCTACCCTCGCCCCCTCGACCGGGAGGGTCGCCCGGTCTCGGTGCGCGAGCTGTTCGGCGCCAATGTCTTTGGGATCGAGCAGATGCGACAGCACCTGCCCGGCGACGTCTTCCGGCGTTTTGAGCGCACCATCGCCGAGGGCACCCGCCTCGACAGCGATCTGGCCGCCAGCATCGCCGCGGTGGTCCACGACTGGTGCCAGGCCCGGGGTGTGACCCACTTCTGCCACTGGTTCCAGCCGATGACCGGCTCGACGGCCGAGAAACACGACGCGTTCTTGACCTTCGACGACGAGCGCCCCATCTCCAAGCTCAGCGGCGGCCAGCTCATCCAGTCCGAGCCCGACGCCAGCTCCTTCCCCAGCGGCGGCATGCGGTCGACCTTTGAGGCCCGCGGCTACACCGCCTGGGACTCCACCTCGCCCATGTTCATCATGGAGCGCGAGAGCGGCGCCACGCTCTGCATTCCCAGCGTCTTCGTCTCGTATACCGGCCCCGCGCTGGACAAGAAGGCCCCGCTGCTGCGCTCGATGCGCGCGATCAGCGAGCAGGCCGCCGCCCTCTGCCACGATCTGGGCGAAGACAACGTCAAGCGCGTCATTGTGACCGCCGGCCCCGAGCAGGAGTACTTCCTGGTCGACCGCGCCCTGGTCGCCCTGCGCCCCGACCTCGTCATCGCCGGCCGCTCGGTGCTCGGCGCCTCGGCGCCGAAGGGCCAGATGCTCGAGGACCACTACTTCGGCGCGATCCCGAGCCGGGTCCAGGCTTTTATGCACGAGCTTGAGCACGAGCTCTACAAGGTCGGCGTGCCGGCCAAGACCCGCCACAACGAGGTCGCCCCCTGCCAGTTCGAGATCGCGGTGCTCTACCGCGAGGCGAACGTGGCCGCCGACCACAACCAGCTGGTGATGGAGCTGCTGCGCCGGGTGGCCGAGCGCCACGGCTTCGCTTGCCTGCTGCACGAGAAGCCCTTCGCTGGCGTCAATGGCTCGGGCAAGCACATCAACTGGTCGATGCAGACCGACGCGGGCGACAACCTGCTCGAGCCGACCAGGAACCCGGCGAAGAACCCGCGCTTCTTGGCTTTCCTCGCCTCGACCGTGCTCGGCGTCTACCGCAACGCCGACCTGCTGCGGGCGAGCATCGCCAGCCACGGCAACGACTTCCGCCTCGGGGCCAACGAGGCGCCGCCGGCGATCATCAGCGTCTTCCTCGGCGCCCAGCTGACCGCCCTCTGCGAGGCCATCCTCGCCGGCCAAGACACCGAGGATGCCGAGCGCGGCGTCATTGAGCTCGGGGTGGGCGGCCTGCCCGACCTGGCCAAGGACAGCACCGACCGCAACCGCACGAGCCCCTTCGCCTTCACCGGGAACAAGTTCGAGTTCCGCGCCTGCGGCTCGCAGATGAGCGTGTCCTGGCCAACCACCTGCGTGAACGCGGCGGTGGCCGACGGCATCCGCACCTTCCGGGCGATGCTCGCGGCCCACGGCGGCGACCTGCGCGCGGCGCTGCGCGAGGCCCTGGCGATCAGCGCGCCGATCCGCTTCGAAGGCAACAACTACAGCGACGCCTGGGTGGAAGAGGCCGCCCGCCGCGGCCTGCCGAACCTGCGCAAGGCGCCCGAGGCCCTCGACGTGCTGCGCACCCAGCGGGTCGAGGCGCTGATGGCCGATCTGGGCGTTCTGACCCCCGACGAGCTGCACAGCCGCTACCACATCGCGGTCGAGCGCTACGTGCACGGGGTCGACATCGAGGTGGATCTGATCCGCGAGATGGTCGACCAGGCCGTCATGCCCGCCGCGCTGGGCCAGCTCGACGAGCTGAGCCGCACGATGGCCGCCGCCAAGGCCGCCGGCCTCTCAGACGACCCCTGGGCCGAGCTCGGCGACGCCCACTTTGTCCAGCAGGTCAAAGAGCTGCGCAGCGCCCGCGCCGCCGTCGACGCGGCTTGGCACGCGGTCGAGGCCCTGCCCGAGGCCACCGACCGGGCCCGCGCCTGCGTCGAGGCCGTGCTGCCCGCGGTCGAGCGCCTTCGCGCCGCGAGCGACGCGCTGGAGCCCAAGATCGCCGACAGCCGCTGGCCGCTGCCCCGCTACCGCGAGCTGCTCTTCCAAAGCTGGTAAACCCCGGGGGGCCTCCCCCGACACCGCAGCCGGGCCATCCGCGAGGGTGACCCGGCTGTCGTAATTCCAAGAGACAAGTGGAGGAGCGGAGGAGGGGCGGAGGAGGGGCGGAGGAGGGGCGGACGAGGAGCGGACGGGTGGCCAAAAAGGACAACGCCCGCCAGCAGGAGGACCTGGCCAGCGGGCGCAGCGGCGGCGTGGGCAAACCCACGCCGGAGGCGCAGCGGATCAGTCGCGGGTGGTGCCCCGGACCTTGACCTCACCCTCACCGCCGAAGGTCACCTTGAACTCGGCGCGGCGGTTCTCGGCCCAGGCGGACTCGTAGGAGCCCTGGGCCAGCGGGCGCTCTTCGCCGTAGCTGATGATGGCGATGCGGCTCTTGTCGACGCCCTTCGAGAGCAGGTACTTCTGGACGGCGTTGGCCCGGCGCTGCCCGAGGGCAGAGTTGTAGCCGGTGGTGCCGCGCTCGTCGCAGTGGCCCTGGATCTGGATCTTGACGTCGGTCTGGTCCTTGAGGATGACGGCGTTCTCATCCAGCGCGGACTTGGTCGAGGCGTTGAGGTCGTAGGAGTCCAGCTCGAAGTTGACGCGGCTGAAGTTCTTGACGATCTCGCGCACCGGCGGCGGGGGCGGCGGGGGCGGCGGGGGCGGCTCCACCGGGGGAGGCGGGGGCGGCGGCGGGGGCGGCACGGGCTTCTTGCAGCCGACCGCGGCCACAATCACAAGGCCAGCGAGCACAGCCTGGATCGTGCGGTGGGTCATGGGATCCTCCTGCAGGGCGCCGGGGCGGGCCGACGACCGGGGGTGGGAGCGCGCTGGGGGGCAGCGCGCCAACGGGGACAAAGGCACCCGACGCGGCCGAAGGGCCAACGCCGGGTAGGGTGCGGAGCGGGGAGCGCGTCGCGAGGAGCAGCGCTCTTCGCGGGAGCGAGGCACCGCCCGCCGACGTGGCCGGATAACCCGCCAGACGACGCGCGGTGGAGCAAGCAGCCCGAGAAGTGACGCGACGCAACACCCGCGGCGCAGCCCCAGCGGCAACGCCGGGCCCGCATAGTCCCTTACACGCCCTTGACAAGCGCAGCGCGCAGAGGCCCGATGGCCCAGCTCCTCCCCCCTGCCGCGGCGCCACAGGCCGCGGTCGCCGCCCTCCGCCGGTGGTCCAGCCGCGTAGACCCGACCCTGGTCCCGTCCGCCGCCCCCGATGCAGGCCTGATCAACACCACGCTGCTCGTCGGCGCGCCGCCTGTCGCGGTGTTGCAGTGGGTCAACCCGCTGTTCTCGCCGCTGGTGCACCTCGACATCGCCCTGCTGCTCGAGCGGCTGCGCGACGCCGGGATGACCTGCCCGACGCTGATCCCTGCAGATGACGGCGCGCTCTGGCAAGAGGCCGAGGCCGGCTGCTGGCGCCTGTGGAGCTTCGTGCCCGGCACCACCCTGCACCGGGTGACCGGGCCCGCCGTGGCCGCCGAGGCCGGCGCCCTGGTCGGTCGGCTGCACGCGGCGACCGAGGGCTGGGCCCCGCCCCGACACGCACCGCTGCGCCACATCCACGACACGCCCGCGCGTTTGGCCGAGCTCGAGGCCGCGCTGGCTTCGGCCGACGGTCACCCCCTGGCCGCCGACGCGCGCGCGCTCGGGGCGCAGATCCTCGGCGACTGGGCCACCTGGCGGGGTGCGCTTGACGAAGCCGAGCGCATCGGCCACGGCGACCTCAAGATCAGCAACCTGCGCTTTGACCCGGCCGGCGAAAAGGCCGTCAGCCTGCTCGACCTCGACACGGTGGGGCCGATCACGCTGGGCGCCGAGCTGGGCGACGCTTGGCGAAGCTGGTGCAACCCGCTCGGCGAGGACACCGTCGACGACATCATCTTCGACATGGGCATTTTTCAGGCCAGCGCAGAGGGCTTCCTCTCGACCGGCCCGGCGCTCGACCGCGGGGCCCGCGCCGCGCTGGCCCACGCCCCGGAGCGCATCGCGCTGGAGCTCGCCGCGCGCTTCTGCCGGGACGCCGTGCTCAATTCTTACTTCCGCGAAGACCGCGCCCGCTTCCCCCAAGCTGGCGGGCACAACCTGCACCGCGCGCGCGTGCAAGCCGCCCTCGCCCGGGCCGCGCGGTCCGCCGCCCCGGCCGCCGCCCGCGCCCTGACCGGCGCCTGAACCTTCATCGGCGCCCCGCTTGCCGCCGCCCCGCGGCGGGCCTAGGGCCGGTCACCTTCCACCCGAGGTCCGCATGAGCATCCTCCCCCCCACCGGCCGCCCGGGGGCCCACTTCGAGGCGATGGGCGTCACGCCCGAGGTCCTCCGCCGTGTGATGGACGCCGCGCTCTCCCGCGGGGGTGAGGACTGCGACCTCTATTTCCAACACAGCGCCTCGACCTCCTTCTCGATGAGCGACCGCAAGGTCAATTTGGTCGGCACGCACGTCGATTTGGGCATGGGCGTGCGGGTCGTGGTCGGCGACCAGGTGGGCTACGCCTACAGCGAAGACCTCGACCCAGACGCGCTCTGCGCGGCGGCGCGGGCAGCGGCCGAGATCGCCCAACACAGCCCGGGGCGGTTGGCCGCGCCGCCCATCGCCCGCCCGCGGCCTGACCTTTACCCCGAGCTGCAGCCGTGGAGCGGGGTCGGCATGGACACCCGCGTGCGCCTGCTGCAGGACTGGGAGCAGCGCGCCTTTGCCAAAGATCCGCGCATCCGGCGGGTTGAGGGCGGCCTCGCCGACGGCGCGCGGCTGGTAATGATCGTCCGCCCCGATGGCCGACTTTTTGAAGACTATCGGCCGATGGCCAGCGCGAGCCTGCGCTGCACCGCGGTGGACGGCGCGGTGCGCGAGTCGGCCGGCCACAACCTCGCCGGCCGGGCCGGCTTTGAGATGTTCACGCCCGAGTCCACTGAGCGGCTGGTTGACCAAGCGGTCTCCCGCACGCTGTTCTTGCTCGGCGCGGGCAAGCCCCCCGCCGGTGAGATGCCGGTGGTCTTGGCCGCGGGGCCCTCGGCCATCCTCTTGCACGAGGCCATCGGGCACGGGATGGAGGCCGACTTCAACCGCAAGCGCACCAGCATCTACGCGGACAAGATGGGCCAACGCATCGCCAACGCCCACGTCACCATCGTCGATGACGGCACCATCCCGGGCACGCGGGGCGCAGTGAACGTCGATGACGAGGGCAACCTGGGCCAGCGCACCACCTTGGTCGAGGAGGGTGTGCTTCGTTCGTATTTGCACGACGAGATCAGCGCCAAACACTACGGCGTGGCCCCGACCGGCTCCGGCCGGCGGCAGGACTTCCGCAGCCCGCCCCTGCCGCGGATGCGGGCCACCTTGATGGAGCCCGGGCCCCACAAGCCCGAAGAGATCATCGCCTCGGTCGAAAATGGCATCTACTGCGTCAGCTTCGCGAACGGCCAGGTCAACATCGGCGGCGGCGACTTCTCCTTCTACATGCGCCACGGCTACCTGATCGAGGGCGGGCGGCTGACCCGCCCAATCAAGGACGTAAACATTATTGGCAACGGCCCCGAGGCGCTCGCCAATATGGACATGATCGGCGACGACCTCGTGCTCGATGACGGCGGGTGGACCTGCGGAAAGGACGGCCAAGGCGTGCCGGTGAGCCAGGGGATGCCCACGGTCCGGGTCAAGTCCCTCTCGGTCGGAGGTGTGGGATGAACAGCAAGCCCGAAAACGACCTGCTGGACGTCGCCGAGCGCATCGTCAGCCTCGCCCGGGCACTGGGCGCCGACGAGATCAGCGCCTCGGTCGGGGCCGGCACCTCGACCGAGCTCAGCCGCCGCGACGGCAAGGTCGAGAAGGCGCAAGAGTCGCGCTCCATGTCTGCCTCGGTGGATCTGATGGTGGACGGCCGCTACTCGAGCCACTCGACCAATGACCTGCGGCCCGACAGCTTCCGGCCCTTCCTCGAGCGGGCCATCGCCGCCACCCGCTTCCTTGAGCCCGACCTGCACCGGGCCCTGCCCCCGCGAGAGAGCATGGGCCTCGCCGAGGCCGAGCTCGACCTCGACGACCCCAGCCACGCGGAGCTCGGCCCCGAGGCCCGACGCTCCTGGGCCGAAGCGCTCGAGGCCGCCACGGTGGCCGCCGCGACGGGGACCGTGCGCTCGATCACCGCCTACATGTGGGACGGCGCGAGTGAGGGGGTCACGGTGACCTCCAACGGCTTCGTCGAGCGCAGCCGCCGCACGAGCTTCGGCCACGGCGCGACCATCTCGCTCGAGGACGCCGATGGCCGCCTGCCCGAGGGCTACGCGGCGGTCAGCACGAGCCACCGGGCCGACCTGCCGTCGATCCAGCAGGTCGCGGCCGATGTGGCGGCGCGGGCCGCCAGCCGCCTGGGCTCGCGCCCGACCGAGAGCGGGCGGTACCCCATGCTGCTCGACCGGCGCGCCGTAGGCCGGGTGCTCGGCGCGATGCTCGGGCCGCTGGGCGCCACGGCCATCTACGAGGGACGCTCCTGCATGGCCGACAAGCTCGGCGCGCAGATCGCGTCCAGCGCGTTGACCTTGTGGGATGAGCCGCTGATCGTGCGCGGTGCGGGCAGCCGGCTGAGCGACGGCGACGGCCTGCCCAGCCAACGGAGGGCCATCGTCGTCGACGGCGTGCTGCAGATGTTTTTCATTGACGTCTACAACGCGCGCCGCATGGGCGTGCCGGTGACCACGGGCGGGGCGAGCAACCTTGTCATCGCCCCCGGTGCGCGCAGCCCCAAGGCCCTGGTGGCCGACGCAGCCCGGGCGATCCGCGTGGACGGCTTCCTCGGCGGCAACACCAACGCGACGACCGGGGACTTCTCCTTCGGCATCCACGGGGCCCTGCTCGAGCGCGGTGAGGTCATCCAACACCTCTCCGAGATGAACGTGGCTGGGAACATTTTCGACCTCCTGAACCACTACGTCGCCGCCGCCGATGACCCCTGGACCTTCAGCGCGTGGCGCTGCCCGAGCTTGCTGTTTGATGCTGTGCAATTCAGCGGCACCTGAGCGCCGGCCGCGGCGGCAGGGCGGCGCGGCATCGCTCGCGCTGCTGGCGCTGCTGTGCGCCCACCCCGCGCGAGCGGCGGACGAGACACCGCCGGAGGCCTCCGCTCCGGTGCAGTCACCGGGCGCCCCGCCTGCGCCGACGCCCCCCGTCCCGGCGGCTCCTCCTCCCCCGGCAGGTGGCGAGGCGATCGTCGTGTTCGGCGACATTCAAGTGGCCACCGCCCGCAAGAAGCTCGACCGCGAGCTGAAGGCCCTCGGCTACCAGCCCGGCGAGCGCAAGGACGGCCGCACGGTCTACCGGCCCGAGAGCAACTGGAAACCTTCGGTCATCGTGTACGACGATGGGTTCACCGTCCTGCGGCGCAGCCCGCCCCGCTTTGAGCCTTGGGTGCAAGGCAAGACCCGCTTGGTTTGGTTGTCTTGCATCCCACCCTTCACCTTGATGTGCATCAAGCTGAGCGGCTGGCTGGTGACCAACGCCCGCCTCGAGCCGCAGAAAGAGCGCGTCGCGACGGCGCTCCAGCCCGAGATTCGCGGCTGGCGCGAGGCGATCATCGCCCGCAACATGAAGGAGCGCATCAACACCGACCTCCCCTCGGCCCTCGACGCCCTCTGGCTGGAGGGGGCGCCGATCGAGCCAGGGCGCCCCGCCCTGCCCACCCCGGTCGAGCGGCGGGCCGCGATCTTGCAGTTCTGGGCGGAGCGCGCGTGCACGCCCGAGGGCCAAGCGGTGCGCGACCTGGTCGAGGTCTTCGTCGCGATGGAGATCCAGCGCAGCGATTGGGCCGCCCCCTCTGCCGAACTTCGGGCCGCCGAAGCGGCGCAGGCCTGCGGCGACAAGCTGGAGGGACCGGGCCTGAGCGACCTTGACGGCGGCGCCCCCGCCCCATAGAGCGCGGCCGCGTGGGCCCGGCAGGGCCTCCGCGCCGTCGTGTGTGCGGTGTGTTGCGTTTATCGCGCACACGCGCCCACCGCGGATCGCCCCAGCCCAGGGAGCGGCCCAACGGCCCCTCCCTTTTTTGCGCCGCACGCCCACCTCCCGCGGGGCTGCGCCGCGGAGCCCTCCCATGGACCACATCCAACGCCGCGCCGTACAGCAGCGCGTCCGCGAGCTGCTGGAGCCTGGGGTGACCGCCGCTGGCTACGACCTCGTGGCCGTCGAGATGACCGGCGACCAGGGCGGGCCGATCCTCCGGCTCACCATCGACCGCGTGGGCGGCGTCGATGTGAGCGACTGCGCCCGGGTCACCCGCGCCGTCTCCCCCGAGCTTGACGTGGCCGACCCCGTGCCGGGCGCCTACCGCCTCGAGGTCTCGAGCCCCGGCATCGAGCGCCCGGTTGAGCGGATCACCGACTACCAGCGCTTTGTCGGCTACGGCTTCAAGCTGCGGATGACCCCCGGCACCGGCCGCAAACGGTTCAGCGGGCGCCTCGTGGCGATGGAGGGCGACCTGCTCACCCTCCTCGTCGATGGCGTCGAACACAAGATCCCCCTCGCGGACATCGAACGCGCCCACCTCGACTTGACGACCGAGGAGTTCCTCCGGTTCGGCGAGCAAGGGCTCCCCGCGGTTGAAGGAGACCAGCCATGATCAGCGATCTCGCCCGTTTGATCGACGTCGTGCACCGCGACAAGAACATCCCCCGGGATGCGCTGGTCGAGGTGATCGAGCAGGCCATGGTCGCCGCCGCGCGCAAGCGCTACGGCATGAACCGGCACATCGAGGCCTCGTACAACGAGGATCTCGGCGAGGTCGAGCTCTTCGAGTTCCGCACCGTGGTGGAAGAGGTCGAGGACGACGACCGCGAGATCGACCTCGAGACCGCCCGCACCGCCGACCCCGAGTGCCAGCTCGGCGAGTCGCTCGGACAGATCTTGCACCTCGAGGATCTGGGCCGGATCGCCGCGCAGACCGCCAAGCAGGTCATCATCCAGAAGCTCCGCGATGCCGAGCGCGAGATGACCTTCAACGAGTTCAAGGACCGCAAGGGTGAGCTCATCACCGGGATCGTGCGGCGCTTTGAGAAGGGCAACATCGTGGTCGACCTCGGCCGCGCCGAGGCGCTGCTCAAGAAGCGCGAGCAGGTCCCGACCGAGACCTACCGCCAGGGCGACCGGATCGAGGCCTACGTGCTCGACATCACCCGCGCGTCCAAGGCGCCGCAGGTCGAGCTGTCCCGGACCCACCCCGGTCTGCTCATGAAGCTCTTCGAAAAAGAGGTGCCCGAGATCTACGAGGGCCTCGTGCGCATCGAGCACTGCGCCCGCGAGCCGGGGCACCGCGCCAAGATCGCGGTCACCTCGATGGACCGCGACGTCGATCCGGTGGGGGCCTGCGTGGGCCTCAAGGGCAGCCGTGTCCAGGCCGTCGTGCAAGAGCTGCGCGGCGAAGCCATTGACATCGTTCCCTTCCACCCTGAACCCGCCCGCTTCGTGGTCTACGCCATCGCGCCAGCCCAGGTCAGCCGCGTCTACATCGACGAGCAGAGCCACAGCATGGAGCTGATCGTCCCCGACGACCAGCTCAGCAAGGCGATCGGCCGCCGCGGCCAGAACGTGCGCCTCGCGGCTCAGCTCACCGGCTGGCGGCTCGACATTCACAGCGAGTCGCGCCACGCCGAGCTCGTCGACAACGCCCGCGGCGAGCTCTCTCGTGTCGCCGGCCTGCAGCCCCGTCAAATCGAGGAGCTCATCCGCAGCGGCTACCGCAGCGTGCAGGAGCTGTTCGACGCCGAGGCCTACGACGTGGCGGACATCCTCGGCATCGACGAAGACCAGGCTGAGGATGTGATCACGGCGGCTGAGAAGGCCCTCGACCAGCTCATCCTCGAGGACTCGGATCGCCGCAAGCGCAAGCAGCACGAGGACGCCCACCGCGCCGAGTTTGGTGATCCGGTCGAAGAGGCCGACGACGAGCTCCCGGCCGAAGCCTGACCGACCCGGTGCGCGGCTCGGATCCCCGACCGCGCACCGTCGACCTCCCCCATCCTGCGTCCGTTGGGGCCTTCGCGGCCCCAAAGTGCCCCCGGAGCCCGCTCTCTGTCCCCCTCTCGTGTCCCCACTCGCTCCTGCGTCGTCAGCCGCCAGCGCCTCCCCGCCCACATGCTCCTGCGGCTTGAGGCGGACGGGGGGGGACAGCTCCGATGGTGCCCCAAGGGGGCCGGTCGGGGCGCGTGGATCGTGGCAGGCGCGGCCGAGATCGTCCGCCTGGAGCGTGGTCCCGGGCAGGCGGGGCGCTCGTTGCGACGCGGGCAGCTCTCCGCCGGGCCGCTCCTGGCCCAGGCCCAGGAGGCTGCCGATGCCGCGTGGTTCGCGGCGCTCGAGGCCTGCCGGCGCGCGGGCGTGCTGCGCAGCGGCCGGCGTCAGCTCGCCTCGCTGCCTCCAAACAGCGCAGGCTTCCTCGTGTTGGCCGCGGGCGCGAGCGCGCACGCCATCCCGACCTGGGCCACCGCCCTGCCCCAGCTGCCCACCCCGCTGTCCGCCGCCGCCCTGGGCGCCCGGATCGGCCGCGGGCCGCGGGCGGTGATCTTCGTCACGCCCTCGTCGCCGTCTGGGCGCCTCCTCGCGTCCTTGCGGCGGCGGCTGGCCCTGGGTTACACTCCCCGGCCATCAAAAGATGGGACGGTGGGCGGCACTTCGCACAGCGCCTCGTCCGGCGGTGGGGGCAATGCCAGCGCCGGTTCAACCCGGCGTGGCGCGGCCTCGCCTCGGAAACCCCGCGACGCGGGGATGCTCCGCCGAAGCGGACCCCCTTCGGCCGCGGACTCGTCTTCAGACGAGCCGTCGTCCACCTCGTGAACCGTCTCCGTCGCCTTCGGGCGACCCGTGATCGACGTCGGGAGGCCTCTCCCCCGGCAGAAAACAAAGGGCCTGCATGTCCACCAAGGATCTGATCGAGCGCGTCACCAGCAAGGAAGGCCTCCCGAGGACCTCAGCTCGCACGTCCTCGCCGCCTCCGTCCACCGGTGCGCCCGCCAATCCGCGGCAGACGCAGGCCACCCCGCCCGCCGGCGCTCCCAACGAGATCCGCAAGGCTGGCGTGATCCGCCGCCCGGCGACCGCTGCGCCGCCGCCCCCGCCTCCGCCGGTCGAGGCCGCCCGTCCGCGCACGGTGCGTCGCCCCGGCCCCGCTGGCGACCCGGTCGATGCCCGTCCGCCCGCCCGCGCCGAGGCCGCCCGGCCCGCCGAGCCCGCGGTGGTGGCCCGCGCCGAGGCCCCTGCGCCCGCGCCAGTCGAGGTACGTACGGTCGAGGCGCCGGCCCCTGCCCCGGTCGAGACCGCCCCTGTCGCCGTCGTGGTGCCCGAGACCGCGAAGGTCGAGGCCGCGCCTGCAGCGACGGTCGCAGCCCCCAGCGCGCCGAAGCCCGAGCCCGCTCCGGTAAACGAGGCGCCGGCAGCCGCGCCGGCGATCACGGCCCCCGTCACCACGGCCGCCCCCGCAGCCGCGCCCGCCCCGGCGAAGGCCCCGGTCGAGGCGAACAAAGCCCCGGTCGACGCGCCGCGCGCCGCGCCGGCCGCCGAGGCCCCCCGGCCGAACCTGGGGGCGATCCCCCGGGCCGGCGGCCGCGCTGATGAGCCTGCCCGCGCCGCCGAGCCCCCGCGGGCCGCGCCCACCGCCGCCAGCGTGATCGCCAGCGGCCTCCCGCGCGCCGAGGCCGTCGGCCGCCCCCGCCGGGTCGAGGTCGACCCGGTCACCGGCCAGGCCCAGGCCGCCGGCCAATACTTCCCTGGCTTGGGCTCGGCGGTCGTCCGTCCTCCCCCGGGCTACGACCCCAACGACCCCATGGGCAACAAGCGGCGGGCCCAGGCCGCCGCCCAGGCCAGCACCCAGGTGCGGCCCGCTCCGCGCCCCGCCGGCCCGCCCCCTGTGGGCGCCGGTCCGGCCGGCCCCTCGGCGCCCCGGTGGGATGATCGCCGCGACGGCGGCGCCCCGCCGCCGGTCGACAGCGACGGCCCGCGCCGCAAGGGCAAGGGCAAGCGCGCGGGCGACGACGCCCGTCGCCGTGGCGGCGCGGTGGAGTTCGGCGTTGACCCGATGGGTCCGGGCGCCCGCCGGCGTCGGCCGAAGGGCAAGGTGGTGGCCAACCGCCCCTCGCCGCAGGCCAAGGCGATCAAGCGCCGCGTCGAGGTCTCCGAGAACATCACCGTGAGCCAGCTCGCCCACGCGATGAGCGTCAAGGGCTCCGAGGTCATCCGCCTGCTCATGAAGATGGGCCAGATGGTCACGGTGAACGACACGCTCGACTTTGACACCGCGACCATCGTGGCGTCCGAGTTCGAGTTCGAGGTCGTCAACGCGTCCTTCCAAGAAGACAAGCTGATGATCGACGTGCAGGACTCGGACGATGACATGGTCATCCGCCCGCCGGTCGTCACGATCATGGGCCACGTTGACCACGGCAAGACGACGCTGCTCGACAGCATCCGGCGCGCGAAGGTGGCGGCGAGCGAGGCGGGCGGCATCACGCAGCACATCTCGTCGTACCAGGTCGAGAAAGACGGCCAGCTCATCACCTTCATCGACACGCCAGGTCACGCGGCCTTCACCGCCATGCGGGCCCGCGGCGCGCAAGTGACCGACATCGTGGTGCTCGTGGTGGCCGCCGACGACGGCGTGATGCCGCAGACGATCGAGGTCGTGAACCACGCGAAGGCCGCCGACGTCGACATCATCGTCGCGGTCAACAAGTGTGACCGCGCCGACGCGCGGCCCGACCGTGTCCGCACCCAGCTGATGGAGCACGGCCTCGTCCCCGAAGAGTACGGCGGCGACGTCATGTTCGTGAACGTGTCGGCCAGCAAGGGGGATGGCATCGAGGCGCTTCTCGAGGCCATCCTGCTCACCGCCGAGGTGCAGGAGTACAGCGCCAACCCCGAGCGCCACGCCGAGGGCACGGTCATCGAGGCCCGCCTCGAGCGGGGCAAGGGCCCCGTGGCGATCGTGCTCGTGCAGCAAGGCACCCTGCGGCGCGGCGATCACTTCGTGGTCGGCACCACCTACGGCCGCGTGCGGGCGCTCACCGACTGCAACGGCAAGCCGCTCAAAGAGGCGGGCCCCTCGACCCCCGTCGAGATCATGGGCCTCGAGGATGTCCCGGGCGCCGGTGACAACCTCACCGTGGTCAGCACGGACAAGGACGCCAAGACCCTCGCCGAGCACCGCGCCGAGGCCGCCCGCCTCAAGAACATGGGCGGCGGCATGCGGATGACCCTCGAGGACCTGATGAAGAAGGGCAGCGAGGGCCAGAAGCTCATGCTGAACCTGATCATCCGGGCCGACGTGGGCGGCTCGCTCGAAGCCCTCCGCGGCGCGCTCGAGGCCATCAACGTGCCGGGGACCGAGGTCCGCGTCCTGCACAGCGGCGTCGGCGCGGTCACCGAGAGTGACATCACCCTCGCCCGCACCGATCAGGCCATCGTCATCGCGTTTAACGTCCGCCCCGACGCCAACGCCCGGCGCGCGATGGACTCCTTCGGTGTCGAGGTGCGGCCCTACCGCATCATCTACGAGGCGATCGAAGACGTGGAGCGCGGCCTCAAGGGCCTCCTGGCGCCCACCATCAAGGAGACCGTCCAGGGCTCCGCCGAGATCCGGCAGACCTTCAACGTCCCCAAGATCGGCACCATCGCGGGCTGCTTCGTCCTCGACGGCAAGATCGCCCGGAGCCACACCATCCGCCTGCTGCGCGACAGCAAGGTGGTCTGGGAAGGTCGCTTGGGCTCGCTCAAGCGCTTCAAGGACGACGTGCGCGAGGTCCTCGGCGGCTACGAGTGCGGTATGTCGCTCGACGGCTTCAACGACATCAAGGTCGGCGACGTGCTCGAGGCCTACACCAAAGAAGAGGTCAAGGCCATCTGACCCACGGCGCCGCACCCGCGGCGCCGCTCCCCCGCCCCCTGCGGCCGCGCGCCGCCGGGGGTTGGTTGTCTCCCCACCGCGCGCCCCACCTGCATGCCCCTCCCCTCCTTCTCCTCCCCTGAGCGCTCTGGCGACTGGTTCCTGCCTGCCCCTGATGAGGCGGTCTGGGTCGGCGTCTTGCGCGTCGAGCTGCACATCCCCGGCGCCCGCTCCCTCAAAGACCGCCGCATGGGCGTCGCGCACGTGCGTGACCGCGTCCGCGCCCGGCACGGCTTCGCCGTCGCCGAAGTTGGGCACAAAGAGAACCACCAGCGCGCTGTTCTGGCAATATCGAGCGTGAGCGGTGAGCCGACGCCCCTGCGGTCCGCGCTCGACCAGCTCGCCGGCGAGATCGAGAGCTGGGGCAAGGTGCTCGTCGCCAACCGCCACGTAGAGCTGTGGCGGGCGCTGGGGGAGCCCGGGCTCCCGGCCCCGCGCGGGGACGACCCACCCGACCCGCGATAGGAGGCGGAGATGTCCGACCTTGCCCGACCAGCCCACGACGGAGAGCTCCGCATGACGCGCAGCCACCTCCTCGCCATTGCGCTGATGGGCGTGGCCATCGGCTTCCTCGCGTTCTTTCTGGGCCTGAAGGTCGGGCGAGGCCAAGCGCAGCCGGCGACCGGCCCTACGGTCGAGGGCTTCACCCCCGACCCATCGACCGAGCTTGCCTTAGAGGCGCTGTTTCGCGAGGTCGAAGCGGTCAGCATGGCCACGCCCCCCGTGGTCGACGCGACAGAGGGCACGGGCGACGATCTGGTCTTCCCCGACGCCTTGACCCACGCCGGCGCGCCCGCGGTCAACGCCAACGGTGAGAAGGTCGAGGCGGCCACCCAAGCCGGCGCGACCCCCGGCTACGCGCCGGCCCGCCCCGCGGGCGACGCCGAGCCGCCGACCACCGGCTGGTCCATCCAGGTGGGGGCCTACCCAGAGGCCGGCGAGGCCGACCGTCAGGTCGCGGCGCTCGGCGCGCTCGGCTACCTGTCCTACCGAAGCGACGCGCTCACCGACGGAAAGAACCTCTACCGCGTGCGGGTCGGCGGCTTCCCCAGCCAAGTCGAGGCCGAGCAGGCCCGCGCGAAGCTCGCCGCGCGCCTTCAAGGCGCAGAGCTCACCCTGCAGGCAACCCCTTGAGCGCGCCTCCGCGCATCGTCCCCAAGCCGTGGGGCCACGAAGAGCTCTGGGCGACAGGGCCTGGTTATGTCGGAAAAATCCTGCTGATCCGCGAAGGGCACCGCCTGTCGCTGCAGCATCACGAGCGCAAGGTCGAGACCCTCCGGGTGCTTCGAGGCGAGGTGGCCTGCACGCTTGGCCCCAGCACCGAGGCCCTCTCCGAGCGCCTCCTCGGCCCCGGCGACGTCGTGCACCTGCCCGCTGGGTGGGTGCATCGCCTGCGCGCGATCACCGAGGTCGAGATCGTCGAGGTCTCGACCCCCGAGCTCGACGATGTCGTGCGCCACGCCGACGACTACGGCCGTCAATGAGCCAGCCCCTTGACAGCGTAGGCGGGCGACTGCGATGGTCGCCCCCGGAGCCGAGATGAACGTGACCGCCCTTCGACGTGCGCTGATGACCGTGGCCCTCCTCGCGGGGGTCGTTGACGCCCGCGCCCAGAGCCTCCCCACCGACATCGGCGACGGCATGTCCTTCGGCAGCCTCGGCGCCGACTATGGCCCGCCCGACTACTACATCGTGCAGCCCGGCGACACGCTGTGGGAGATCTCCAACCGCTTCCTCGGCAACCCGTACTACTGGCCGCGGTTGTGGTCGATCAACGAGTACATCACCAACCCGCACTGGATCTACCCCGGCAACCGGGTGGTCTTCCGGCTCGGCTCGGTGGTCGAGCCGCCGCACATCGACCTTGACGGCGTGCGCACCGATGGCGCGACCGTCGACCCGGTCGATATCGTCACCGCCGAGGCGGCCTGCGGGCCCAACATCCGCTTCACCGACACGCGCGAGGCGCGCACCTACGTGGCCAACGGCTTCTTGGCCGACCGGGGCGACGTCGACGTCTACGGCACCGTCGCCAAGGCGCGCCCCCTGGGCACCCAGCTCGCGCTCCGCGACCTGCTGTACCTCGAGGTCAACGACCCCGAGGCCTACTCCTGCGGCGACGTGGTCAGCGTGTTCCGCCAGACCCGCAAGCGTGTGCGCCACCCCACCGAGCGCGGCGCGCGCTACGGCGATCTGTACGAGGTGGTCGCCGAGGCGACCGTCGTCCATCGGCACGGCGATTACCTCACCGCGGTGGTCCGGCGCTCGTGGTCCGAAGCCGAGCGCGGCGATCTCGTGGGCCCCCAGGTCCCGGTCAACGTGCAGGTTGAGGTCGGGCCGCCCCGGGGTGAGCTCGAGGGCACCATCGTCGAGCGTGTGCACACTGAGATGTACCTGATGGGCAGCGGCGAGACGGTCTTCGTCGACCGTGGTCGGGCTGACGGCGTGCGCGTGGGCAACAGCTTCTGGGTGGTCGAGCAGCGCGACGAGGCGATCGACACCAAAGCCGAAGATGACGACCTGCCCTGGTCGGTGGTCGGCCGGTTGGTCGTCGTGCGGGTCGACGAGTACAGCTCGACCGCCGTGGTGACCGACGCAGATCGCGCGCTCGCGGTGGGCATGCGGGTGCGCCAGAAGGTTGAGTGAGGCATCGGGCGGGTTGACACCGCCCAGGCGTTCAGGTTACTGTACACCTGCCAACCGCCGCGGTCGAAACGGCCGCCATGTCTCCCTCGCTCAGCCCCTTTTGGTCCGGCGCCGCCCAGCTTAGCGGGCGCATCGACCTGATGGCCTACGCCAGCGGCCCAGGCGCGCTGGCCAGCTTGGCCCAGCGCTCTCTGTCTGAGCTGTGCACCGTGGGCGTGCCGCCGGCCCACGCTTGGGCTTTGATCAGCACGCCCAGCCTCGTTGAGCCCGGCGCCTACCTGCTGCTGGGCGACGACGACTACCCAGGGGCGCTCGCGCCGCTCCCCTTTGCCCCACCGGTGCTCTTTCTCTGGGGCGAGCGCGCCTTGCTCGAGCGGCCGGGGCTGGCCATCGTGGGCGCGCGGCGCTGCACCGAGCAGGGGCGCCGCTTCGCCGCGCAGCTGGCCCGCGCGGTCAGCGACGCAGGGGGCGTGGTCATCAGCGGCCTCGCTTGGGGGATCGACGAGGCAGCGCACGAGGCCAGCCTTCGCAACACCATCGCGGTGCTCGGCCAGGGCTTCCGCACGCTCTCGGGCCGGTCCGCGGCGCTCGCCGACCGCATCGTGACCGCCGGCGGTCTGGTGCTCAGCGAGTTCGCTCCGGCGGTGCCAGCCACCCGCATCACCTTTCCGCAGCGCAACCGGGTCATCGCGGGCCTCGCGCGGGCGACAGCGGTGATCGAGGCCGCCGAGCGCAGCGGCGCGCTGATCACCGCCCGCTTGGCCACCGAGTACGGCCGTGAGGTGCTCGCGGTCCCCGGGCACCCCTCCAGCCCGACCGCGCACGGCTGCCTCGACCTCATCGCCAGCGGCGCCGGTCTGCTCCGGCGGGTCGACGACGGGCTCGAGGTGATCGGCCTCGCCAAGGCCCCCCGCGCCGCCCCGACCGACCCGCTGCTCGCTGCGCTCGACGACATCCCCGGCTTCGACCAACTGTTGGAGCGGCTCAATGAAGCCCCCCACCTGCTCGCCCGGCGGCTCGCCGAGCTTGAGCTGCAGGGGCTCGTGCAGCGCCTGCCTGGCGACCGCTTCGCCCGGGTGGGCGCGTGAGGGCCCCACCGCACCGCCAGGGCCGCACCACGGCTCGGCGCCCCGCCCTGCGCGCCCGACACAGGAGCGCTAAGCCGGCCGCGCCCCCGCGCCCCGGGGCCACGCCCAGAGGTCCCCACCATGAGCACCCCTCCCAGCCCCGACCGCCTCGTCGATCTCGACCCAGCGGCCAGCACCCTGCTGGACGTCCTTGTCGAAGCGGGGCACCTCGACGACCCGATGCTCGACCAGGTCAACGACCTGCTGCTCGATCAGCAGCCCGCGGGTGGGATCATCGACCTGCAGACCATGCGCAGGGTGGTCGCGTCGGTGCTGTTCGACCACGAGCACCGGCTCGAGCCCGAGCTCAAGCGCATCCTCGAAGCCGAGTGGGGACTGCTCTTCGGCTGAGCAGGGCCAGACCTGGGCCGCCGGGCCGACTCGCAGCAGGCCCCCTGCGCCGCGCCGCGCCCACACGCCGAGCGCGCGCGCTCGGGCGGCCAAGGGCCGCACCATGCGCGCCCGCGCTCCCCACCATTGAGGCGTTCGGCGCACCGCCGCCACGCGCCCCTCGCTCGGGTCGAGCGAAGGTGCGCGGGTCAGCTGGGGTCGCCGCCCGCCTTGGCCTTCGCGCGGCGCGGGGCCCGCACCGTGGTCGCCTCGGACGGATCCTTGGCGGCCGTGGCCGGTCGGGCCGGGGCCGGCGCGCCGTCTGGGGTGGCCGTCGTCGACTTCGTGGTCTTCGTCGACTTCGTGGACTTCGTGGCCTTCGTCGACTTCGTGGTCGACGTGGGCTTTGTGGACTTCGTGGTCTTCGTCGACTTCGCGGTCTTCGTCGACTTCGTGGTCTTCGTCGACTTCGTGGTCGACGTGGGCTTTGTGGAGGTCGTCATCTTTGGCGCGGCCGCTTCACCGACCAAGGCTGCCCCCTTGGGCGACGCCCCGCGCGCGCCCGCGGGCTTGGCCTTGACTGCACGCGCGCGTGTGGTCGGCGCGGCCTCGGCTGGCGCCGCGCTGACCTCGACCCCCGCGGCCTTCCCGGTGGCAGCCTTGGGCCGCAAGACGCTCGGCTTGTCCGCCGGGCTCCGCGTGCGCGCCGCCGCGTCCGCGGGGGCAGCGGCCTTTGCCCGGGGGGCCTTTTTGGCTGGCGCGGCGGCGCCGGTGGTCTCGCTGGCCACCTTGCCGCGCCGCCCCCCCGCGCTGCGGGGGGCAGGGCTCGGCCCAGCTGCCCGCTTCTTCTCGAGCAGCACCAGCGCTTCCGCGAGGTCCAGGGTGTGGGGGTCGGTGAGCTTGGGCAGGCTCGCGTTCACATCACCGTCGGTCACATAGGGACCGAAGCGCCCCTGCCGCACGCTGATCCCCCGCCCGCTAACGGGGTCATTCCCGATAAGGCGGCTGCCGCCACGGGCCTGCGGCTGGGCGAACAGCTCCAGGACCTCGGCGAGGCTGATCTCGAAGATGTCTGCCTCGGGTGGCAGCGAGCGGGTGCCGACGCCCTCACACTTGGCGTAGGGGCCGTAGGGGCCGCTCTGCACGGTGACCGGCTGCCCCGCCTCGGGGTGCAGGCCAAGCTCCCGGGGCAGGGACAGCAGCTTGAGCGCCGTCTCCAAGTCGATCTCTTCGGGCTTCATCCCGCGCAGCAAGCCCGCCGTCTGCGGCTTGACCTTCTTGGTCGCCCCCCGTCGGGTGAGGACCTCCTCCGCCTCGCCGAGCTGCACATAGGGGCCGAAGCGCCCGATCTGCAACGTGACCGCCTTGCCGGTCTCCGGGTCGGTGCCCAGGCCCTTCGGGCCGTCTTTGCGCTCCGCCAGCAGCTCCAGGGCCTTTTGGTAGGTCAGCTCGTCAGGGGGCAGGTCCTCGGGCACGTCCGCCTTGACCCCGGCGTGCTCGAGGTAGGGGCCATAGCGCCCGACGCGCAGATCGATGCCCGGGGCCTCGGCGTGGCCGCTGAGCGTCAGCGTGCAGACCTCACGCGGGTCAATCCGGTCTTCGGCTTGCCCAAGCCGCACCTGCAAGCCCGCAGCGCCCGAGTAGAACCGGCTCAAATAGCGCACGTACTGCTCGCGCCCAAGCGCGATCTCGTCGAGCTCCTCCTCCATTTTGGCGGTGAACTCGTAGTCCACCAACCACCCGAGGTGGCCCTCCATCAGGTTGATCACGGCGAACGCAGTGAAGGTCGGCACCAGCGCGCCGCCCTTCTTAAAGACGTAGTTGCGCTTGAGGATGGTGTCGATGATCGAGGCATAGGTCGAGGGTCGGCCGATGCCGCGGGCCTCGAGTTCCTTGACCAAGGTGGCCTCGGTCAGCCGCGCCGGCGGGCGCGTCTCGTGCCCCTCGGCCTTGGCCTCATCGACCCGCACGCTGTCACCCACCCGCAGCGGCGGCAGGATGCGCTCCTGGTCGGCGAGCTCGGCCTCGGGGTTGTCCGAGCCCTCGACGTAGGCGCGGCGGAAGCCCGGGAACTCGATGGTCTTGCCGTTGGCCTGCAGGCGGGCCTTGTCGACATCCACGACGATGCGGACTTGTTTGCCCACCGCATCGGTCATCTGCGACGCGACGGTGCGCTTCCAGATGAGCTCGTAGAGGCGGAAGTGGTCCTCTTCGAGCTCGCGCTCAGCCTCGTCGAGGCTGCGAAAGCGGCTCCCCGCGGGGCGCACCGCCTCATGGGCCTCCTGGGCGTTCTTCGCCTTGCTGGCGTACATCCGCGGCTCAGCCGGCACAAAGGCCGCGCCGTATTGCTCGGCGATGAGGGCCCGGGCCGCCGCCAGGGCCTCGGCCGACAGCGTGGTCGAGTCGGTCCGCATGTAGGTGATCCAGCCATTTTCATAGAGGTGCTGTGCCACCCCCATGGTGCGGCGGGCGGTCCAGCGCAGCTTGCGGTTCGACTCCTGTTGCAGCGTGCTGGTCGTGAACGGGGCCGCGGGGCGGTCGCGGTAGGGCCGCTCCTCGACCTCGCTCACCCGCCCTGTCGCGCACTTGAGGGTCGCCTCGATCCCGCGGGCCGCGGCCTCGTCGAGCACGACCAAGCCCTTGTCATGGCTCAGCTTGCCGTCTTCGCCGAAGTGCTGCCCGTTGGCGACCCGCGCCCCTGCCCACTGCACGAGCGCAGCGTCCAGGCGCCCCTTCTCGTTGGTGAGCTTGGCCGAGAGGTCCCACCAGCTCGCCGGCACAAAGGCGACGCGCCGCCGCTCCCGCTCCACCACGAGCCGCACGGCCACCGACTGCACCCGTCCGGCCGACAGCTTCGGGCGCACCTTCTTCCACAGCAGCGGCGAGACCTCATAGCCATACAGCCGGTCCACGACCCGGCGGGCCTCTTGTGCCCGCACCAGCTGCTCGTCCAGCGCGCGGGGGTTCTGCACAGCCCGTTGGATCGCGTCCTTGGTGATCTCGTTGAACACCATGCGCTTGACCGGCACCTTGGGCTGCAGCACCTCTTTGAGGTGCCACGCGATGCTCTCACCCTCGCGGTCTTCATCCGTCGCGAGGTAGAGCACGTCCGCCTGCTTGAGCGCCCCTTGCAGCAGGCGCACCTGCTCCTTGCTTCTGGGCGGGATCACGTAGCAGAGCTGAAAGCCGTCCTCGACGTTCACGCCGTAGCGGCCCCAGGCCAACTTCTTGAGGTGCTCGGGGATCTGCGCCGCGTTCTCGGGCAGGTCGCGCACATGCCCGACCGAGGCCTCGACCCGAAAGCCCTCGCCGAGGTACTTTTGGATGGTCTTGGCCTTTGCGGGCGACTCGACGATGACGAGGGCTTGGGTCATGACCTTCCAGGGGGGCGACGGGGAGGAGGTCCGGCGGTGGAGCGATCCAGCGGGCAGACGGCGCAGCGCAGCGCGCCGACCGCCCTGATGGCGGGCCAACCTCAGCCGCTTATGGGTACACCACGAGGCGAGGGCGGGCAAGGCACCCCACCAACCGGCCGCGCCGCACACAAGGCGGCGGCGGACCCGCCGACCGCTCCACACCCGAGGCCCGCTGTGCCCAGGCCCGCACGCCCCGCACACCCCGCGACCGGCCTCGCCCGGCCGACGGCCGCCCCAGCGCAGCCTCCCCCGCCGCCCGAGCAGACCTCCGCCGCGCCGGAGCGCCCGCCCGCTGCGCAAGCGCGGGGGGCCCGACCGGCAGCAGGCTCCGCGCCTCGGCGCAGCCCAGCAGCGCCCGCCCCCCCATCCGCGGCCGACCCCGACCTCGCCGCTTGGCTCCACGACCTGCGGCTGGGCGAGGGGCGATCTCCCCACACGCTGCGCGCCTACGCCCGCGAGCTCACCGCCCTGGCGGACGACCTCGCGCCGACGCCGCTGCGCGCGGCCCGCCTGCCCGCGCTGCGGCGCCACCTCAGCCGACACACCGAGCTCACGCCATCCAGCTTGGCCCGAAAGATCGCCGCGATTCGCAGCTTCTATGCCTACTTGGTCGCCGAGCGCGGCCTGGAGGTCGACCCCGCCCTGCGCCTCAAAGCGCCCCGCGCCCCGCGCCCCGCGCCCCGCTTCCTCGACGTGGATGAGGCGGCGGCGGTCGTGGAGCATCCGCCCCAGTCCGGCTGGTTCGCGCTGCGCAACCGCGCGCTGCTCGAGCTGCTCTACGGGGCCGGGCTGCGGGTCGATGAAGCCTGCGCTCTCGACGTGCAGCACGTCGATATCGAGCAGCGACTGGTCCGGGTGCGCGGCAAAGGCAACAAGGAGCGCATCGTGCCGTTCGGCCCGCCCGCCGCCGACGCGATCACGGCTTGGCTGCTCGCCCGACCTGAACGCCCCCACGCCGAGGCGCCCGACCCGCCCGGCGGCGCCCTGCTCCGCAACCACCGCGGGGGGCGGCTGTCGACCCGGGCCGCCTTCACCGTGGTCGCCGACGCGGGCCGCTTCAACGGCGCGCCTGGGCTGCACCCCCACGCGCTGCGCCACACCTGCGCCACCCACCTGCTGGCCGCGGGCGCCGACCTGCGAACCATTCAAGAGCAGCTCGGCCACGCCAGCCTGCACACCACGCAGCGCTACACCCACGTCGACCCGGGCTGGCTCCTGCGCGTCTACCGCGACGCGCACCCGCACGCGCGCGCCGCGGGCCCCACCCCAGAGGCAGACGCCGCCACCCCCGGCCCAGCCGCCCCGCCGCCCAGCGGTCCCGAGGGCCCAGCACGGGCGGCGGCTCCGCGCCGCACAGCCCGCTAAGCGCGGCTGCAACAACGTGCTCGACGTTCTTTCGAGCTCCCCCCTTCCCAGCCCCCTCCCGGCGCCCGCCGCGCCGGCCCGCCCGCGCGCCGGGTTACGCTCGCGGCCGCGTCCCGGTCGCCCCCGGGGCCCGCAGCCCGGAGAGGCCCCATGGACGACGGCATTGAGCTCACCGCCGCCGAGCGCGAGACCCTGACCCAGCTGGCGGTGATCGCAGAGTCACGCGACCACTATGGCCTGCTGGGCGTCAATCCCGGGGCACCCGCCTCCGACATCCAGCGAGCGTTCTACGAGCGCTCCCGCAACTGGCACCCCGACCGCTTCTTCCGCAAAGAGCTCGGCCCCTTCCGCGAGAAGCTCGATCAAGTCTTCCTCGCGGTCACCGAGTCCTACCGGATCTTGTCGAACCCGGCGACCCGCGCCGCCTACGACCGCAGCCGGCCGGCCGCGCCCGCGCGCCCCGCGCCCCGCACGGCCAGCGCCGCGCAGCCCCCCGGGGCGGCGCCCGCGCCCCGGCTGCCCCGCCCACCCGACCGCGCGATGTCCAAGGCGGTCGAAGAGATGCGCAACCAGCTCAAAGAGCGCTTGGGGCGGGCCGCGGCCCTGCACGCCGAGGGCCTGGCCGCGCTCAAAGAAGGCCAAGTCGTCAAGGCCAGCAACGCGCTGAGCATGGCGCTGACTTTTGACCCCAACAACGCCCAGTACAAGGCCGACGCCGAGAGCGCGCGCCGAGAGGCGCGCATCATCCAGGCCAAGCAGTTCCTCGCCGCCGCCGAGAACGCCGAGAGCTTCGCCAACCACCGACAGGCGCAGGCCTCGTACCAGAAGGCCATCGAGTACGGGCTCCGCGACCCGCGCGCCTACTACCGGCTGGGCCTGCTCACCAAGAAGCTCGACGAGGACAGCAAAGCCGCCCTCCAACACCTGCGCCAAGCTGTGGCGCTCGATGGCGAGAACGTCGAGTACCGCATTGTCCTCGCCGAGCTCTACGTTGAAACGGGCATGCACACGAGCGCGCGGGCGCAGTTCGAGCACATCCTCAGCATCGACAAGAGCAACTCCAAGGCCAAGGAAGGCCTCAAGGCCCTCAACGCGCTCTGAGCCAGCGCCCAACAGGAGCGCGCCCCGCGTTGACGGCCGCCGCCGGCTTCGATAAGGCCTCGGCGCGCGGCGCGGTCCCTCGCGGGTCGCTAGCTCAGTCGGCAGAGCACCGGCCTTTTAAGCCGAGGGTCGTGGGTTCGAGTCCCACGCGACCCACCACCCGCCGCCCTCCCAAGACCCCATCGTCTAACGGTCAGGACTCCGGATTTTCATTCCGGCAACACGGGTTCGATTCCCGTTGGGGTCGCCACTCTTTTCCGCAGCCCTCCGCAGCTCCAAGCCCCGCCGCGTCGGGGTGCGCGTGACGAGAGGGCCTGGGCTTCGTGGGCGCGGTTGAGCCGGTCCGCTCTGCAGCCGCCCGGTCGCCGCAGGCAAGCCCCCGAGCGCGGGCCCCTGCGGCCCTCCGCGATGGCGGGGCGCTGACCGCGGCGCGTGGACCCGCCCTGGCGCCCAGCTCCACGCGCGGGACACGAACCGCGCGCCGCTGACCGGCTGAGGCTACGCCCCGCGCTGCGGGCGGCCCGCGCCGCGCTGCGGGCAGATCAACTCGGCGCCGCGATCACCCCACGCCAGACCGCGCGCAGCGCGGGGGCTGGACGGTGCTGCCCCGCGCCCGGCTGCCCTCCGACCCGAGCGCCCGCCAAGCCCAGCCCCCCGGTCGCCCGCCGGTCGCCCGCCGGTCGCGCAGCGGCCGACCCCGCGCCTCGAACCCGGCCGGGGTGGCGCCTCGCCAGGCGCAGAGGGTCGACCCGGATCGGGGCCCCCTGCAGGTCGACCGCGCGCCGCCTCTCTGGCCAGCCTCGGTGCGCACCCCGTGGGTCGCCGCCGCCCCGGCCCGTGCTACGCTGCGCCCCTCACGCGACCGAAGGCCACGCCGCACCCGCCCTGCGGCCCCGCGGACCACACCGCCGCGCACCCGCGGCGCAGCTGGCGGGTCGGGACCACGGCCGTCCTCACCCGGTCTCAACCACACCGCTTCACCCCCGAGGTGCCCATGCGCCACGCCCGCCTGATCGCGCTCGCCCTGTTGACCGCCTGCGCCGAGGGCCCGGCGCCAGACAAGGGCGCCGCCCCCGCTGACGACACTGGCGGGGGGCCTGACGACGACACCGGCGGGGCGCCCGACGACGACACCGGCGGGGCGCCGACCCTCGACGCCGACGGCGACGGGATCCAGCTCGGCGAGGACTGCGACGACGCCGACGCCACCCTCGGCGCGCCGACCACCCTCTGGGTCGACGCCGATGGCGACGGGCACGGCTCAGCCGACATCAGCGCGCCGCTCTGCGGCCCCACGCCGGGCTTCGTCGAGAGCAACGACGACTGCGATGACACCAACGCCGACGCCCATCCGGGCGCCGCCGAGCGCTGCGATGGCGCCGACAACGACTGCGACGGCCTGCTCGACCTCGACGACCCCGACGTGGTCGACGGCGCAGCGTTGACCGTCTACGTCGACGCCGACCGCGACGGGGTCGGCGACGCCACCATGGCCTCAACGACCTGCGTGGTCGGCGAGGGCGAGAGCCTTGCCAGCGGCGACTGCGACGACACGGACCCCAGCATATCCGTTGGACCGCTCTTCTTCGGTGACATTGACCGTGACGGATATGGTGGCACAGAATACACCACCCAGGCATGCACAGCGCCCGACGGCTATGTGGCCACCGGCGACGACTGCGATGACCGCGCGCCCGAGGTCCACCCCGGCGCGCCCGAGGTCTGCAACGCAGGGCTCGACGACGACTGTGATGGGCTCGCCGATGACGACGACAGCGACGTCGATCCAAGCACGGCGCGCTGGTTCTATACCGACGCCGACACCGACGGCTACGGCGCGAGCGGCTCCGTCCCCGTCGCCGCCTGCGCCGCGCCAGCCGGAACGAGCGCGGACGACACCGACTGCGACGACACCCGCCCCGGCGTGCGCCCCGACATCGCCGAGGTCTGCCACGACGGTGTCGACAACAACTGCGACGGCACGGCGGCCGGCTGCGAACCCAGCGGTGCCATTCCCGCCACCGAGCTCGACGCGACCTGGTCAGGAGAGGTCATCATCGAGTACGCCGGCGAGGCGCTCGGCGCAGACGGAGATCTGGACGGCGACGGATATGGTGACCTCATCATCGGGGCCCCGTATAGCGACCCGATCAGTCGCTCCGGGACCGGGCGGGCCTATGTCCTCTACGGCAGCGCCTCCCCCAGCGGCGGCCCGCTGGCCAGCGCCCCGGCGATCATCACCGGGGCGGGCCGCTACTCGTACCTGGGTCATCAGGTCGATATCGTCGGCGACGTCAACCAAGACGGCTACGACGACATGGTGGTCGGCGCGCCTGGCGACAGCACGCTGCTCGCCTACAGTGGTGCCGCGTACCTCTTCCTCGGCGGCCCAACGCGGCTCAGCGGGGGGCTCAGCACGAGCGCCGCGGACGCCGCATATCGGCGCGGGACGTCCAACGCCCGCTTCGCGACCTCTGTCGCGGGGGCCGGTGATGTCGACGGGGATGGCTTCGACGACCTGCTCATCGGCGGGCCGGCAGACGCCCTGCGCTACGGCGCGGTGTACCTGATCTATGGCAGCCCCGCTCCCGATGCGAGCACCACCGTGTCGACGAGCACCCCAAACTTCTCGGGCGGGCTCTCGAACGGCGAGCTGGGCCAGCGCTACTCGATCGGCGCCCTTGACCATGATGGTGACGGGCTCAATGACCTAGCGCTGGGCGAGCCGCTCAACAGCGCCCACGGCGCGAGCTGGGGCAAGGTATACCTTCACTACGGGGATGCAGCCCGCTTCACGGGCACCACCATCGCCGCGAGCGCCGACGCGACCCTCAACGGCCCCGGCTTCCCGGGCGCAGACACCGCCTTTGGCTACGCCGTCGCAGAGGGCACAGACATCAACGGTGATGGATACGACGAGCTCGTGGCATCTGGTCACTGGTATGACCAAAATGGATATAACTCGGGGGCTGTCTTTATCTACCTTGGCGGACCGTCGCGCCGATTGGGGGTGATCCCCAACAACGCCATGGACGCGACCCTGCTCGGGGTCAACCCCTTTGACCTGTTTGGCTGCGACCTTGCCGGGGGCGACGACGTCAATTCCGACAGCTACGAAGACTTGGTGATCGGCGCCTGGGGCTGGGACACACCTGCCGCCGACGCAGGCGCGGCCTACGTGAGCCTCGGCAGCGCCACGCCCTCGGGCACCACCGACGCCGACGACCTCGCCTTCTGGCTCGAGGGCGCCGCTGCCTCCGACGCCAACGGCTTCGGGGTCGCCCTCGGTGACTTCAACGGCGATGGCATCGGCGACGTCTACACGGGGGCCTCGGCCGGCGCGGGGAGCTATGGCTCCGCCAGCGTGTTTTCGGGCGTCCTCGGGCTCTGATCGCCCGACCCTGCCCCGCCAGCGGCCGCACCCAACGGGGCGGCGCGCCGGACGGGGGGCGGCGCCGTGCTCAGCCCGCCGCGGTGTCGCTGGCCTCGGCGCAGGCCGGGGCCGGCCGCTCACCCGAGCGCACGCGGGCGCGCAGCGTCTCGCGCAGGGTGCCGAGCTCAGCCTCGGAGAGGGCGCCGTCACCGTCCGCGTCGAACTCGGCCTCGAGCGGGCCGAAGGGGGGCGGGCCCGCGGGGCGCTCACCCTCGCCGCGGACACCCTCGCCGCGCTCACCCTCGCCGCGCTCACCCTCACCGCGCCCGCCCTCGGGCCGACCACCCTCGCCCTCCCCCGGCGGCGGCCCCTCGGGGCGCTCCCCCTCGGCGAGGCAGGCGAGGCCCTCCTCGCGCTCAGCGGCGATCTCCTCCTCGTGGGTGGCGCGGGCGGTCTCCTGCTCGGCCTCGGACAGCTCCCCGTCCCCATCGGCGTCAAAACGCAGGATCAGCTCGGCGTGGATGGCCGCGCAGCGGGCGGTGAAGTCCTCGAAGATGACCGTCAGCTCGCTGTCCTCGAAGGCGCCGCTGCGGTCGATGTCGTAGACGACGCGCAGCATGTGCAGCAGGCCCTCGCGCGGGCCGCCCGGGTGGCCACCCTGCTCGGCCTCGGCGCGCTCCGCCTCTCCGCCCTCGAGCGCGCCGCTGGCGTCCTCGTCGTAGACGCCGAGCAGCCCGACGAACTCGCCCTCGGCGTCGCACTCCCGGAACATCGGCGGCGGAGCGGTGGGCTCGTCGGCCACCGCCGCGTCGACCCCGCGCCGCGCGCCGCTGGCCGAGGCGCCGAGGGTGTCCTCCTCCCCCGACACGGCGCTGAGCAGCAGCTCGTCGATCGAGCCGGCCTTGTCGAGGGCCGCGCAGCCGCCCACGCCGGGCAGCGAGAGCAGCAGCAGGAGCGCCGGCGCCCGCACGGCGGAGGTGGAGCGAAGAGCAGAGGCAGCGGTGGTGACGGTGCGCATGGGGACTCCTGCCGGGCCCGGGGCTGGTCGGGATGACCGCCCGGGGTGGCGACCCCCATCAAGCAAGGCACGTGCCAACAGACCCCCCAGACCCATCTCGTCCACCCGAGGCCGTCCAGCACGCCATCCTCAAGTGCGCGCGCCGGCGGGCACACGGCACCTCCCTGCAGGGTCTGCAGGTCGGGCCCGCAGACCCTGCAGGCCCACTGCATAATTTCTCCGCCTATCAGAGTCCCTAGAGACCCCCGAGCCCCTCAGAGACCGCACGCTCTCCGCGACACTGTCCCCGATGAAATTGCCAAGGCATGACAGACCCTCCCCGCGGGGGCCGCGTCGGAGCAGCGGGGTCACCACGCTCAGAGCCCGGGCAAGGGCCCCGGGGGCGCGCTGGGGTCGTCGACCCCAAAGTGGGCGTCGCTGCCGCCAAACATCTGCAGGATGCTGGTGAACAGCTGCTGGGTGGTCGCGCCGCCGTCGATGTAGCCCCCGTCGGGGCGCGCGTGCAGTTCATCGGCGGGGAGGGGCAAGAAGTCGAGCCAACGCCCGCCCACGCCCGCCCCAAGGTGCCCAGCGAGCACCGCCGGCAGGTTGCGCACCCAGTGGCGCCCCGAGCTGAACTCGGGCATCCAGACCACCAAGGTGCCGTCCAGCATGTTGTCCCCGTCGGCGTCCTCGGTCTCGGCCAGCCGGTCGAGCAGCGCGGCGAGCACGCGCATATACCAGCGATAGACCACCTCCATCCCTGGCTGGTAGTCGGCGTGCACGAGCGCGTGCCAATTGTCCCACACCGCGGCCTCGAAGATCGGCCCCCCGTTCTCGGCCCACAGCCAGGGAAAGGCATGGTCATGGGTATTGGTCAGCTCGAGGGTGCCCACCCGCGCATAGTCACAGGACATCGCCGACACGAGGATGTCGACCATCAGCTCGACCGAGACATCGTCGTCATAGCTATAGTCGTAGCCGGCGGGGGTCAAAAAGGACGGTCGCGCACACTCGCCCAGCCCCGCGATGACGCGGGCCTCAAGCGCCTGGAGCTTGTCGGCGTGGGCGTCGAGGCGCAGCTTCGCCTCGGCGTCGAGGCGGGGCCGCAGCAACCGCAGCTGGTCGCTGACCGCGTCGAGCACGCTCGCCCGCCGGGCCCGCAGCGCCCAAGCATCGGCGGGAGAGACACCCCCATCACCAAAAATCCGCGTGAGCGCCACAAAGGGGTCGTTCATGCTGACGATCGGGTCGTTGGTGCCCGCGTAGAAGCGGTCTGTGGTGTAGAAGCCCGCGGCGCCCCCGGCGCCCACGGCGAGGTCAATGCGCCCGAAGGGGGTGTCGCCGGCGATGCGCTCGGTGAGCACCTGCTCGAAGCTCGGGCCCGCCGGGGTCAAGCGGCTCGTGTCCTGCACGGCGAAGGGCTGGCCGGTGAACACGCTGAGGTTGGCCTGCTGGTGGGCGTTCCCCACGCTGTTGATCGAGGCTGCCCGGTTATCGAGGCCCGAGATCACCACCAGCCGGTCTTGCAGGTGGGAGAGGGGCTCGAGGCAGTCGGTCAGGCTGAAGGATGAGGCGGTGCCCACCGGGGTGTGCATGGGGAGCACGCAGCCTTGGCCGGTGTGCAGCACGATCAGCCGCTTCGGGCTCGCGCCGATCGCCGCCCGGGCGGGGCGCGCCGTCAAGCCCTGCAGCAAGGGGAGGGAGAGCAGGCCACCGCCGAGCTGGAGCGCGCGCCGCCGGGACCAGAGGGAGCTGCTGCGGGCCGTCTTCATGGGCTCACCTCACTCGTCGCCGCCGCGCCCTCGTCAATGGCCTCGCGGCGCAAGAAGGCGTCGGTCAGCGTCACGTCGATGAGCAGGCTGCGGATATCCCCGTCGGCCTCTTCAAACCGCCGGGCGAGCTGGTCGAGGCTGCAGGCGTCCTGGGGCTCGGCTGGCCGACCCACCGCGTACTCGAACCATCGGCGGGCATAACATGCCTTGACCCGATCCGACCCGACGAGCAGGTCGGTCAGCTCCACCGCCCCGTCGAAGCTGCCCGCAGGGTCGGTCAAGCTGCCGGTGGCGTCGACGGGGATGCCCGACTCCCAAGAGGAGCGCCACGCGCCAATGGCGTCGTAGTGCTCAAAGGAGAAGCCGATGGGGTCCATCGCGTCATGGCAGCCGGCGCAGGCCGGGTCGGCACGGTGGGCGGCCAAGCGCTCGCGGATGGTGGGCGCGTCCGCCGACTCTTCGGGGAGGGTCGTGTTCACCCCCGCGGGGGGAGAGAGGTCCTGGCAGAGCAGCTCTTCGAGCACCCAGGCGCCCCGGCGGATCGGCGCCGATGACGCCGCATAGCTGTGGGCCGCCAAGAAGGCCGGCCGGGTCAGCACGCCGGCCCGCTGGGCCCCGTCGTGCTCCACGCGCCGCCACCCGGCGCCGCCCGCGGGCAAGCCGAAGAGCAGGGCGAGGGAGGGGTCCACCCAACCCGCCGGGTCGGTCAGCAGGTCATCGAGGCGACCGCCCCCCATCCACACGACCTCGCCCACGAATAAGGCCTGCTCATCGCGCAGGCGCTGCTCGAGATCAGCGTCCCAGAGGGGGTATAGCTCGGTGTCTTTGGGCACGGTGGCCAGCCGGTAGAGGTGCAGCCAGTCCTCGTGAAAGCGCACCACCACTGGTACGGCCCGCGCGCTGCCCACCAAACGGGCCGCCTCGGCGGCCACCCCGGGGCGCGTCCGCAGTGCGCCGCTGGCGGCCGCGGCCCGCAGCGCCGCGTCGGGCGGGGCGTCGGTCAAGAAGTAGCTCAGGCGCGCAGCGAGGGCCCAGTCGTCGAGCCAAGGCTGCAGGTCGTCATCTTCGGCGACAGGCTGGGCGTCGAGGTAGAGGGTCTGGGGCGCCTGGAGCATGACCTCGATGGCCATGCCGAGGCCCTCGCGCGGCGGCAGGCCGGCGTCGATGAAGCGCAGCAGCACGTCGGCCTCGGCGGGCAGCAGGGGCCGGCGGAAGAGCGCCTCGCCCAAGCGCAGGGCCGCGTCGCGGGCGCAGTCGGCCTCAGGGCGAGCCGCCCCGGCCCCGTCGACACAGTCGAGCATGGCGTCGAGGTCAGCGTTGTGGGCCACCCACTCTGCGGCGAGCTGCACGCTCTCGACCCCGGCCGCCGACATGGTGTTGGCCTGGGCCGCCGTGCGGTAGGCGCCATCGGCGGTGGCCGCGGCGGGGAACATGCCCGCAGGGAGCGCCAGACCGAAGACATCGGCCACCGTCGCTTCGAACTGGGCGGCGTGTAGGCGCCGCAGGGGGCTGGTGCCGGGGTGGGCCTGCCCGTCGTCGCAGCGCAAGGGCAGCGGGCCGGGGTGGGCGCAGGCGCCCGGGCTCAAGATCCGCGCCACGGCCTCATCGAGCACGTAGTAGCGCGCATCGAGCACATCAAAACGTACGCCGCCCCCGTGCGCGGTCTGCCCGGTCGGCTTGCGCAGGGGGAGGGTCGGGTCCTCGGCGACCAAGGCGCCGAAGGTGGCGAGGTTGGCCTCAAGCGCGCCGTCTTCGCTGAGCGGCTGCAAGACCAGACGCGTGTGCGCGGCCGGCCCGGCGCCGCCGTGGCAGCCGGCGCACTCGGCAGCGAGCAGCGGGGCGGTTTGGCCCGACCAATGGTCGGCGTCGGTCACACAGTCCAGGCCGGTGTCGACGGGCGCGGTGTCCTGGCCCCCATCGCCGGCCCCATCGGATTCACCGGCCCCGTCGGCCTCGCCCTGCCCCCCATCGGCGGCGCCGTCGGAGCCCTCGCCGCCGGGCGTGGCGGCCTTCTCACCCCCCGCGCACCCGACGAGGGCCGCGCAGAGCGCCCACGCGGGCCCGAACCACCCGATCCGCTGCCTCATGGGCTGCCCTCCATCACGCCGTCGATGTAGCCCGGCCCCGCGTCGACCACGCGCAGCGTGCTCCACCGAAAGCCGCCGTCGCTCGAGCCCACCAGCCCCGCGCTGCCCGCACCCCAGAGCCGGCCGCCGAGGCCGACGAAGGGGATCACCGTGCTCGCGTTGCGCAGGCTCCAGGCATAGCCATCGGGGCTGGCCCAGAGCTCCGCCCCGTTGGCCAGCACGAACTCATCGCCGGTGAAGACAACTTGCTGGTGCGCGTTCCCGCCGCCGACCACCTGATCGAGCCAGGTCTGGCCCCCGTCGGTGCTGGTCGCCACCCAGCCCGAGGCCCCGGCGGCCACGAAGGTCGGGCTGCCGCCGCTGGTCAGCCCAAACGTGATCCGGTTGAGGTCGGTGCCCGGGAAGGAGAGGTCGTGGGTGATGGCCAGACCATCATCCGACACCATCCGTCGACTGGCCCCCACCGCCACGAAGACCCCATCCCCATAGGCCACCGCGCGCAGGTGCTCCCCACCCGGGTCGCCGCCGCGCTCCCAGCTGAGGCCATCGGCGCTGCGGGCGAGCAGCCCAAAACCGCCGGCGGCCACGTAGATCCCCTCACCGAAGGCGCAGTCGCCGACCCAGCCGACGCCGTCGTCGACCGGCGTCCAGGCGTGGCCGGTCGGGCTGAGCCAGCTCAGGCGGCGCGACGAGCCGCCCACCGCCAAGAAGCCCGGCGGCCCCCAGCAGACGCCGCGCTGCAGCGCGTCGGTGTGGGCCTCGGTGGTCGCAAAGCCGTCGACCGGCCAGCTCAGGCCGTAGTCTTCGCTGAGGCTGCGCCGCTCGCCGTCGCCCACCAGCAGCAGCCGCAGGGGCGGGCCCGCCGTGGCCTCGAGGCGCAGGCTGAACGGCGAGCCGGGCTGGTCATGGGGCAACGCGAAGCTGCCCACCGCCGCGCCCGCCTCACCCGGCGCCCAGGACAGCGTGATGCTCGCCGACGCGCCCGGCTCGAGCAGCACCGGCGGCAGCGTGCCCAGCGCGAAGCCGGCCCCGCTCACCCAGTCGCCGGGGAGGCCGAGGAAGCGCAGGCGCTCGGCGCAGGGGTTGGACAGCCGCAGCGTCAGCGCGCGGGCGGCGGTCAGCGCCGGGGCCTCGGGCCAGACCAGCGCGCCCTCGTCGGCCAGGGCCAGCTCGGCCGCGCCGCTCAGGGGGTCGGGCAGCGCGCTGATCTGCAGGCCCTCAAGGCAGGGGGGCGGCGCGCCGGTGTCGGGCCCGCCGTCTGTGCCATCGGTCGCGCCATCTGCACCGTCCGAAGCGCCATCTGCGCCGTCGGTCGCGCCATCTGCACCGTCGGTCGCGCCATCTGCGCCGTCGGTCGCGCCGTCTGCGCCGTCGGCCACGCCATCGGCCCCATCGGTCGCGTCGCCGTCGCCCGCAGCGTCTACACCGTCGCTGGCGCCATCTTCGGCGTCTGCGCCCACTTTGCCATCCGCAGCGGGGTCGGCGCAGGCCGCCCCGAGCAGGGTGAAGAGGAGGGGGAGGCGCCCGCGCATCTCGGCTCCGGCGGGCGCCCGAGCGCCCACCCCACCATCAGACCACCGCACCCCCGCCGAAGCAAGCCCGCCGCAGCGGCGCGCTCACTTCACGAACTTGGCGACCCAGTCCTCGGTCTTCGCGGTGACCTCGGCGCTGGTCGGGTCGAGCTTGGCGGTCTTGGCGATCTTCTGGCGCTGTTCCCAGTAGGCCTGGGCCTTGCCCGAGAGGTTGGTGCTGTCCATCACGGCCTTGTCGGTCAGCGCGGCCAGCTGCTTCATCTGGTCTTCGCCGGCGTCCTTGTCGACGGTGCTCGGGTCGACGCGGGCCACGTTGAGGCCGAAGTCCCAGTCGGCTTTGCCATCGGGCGAGATCGCCAGGGTGCGGGCCGCGATCTCGCGCAGGGCGTAGACCACATCGGCCTTGGCCGCCGACTTGGCCAGGGTGCCCTTGGTCGGGTCGGCGCGGAAGGTGTCCTTCCAACCGCCGCTGTCTTTCTCGAGGTTCTTGTCTTCGACCGAGGCCTTGCCCGCGGTGGGCGTGCGGGTCTGCCAGTACTGGCGCGCCGTGATCCGCCCGCCGACCTGGCTCTGGGGGCGGACGTTGCTGCCCTCAAAGCTGTTGGTCTTCTTGACCTTGTCGCGCTCAGGCGTGCCGAGGCGGCCCTTCTTCTCTTGGCGGGCGAAGTAGCCGATGGCCCCATCCAGCTCTTCGTCGCCGGTCGGGTTGCCGAAAACGTCCTTGTAGTAGGCGTTGAGGAAGCGAGACTCCATCTTGCGGTAGTCGGGCGTGAGCTTGGGGTCTTTTTTGAGCTCGGCCTTCGCCTCTTTGGGCGACTTGACCTTCTCGCCGTTGTCGTTGAGCGCGTGCGAGAGCTCCATGTACTCGGTGGCCTTGCTGTCGCGGGCCTTGTCGAGCAGCCAGCTGCCGCCGGCCATGAGCGCGCCGAAGACCGCAAAACCGATCGTGACCGGCAGGCCGAAGCCGCTGAGGGCCAGGGCCGAGCCGGTGATGCTCATCACCGCCCCCACCGTGCCGCGGATCGCGTCTTTGCGCTGCTCGTTCTGCAGGAAGCTGACCGAGTCGAGCGTGCGGGTCGCGTCTTGCAGCTCGGCCTGCTTCTGGGCCATGGTCTCGAGCTCTTGTTCGGCGTCGCGCTTGTCGGTGTCGAGCTCGGCCGGCGCCATGGGAAGGGCCTGCTGCTCGGCGATGTACTGCAGGTGGGTCTGGATCTCTTGCACGCGGCCGTCGACAGCGAGGCTGGCCTCGCGCAGCTTGCCCCGCGCGAGATCGGCTTGATCCTTACGCTTGGTCGCGTCTTTGATCTTGAAGCACTGCACCACGAGGTTGATCGCGCCAGCGACGAGGCCGAGGATGCCCGCCGCCTGGCTGAGCGCGGCCAGCTCGCCGAAGCTCTCGGTCTTGACGCTGGTGAGCGTCTGGGCGAAAGACTTGTTGGGGACGGTCTTGTCGAGCTTCTTGAGGCCCGCGCCGACGCCGGTGAGCGCGAGGCCGCCGTAGCTCGCGGCCATGTCGCCCTTGGTGCTCGTGACCCCAGTCATCTCGTCTTTGAGGTCGACCACGCTGTCTTTGATGGTCGTGCCGATGTTGCGGAAGAAGCCCTTGTCGTAGTCGCCGAGCTGGCTCTGCTTTTGAAAGCGGTCGCGGGTCGCCTCTTCTTTGCCCGCGCCCATGGTGCCAAGCTTGCCGCGCTCGGCCTGCATGCGCTTGACCTTGCCCGCGTTGTCGTCGCTGACCTGCTGCGCGGGCGCGCCCTTGTCGTCGTCGGGCGGCGTGGGCGGAGGCGGCGGCAGCGAGATCATCGAGCCCGTGCCCTGCATCGACGCCGAGGAGCCACCGCCCTCGCCGCCCTGCTTGACGACATCGTCGTGCTGGGCGCTCTGGTGGGTGCTCTCAGGGAGGGAGACGACTTCTTGGGCCATCGGCGGCTCCGGGGCACGGTGCGTTCGGGCGCGAAGGCACCCAGTGTCAGTCTAATCCCGGGGTCGGCCGGCGAGGCAGCTCCTGAAGGGCGCCCGCCTGCAAAAAATGCGCAGGTCCACCGATGCCCCGGACCATACCGGTACATTTCACCGAGCCGCGGGGGGAGCGGCGCGTGGTGCTACGATCCCCCGGTCCACCCCCACCGGGAGCCGCTCGTGCCCCTGCGCGCCCGACCCTGGCCCCTCGCCCTCGCGCTGATCAGCGCGCTGCACGCCGCTCCCGTGATCGCGATGCCCGGCCTTCCGCCGCTGGGCCGCGCCCCCTCGGTGGATCCGCTCGAGGTCGAGGTGATCAGCGAGGTGCTTGAGAACGGCCTCACTGTCGTCATCGAGGAGCAGCGCCGCACGCCCGAGGTTGCGGTGCAGCTGCACGTGCGGGTGGGCAGCCGCGACGAGGGCCCCGCAGAGCGCGGCTGCGCCCACCTTTTTGAGCACCTGATGTTCGAGGGCAGCGCGCACGCCCCCGGCCGCACCTACGACGAGGCCACCACCGCGGCGGGCATGGAGAACAACGCCTGGACCACCGCCGACGAGACGGTCTACACCGCCCTGCTCAGCCCCGAGGGCCTCGACCTGCTGCTCTTTTTGGAGAGCGACCGCCTCGGCTGGCTGTCCTCGGTGACCGCTGCGGATCTCAAAAACCAGCAGGACGTCGTGCTCCAAGAGCGGGCCGAGGGCTACGCCGCGGTCTTCGGGCGCGAGGGCGACGCGATGACCCGGCTGCTCTGGCCGGAGGGCCACCCCTACCACCACCCCGTGATCGGCACGGTGGCCGACATCCGCGGCTTCTCGGCCGAGGCCGCCCTCGCCCTGCATAGCCGGGCCTATAGCCCCGGGAACACCGTGCTGGTCATCGTCGGCGACGTCGACGCCGAAGTTGCGCTGGCCAGCGCCCGCCGCTGGTTCAGCGACGTGCCCGCCGGCGCGGGCCGCCTCGCCCGGGCCACCGCCGCCGAGACGCCCTGGGCCCCCGCCCGCCAAGATGGCATGCTCGAGGACGCTCTCGAAGAGCGCAGCCTCAGCCTCGCTTGGCCGGGCCCGCCCGCCGACCACCCCGACGCCGCCGCGCTGCAGGTGCTGGCGATGGCCTTGAGCAACGGCCGCGGCACGCGCCTCGACGACGCCCTGCTCTATGACCGCCGCCGGGCCTCGGACGCCGGGGCGGTCTTCTGGGACGGTGATCTGGGCGGAGAGCTGCACCTCTGGGCGACCGGCAAACGGGTGCGCCTGCCCCGCCTCGCCCGCACCTTGGAGGAGGCCCTGCGCAGCTTCAGCACCAGCCCCGCCACCGAAGCCGAGCTCCAGCGCGCCAAAGGTGCGCTGCGGGCCGCGCTCATCGACCAGCTCTCGACGCCCGAGGGGCGCGCCGAGCGCATCGGCGCCTGCGTCGCCCGCGGCCAGGCGCCCGACTGTGCCCAGGCCCAGCTCGCCGCCGCCCAGCGGGTCAGCGCCGCCGATCTGGCCCGGGTCATCGACCAGTGGCTCGGCCCGGCGGCCCGGCGCAGCCTCTCGGTGGTGCCAGTCGGCGACAAGGGTGCCCTGCCCGGCGCCATTCTCGTGGAATTACCATGAGCGCCCACCCCCTGCTGCTGCTCGGCCTGCGCGCCGCCTGGGCCCAGGCCGAGGCCGAGCCGCCCTCGCCTGCGCCGCCCGCCGGCGCCGTGGTCGACCCCGCGCCCGCGCCCGACCGCAGCCGCCTGCCGGTGGTGCCGCCGCCCCGCCTGCGGCCGCCGCTCGAGCCGGTCGTGATGACCCTGCAGAACGACGTGCAGGCCTGGATCTTGCCCACGCCCGGCCTGCACCGCGCGCGGGTCTCGGTGCGTTTTGCCGACGGGATCAGCGGCCTCTGCCCCCGCGCGCCCGCCCGCTGCGCCGCGCTCGGCGACCAGCTCGGGGCCGGCGCCGGGGCGCTGGACGCCGAGGCGGTGGCCCAGGCCCTCGACGGCATCGACGCCGAGCTGCGCACCGCGATGGGCCGCGACGCCGGCTGGGTCGAGCTCGACGCCCCGCTCCAGCACCTCGACCTCGGCCTGGATCGCCTGCGCGACGTGCTCATCGACCCGAGCCTCTCGCGCCGCGAGCTGCGGCGCTGGCGGCGCGAGACCCACCAGGCGCTGACCAGCCACTGGCCCAGCGACCCCTGGGCCACCCTCTCTGAGGCGGAGCGCCACCTCTGGTTGCCGCCCGATCACCCCTGGGGTCATCGCGCGAGCCCGGGCGCGGTCCGCCGGGTGCGCGCCGGCGACCTGCGCGCCGCCCAAGCCGAGCGGGCCGCCCGCAGCCCGCTGACCGTCTTTGTCGTCGGCGACGTTGATCCCGAAACGCTCCGTCCACACCTCGCCCTGCTGATCAACGAGCTCGGGCCTGGCGCCGCCGGCCCACCGCCCGGCCCACCGCCGCCCGCGCACGCCGGCCAGCGCTGGATCGGCGTTGACATGCCCGGCCGCAGCCAAGCCGCCCTGGGCCTGAGCCTCGCCGCGCCCGACAGCGCCAGCCCCGAGGCCGCCGCCGCCCTGCTGCTCTCGCGGGTGGTGATGGACGGTTTTCAGAGCCGGATCAACCTGCTGCTGCGCGAAGAGCGCGGCTGGACCTATGGGGTGGCCGGCCGCTGGGAGGCCGCCCCCGGCGCGGCCCGCTTTCAGGTGCAGGTCGAGCTGCCGCTCGACAAGGTCGTGCCCGCCGTCGTTGACATCGAGGCCGAGCTGGCGCGGGCCGCCGCCACGCCGCCGAGCCAAGCCGAGCTGGCCCGCGAACAAGCCGGGGTCGCCCGGGAGCACAACCGCGCGCTCATCGACGAGGACAGCGCCTCTGCCGCCCTGGTCTCGGCTTGGCGGTGGGGCGAGGCCGCCGCGCTGCGGGCGCGGGCCGACGCCGTGATGGCCGTCCAGCCCGCCGATGTGCAGGCCTTGGCCGCCCGCGCGCTCGGGCCCGAGGCTGCCCGCCGCTGGGTGGTGGTCGGCGACCGCGCCGCGCTGGGCCCCGCGCTGGCGGCCGCGGGGTTCGACGTGCGCTGGATCAGCCCACAGGACGCCGTTTTGGGTCGCTTTCCGACCGACTGAGCGCGTGTACGGCCGCCTCGCGGCGCCAGCGGGCCCGCGGGCGGCCGCAGGCCGGTCGCCGCAGGCGACGGAGCCGCCCCGCGGCGAACCCCCGGCGGGCGCGCGGCCCGGCGCGCAGCGCCGGGAGGCGCCCTCAACCCGCCGAAATGGCCTTGGCCATGTTGATCAGCGCGTCGCCCACGCCCGCGAGGCTCTCGCCGGCGATGATGCCCGCGCAGATGACGATGCCGTACTTGGCGGTCTGTTGGGGCGAGAGCTTCTGGGCCACCGCCATGAGCACCGCGCCGACCAAGAAGGCCAGCGAGGTGTAGACCTGCACGGTGAAGGCGAGGCCGATCGACACCACGCTGGGCATCCAGGTCACGACCTTGCGCGGCAAGAAGCGCTCAGCCAAGGCGCCGAGCACGCCCACCGCCCCGCCGATGACCATGCCCTCGAGGCTGCCGCCGGGCATCGCGCTGATCCCGTTCGCGAAGATCTCGGCCACCGCCTTCCAAGTCGCGACCGCTGGCGCTGCCCACGCGTCGGTCAACAGCATGCCCTTGGGGTCGGGGATCAAGATCATGTAGGCCGCCGAGCCGACGACCGCGCCGCCGACCACACCAGCGAGCTGGCTGTAGGCCTGGTGGCGCGGCCAGCTGCCGATCATCGAGCCGGTCTTCAGATCGTGCAGCAGGTCGCCGCACTGGCTGGCTGCGCCGCCGGTCACGTTGGCCGCCATGAGGTTGCTCGCCACGTTGCCCGGGTCGAGGATGCCAAAGGTGAGCTGGGTGACCTTGCCCATCGCGCCGACCGGGGTGGTGTTCGTCTCGCCGGTGACCCGGCCGGCGACGATCGCCATCAAAAAGCTGAGGAGCACGCCGAGGATAGCGAGATGGGGCTTGATGTCGAAGAGGAGCATCTGCACGATGCTGCTCGCCGCGAGCACCGCGGCGAGGATGGCCATATAGGTACGCTTGGGCACATCGCGGGGGTCTTCCTCGATCTTGGCGCCACCGCTGAGCGCGCTCATCACCGCCTTGCCCACGCTGCGCCAAGAGAAGGCGAAGCTCGTGAGACTGGACGTGACCATCATGGCCACGCCCGGCCAGAGCAGCCACTTGACCCCCTGGGAGAACCAGGCAGCATCAGGCTTTCCGGGCTCGGCCCACCCCTGATCGAGGGCATAGGGCAGGAGCACGCCCCAAGCCAAGACGCCGCCCGCCAACATGGACAAGGAGGCCCGCAGCCCCACGATGCCACCGACCGCGATCATCAACAAGCCCGGTTCGAGGCCGAAGGTGAGGTTCTGGCCGGTGTATGCGCTCACCTTGGTCGCAGCGGCGCCGCCTGCGCTCAGCGAGAGCGGCAGAGGGATGGTGTGCAAGCCCAGCACGACGTTGATGATCTTGCTGAGCGCGCCCGCCGCCATGCCGGCGAACAACATGCGGACGCGGTCGGCCGCCTCGGCGCCCTTGGCGTAGAGCTCTTTGAGGGTCTGGCCGGTCGCGATGCCCCCGGGGAAGGGCAGCTTGTCGACCTCGATGAGCTGGCGCCGCAGCGGAATGGCGACCACCACGCCCACCAGCCCCACCGAGAGCACCCACATCACCAGCAGGGGGTAGCTGAGCTCCTGGCCGGTGATGATGGTCCAGGCGGGGATCGGCGCCACGAGGCCCGCCGAGCTGATCGCCGCCGCGGCGCTGGCCCCGGTCTGGTTGATGTTGTTCTCGCCGATGCCCATCTCGCGGCCGCCGGTGGCCGTGGCCCAGGCGTTCCAGATGCCGAGGGCCAACAAGGCCGCGGTGATCGACATGTTCATGCCCCAGCCAATCTTGAGGCCGAGGTAGACATTGCAAATGCTCAGCGCGCTGCCAAGGCACATGCCGGTGAGCACCGCGCGCAGGGTGAAGCCCCGGTTGGGCTCGCCGGCCACCAGATCGACCGGCGCGTCGATGGCGATGTCTGCGCTCTCTTCGAGGCTGGCCTCGGTGACGGTGCTCTCGTGCTGCGACAAGTCGGGCCTCCAGGGCAGGTGCGGGCGCGGATTCTGCCACAGAGGCGGCGCACCGCACTATATGCGTATGAACTCACAGGGCTTCTATGCACCTTGAGGCGGCGCGCCCTCAGCCCATCGGCGCGCGGAGCCCGGCCACCAGCGCGGCCAGGGCCGCCCGGCTCGGCGGCTTGTGCAGGAGCTGAACGCAGCCCGCGGCGGCGCAGCGGGCGGCGTCCTCGGCGCTGGGATCGGCGCTCAGCCCGACCAGACAGGGCGCCGGGTCGAGCAGGGCGCGCAGGGCCATCGCCGCCCCAGGCCCGTCGAGCAGCGGCATGTGCACGTCCAGCACGGCCAAGGCGTAGGGGGCGCCGGCCTGCTGGGCGAGGGTGGCGGCCTCGACCGCCGCCCGCCCGTCGCCCACCAGGCTGACCTCGAGGCCCAGCGATTCGAGCAACGCCCAGAGCACCTCGCGGGCGAGGGGATTGTCGTCGGCGACCAGGGCGCGGAGAGGCGGCCGCAGCTCGGGGGGAGGAGCGGGCACCGCGGCGGGAGCAGCGGGCGGCGGAGGGCTGGGGAGCGCGGCCCGGAGCGCGAGGAGCGCGGCCCGGAGGGAGGCGGCTGCCGACCCACCCTGGGCTTCAACGGGGGAGATCAAGGTGATGGCGGCGCGGAGGGCGCTGTCGCGGCGGGCCAGCTCGGCCTCGGCCGCCTGGCGCGCGAGGGCCAAGCGGCGGGTGGCGCGGCGCAGCTCGAGCTGGGCGACGACCTGGGCGGCGAGGGCTTGGAGGGCCTCACGCTGCTCAGGCCGGAGCTGGCGCGCCTCGGAGCCGATGACGCAGAGGGTGCCCAAGGCCTGGCGGTCGGGCCCGCGCAGGGGCACGCCCGCGTAGAACTTCAAGTGGGGCGCCCCGGTCGTCAGCGGGTTGTCGGCGAAACGAACGTCCCTGTCGGCGTCCTCGACCTCGAACACCTCCCAGCCGAGGATGGCGTGGGCGCACAAGGCGAGCTCACGCGGGGTCTCGGTGGCCGCGAGGCCATGCCGGGACTTGAACCACTGCCGGTCACGGTCCACCAAGCTGATCAGGGAGATGGGCACGCCGCAGAGCTGGGCCGCCAAGCGCGTGACCTGGTCGTAGGCGTCTTCAAGGACGGTGTCCAGCACGTCGAGCTCGTAGAGCGAGGCGAGCCGGGCGTCCTCGTCGGGGGGCAGCGGCGCGGCCAACATGGCGACCTCCATCGGCGGGCGGGCGGGCAAGGCGCAGCGCATCGGCCCGGACGGTCGGAACCTAAGAAAACGCAGCCGGATCGCCAGCCGCGGCGGAGAGAGCGAGCGCCAGGCCGCGGTTGACCCGGCACCAAGAGGCACACGGAGGCACCTGCGCGCCTGGCGAGACCGGGGGCCGCCCGCCGAAGCGCGCCGCGGCACAGCGGCGGGGCTCAGCTCCACCTCGACTGCGCCGCCCCCCGGCGGCCCGGCCGACCCGCCGCTCAACCCAGGGCCTCGACCACCGCCTTGGGCAGCAGCGCCCGCCGCAGGGCCGGGTCGAGACCATCGGCCGCAGCGTCGACCTGGGCGTTGATCTCGGCGCGAAGGCACTGGTTGGGCGGGTGCGCACAGAGGCGGGCGAGGTACTGGCTCGGCCGCACCGGCAGGATGTAGGCGGCGAGCCGCGCCGCGGTCGGGCCCGCCGCGCCCAGCGCCGCCCGCAGGTGCGCGGAGAGGTCGCCGCCGCGAAAGCTGGCGATCACACTGGCCAGCACTGCATCTTCAGCCGAAGTCGTGACCCAGAGCCGGGGCCGCGGGGCCCCCGGGACCAGCCCCGCCTCGACCGCCGAGGCCGGCGCAGGCGCCACAAGGGGCCCGGGCGCGTTCGCCCCGCGCGGCCCGGGCAGGGTCGGCTCGCAGCCATCCCCACCCGGCGGCGCCCACGGAGAGCCCGCCGCCATCGCCCCATCCGCGGCCGCGGCGCTGGCCGACCGCGGGCTGACCGCCGCGCCCTCGGCCCACGGGGAGGGGGCCGGCCCGGGCGCTGGGCCCAGATCGTCCCAGGCTTGGGGGCGCGCGCCCCCCTCGGCGGGCGCCCCCAGGGCGCCGCCCGGCGCCCCGGCGGCGCACGTGGCCCGCGGCGGCGGGCGCTCGGCGACCAGCGCGGCAGCGGCGTGCTCGGCGAAGGCGACCGGCCCCAAGAAGACCGACAGGCGCAGCAGCGGGCTCGACCCGTCGGGCCCGAGCAGGGTCAGGCCCGCGGCCGGCCCCACCGCCGCGCCCTCGCCCGGGCCGAGGCGGCGCGGGGCCCCGCCGGCGTAGGGGGCGACCTGCACCAGCAGGCGCGCCTCTAGCAAAACAGCGACGTACAGGCCACCCTCAGCGCGCCGAACCACGAGGTGGGCCCGGCTCAGGCCCGGCAGGTAGGGCAGGCTCAGCAGCTCGGGCGTGCCATCCCCCACGGCGGCGAGCAGGGCAGCCAAACGCGGCGCCTCGGCGGGGACGGCCCGCAGCGCGCGCAGCAGCGGGCCCCAGCCCGGGGCGCGGCCGATCACCAGGGCGGGCGCGTGCACGTCTTGCTGCAGGCCGATGATCTCGCCGTCGTCGCGGCGGCTGGGGGCGAGCAGGGCGCGGATCGGCGGCGCCCCAGCGGGCCCCGCGGGCAGCAGCCGCCGCACCGCCTCGGCGTCGACCACCGGCAGCCCTGCCGCCCGCAGCGCCGCTGCCGCCGCGTGCAGCTCGGGCAGCTCGCCCCACCAGGGCCGGGCCTCGAGCAGGGCCAGCGCCTCGGGCGTCGCGGCCTGGGAGCCCAACGCGTGGAGGATGGCGCAGCGCAGGCTGCTCCGGCCCCGTTCACGCAGCGGGGGCACGGCGAGGGTGGTGGCGGTCAGCCGGTGCAGGGCGGCGCGGGGCAAGCCGCCTTGGCCCGCCCGCAGCGGCTCGAGGTCGGCGCTGAGGCTGATCAGGGGCACCGGGCGGTGGGCGGCCGGCGCGAGGGGCCCGAGCTGGGCGGGCTCGACGAGGCTGCCCTCGCACCCGAGCGCGGCCTGCCCCATCAAATTGCGCAGCTCGCGCACGTTCCCGGGCCAGGGCCAGGCGTGCAGCCGCGCCCGCGCGGCGGTTGAGAGCCGCAGCCCCCGGCCCGGCGCGGCCTCGGCGAGCAAGCGGTCGGCGAGCAGGTCGAGGTCGGCCCCGCGCTCACGCAGCGGGGGCAGCTCGAGGCGCATGCCGTCGAGCCGGTGGAGCAGGTCGGCGCGCAGCTCGCCGCGGGCGACCATCCCGTCGAGATCAGCGTTGGTGGCGGCGATCACGCGCACATCGACCGGCTGGGGCATATCGGCGCCCAGCGGCACCACGGCGCGCTCTTGCAGGGCCCGCAGCAGCTTGGCTTGCACCCGCAGCGGCAGATTGCCGAGCTCGTCGAGGAAGAGCGTGCCGCCATCGGCTTGGCGAAAAGCGCCGGGTCGGTCGCGATCAGCGCCGGTGAACGCGCCCTTGCGCTGCCCAAAGAGCGCGGCCTCGACCAGCTCGGTGTTGCCCGCCGAGAGGTCAACCGCGACCAGCGGCCCGCGCCGGCCGCTGGCCCGGTGCAGGGCGCGGGCTAGCTCTTCTTTGCCCGTGCCCGGCTCGCCGAGCAGCAGCAGGCTCAAGCCGCTGGGCGCCGCGCGCATCGCCTGGCGCAGCAGGGCGACCAGCGGGGCGCTCTCGCCGAGGATCGGCGCAAAAGCGGGGTCGACCGGCCGCGCGCCGGCACGAGCGGGGGCCGGGCGCAGCGACGGCGGGCGCAGGTCGCGGGCGCGCAGGGCCTGGAGCAGGGCCTGGCGCTGATCAACGTCGAGCTCGGTGAGCTCGCTGATGATCGGCCAGCGGCCCGGCGGCGCGGCGCGGGCGCCTGCGGGGCCGATCCACGCGGCGGGCTGGTCGTCGAGCCGCGCGTGGGCCCAGGCGGCGAGGGCCCGCTTGCCCACCCCCGGCGGCCCGGCGAGGTGCACCACGCCGGCGCTGCGGCAGTGGGCGAGCAGGGCGCCGCGAAGCTCGGCGAGGCCCGGGTCGACCGCGACCGCGTGGTGGGGGTCTAGGCGCAGCAGCTCGTCGATCACCGGCTGCGGCAGCTGCGCATCGGGGCCCGCATCGACCCAGAGCAGGCGCGCGCCCAGCCGGGCGGCGTCGGCGGCGAGGCGGGCGGCCCGCCCCGGCGCCCAGGGGCCCGGCGCGGCGAGGGCCCAGCCCCCCGCAGCGGCGGCCAAGCCAGCGGCGAGGGCCGCGGAGGGCGCCTCGGGCTGCAGCTCGACCGCGGGGCGCCAGCGGCCCTCGTCGTCGAGCACCCGCCGGAGCACGGCCCGGGCGAGCACGGCGCCCGGCAGCCCCTCGACCCGGGGCAGGGCGAGCCCCCCGTGGCCGGCCTGGGCGGCAGCCGCGCAGAGCGCGCAGAAGTTCGGGTCGACCGCGGCACGATCCCCCACATGCACCTCGCTCACCTGCCGGCGCCCTGCCCGCGGTGCTCGAGGCCGAGCAGCAGCCGCGGGACCCCGAGCAGCGGCGCAGGCACGGCCATCGCGGCAGCGGAGCGGGGGACAGGCGGGCGGGGAGCAGGCGGAGACATGGGCACCTCAGCTGCAAGCTGCGCAAGGACTATGCCAGCCGGCGCGCCCGCCGGGCAAGGGCCGGGGTCCGAGGAGCGACCCGCGCAGATCCGCGCCCCCACCACAGAGACCGGCCCCCACCGGCCCCCACCAACCCAGTTCGGTCGGGGCAGGCCCCGACCCGGCCCGCGCAGCGCAGCGCACGCACACGCACCACAACGCACACCAGTGTACCACCACGCAGGTTTAGGCACAGCTCGACCGGGGCAGCCATGGCACGCGACCCGCGCGCGCCCCCGAGGGCCGCCTGCTGCTGCGCCCGGGGCGATGCGGGGCCCACGTGTGGCGCGGGGCGGGAGCGCGATCTCCAGCGCCCAGCACGGGCGGAGCGCGCACCGCCGCCAGCTCGACGCCGAGGGCCGCGAGGAGCGCACCGGCCTGCACCTCGCCCGCAGCCTCGGCTGATCCAGCGGAGGCGCCGCTGCGCTATCCTCAGCCCCACGGAGGCCCCATGCCTGCTGCCCGCCTGCCCGCCCGCCGCCCCTCGCTCACCCCGGGCCGCAGCCTGTCGCTGCTGTTGGCGCTGGGCGCCTGCGCCGAGGCGCCCGCCCCTTTCGGCCAGCCCAAGGCCAGCGGCGCGGACGGCGCGGACGAGGCGGACGGGGGCGAAGCGGGAGCAGACAGCAGCGCCGACGACGCCGGCGCAGACGACGCGGGCGGCGGCGCAGACGGTGCTGATGGGGGCGGTTCGACCGACAGCGGCGCCGCCGACGGGGGCGAGGGCGCGGCCGACGGGGGCGCGGCAGACACCGGCTGGCCGGATCGCCCCGAGGTCAGCCGCGCGCCGGTCAGCCTCGTGGTCGACGGCGCGCTGCGGGCCGACGGCGACCGGCTCGACCTGCGCAGCGCGCCCGCGGGCATCGACGAGGACAGCGTCATCGACATCGTCCTGACCAACCGCAGCGGCGCCGACCTCGCGCTGCCGGTCGACCCCGCCGCCTGGCTCAGCGGCGCCGGCTGGGAGCTGGACGCCGCGCTGGTCGACCACCTGGGCCCCGACGAGGGCCTGGACCTGCGCCTGCGCTTCAACCCGGCCGCCGAGACGGCAGCGACCACCCGGGCGGCGCGCTTCACCGTGCCGGTCGAGGGCGGCCCGACGGTCGAGCTGCGGGCCGAGGTGCCCCGCCCGCTGCGCCTGGTCGTCACCGGGGATGACGGCTGGCTCGCGGTCTCGGACGACTATGGCCGCAGCCTGCGCGAGCTCAGCCCGGTCGGCGCGGCCGCCGACGGCGGCCCGATCACCTGGGGAGGGGGCCGCTTCTTCCGCGCGGTGCGCAGCGGCGAGGGCTGGTTCACCACCGCCCAATTCGCCTACAGCGACGACGGCGAGCTGTGGAGCGCGTCGACCTACGCCGACGACTTCTGGGTCAGCGACTGCGCATATGGCCTCGGGCGCTTCTTTTGTGTGCGCAGCGACACAGTGACCTGGAGCGCGCGCGGCGAGACGGTCTACCACGAGGCCACCGCCTGGGGCCCGCTGCGCAACGGCGTGGCCTTCGGCGACGACCGCTTCATCGCGGTCGGCCGCAGCGGCGCCCGGGTGATCAGCGCCGACGGCAGCACCTGGACGGGCGGCTCAACCTATGCCGGCGGTGACGAGTACCGCGACATCGTCGCCTTCCCCGCATCGGACGGCACGACGGTATGGGTGGCGGTCGGCGGCACCGACCGGATGTTGATCTCGCGCAGCGTGGACGGCGGCGAGACCTGGGCCGATACGACCTTCTGCGACACCCGCTACGCCCACCTGCTCACCGTGGCCCACAGCGGCGGCGTGCTGGTGGCCACCGGGGGCTCGAACGTCTGCAATGGCGTCTGGCGCAGCGAAGACGCCGGTTTGACCTGGGCGCCCCTCGCCTTGGGCACGGGGAATTTCTACCTCGTGGGGGCCTGGCCCGGCGCCTTCTTGGGCGTGCTGCAGCCCTGGGGCGGCGCGGCGAGCCTGATGCGCAGCGCCGACGGCGCGACCTGGGAGACGGTCGCTACGCTGCCGATCGGCGTGCTGGTGCGCAGCGCGGCGATCGAGGGGCGCTGAGGGAGGGTCCACGCGGCGGAGGCCCCCGCGCGAGGCGCCCCCACCGGCGGCCGCAGGCCGGCCGCGCAGCGGCGGAGCGGGCCCGCCGCGGACCCTGGCCGCGGCGGAGCGGCCCGCGACCCGGTGCGGGGGGCCGACCCGGAGCGCAGCGCAGGGGCGCGCCCGGGCCCGCTCAGAGGGGCAGCAGGTGGTTGTCGACGACGTCATCACCGAGCTGCTCGCCCATCTCGACGCCATCTTCGCCGGCGTAGACCCAGTGGATGCCGCCGTAGATGCGGGACATGCAGGCCTCGGTCGCCGCGTCAGAGAAGGAGGTGTAGCTGCGCTCCACCCCCGGGACGACGCTGCGCGGGTCGGCGCGCACCGTGAACGCATAGCTGTCGGACCCCACGAAGCGCGCGAGCACCCGGCTCGCCGCCCCCGAGAAGCCCGCGTGCCCGCTCACCCACTCGGGGAAGGGCGGGGTGCTGAGCAGGGGCGTCCAGCTCGGGTCAGCGGTGGTGCCGGGGTTGCCGTCCAGCGCGCCATCCACGCGGATCGCGGTGACCGGGCGGACATGGTTGACCGCGTACTTCGCCTCCCACACCATCACCCCGGCGTCGGCGACCGCCAAGCCCATCAACGCGTGCAGGCGGGCCACCTCGCTCAGCGTGTAGCCCTCGGCCACGATGATGTCGGACGCGACGTCAAACCAGTGCCCCGGCGGGGTCACGGTGCCCGCGCCGTCGGCCCAGAAGTAGGCGATCTCGGTCTCTTCGGCGGTGCGCACCGTGGAGGTCGCGCTGCCGACCTCTTGGGTGAAGGTATAGGCCTCGGCCCAGGTGGAGCTGCTCAGGGCGGGGGGCGCGGTCACCCGGTACATCGACGCGCTCGACATCGTCCAGGGGGTCTGTGCCCCCCACTGGGGCAGCAGGGGCGGCGCGTAGGCCGGCGGGGTCGGGCGCCAGAGCCCAGGCGCGTCGATCACGACGTAGCTGTGCGGGCCTTCGCTGCGATCACCGGCGCGCAGGTCGAGCAGGGCCTCGGCCACCGCCGCGCCGTAGTCGAGGCCCTCCCACACGCCGGGGCGGCCGCCCAGCGCGGTGAGCTGCCGGGCCTTGAGCGCGTCAAAGCGGGCGATGTCGGACGGGTACAGCGCGCTGAGCATGGCGTGCGCGGCGCCGATCGCCGCCGCCCCCGCCTCGGCCTCATCGGGCGCGGGCAGGCTGATCGCGTAGGGCGCGAAGCGGGGGGCCACCCCGTTGACCGCCTCAAAGACCGCCACATGCGTCAAGGCGAGGTTTCGGCTGGCCCGCGGCGGCGCGGTGCCCCCGCGCGCGATGGAGCTGAGCAGGGCCTCGGACCAGTCGAGCAAGAGGCCGGGATCGTCGTCGGGGCCGATGACAAAGGCGGCCTCGGGGTCACAGGGCGGGTAGAGGCGCTCTTCGAGCAAGACGCCCTCGGCGCAGACCAGCGCCGCGACCTCTGGGTCAGGTGAACCTTCACCGCCGCAGTACCACTCTTCGGCGGTGGTCGGGTCGCAGCCCGCCGCCCGGGCCACATCCGACCCCTCGGCGGCGACCAGCAGGCCGTCGGCGTCAAAGCAGCGCGGCTCTTCGCCCCAGCTGGTGTGGATGGGGAAGCCCAGCGCGTCGGTGCTGCGCGCAGGGGCCACCAGCGCGTCGAGGCGAACCAGACCCCCGTCGGCATAGCCGAGGTCGAAGGCGGCGGCCTCCAGGCTGACCGAGCCCGCCTCATGGGTGACCACCGTGGCGCACTGCTCCCAGATTCGGTGGCCGTCGTCGAAGCCGATCACCCGAAGGGCCCCGGGGACAAGGCTGTGGATCGGCGGGCCGTCAACATGGGCCCAGACCACCTCGACCGGGTCATCGTCCACGTCGGTGAGGGTCGCGCAGACCTCGACCGGCTCACACTCCAGGTTGAACTTGCCGTCATCACCATTGGCGACCCCATCGCCGTCTCGGTCGTCGGTGGGGAAGTCAACGCGCAAGACCGGAGGGTGGTTGAGCGTGACCAGTGTGTCGAGCGCGCCCACCGCGTCGCCGACACACTGGCTGAGCAGGGTCAGCTCGGTGGTCTGGCCATCGACCACCCGGATGCCCTCGGCCTCGACCGCCGCGCAGTCAGACGAGGGCGTCCACCCGCCGGCGCCGTCGATCGCGGCCGCCGGGGCGGCGAGGGCGCGGTAGCAGCCGGGCGGCAAGGCGATGAACAGATCGGCGGCGAGGTGGCGGCTCTCGGGGTCGAGGAACTGCTCGACCAAGCGGATCTGACCCGGGACCAGGCCGTCGATGAGGTCGACCTCGGCGCTGATCTGCAGGGGGGTAAACGCGTCGCTCGCGTCGCAGGCGACCCGCTCGACCTCGATGTGGAAGCCCACCACGTCGCTCTGCCCAGAGACGTCAACGGTGAGCGCGGCCCCGACCGCCGGTGTCTGCTTCGACCCGGGGGCGTCGACGCAGCCCACGAGCGAAACAGCCAGAGCCGGGAGAGGGAGCAGCAAGTGCGCGCGGGGCGAAGGGCGGCGAGGCATGGGCGGACTCCACGGGAGCGAGCCGCCAGCTGCGCGCAGAGCGGCGCGGCGGCGGTGGAGAGGGGAGCCCCGCGGTCCCCCGCGGCGGCGCGCCCATTGTGCCCAGGCCGCTCGGCCCTTCGCGGAGAATTTCAGGCCAAGCGCAGCGCAGCGCTGGGAGCCCCCGCGCTCAGACCTGGGCCTTGTCGGACCGCTGGCCCAGCCAGCGCTCGACGCGCTCGCGCAGGGCCTCGGCGCGCACCGGCTTGGCGATGTAGTCGTCCATGCCGGCGTCGAGGCAGCGCTGCGCGTCGCCCTTCATCGCGTTGGCCGTCACCGCGATCACCGGCAGGCTCGCGTTGTGCCGCCCCGCCTCGCCGCGGCGCAGCGCCCCGGTGCAGGCGTAGCCGTCCATCACCGGCATCATGCAGTCCATCAACACGAGGGCGAAGCGGCCGGCCCGCAGCCGCTCGAGCGCCTCGGCGCCGTCGCTGGCCACCTCGACCACATAGCCGAACCGCTCGAGCAACATGACCGCGAGCTGCTGGTTGACGATGTTGTCTTCGACGAGCAGCAGCGTGGGGGTGGCTGCGCGCAGGGGGGCGGACGGCGCCTCGCTCACCGGCGGGGGCCGACGGGCGCTGAGCGCCTCGGCCACGCGGTCATAGAGCCCCGCGGGGGTCACCGGGCGGTTGACCCAGGGGAGGGCCTGCCACGGGGCGGGCGCAGGCCCGCCGACCATGAGCAGCGTCGGTCGACCCGGGAGGCGCCCCACCAGGCGGACGAGCGGCTCGACCACCTCGGGCGCCTGCTCGGCGGCGACGAAAACGACGTCCAGCGGGCCGCCGTGGGGCTCTTGCTCGAGGGCGGCGCGGGCCTCGTCGAGCGAGCTGAGGAGCAGCACCTCGCAGCGCCAAGACTCGAGCAACATGCTGAGCTGGGCGCGCCCGAAGGCGCCCGGGTCGACCACCGCGGCCCGGCGGAGCTGCAGCATGGGGGCGCTCGACCCCTCGCTCTCGGGCAGGTCGACCGCGAAGAGCGCGCCGCCCGAAGGGGCGCGGGCGCCGCTGACGCTGCCCTGCAGCACCCGGGCGATCTCTTCGCAGAGGGCCAGGCCCAGCCCGGCGCCGCCGTGCATGCGGGTGAGGCCCCCATCGGCCTGCTCAAAGGCGCTGAAGATGCGCTGCAGATCGTCGGGGTTGACGCCAGGCCCAGTGTCTTCGACCTCAAAGCGCACCCGGCCGCGCGCCGCGCGCAGCCGCAGGGTGACCGCGCCCTGTGGGGTGAACTTGATCGCGTTGTCGAGCAGCTGGTCGAGGGCCTGGCCGAGCAGGCCCGGCTCGGTGCGCAGCTCGACTTGGCCGGCGCCCTCGGTGACCAGACGCAGCACGAGGCCCTTCTCGCGGGCCGGGCCCCCCCACCGGGTCAGGGCCGCCTCGGCGATCGGCGCGGCGCGGCAGACCGTGCGGGTGGGCTCGGCCCCATCGCTCTGGAGCTCGGCGTAGAGCAGCACGTCGCTGAGCAGCCGGAGCAGCTTGAGGCCGTGCTTGACCACCTTGTCGGAGAGCTGCCGCTGCTCGTCGTCTTGTGCGCGCCCGCGGAGCAGCTCGCCCGCCCCGACGATGGGGTTGAGCGGGGTGCGGATCTCGTGGCTCATGCGCGCCAGGAAGGCCGACTTTGCCCGGCTCGCCGCCTCGGCGTGGGCGGTGAGCTTGCGGGCCTGCTCGTAGGCCACCGCGAGCTGCAGGGTGGTCGACTCAAGCTCGGCGTTGACCCGGGTGAGGCGGCGGTTCGCGTCTTCGAGCGCCGACTTTGAGGCGTTGAGCTGCTGTTCGTAGGCGCGCCGCTCGCCGACGTCCTGCACCATCGACCAGACCACCACCCGGCCGCTGGGCTCGGCCACCCGCACGCCCGAGGCGATGAGGTGCACCGGACGCCCCCCCATCGGCCGCACCACGAGGTCGATGGGCCCGTAGCGCCCGGCGTCGCGCAGGGCCGCCTGCATCTCGAGGATGGTCTCGCTGGGCACGCCGACCAGGAGGTCTTCGGCGACCTTCGGCCGCGCGGGCGCGATGATCCGCTCCATCGCGCGGTTCATGCTCAAGATCGCCCGGGTCGCCGGGTCGGCCAAGGCGATGCCCACCGGGGAGAGCTCAAACAGCTCGCGGAAGCGGTGCTCGCTGGCGTGCAGCTCGGCCTCACCGACGAGGCGGGCCGTGACGTCGCGCAGCAGCACCACCGCCGCGGGGCCCGCACCCCCCGCGCGCCGGGCGGCAGCGGGCTCCATCCACCGGGTGCCCGGCGGGCCGGGCAGGCTGAGCGGCGCCCCCGCGGCGACCCCCTCAGCGACGGCGCGGGTCACGAGCAAGCGGAGCGCCTGGGCGGCCTCGGCGGGCAGCACCTCGCCCACGCTCCGGCCCACCGCGAGGGGCGCGCGCCTCGAGCCCGGGGGCAGTCGGTGCGCGAGGATAACGCCGTCGACGCTGACCTCGATGAGCTCGTCGGGGATGGCGGCCAGGGTCGCGCTCAGCTCTGCGTGGGAGGCGGTGGCGTCGTCGCGGGCCACCTGTGCCGCCCGGTGCGCGGCGGTGAAGCGCGCCCGGAGCTGGTCGAGGTCGAGGCCGAGCTGGCCGAGCGCGTCGGGGTGATCGGCGCCGAGCGGCGGGCCGCTCAGGTCGTGGGCGCCCATCCACCCCTGGACCTGGGCGGCGATGCGCCGCAGGCGCCGGAGCAGGCGGCCGTCGATGACCCGCCAGAGCCCGATCAGCAAAACGACGTGCATCAGCGCCGATGCGGACAAGAACAGCGACATTGGCACCGAGACGCCGCGGAGCAGCGGCTGCGGGTTGACCCGGACCAGCACCGCCCCCGGCCGCCCGGCCGCCCCGGCCAGCTGGAGCGGCAGCCCCACCCCGAGCTGATCGCCCAGCGCGGTGGGCAAGACGAAGCGGGTCGGCGGGCCCCCCACCGCCGCGCGCAGCGGCCCCCGCCAAGCCGGCTCAAGGACGGGGTCGGCGGCGCCCGCCGCGCCCTGGGTCGAGGCCACGACCTGAAGCTCACCCTGGGGGTCGAGGGCGAGGATCCACGCCGCGTCGACCAGCGGGTCGCCCTGGAGCACCGAGAGGGCCGCCGACAGCTCTGCCGCCCCGCCCTGCTGGCCCGCGAACTGGGCCACCACGCCGACGATGGCCTCGCCCCGCTCTTGGGCCGCGCCCCGCACGTGGGCGTCGATCATCATGCAGGCGCCGCCCGCCGCGACCGCCATGGTGAGCAGCGCGCCCGCGATGAGCGCGGCGACAGGCACGGCGCGCAGCGGCGCGGGGGAGGCAGCCGAGGGCGGGGGCAGCGGCATCAGCTCCTCGGGGACAGAGGTCCGCGGCGGACACAGGCGTGTGGCACTGAGTGACCACTCCCCTTCACCCGAACCGAGCCCGAGGGAAAGGGCGCTGTCATCCGCTGAAATGTATGCAAAAACGGTCCAGATTCGGGACAGGCCCCCACGCACCCCCACGCACAGAGCCCCAGTCTACCGCCGGCCACCCGCGCCTTGGGCAAAAAGGCGAGGGCCCCGCCGCGGACCGACCGCAGCGGGGCCCCAAGGCCCACCGCTCAGCGGCGGCGGCGGAGCAGCAAGGCGCCGAGCAGGCCCAGGGCCGCCACCCACGAGGAGCGGGGCATGGCGCCGCCCTCGGTGGTCGCGCAGCCGCAGGCGCCACCCTTCGGATCTTGCTCACCATCGGGCCCGAGCGAGAGGCCGTCATCGGTCTGATCGACGTCGTCGAGCGGATCCTCATCTTGGCCGGGCTCGTCACCGGGCTCGTCGCTGGGCACGTCGTCGCTCGGATCGAGCGGATCGGTGCCCGCCTCGACCTCATCACCGTCGCCGACGCTGCCGCCGTCGGTGTCCTCGAGCAGCGGGTCGGTGCCGAGCCCGCCCTCACCGGCCTCTTCGCCGTCGCTGAGGCCGTCGCCGTCGGTGTCGGCGGCGAGCGGGTCGGTGCCCAGGCCGTCCTCACCCGCCTCTTCGCCGTCGCTCAGGCCGTCGCCGTCGGTGTCGCCGACCAGCGGGTCGGTGCCCAGGCCACCCTCACCGGCCTCTTCACCGTCAGACAGGCCGTCTTCGTCGGTGTCGCCGACCAGCGGGTCGGTGCCCGTGCCGCCCTCGCCCGCCTCGGCACCGTCGCTGAGGCCATCCTCGTCGGTGTCGCCGAGCAGCGGGTCGGTGCCCACCTCACGGACCTCGGCGCCGTCGCCCAAGCCGTCGGCGTCGGTGTCGGGGACCAGCGGGTCAGTGCCGTAGACGCCGGTCTCTTCGGCGTCGGTGAGGCCGTCGCCATCGGTGTCGGCGAGATCATCGCTCGGGTCGAGCGGGTCGGTGCCGTCGTAGATGACCTCGTCACCGTCGGTCCGGCCGCCGCCATCGGTGTCGCCCACCAGCGGGTCGGTGCCGGTGCCCGGGCCGCCGTCCACGCCGAGCTCTTCGCCGTCGGTGAGGCCATCGCCGTCGGTGTCACCCAGGGTCGGGTCGGTGCCCGTGCCCGGCCCGCCGTCGACGCCCAGCTCGTCGCCGTCGCTGAGACCGTCGCCGTCGGTGTCGGCCAAGGTGGGATCGGTGCCCGTGCCAGGCTCGCCGCCCACGCCGACCTCGTCACCGTCAGAGAGGCCGTCGCCGTCGGTGTCATCGACCAAGGGGTCGGTGCCCGTGCCCGCGCTGCCCCCGCCGCCGACCTCGTCGCCGTCGCTGAGCCCGTCGCCGTCGGTGTCGGCGATCTCGGGGTCGGTGCCGATGGTGCCCTCGGTCGCGTCGCTCAGGCCATCGCTGTCGGTGTCGAGCACGTCATCGAGGCCGTCGAGCGGATCGGTGCCGTCGGTGCCGACCTCGTCGCCGTCGGTGCGCCCGCCGCCGTCGGTGTCGGGGTCGAGCGGATCGGTGCCGGTCGTGTCGACCTCATCACCGTCGCTGAGGCCATCCTCGTCGGTGTCTTCAAGCAGCGGGTCGGTGCCCGTGCCGCCAGCGCCTGCCTCTTCGCCGTCGGTCAGGCCGTCGCCGTCGGTGTCGACCTCGAGGGGGTCGGTGGCGAGCGCGTCCTCTTCGCCGTCGGTCAGGCCGTCGCCGTCGGTGTCTTCGACCAGCGGGTCGGTGCCGTCGATGAGCTCATCTTCGTCGCCCACGCCGTCGCCGTCGGTGTCGAGCCCGGCGTCTGCGCCCGAGCAGTCCTGGTCGAGGCCGTCGCCCTCGATGTCGGTGGCCGCCGGCGAGATCGAGCCGTCGCGGTCGTCGCAGTCGGTGCCGCCGTAGGCGTCGCTGTCGTAGCCGTCGTAGTCAGCGTCGTAGTCGGAGTTTCCGCCGCAGTCGCGGTCGATGCCGTCGTACCAGACGTCGCGGGCGCCGGGGTGACGGGTCGGGTTGCTGTCGGCGCAGTCGGTGCCGCCGTAGGCCGTGCTGTCGTAGCCGTCGCGGTCGCGGTCGTAGTCCGAGTTGCCCGCGCAGTCGCTGTCGACGCCGTCGTACCAGGTGTCGGCCGCGCCGGGGCGGGTGCTGGCCAAGGCGTCGTTGCAGTCGGTGCCGCCATAGGCGCTGCTGTCGTAGCCGTCGCGGTCGGCGTCGTAGTCGCTGCCGCCGCTGCAGTCGCTGTCGACGCCATCGTACCAAAGGTCAGCCGCCCCCGGCTCGACGCTGGCGTCCGCGTCATCGCAGTCGGCGCCGCCATAGGCGCTGCTGTCGCTGCCATCACCGTCGCGGTCGAAGTCCGAGTTGCCCGCGCAGTCGCTGTCGACGCCGTCGTACCAAGCGTCGGCCGCGCCGGGCTCGACGCTGGCGTCGGTGTCGTCGCAGTCGGTGCCGCCGTAGGCGTCGCTGGTCGAGCCGTCGCGATCGGCGTCGTAGTCGCTGCCCCCGCTGCAGTCGCGGTCGATGCCGTCGTACCAGATCTCGGTGGCGCCGGGGTTGCGGGTGGCGTTGCTGTCGGCGCAGTCGGTGCCGCCGTAGGCGCTGCTGTCGTAGCCGTCACCGTCGCGATCGTAGTCGGAGTTGCCCGCGCAGTCGCTGTCGACGCCGTCGTACCAGGTGTCGGACTCGCCCGGGTTGATGCTGGTGTCGGCGTCGTCGCAGTCGGTGCCGCCATAGGCCACGTCGCTGTAGCCGTCGCCGTCGACGTCTTCGAGGCCGCAGGTGGCGGTGCAGCCGTCGCCGGTCACGGTCGCGCCGTCGTCACAGGACTCGCCGGGATCGACGTCGCCGTCGCCGCAGACCCAGCAGTCTGGGTCGGCGTTGTCGATCAGGCCATCGCGGTCGTTGTCGCGGCGGTCACCGCAGACCTCGGGCGCGAACTCGATCGTCGTGTCGATGCGGAAGTTGCTCTCGGTGGTGTGCCGCTCGGCAAAGAACAGGTGGAAGCTGTACGAGCCGCCGGGGGTGATGCCCGCCGCGGCCGCGATGCTGTCCAAGCTGACCGTGGCGGTCTCGGCCCCGTGCACGCCGCCCAGATCGATCACCCGGTAGCCGTTGATGTAGACCCAGAGGTCGTCATCGCCGGTGAAGGTGAAGGTCTCGCCGCCCCGGTAGGTGAAGTAGGTGCTGATCTCGTAGGTGAAGTGGTAGTTGCGCCCGGTGCGCGCGTAGTTCCCGAAGCCGAGGCCGTCGATCGGGAAGAAGCTGCTGTCGCTGTAGGTGTACACGCCGGTGCGGGTGTCTTCGGTCAGCGTGATCGTGTACGGGATGGTGATATTGACGCCGCTGACGTCGTTGTACCACTGGTTGAACGTCGCCGCGCTGTTCACGGTCGGGTTGCTGTCGGCGCTGTTGTAGACCGGCTTGCCGTCGGCCCCGAGCCGGGTGGTGACGATGTTGCGGTCGTCGCCGGTCACGAACTCGAAGTCAGGGTTCGTGCTCGGGGTGAAGTCACGGATGGTGCCTGTCAAGTCGAGCGTCGCGGCGGTCGCGAGGCCCGGGCCGAGCAGCAGGGCGAGGGCCGACAGCGCGCGCGCGACGGGGGCGGACGGGCGCGCGGGGCGACGAGGGGACATGGGCACTCCTGCGGAGGGGGGCGGTGCGGCGGAGCAGCATCAGGACGAGGTCGAGGGGGCAACTGGAGGGCGGGAGGGGGGGGATCCCGCGCCATGACCAGATGGTGGGGGATGCGGGCCCCGCAGGTCAAGCCCATGTCAGCGCCTCCCTGGCCCCGCAAACAAAACGCGACAAAGCCGACACCCGATCAGGCCTCCGCAGGCCCTCCCCGTCGTGGAACGCCGGGGAGCCGGGCGCGAGGACCGCGCGCACCTGCCGCCAAGAATCAGCCATTGGCCTCGTCGGCGGCCCGCTCCCAGGTCGGCGGGTGGCGCTCGGGCATGCCGGTCGGCGCGCGCACGATGACCACCGGCACGGGGCTGCCGCGCATCACCTGCTCAGCCACGCTGCCGACGAGCAGGCGCTGCAGACCGCTGCGCCCATGGGTGCCCATCACCAAGAGGTCGGGGCCCAGGCGCTCGACGGCGCCGAGGATCACCTCGGCGGGGCTGCCGTGCAGAACGGTGAGCTGCACGCGCACCTCGGGCGGAAAGGCGCGGCGCAGGGCCTCGAGCTCATCGCGGGCCTCGGCGTCGAGCAGCGCGCCAGCGGTGCGGTCGGTGGCGATGCTGTCGCTGAGGTGCACCCCGGTGGGCGGGTCGACCACATAGAGCAGCGTGACCTGGGCGCCGAAGGCGGCGGCGAGCCGGGCTGCGTGGTTGACCACCAGCCACGCACAGCCGGCGTAGTCGACCGGCACGAGCAGGTGGGTGTAGGGCGCGAGCGCGGACGAGGACGTGGGCGCGGACGTGGGCGCGGACAAAGACAAGGGACACCTCCGCCGCCGGCCCAGTGCAATTGTCGGGCCAAGGGCGCGGGGCCGGAGCCCCGCGTGGGCCTGTTTCAGCCGCAGCCGCAGATTGAAACGGGTCGCTGAACCAGGCCGGGTGAAACAGCCGGGGCGCGCGCGAAGACCGCGGACCATCGCCACCCAGATTGACCCAGCAGACGTGATCTTCGACGAGGCACCCCGCCGCGTCGACCCGGCCGTGGTCGGTGGCATGGGCGCTGCATTGTGGTCCACAGCCGCCGCACCCGTCGGCCCCCGCTTCCCCGGTGCCCCATGTACCCCCTCGCCATCGCGCTCTCTCTGCTCATCGGCGTCTCGCTCGGCCTTTTGGGCGGCGGCGGCAGCATCCTCACCACGCCGATCTTGATCTACGCCCTCGACGTCGAGCCCAAAGCGGCCATCGCCACGTCACTCTTGGTGGTCGGCATCACCTCGGCGGCCGCGCTCGTCCCCCACGCCCGGGCCGGCAACGTCGAGTGGCGCACCGGCATCATCTTCGGCCTCGCCGGCATGGCCGGCGCCGCGGGCGGCGGCTGGGTGGCGGGCTACCTCTCCGCCGACCTGCTGCTGCTCCTCTTCGCCGGCATGATGCTCGCCACCGCGGTGGCGATGTTCCGCGGCCGCAAGCAGCCCCCGGCCGAGGCCGAGGGCAAGGCCATCCAGGTGCCCAAGGTCGTCGCCGAGGGCTTGGTGGTCGGCGTGGTCACCGGCCTCGTCGGCGCCGGCGGCGGCTTCCTCGTCGTGCCCGCCCTGACCCTGCTCGGCGGCGTGCCCATGCGCAAGGCCATCGGCACGAGCCTGCTGGTCATCGCGCTGAAGTCCGCGGCGGGCTTCGCGGGCCACGCCAGCCACGTCAGCATCGACTGGCCGCTGGCCGGCACGATCAGCGTGGCCGCGGTGCTGGGCTCCTTCCTCGGGGCGCGCCTGACCTCGATGATCCCGCCCGAGGCCTTGCGCAAGGGCTTCGCCGGCTTCGTCGTGGTGATGGCCATGTTCGTCCTCTCCCAGCAGCTCTGAGCGGCACGGCGCAGCTCCGCGCACCGGGGCGACGGGCACGCGCCTTGCACATGGCGCCTGCGCCCGGCTCCCCTCCCCTCCTCCTCTTCACGATGCCCCGCTGAACGGGGCCCCAGCCCAGGAGCAGACCATGTCCACCACCCCCTCCGTCGACCGCAGCGCCGAAGCGTCCACCGAGACCTGCGCCAAGCCCGAGGTCCGCGGCTTCTTTGACGCCCGCACCTGGACCTGGACCTATGTGGTCTACGACCCCGCCACCAAAGACGCGGTGATCATCGACCCGGTGCTCGACTTCGACCCGGCCAACGGCCGCACCTGGACCGAGAGCGCCGACCTGGTCGTGCAATTCGTCGAGGCGCAGGGCCTGCGGGTGCACCTGCAGCTCGAGACCCACGCCCACGCCGACCACCTCAGCGGCAGCCAGCACCTCAAGGCCAAGCTCGGCGCTGGCGTGGCCATCGGCGCCGACATCACCGCGGTGCAGAAGGTCTTCGCGCCGGTGTTCAACCTCGGCCCCGACTTCGCCCTCGACGGCAGCCAGTTCGACCACCTCATTCACGACGGCGAGGAGCTCCAGCTCGGCAGCCTGCGCATCCAGGGGATCGCCACCCCCGGCCACACCCCGGCCTGCATGAGCCTCTTGATCGGCGACGCGCTGTTCAGCGGCGACGCGCTGTTCCTGCCCGATGTCGGGGTGGGTCGCTGCGACTTCCCCGCCGGCAGCGCCCAGACCCTCTATGCGAGCGTGCACGGCAAGCTGTACAACCTGCCGGCCACGACCCGGGTCTTCGTGGGCCATGACTACCCGCCAACCGGCCGCGTGGCCCTGGCCGAGACCACCGTCGCCGAGAGCAAAGCGCACAACGTGCACCTGCGCGAGAGCTCCACCCAGGATGAGTTCGTGGCCTTCCGCACCGGCCGCGACAAGGGCCTCGCCGCGCCGCGCCTGCTGCTCCCGAGCATCCAGGTGAACATCGACGCCGGCCGCCTGCCCAAGCCCGAGGCCAACGGCAAGTCCTACCTCAAGATCCCGCTGCGCTGAGCAGCCGCCCGACCCCCACCGATCCGGAGCACACCATGGCCGAGCCGACCCCGAACAGTCCCCCTGGCGCACCAAGCGGCCTCAGCCCGGGCGAGCAGGCCATCCTTGAGGCCCTGGCGGGGGTCTCGCGGCGGATCGACCGGCTCGAGGCGCGCCTCGACGGGGTCGAGCGCCAGGCATCTGCGGCGGTGGCCGCGGCGGGGGCGCTCGGCGACACGGTCGACCAGCGGATCGCGAAGCTCCAAGACAGCGGTGTGGACGTCGATCAGCGCGCCTTGGCCCTCGGCCGCCTCGGCCTCGCCGCCACCGACCCGGCGCTGATGGCCCTGCTCGAAAAGACGCTGCAGCAGGTCGCGGCGAACACGACGGCCATCGACGCGGCCATGGGTGCGCTCCAGGGCCTGCCCGGCGTGGTGGCGACCGCCGGCGACGTGCTCGACCAGAAGCTCGCAGCCGTGGTCGATGGCGGGGTCGACCTCGACCAGCGGGCGGGCGCGCTGCTCCGCCTGACCGAGCAGGCCACCCGGCCCGACATCACCCGGGCAATGGGCGTGCTCATCGACAAGATCAACGTGCTAGAGACCCTCGCCACCTCGGCGGTGCTCGAGCGCCAGTCGGTCGAGCTGGTGGGCATCGCCGGCCGGGCGATGGTCCAGACCCGCGACGAGCAGCCGGCGCCCGCCGGGGCCTTCGCGGCCCTGCGCGCCCTCTCCGACCCCGACGTCCAGCGCGCGCTGGGCTTTGCCCTGCGTTTTGGACAGCTGTTCGGCCAAGCCCTCGTCCGCTGACCCCCTCCGGAGCACACCCCGATGAGCACGACCCAGAGCACGACCCCCTCCACCACCGCCCCCGCCGCCGCCGAGGCCAACAGCGCGCTGTGTCACCCGCCGCAGGGCGCCGCTTCCCCCGCGCCCTCCATCCCGGTGGTCACCGCCGAAGAGCACGACGTGGTGATCATCGGCGGGGGTACCGCTGGGATCAGCGTCGCGGCCCGCCTTAAGCTCGACCCGGCGGGTGCGGCCCTCAAGATCGCGCTCATCGAGCCGTCGACGGTGCACTGGTACCAGCCCCTGTGGACCTTGGTCGGCGGCGGCGTGGTCGACAAGGCCGCCTCGGGTCGCCCCGAGGCCGACTACATCCCCGAGGGCGTGAGCTGGGTACAAGACAAGGTCGCCGAGATTGACCCTGTGGCGCGGATCGTGCGCACCGAGGGCGGCAAGGCCCTGCGCTACGGCCAGCTCGTCGTCGCGGCGGGCATCCAGCTCGACTGGCACAAGATCGACGGCGTGGTCGGTCAGATCGGCAAGGGCGGCATCGTCAGCAACTACAGCGAGCCGCATGTCGAAGAGACCTGGAAGGCCATCTCGGGCTTCCAAGGCGGCAACGCGGTCTTCACCTTCCCCAGCACGCCGATCAAGTGCGCTGGCGCCCCCCAGAAGATCATGTACCTGGCCGACGACGCCCTGCGCCGCCAAGGGGTGCGGGATCGGTCCAAGGTGATCTACGCCAGCGCGACCGCCGGCATCTTCGGCGTGCAGCGCTACGCGAAGACCCTGCGCAAGGTCGTCGAGCGCAAGGGCATCGAGACGCAGTACCGCCACGATCTGGTGGCCGTGCGCCCCCAGAGCCGCGAGGCGGTGTTCAAGCACCTCGACAACGGCAGCGAGCTCGTGCTCAACTACAACCTGCTGCACGTCGTTCCGCCGATGTCGGGCCCCGACTTTCTCAAGCGCGGGCCGCTCACCAACGCCGCCGGCTGGGTCGACGTCGACAAGTATACGCTGCAGCACGTCAAGTACCCCGAGGTCTGGTCCTTGGGCGACTGCAGCAGCCTGCCCACCAGCCGCACCGGCGCGGCCATTCGCAAACAAGCGCCCACCCTTGTCGAGAACATGCTCGCCGTGCGTCGAGGCGAGGCGCCGACCGCCCGCTACGACGGCTACGCGAGCTGCCCGCTGGTGACCGGCTACGGCAAGCTCATCCTGGCCGAGTTCGACTACGACGGCAAGCCGGTCGAGAGCTTCCCCTTCGATCAGAGCCAAGAGCGCTACTCGATGTGGGCGATGAAGGTCTACGGCCTGCCCGAGATGTACTGGAACGGGATGCTGCGCGGGCGCATGTGAGGCCTGTGCCCGCTGACCCAGGGGGTGGGGCAGCGCACACACACCCCCGCGCGGCGGGCGCGGCGGGCGGGTCACCGCGGCCAGCCAGGGCCCGGGCCCAGACCCACCGCCGCCCCGCTGTTTCAGGCTTGGAAACACTCCTGCCCCCTGCGCTGGCGCAGGCCACCGCCCGAGAAGGTGGGAGAGAGGCAGATCTCTCCCCCAAACAACCCCTCTGGCCCAATGTGCGGCCCGCGCGGCTGTGGACTACCCTCAGGCCGTGTCCGCCCGTCAGGATGCCCTGCCCACCGCCCGAGGTGTACCTTGAAGCACTGGATCCCCCTCGTCCTCGTCGCCCTGGTCACCGCCCCGGCGCCCGCGCTGGCCGCCCTGTCGGTCACCGGCACCCCCAAGGTCGCCTTCGACGCGACCGGCACCGTGATGGACATGCAGGGCATCAGCAAGGTCGTCAAGCTCGCCGATGACGGCCAGCAGCTCGTCTTCACCGTGCCGATGGCCACGGTCAGCACCGACAATGCGCTGCGTGACGACCACATGCTCAACAAGTACGTCGAGGTGGCCAAGTTCCCCGAGGTCAGCGTCACCCTGCCCAAGAGCGCCCTCAAGCTGCCCGCCGCCGACGGCGAGAAGCTGAAGGGCTCGGCCACCGGCACCTTCACCGCGCGCGGGATCAGCCAGCCGGTGACGGTGAGCTACAGCGCGAAGAAGAGCGGCGCGGTCACCAAGCTCGAGGCGAACTTCAACTTCGACGTGTCCACGCACGGGATCGCGATCCCCGTCTACATGGGCGTGACCATCGACCCCAAGATGAAGGCCTCGGCCACCGTCGAGCTCATCGATGGCTGAGCAACCCGCCACACCCAAGGGGGGTCAAGAGCTGCCGTGCCCAGCGCGCCGTCGGCGCTCGCAGGGCCCGATGATGGCCTCTGCTGCGCTGTTCACGGTCGCTCTCTTTAGCCTCGGCGGGCCAGCCTACGCATACCCGTGGATGATCGCCCACGACTACACCGGCTGCGCACAGTGCCACGTCGACCCCAGCGGCGCTGGCCTGTTGACCGACTATGGACGCGCCCTCGGCATGCAGCTGCTGCCCACCGGGGGCGGCGAGGCCAGCGGCGAGACGCCCGGGCCCGAAAAAGACTTCCTGCGCGGCGCGATCGACCTGCCCTCCTGGCTGCTCATGCAGGCCGACGTGCGCAGCCTTGGCTACCCCATGCCCACCACCGACGCGGCGGGCGACATCACCGGCTGGTCGGGCCGCTTCATCTTGATGCAGAGCGACCTGCGCAGCGGCTTCAAGGCGGGGGACTTCGTCGGCGCGGCCTCGCTGGGCGTGGTGAGCGACGGGGCCTCGGCGGCCTGGATCAGCTCGTCCGACAGCGGCTGGAACCTGGTCGCCCGCGAGTATTGGGCCGGCTGGCGCCCGAGCAAGGCCCTGCTCGTCCGCGCGGGGCGCATGAACCTGCCCTTTGGCGTGCGCACCGAAGAGCACACCCAATATGTGCGCGCCATCACCCGCACCTCGACCAACGCCGACCAGCAGGGGGGCGTGGCGGTGGCGGTGCAGCGCAAAGGCCTGCGGGCCGAGATCTTGGGCATCGCGGGCAACCCCCAGGTCTCACCCGACGCCTTCCGCGAGCGGGGCTACGCCGGCTTCGCGAGCTGGGCGCCCAAGAAGAACATCGAGGTGGGGCTGTCCTCGCTGATCACCACCGCCGAGGCCGACATCGGCACCTTGGCGCCCCGCACCCGCCAGGCCCACGGCCCCTTTGTGCGCTGGTCACCCCTCGACGGCGTGGCCGTGCTCGCCGAGGCCGACCTGCTGCGCAGCGCCGACGACGGCCTGACCTCGACGGGCGCCGCGAGCCTCGCCGAGGTCGACTGGGAGCTCATCAACGGCGTGCACGTCCGCGGCATCGGCCAGCACTGCGACACCGATCTGGGCGACGCCGAGGCCGGGGTCGCCACCGCCTGGCTCGCCGGGCAGTGGTTCATCGTCCCCCGGGTCGATCTGCGCGTCGACGTGCTGCACGGCACCCTGCAGTGCGCGCCGGGGCTCGACCCGAGCTGGTACGCATTGGGTCAGCTCCACTTCTACCTCTGATATATCCATCCGCGATATTCGTTACGCCACCCGGAGCCCCCATGCCCCCTTTCTTCGCCGCGGCGCTCGCCTTGGGCACGGCCTGGGCGAGCCCGTCCTACCCGGCGGTGCTGCAAGACACCGCGGGGATGAGCTGCACGCCGAGCTGCATCGTCTGCCACGCCACCGCGGCGGGCGGCGCAGGCACCGCCAGCCAGCCTTTTGTCGGCGCCCTATTCGCCCGAGGCCTCGTGGGCGGCGGCGCAGATGAGACCCTGGTGAGCGCCCTCGGTCAGCTCGACGCCGACGCCGTCGACACCGACGGTGACGGCCAGACCGACCTCGACGCGCTGGCCGCGGGCGCCGACCCCAACGGCGGGGCCGACCTCTGCGGGGCGGGCGCGCTGACCGGCCCGACCTACGGCTGCCTGCAGGCCGCACCCAGCCCCACGGCCCCCGTGCTCGCGCTGGGGGCGCTGCTCCTCACCCTGACCCGCCGGCGCCGGCCCCTCTCCGCCCGCCGCTGAGCAGGGGGCGCCCCGCCCGCCTGCGGCGGTCGGCGGCTGTCCGGCCAGGCTCGGCCCGGAGGGCCTCGGTCGCTGCGCGACCGGCTGCGCTGCCGGCCGGCCCGCCTGGCGCGCGCGAGGCGAGGGCCGAAGTGCGCGCACGGCGCGCCCCACAAATGGGCCAGGCCTGGGCTATGGGCGGGCGGGCCGGTGCGGGCCCCCGCGGTGCGGCGGCGCGCGGCGGCGCCACTCCCGCACCCCGCCGAGCTCACCGTGCGCATCGCCATCATCGCCACCTACACCCACCCGACCCGGCTGCCCGGCGCCGAGCCCTCGATCATGCAGTCGGGGGTGCCCGAGCTCATCGCCGGCCTCTGCCCCGACGGCGCGCACATCGAGCTGTACAACGAAAAAGACGGCCCTGTGCCCCTCGACGGCGACTGGGACGTGGTCTTTCTCTCGTACCTGCACGCCTACTACGAGCACACCAAGGTGCTCTCGGCGCTGCTGCGGCGCCGGGGGGTCAAGACGGTGGCCGGCGGCCGCCATGCCACGCACTTCACCGAAGATGCCCTGCAGCACTTCGATGTCGTGGTCACCGGCGAGCCTGAGCGGGCCATCCCGGCCCTCTTCGCCGACCTCGAGGCGGGCCAGCTCCAGCGTGTCTATGCCGGCGGCGAGGGGCCCCCCTCCGCCATCCGCCCCTACCGCTACGACCTCATTGACCGCTCGCGCAGCCGCTTTCGCCTGCCCGGCGTCGAAGCCAGCCGGGGCTGCCCCTTCACCTGCAACTTTTGCGTGCTCACCGGCCATGAGCGCTACCGCATGCGCCCCATCCCCGAGGTCATCGCTGACATCACCACGCGCATGACCTGGAACAAGGCCCTCTTCGGCGTGATGGATCGGGTGTTCATCTTCTACGACAACAACCTCGGCGGCAACAAGACCTACCTGCGCGAGCTCTGCGCGGCCCTGCGCCCCCACAAGCTCATCTGGGGCTGCTCGCTGACCTTCAACATCCTCAAAGACACCGAGCTGCTACGGCAGATGGCCGCGGCGGGCTGCCGGTACATCTACACAGGCTTAGAATCGCTCAACCCCGCCTCAATCGAAGCGATGAACAAGGGCCAAAACAAGCTCAGCGAGGTCCAAGACATCATCCACGGCGCGGCGCGTCTGGGCATCTTGGTCAGCTTTGGCCTGCTGGTCGGCACCGACGGCGACACCAGCGACTACCTCGAAAAGCTGCCCGCGCTGCTGCTCAACCTGCGCTTCTTCTCGGTCACCTTCGTGGGCATCGTCTGTCCTTATCCAGAGACCTCGATGTTCGAGACCGTGCAGCGCGAGGGCCGCCTGCTGCCGGGCACCATCAGCCGCGACTACGACGGCTACACCGTCTGTCACCGGCCCACGCACCTGCACCCCACCGAGGTCGCCGAGCACTACCAGCGGATCTGCAAGGCCGTGGGCGACTGGCGCAACGTGGGCCGACACTGGCTTGACAAGCTCACCGAGAGCGACCTGCCGCGCTACGCCTCGACCATCGCCGTCTCGGGCCTCGAGATCGCGAGCGTCAAGCGCGCGCTGGCCAACCCCAAGCGCCGCTACATCGCCGGCCTCGACCCCATCGAGGCCTGGGACGCCGCCCAGATGTCCACCCTGGGCATCGAGCCCCAGCGCCTGAGCTGAGCGCGGCGCGCGGCCCCGCGCGGGCCGCTTGCGCCCGCCGCCCCGCCGTGGGAGCATGAGGCGGCCGGGCACACCGCCCCCCGAGGCCCGGCGAGAGGCCCCGATGCTCCTGCGCTCCCTGCGATACCTGCCCGCCCTGCTCGGGGCCCTGCTCCTCACCACCGCCTGCGCGAGCGGCAGCGCCGAGCTCAAGGGCGGCGGGGTCGGCGCCGCTAGCGAAGACAGCGCGCAGGGCGCCAATGACGGCGATGGGGCCGGCGAAGGTGGGGCCAGCGATGGCGCGACCGACGGCACCGACGGCGCGACCGACGGCGGCGCCACGGATGGCACGGACGGCGCCACCGACGGCGGCACCACCGATGGCGCAGACGGAGCCACCGACGGCGGCGCCACCGACGGCACGGATGGCACGGACGGCGGCACCACCGATGGCGGGACCACCGACGGTGGCACCACCGACGGCGGTGACGGCGCGGTCGACAGCTGCGAGGGCGAGCCCGACCACGTCGGCGGCACCTGTCCCTCGGCTTGCACCGGCGGCTGCGCGGGCACCGTCTGCGCCATCGACTGCGGCGACGCCGGCGCCTGCGCGGGCTCGGCCCTGCGCTGCCCCGACGGCTGGGACTGCGCGGTGGCCTGCGAGGGCATCGGCGCCTGCGCGGCCACGCCGATCACCTGCCCGGCCGAGGGCGCCTGCGACATCTCATGCGGGGGCATCGGCGCCTGCTCGGCCTTGCTCGTCGACTGCGGGCCCGACGGCCGCTGCGATCTCGAGTGCGGCGGCCTGGGCAGCTGCGCGGGCGGCGTGATGACCTGCGACGCCCGGGCCTGCAGCGCCACCTGCAGCGGCGGGGGCTCGTCCCTCGCCGCGCTGGCCTGCGGCTCGAGCTGCGACTGTATGGACGGGTGCTGAGCGGGCCTCAGGCTGGCCCGCAGCTCAGTCGTACCCATACCGACTTACCCCACAGCGACCCCCATCGGCGGGCCCGCACAGAGGTGACCCCTTGACCGACCTGCACCCCATCTTCGCGCTCAGCGGGCGATGGGTCGACACCCGCAGCGCGCTGCGGCCGGTGCTCGCGACCTTTGCAGGTGTGCCCGGGCACGACCACCACTGGGGTGACCTCAGCCCGGCCGGCGTCGACGCCGAGCGCGTGGCGGTGGCCGCGGCCCGGGCGGCCCTCGCGGCGCTGCCGCCCGCGGACGGGCCCGACGCGGCCCTCGCGGTGGCGGTGCTGCGCGACCACCTCGACGACGAGGCCGAGCTGCTCGACAGCGACGACCCCTACGCCGATCTCAACAACATCAGCTCGACCTTCCAGCTGCTCCCGATGGCGCTCGAGCTGATGGACACCAACGGCGCCGAGGGGCGCGCGGCCTTCGCGGCGCGGCTTGAGGCGCTGCCCGAGGCCTGGGCCGGCTACCAGGCGCGCCTCGCCGAGGGCCTGCGCCGCGGCGCGGCCGTGGCGGCCCGCCAGGTGCGGGCGGCGGTCGACCAGGGCCGGGCGCGACAGGCGCCGGCCGACGGTGAGGCCCCGCTCTTGCTGCGCCTTGCGGCGGCGCAGGGGCAGGGCCCGACCCCCGCGGCCCTCGCGGCACAGCGGGCCAGCGACGCGCTGACCGATTGGCTGGAGCAAGTTTACCTGCCCCAAGCGCCGACGCAGGACGGGGTGGGCGCGGCGCGCTACCAGCGCGCGGCCCGCCGGCACCTCGGTCTGAACCTCGACCTCGCCGAGACCTACGCGTGGGGCTGGTCACAGGTGCGCAGCCTCGAGGCCGAGCTCGACGCGGCGCTGGCCCGGGCCCAGCCTGGGCACAGCCGGGCCGAGGGGGTGGCGCGCCTGCACGCTGACCCCACCTGGCAGGCGGCCCTGCCCGAGCCCTTCTTGGCCCAGGTGGCGGCGACCGTCGCCGAGGCCACCGAGGCGGCGCGCCGCGCTGGGATCACCGTACCTGAGCCGCTGTTGGCCCTCGACGTGCGCCTCGCGCCGGCGGGCGGGAAGGTGGGCGCCTACTACTGCCCGCCGAGCGAAGACCTGCGCCGCCCCGGCGCCATCTGGGTGCAGCCGGGCGACCGGGCCTCGATGCCCATGTGGTTGGAGCGCACGACCATCGTGCACGAGGGCATCCCCGGCCACCACCTGCAGATCGGCGCCCAGCTGCTCCGCGGCGCAGCGCTGTCGCGCTTCCAGCGGGTCTACAACGAGTGCACTGGCCACGCCGAAGGCTGGGCGCTCTACGCCGAGCAGCTGATGGACGAGCAGGGCTTCTTCGCCCATCCCGCCGAACGGGTGGGCTACCTCGCCGGGCAGCTCGCCCGGGCTTGGCGAGTGGTCATCGACATCGGCCTGCACCTGGGGCTGCCCACCGAGGCCGGCGGGGGCGTGGCCGTAGGCCAAGCCTGGACGCCGGCGCTCGCGGCCCAGGTGCTGCACGAGCGGGCGCTGCTGCCCGTGGACTTCGCCGAGAGTGAGGTCGTGCGCTACCTCGGCTGGCCCGGCCAGGCGATCACCTACAAGGTCGGCCAGCGGGTCATGCTCGAGCTGCGCGCGGACTGGCTGCGCCGCGGCCGCGCGGGCGGGCTGCCCGCCTTCCATGACCGCCTCTTGAATATGGGGGCGATGGGCCTCGGGCTGCTCCAGGCGCAGATGGCGGCGGAGCCCGCAGCGGCCTGAGGGCACCCCCTCCACGTCTGCGCCCAGGGGGAGCGCCCCCGACCCACACCACCCACGCGGTCGGCGGCCTCGACCCCAGCCTCACCAGTCGGACCGAATCGGTCGGTCAATCAAGCCGACCGCGAGGCCCCCTGCACCCGATCCGGCGGCGGGTTCACCACGAAGCGCACCGCCAGCACCGTCTCGCGCCCCTCGCGCAGGGCCCGGCAGATGCGGTGCACGCCGTCCATCACCAGGCCCGAGGCGCTCAAAATAATGGGCTGGTCAAGATCGGCGGCTTCGATGCGGGCGAGGTGCTCGAGCACCGCGCGCACGGTCGGCGGGCGGTGCGGGCCGAACCACATGACCTCATCAAGGCCAGCGAAGTCCGCGACCGGGTAAGCGAAGGTGGGCAGCCCGGCGGCGAGGGCCCAGAGGCGCGGGACCTCCCAGGTGTGGAGCTGGCCGTCAATCTCGACGGAGTGGGTGTGTACAGCGGGGGCGGGCATGGGG
>JAEUKK010000193.1 GCA_016792625.1 Deltaproteobacteria bacterium | reverse complement strand
AGGCCGCGCGCGGGCGCTGCATCAAGGGCCATGACAGCCGGCGTACCAGACACCGAGCGCGTGGCGGGGCTCACCATACGCACGGGTATGGCTGCGGGAGTTGTGCCGGGGTTCGTTTACAGGCCCTCAGCTGCCACGGGCGGCCGCTCCGCTCTTTCCCACCGGCGGCGCAGCGGGGCGCGGTCGCTTGTGGCTGCGGCCCTCGCGCAGCGCCACGGCGGTGGGGCCCTGGGTGGCCGCCATGCGTGACGGCGATATTGACGTGCCGGACGTTATACTTGACGAGGCGCTGGCGACCTACCCCGCTTGGACGCGGGCGGGGGGCGGGGCGGACGGGGGCGCTTGACGGGGGGCGTTGCGGGGGGCTGGCCCCCCGCCTATCGTTGCGACCATATCCACGGTGGGGTCGGGCCCCCTGCCGGGCATCAGGGCATGTCCCAGGGCCGTGCTACCCGAGCGGAGCGGGCTGGCTCGGCGCTTCGGCCGGATTGGCCTCCCAGACGCGGAGGAGCTCTGTGGCCAGCGCCGCGCACGCCGACCTGATCGTCGCGGGCTCTTCGAGGCCGAGGCTCGCGCGGACCGCCATGTCCGCGCCGTGCCCCGATGGCGTGGCGAACAGACGCCGCAGCAGGGGGCGGGCTTCGCTGGTCACGGCGCCCGCGACGGGGTGCGCCTCGAGGCCCACCAGCGTGGCGCCAAGCTGGGCGAGCTCGGCGCCCTGGAGGATGCGGAGGATGTCCAGGCCGTCCTTGGCGGACCAGCGGGCGGGCGTGCCCTCGCGTTCGGCCAACTTGTGCAGTTTTGCGACCAGCAAGGCCGAGAGGCCCGCGACCGCAACCGTGATCGTGCGTGCGTCGGCCGGATCGAGCGCGGCGAGCGAGAGCAGGTCGAAGTCGAAGAGCGCCGCTTCGAGCCCCTTGGCTTTGCGGGCGACCTCAGCGCCGTGCGGGCCCAGGCGCGCGCTGCGACGGCCCGGGCCGCCGATGGCCGATGGCACCATCAGGTCGATCTGCACCGCGTGTCGGGCCCAGGTGCCTGGCTTGACAGCGAGCGAGAAGCCAGCCGAAAGCAGCGCTTCGGCGAGGAGCGGCTCGTCAGCGAGGGCATCTGGGTTCAGCGCGAGATCGCCGTCAGACGTGAACGGCGCCACCTGCAGGTTGCCTTCGCCGACCCGGAGGTAGATGGCCTGCGCCCCGACCAGGACCACGGCCTTCCGGTGGGGCCCCAGCGCCTCGAGGGCATCTAGCAGGACGCGGCGCGCCTCGACGTACTCTGGGTCTATCGCGGGGAGCTCAGCGGTCATTTCGGCCCTCGGTCATGTGGGCGAGCATCGCCTCGGCTTCTTGTGGGCCACGGCCGGGGGCCGACGCCAGATCGACGTAGGCCTGCGCGGCCGAGACAATGGTGACATCGACGGCCGAAGCGCCCTGGCCGACGGCGCGCAGCCGCGTGCGGGCGAAAACGACGTCGTCGAACGGGGACAACAGCCACACGTTTGCACCGGCCTCGGCGGGGACGAGGCCGAGCGTGCGCGCCGCGTCGTGCGGTTGGTCGACGTAGATCATCGCGATGCGGGTCGCCGCGATGCCCGGACCGGCGGTCGAGCCGGTGGCAGCATACCGGGGGAGCCGCCCCAGCTTGGCCCAAAGTGATGGAATACCGCGGGGTTCTAAGAACTGGAGCAGCGCGTTGGAGCGGGTCAGCGTGTAGTCGGCAGCCCAGCGTTGGAGCAAGGCGGGCCGGTCGACATCGCTGACCTGCTTCTGCGTGTCGCGCGTGATCAGCGCCTCGGCTTCGAGGAAGCTGACCACGCGTGACACAGAGCTGAGCGGTGTCGCTGATGCCGCGGACAGCGCGCGGATGCCCAAAGGGAGCTCAAGCTCGGCCAGCGCCCGCACCACGCGACCCGCCGCCGCGCCGCGCAGGCTGTTCAGGGGGCGCGGGGCCCGGTCGGGGTCGCGCTCTGCCCCGACCCCTTCGAGGAAGATGGCGGGCTCGCTGACCACCACGCGCAGGTTGCCGGTGGTGTCGGCGTAGCTCGCGCCGCCCGCGGCGATCAGCTGCCGGGCGCGCGCGCCGAGGTGCGGTGCGATGAAGAGGGTGGGGCCAGGCCCCGGCGCCAGGAGGGCCTGTGCGTCGCGGGGCGCGATGGCGCGGCGGAAGACGACATCAAGCTCAGCCATCCGCGCGTCGGGGCCGCTGAGCCGCAGGCTGGGGCCCCGCGGGCCGAGGAGCGCGTCGGCGGACCAACCGGGCGGCAGGCGCCGGCGGACGCCGGCGATGGCGTCCTGCACCGTCGTTCCAGATTGGGGGGTGTTCCGCATGGAGTGGAACATAGGTCATCGCGGAGCGCTCCGCAACCCGGTGTTCCAGAAAACGGCCTGTTCCGCAGGTCGCGGAACAGACTGGCCAGCGGAACGGCTGCGCCAGCAGCACCTGACGGGGGGCGTTGCGGGGGGCTGGCCCCCCGCCCACCGCTCTAAAAGTGCCAGCCCGCGCTGCCCTCGATGGTGCCAAGCAGCCCGATCTTGTCGTCTTCGGACTGGTTCGCCTGGCGGACGGCCCCCGTACCGCCCAGGCCCAGGCGCAGGTGATCGCCCGGGGCCCAGGTGAGGCCGGCGTGGGCGGTGGGCTGCAGGGTGAACAGGCCCCAGGTCGTGTCGTCGTATTTGACGTAGAGCTGCTGATAGACGACGTTGAGGCCGAGCTTGAGCTGCGGGCTGAGGCCGTGGGGCAGGGCCCAGGCCACCCCGCCTTGGACCCCCAGGGTCAGGTCGGTAAAGCGGTCGATGCAGCCCGCTGCGCCCTTGTCGACATCTTCGCCGCAGGCCGCCTCGAATTGCTCCGGGTCGAGGTTGTCGGGGTTTGACCAGTTTTCGCGGTCAGCGAGCTGGTCCTTGGTCGCGACGATCGGCGCCTTGGCCCGCAGGGCGCTCAGCGTGGCGTCGACGCCCCGGCGCTGCGTGCCGGGCCCCGGCCAGGCGAGGCCGCCCTCAACGCCCACCAGCAGGGCCGAGGCGCCGTTGACCGGCACGGGCGGCAGCAGGTGGCCGCCGAGGCTGCGCTGGCGGCCCTGGGCTTCGGCCTCGGTCCACATCAGCTCGATGCGCGGAAAGACGGGGGAGAAGCTCGTGTTCTCTTGTTTGCCGCTGAGGTTCTCGCGCGGGGGCGCAAAGGGGAAGGTCGAGAGCTGACCCCCCACCGTCCAGCCCGGGCGGGCCTCGACCAGGGGCCCGGCGCTCAGGCCGTTGGCCATCATGGCAAAACCCTGCTCGATCATCGACGCGCTGAGGAAGTGGTAGAAGTCGCGCTGGCAGTCGCCGCCGCCCTCGATGCAGCCGGCGAAGTCGGGCGTGCCGTCGACCAGCTGGGCGCTGCCGAAGCCCTCGGGCGGCGCGGCCGACGCGGTGAGGGGCAGCAGCGCCGCGAGCGGCAGCAGCCCCCAGCGGGGGAGGGTCAGGGCGGTCATACGTGGCTCGGGGCGCGGGTGGATAGGGGAGGAGAGGATAGGGGTAGGGCTCAGGCGAGGGGGAGGGCCGCGCGGGGCCAGATCCCGGGGCGTCGGGCGCGGATCTGCGCTGGCGTGTCACGGGGAACCCAGGCCCCGCAGCCGCCGTCGACGATGTAGGTCACGTCATCTTCGTAGACGACCATGTCCTCGATGCTCGGGGTGTAGAGGTGCAGGGTCAGCAGGGTGGTGCCGGCACCGGGGGCAGTGGACCCCATGGCGTGCAGCAGGCCGGGGCCCGCGGTCAGCCGGTCGCCCGCTGCCAGCGCCCGCGCCTGGGTCTGGGCCAGCGCGCCGGCGCGCAGCGCGTAGCGGCGCTCTTCGCCTTCGCCCTCAAGCACGGTGATCACACCGAAGGCTTGGCCGTGGTCGTGCACCGCGCAGGCCTGGCCGGGCGTCCAGGTGGCGACCATGGCCTCGAGGTGCGGGTTGGCGAAGAGCACCCGCCGGCCGTAGGGGCGGGCGGGGTCGGGCCGCCGCAGCGCGGCGCAGAGCGCGGCGTCGACCCTTAGGGTAGAGGCGAAGGCCACCAGCGCCCGCAGCTCGAGGGGGCCGGTCGCCAGCGCGGCCACCGCGCCGCGCAGGGCGTCGGGGCAGCGCAGCGGCAGGGCGACGGGGTCTTCGGTCATCGGGCGCTCCAGGGGCGGCGGGGCCGCGCGGAGGGTGGGCTCAGGGGAGTAGCGATCATCCCTCTTCGACGTCCTCGGCGCCATCTTCGGCGGCCGCGGGCCAGGGGAAGGGCAGCGCCTCGGCCTCGGGCGGCCGGCTGCGGTCGCCGGGCCCCGGGTGGGCGAGGAAGTCGACGAGCCAGTCGCTGAGGATGGCGCGCCCCAGGCGGTTGGGGTGGCGCCGGTCGTAGAAGTGGTCGCCGGGCAGCTGGGGCGCGACCACCAGCTCGGGCCAGGCCTCGCGCAGCGCGTCCCAGGCGGCACGGGCCGAGGCGTCCTGCCAGGCCCACTGGTCCCAGGCCGAGGTGGGGATGTCGAGCAGCACGAGCTGGGCGCCCTTGGCCGCGCAGTCGGCGCGCAGCTGGGCGATGCCCGCTTGGTGCAGCTGGGTCGGCGAGAGGTCGAGCTCGGCGGCGGTCAGCCTGTAGCGGGCCCGCTCGGCCTCGAGCTGCGCGGGCACCATGCGGCGGCTGCGCAGGTGCGTGTGAAAGCGCAGAAGATCGCCCGCTTTGGCCGGCTTGGGCGCCTTGAAGTAGAAGAAGAGCCCGAGGCCCCAGGCCGAGAGCCCGCCCATCACCTCGTCGTGCCAAGCCCAGAAGGCCGGCGGCTGGGCGGCGGCCTGCTCGAGCTTGTGGGGCAGGGCGCGGTCATCGACCGCCCAGAGCGCGCCGGGCGAGAGCAGCTGGCCGGCGGTGGTCATGGGCAGGCGCGTCCACTCCATCCAGTCGGCGCGGAAGTTTTCGAGCGCGACGTTGTGGATGACCATATCGCCGGGCTGTACGGGCAGGCGGGCCAGCACCGGCACGGTCAGGGCCGCCGCGCCGCGGTTCTGGCCGAGCTTGCGCAGGCGGTAGGGTGAGCCTTGGGCCTCAAGCGCGGCGTTGACGGCGTCTTCGTCGAAGGCCTCGCGGGTGATCGAGCTGCCCACCGCCCACACGACCTGACCCCCGGGGTGGGCCCGCAGCCCCGGGTCGGTGGCCAAGAGCTCGGCCCGGTGCAGCACCCAGGCGGTCGAGCCGCTGCGCCCCCAGCGCAGCAGCGGGCTGTGTGGGCCGACCAGCGCCGTCGCCCAGCCCAGCCACAGCGCCACGCCCACCGCGCAGGCGGCGGCGAGCAGGCGCAGGGCGGCCCGGGTCTCGGCGGGGCCGGGCACGGGCGGCGGGGCGTCGTCAACGGGGCGAGGCATGGGGTCTCAGAACTGGAAGTAGATGAATTGAGGGCCAGAGATGCCAAAGGCGACCACCAGCCAGAGCAGGCCGGCGCAGCTGAGCCACCAAGCCCAGCCCCCGGCCGTGATTTTGGCGCCCAGCTGCAGGTAGCGCTCGCCCTCGTGCGCGAGGAAGATCAAGCCGGTATAGAGGAAGCCGAGCTGCAGATCATCGTCAAGCACGGTGTTCTTCGACAGGTCGAGCGAGCTGAGCGCGCGGGCATAGTCACCGAGGCCGGCGCCGAAGATCTGGCCGGCGTAGGCCAGCGCGGTCGACCAGTCGGGCGTGCGAAAGAAGATGTTGATGCTGGCGATGCTCGCGTAGGTGAACAGGCAGCAGAGGTAGAAGTAGGCCACCCGGCTCAGCGGGTGGGCGCCAAAAAGCCCCCGCAGCGCGCCGAGCGGGCGCTCGAGCCAGCGGTGGCTGAGCATGGCGAGGCCGTTGAGCAGGCCCCAGACCACGAAGTTGCGGCTGGCCCCGTGCCAGAGCCCCGACAGGAACATCAAGAACAAGATGTTGAGCTGGGTGCGCAGCGCCCCGTGCCGGCTGCCGCCGAGCGGGATGAAGATGTAGTCGCGGAACCACTGCGACATCGAGATGTGCCAGCGGCGCCAGCGCTCGGGGATGCTCGGCACGACGAAGGGCAGGTTGAAGTTGGGCCGGATGTGGTAGCCGAGCAGCAGGCCGAGCCCGATGGCGATGTCGCTGTAGCTGCTGAAGTCGACGTAGATCTGGGTGGTGAACAGCAGCTGGGCGCTGGCCGCCTCGACGCTGGTGGGAAGGCGCCCGAGCGCGTCAATGTCGTAGAGGGGCGCGATGGCCAAGGCGAGCCGGTCGGCGAAGACGACCTTCTTCACAAAACCGAGCAAGATGAGAAAGATGCCCTGGCGCACCATCTGGGGGCTGAGGCCGAAGGGCCGCGAGAACTGGGGCAGCAGGTGGGTGGCCCGCTCGACGGGGCCGGCGACCAGCTGCGGGAAAAAGACGACGTAGAGGGCAAACTTGAGGGGGTCGGGCTCGTGGCGCAGGTGCCCCCGCCAGATGTCGATGGTGTAGGCCATCGTCTGGAAGGTGTAGAAGCTGATGCCGGCGGGCAGCACGAGGCGCAGCAGGTAGCCCTCGGGGTCGACGTTCAGGCCCAGCGCACCCAGCAGCACGGAAAATTCCAGCACAAAGAAGTCGTGGTACTTAAAAAAGCCGAGCATGCCCAGGTTCACCGCCAGCGAGGCCCAGAGCCAAGCCGTGCGGCTGCGGCGGGCCTCGGGGGGGGCGCGGTCGATCTGGCGCCCGGCCACGAAGTCGACCGCGGTGCTGAGCGCGAGCAGGCCGAGCAGGCGCGGGTCCCAGAATCCATAGAAGGCCGCCGAGCAGGCCAACAAAAACCAGAGCTTCGCCCGCTGGGGCAGCGGGTAGTAGACCAGCAGCACCACCGCTAAGAAGGCGAGGAAGGCCTTGGAGTTGTACAGCACGGCGGGGGTCTCGGCGGGCGGGCGGGGGTGCCCGGGTCGGGGCGCCTGTGCGTCTCGGGCGGCGGCCGGCCGTTACAGCCGCGGCCCGCCGTGGCGAGAATTTCCGGTGCGCGGGGTGTAACGCCGGGGGGCTCGGGTAGACCGACGGTCGGCGCGGGCCGGTCGGCCTGCTTGGACACTGAGGCAGCGGCGCCCTGCGCGCCGCGATGGAGGTCGGATGCGTGGGTTTGGTGTGGTGAAGATGACGGCAGCGGCGCTGCTCTGCGCGGGTGTGGTGGGCGGCTGCGGGGGCAAAGAGGACTCCGCGGCGGCGGGCTCGGCCGACGACGCGATGGCCGAAGAGCTCTGGGGCGAGCTGCAGGGCTACGAGAGCTGGGGCCGCTTCGACAACCAGAGCGCCACGCCGGTGCTGAGCGACGACCACAGCGGCAATTACGTGGTGTCCTACTATGACGAGGCCCTGCTCGGCTGGGCGCTCTCGGGCGAGGCCCCCGACGGCGGCATCTCGGTCAAAGAGGTCTACAGCGCGCCCGACGACACCAGCCCGGTGGCCCTGACCGTGATGAAGAAGGTCGCCGGCTACGACCCCGAGGGCGGCGACTGGTTCTGGGCCTGGTACGCCATGGACGGCACGGTGCAGGCCGCGGGCGCGGTCTCGTCCTGCAGCGGCTGCCACAGCGCCGCGTCCACCGACTTCGTCTTCGGAGAGTAGCCCCGGAGAGTAGCCGCGGGGAGTAGCCCGGGGGGAGGGGGCGCTGCGGCGCCGGTCGGGGGGCGTTGCGGGGGGCTGGCCCCCCGCCCATGGTTATTGAGCCGACCCGTCTGGCGGCGATCTCCAGCGCTCGGCCACCGCCTCGGCCAAGCCGAGGACCGACAGCGGCGCCGAGCCCTCGGCGTGGTTGCCCACGATGATCAGCACGTCGTCGTCGGCCCGCAGGCGCGCCACGGTGAGGCGGGTGACGGCCTGTCGGGTCTGCTGATCGGGCGCCGCGAGGGAGGAGAAGGGCGCCCAGGCGCTCTTTGCGCTCGCGTAGCGCTGGTCGGGGCGCAGCATCCACCGCAGGATGAGGGGGCCGCCCCGCCTGCCGAGGATGCGCTCCTGCACATCAACCCCGGGCAGGGTGGGGTGCACCGAGATGCAGGGCGCCGCCCCGGCCGCTTCGAGCGCCGCCCGCAGCGCCGGGCCGAGCAGCCCGCGGTTGCGCACCTCGACCGCGTAGGTGGGGCCGCGGGGCAGCGCGTCGATAAACCTGTGCAGGCGGTCAATCACGCGCTCGCCTAAGCTGTCGTCGTCCTGCGGGGCGAGCTGGAACAAGAGGCAGCCCAAGCGCGGGCCTAGGCCCTCGACCGTCGGGCCCACCACCGCCTCGGTCGCCCACGCTGCGTCTAGGAAGCGAGGGTTGCGCTGGCCGCGGCGGGCCCCGTAGCGGGCGTGGGGCGGGAAGCGGCCCAGGGTGAGGTCTTCGTGGGCCTTGACCAAAAGGCGCAGGTCGGCCGGGGTCTCTGCGACCAGCGCCTTGAGCTGATCAGCGCGCTGCAGGGCGTAGTGGGCTTTGCTCAGGCTGACCGCCCGCAGCAAGGGGTGCTGGGCGTAGGCGGGCAGGCCGGCGGCGCTGAGCGCCTCTTCGGGCCAGGCGCGGTCCCAGACCAGGCCCGCCCACCCGGGGAAGGCCCAGGACGAGGTGCCCATGCGCAGGCGTGCGGGCAGCCGCCCGGCCAACGTGGCGAGGGCGGGGTCAGGTGGCGCCGGCGCGGGCCCGGCGGGGGCGCCGAAGAGCGGCTGCTGCGGGGGCGGGCGCATGGGGTGGTCTATCCGGGGTCGCCCGGGCCATCCGGGGTCACCCGGCCCATTCGGGCGCTGGCTATTGAGTCGCGGAGGCCCCGAGCCGATGCCCGCGCCGAAGGGGGCCCGCAGCGCCCCCCGAGGGAGGGCATATGGCGCTCGGTGCAGAAGACAGCGTGGACCTCGATCTGCGGCGCGGGGCCCGGTCGGCGCCGGCGGCCGAGGCGCCGGGCGGCGGGCACTTCATCCACATCCGGGCGCGCGCCCGCGAGCTGCTCGTGCGCATCCGCGACGTGTCTGAGGTCGTGCCGGTGATGACCCTGACCGACATCGGCAACCTGTCCAGCGACTGCCGCGGCATGCTCAACCTGCGCGGCGAGATGATCCCCATCTTCGCGGTCGAGGGGCCGGCCGACGCGGGCCTCGAGCTGCACCAGCTCATCCTCGTCGCCCGCTGCGGCGACGAGCCCTTGGGCCTCGTGGTTGACGACGTCGTCGACGTGGTCGTCATCCCCGACGAGCAGGTCGCCCTGCGCCGCATCGGCGGCGGAAAGGTCGGCACCTTCGGCCGCCTCGGCGACGCCGTGCTGCCCGTGCTCGACCCGAGCAGCGTGCTCTGAGCGGGCCGCGGGCGGCCCCGCGCTTCTGTCGTCGGTGGTGCGCGGCCCTCGCGGGAGGCGCGCGCGCCGCTCCCTCTCCCTTCGGCCGTGGGGACCGCCATGTCAGTCGATGCTCCCTCCTCCTCGCCCTCTGCCCCACGCCCAGCCAGCCCCATCGAGAAGCTCCTCGTGCTCGATGAGGTGATCTCCCAGCGCTTTGGGATGTCCATCTCTTGTTACCCCCGCGCGCTCATCGAGCGGCTGATCGAGGTGCTGCCCGAGCCGGCGGTGGTGCGCAGCGGTGAGGCCGACGCCCTGCTGCGCCAGCACCTGTCGATCGGCGAGACCCACTTCTTGCGCCACCGCGACCAGTTCGAGGTGCTCTGCCAGGTCGCGCCGGGCTTGCCCGGGCCGGCCAGCGGCGGGGCGCTCTCGGTCTGGTCAGCCGCCTGCTCGAGCGGCGAAGAGGTGTGGACCCTCGCCGCCGCCCTGCGCGCGACCCCGGCCTTGCAGGGCCGCTTCAGCGTGCTGGGCACCGACTTCAACCCCGAGTCCATCCGCAAGGCCGAGCAGGGGCGCTACCGGGCCTGGTCGATGCGCGGCCTCGCCCTCGACGAGGTCGCCGAGTGGCTCTGGGCGGAAGGTGACGTCTACGCCGTCGATCCCGCGCTGCGGGCCCACACCCGCTTTGCGGTGGGCAACCTGATGGAGGGCGGCTACCCCCCGGGTCAGGACGTCATCTTCTGCCGCAACGTGCTCATCTACTTCCGGCCCGACGCGATCAAGAAGGTCTACCAGGGGCTGTTCTCGGCGCTCAAGCCGGGCGGTGTGCTCTTTGTGGCCGCCACCGATCCGCAGCCCGAGGCCAGCCTCGGCTTCGAGGTGATCGACGCCAACGGCGCCCGCTACTTCCGGCGCCCCGACGGCGCCCGGGTGGTCGCGCCCCGGCCCGTGGCCGCCGCCCCGACACCCGCCGCGCTCCGGCCCGCGCCCGCCGCGGCGCGCCCGACCCCCGTGGTGGCCCGCCCGGTCCCCGTGGTGGCCCGCCCGGCCCCGGTCGCCGCCCCGCAGGTCCCCGCGCCCGCCGCTGAGCCGAGCGGGCCTGGCCCTTCGCCGTCGATCGCCGCGCGCTGGAGCGCCCTTCGCGGGCAGATGGCCCAAGATGCCGCCACAGCCGCTGATCTGGTCCGCCGCGGTGGCGCGCCGAGCCCCGTCGCCCCGGTCGCCCCGGTCGCCCCGGTCGCCGCCCCGCTGCCCGACGAGCCGGCGGCGCTGGCCGCCCACCTCTACGGCCTCGCCCGCGCCGGCCAGCTGCACGAGGCGATCGCCCACGCCGCCGACGCGGTCGACGGGCACCCGATGGACCTGGGCCTGCGCTGCGCCGCCGCCTGGCTGGCCGCCGAGGGCGGCTTGGTCGAGGTCGCGTCGGTGCACGCCCGGCAGGCACTTTTCCTGCAGCCCGACGCGGCGGTGCCGAACCTGCTGGTGGGCGCGCTGCTCATCCGCCAAGGCCAGCGGGGCGCCTACGCGCAGCAGCGGCTGGTGCGGGCCCAGGCCGCGCTCGCCGCCCTGCCGCCCGAGGCCCAGCCCCCCCTCTCGGGCGGGCGCACCGCCGAGAACCTGCTCGCCATCGTGAGGGAGCCGCATGACCCCAAGCACTTCGCCCGCGCCTGAAGCCATCGGCCCGGCGGGGCCCGGCGCCTCGACCGACCCCGAGGTGCGCGCCCGCATCCTCAGCCAGCGCGCGGCCCGCTACGCCCGCCGCGATCAAGCCGAGGATGATGGCCAGCACGTTCGTCTGCTCTTCTTCTCGCACGGCAATTCGGACTACGCCATCTCGCTCGAGGATCTGCGCGAGGTGCGCGTGCTGCGCGGCTTCTGCCCCATTCCGGGCGCCCGGCCGGTCGTGCCGGGCATCTTCTACTACCGGGGCGAGGTGCTCTCGATCCACGACCTGTCGGCCTTTATGGGCACCCCCACCGGGGCCGAGAGCCACTGGGTGCTGATCGTCGAGCGCGACAAGCAGCGCCTGGGCATCATGGCCAAGGACGTGGTCGACGTGCGCGAGGTGGCCCAGGCCAGCGTGCGCCCCTCGCCGATCACCTTGGGCGAGCGCGCGGTCTGCGTGCAAGGCGTGGTCGACAAGAACACCCTGCTGCTGCGCACAGAGGCGCTGTTCTCGACGCCGAGCTTCTTCCGCGGGCTCTGAGCGCATGGGTGAGCGGGGCCGGGCCGGCGGTGCCCGGCCTCGGGTCGTTTTGGGCGGTGGGGTGATCAAATCTTCCGCGCAAACCGCCTCAACCGGGTCAGCGGGCTGCCCGATGGGCCGGCGCCGGGTCGAACCCTCCCGGCGGCGGGAGCGACGATGAGGACGATGTTGAGCGGGGCTGGCGGCCTCGCCGCCTGGAGCGGCCCGGTGCTCGATGGGGTGCTCCAAAGCCAAGCGGTGATCGCGTTCACCCCGGAAGGTGAGGTGTTGTACGCCAACGCCTTGTTCTGCGCGGCGATGCGGGTCGACCCGGGGGCCATCGTGGGGGCCCACCACCGGCAATTCATGCCCCCGGCCCTGCGCGAGAGCGCCGACTACGCGGCCTTTTGGGCGCGGCTGCGGGCCGGCCAGGGCCAGACCGCCACGGTCGAGCGCCTGCGGGGCGACGGCCGCCCGATCTGGCTGAGCTGCAGCTACATGCCCATCCACGGGCCGAGCGGGTCGGTCGACCTCGTCGTGAAGATCGCGGTGGACGTCACTGCCGCCGAAGAGCAGCGCCGCGCGCTTGAGCGCGTGACCAGCGCGGTCCAGGTCAGCGCGGCGGGGGTCGATACGAACGCCCGCGCGCTGCTGCAGGCGGTCGAGCGGCAGGTCGAGGCCAGCCACAGCGAGGCGGCGGCGGTGGCCCAGGTCACGAGCACGCTGAGCGAGCTGCGCCAGACCAGCCAGCAGGCCCTCGAACAGTCCCAAGGCATGCTTCGGGCGGCCGACCGGGCCCATGAGGCCTCGACGCATGGGGTCGAGACGGTTCAGCAGGTGATCGCGGGCATGGCCGCGATCCGTCAGCGGGTTGAGGTCATCCAAGAGAAGATCTTGGCCCTGTCCGATCAGACCCAGCAGATCGGCGATATCATCTCGACGGTCAACGAGATCGCCGAGCAGAGCAAGCTCTTGGCCCTCAACGCGAGCATCGAGGCGGCGCGGGCGGGTGACTCGGGCAAGTCCTTCTCGGTGGTCGCCAAAGAGATGCGCGACCTCGCCGAGCAGAGCAAGCAGGCCACCCGGCAGGTGCGCGGGCTGCTGGGCGGCATTCGTGAGGCCACCGGCGCGGCGGTGGTCGCCACCGAGGACGGCATCGCCAAGGTCGACGACGGCCAGAAGCTGGCCCAGAGCAGCGGGCGCCTGATGGCCGAGCTCGGCGAGGTGATTGAGCAGAGCGTCGACGCCGGGCGCTTGATCGCCAATGCCTCGCGCCAACAAGGCCTCGGGGTCAGCCAGGTGGCCGACGCCATGGTGAGCATCGATCACGCCCTGCGGGCCAGCGCCCAGGGCGCCGAGGCGGTGCAGCGGGTAGTCACCGAGCTGGCCCATATCGCCGAGGGGCTGCAGCGCGGCGTTGACGGCGGGGGCGCCCGCGCCGCCGCCTGAGCGGCTGGGCAATCGTTGCAGATCGACCGAAAGCAACGGACCGTCCGGCCGATGGGCTGGACCGAGGGCGAGAGGCCCACATCCCACCGCCGGGGTCAGCCAAGTGGCCGACGCGATGGTCAACATCGACCAGGCCGTGCGCACCAGCGCGGCGGGTATGGGCCAGGTCCGCGGCGTGACCCGTGAGCTGCTGGGGCTCACCGATGAGATGGCCCAGACCCTATCCGCGCTTCATGACGCTGGGGGAGCGGCGCGCGCGGCCGCCTGAGCCCAGCGCGGCGACCAGAGCGGACGGGGAGGGTGGGCGCGGCCTGCCCTCCCCGCGCGTCGTTTTGGACCGCGGAGGATCGGCGCGGCCCCCTCCGTCAGTTGGGCTCAGTCCGCGGCGGACCCGGCCGATGAGGGGGCGACCGCGGGGGAGCCCGTACCCCCGCCGCTGAGGAGCTGGCATGGCCGAGGATGCAGAAGACCGCGAGATCGTCGAGGCGTTCGCTGAAGAGGCCGCCGAGCTGCTGCGGGCGGCCGAGAGCGCGCTCAACGCGATGTTGAGCGCCAGCCCCGAGGCGCGGGCCCCTCTCTGGAATGCCCTGCTGCGGGGCCTTCACACCGTGAAGGGCTCGGCGGGCTTCTTGGGCGAGGGGCCGCTGGCCCGCAAGATTGAGCAGCGCACCCACGCCACCGAAGACAAAGCCAAGGCCGTCTCTGAGGGGCGGGCGCCGTTCACCGACGCGGTGATCGACAGCCTCGCCGCCGACATCGAGGCGATCACGGCGATGGTGCACGAGCTGCGCACGGGCGAGGCCGCGCCGGCCAGCGCGCAGAGCCAGGTCGAGGTCTTCGCCGCGCCAGCGACCGTGCGCGACCAGCACGATGAGGAGGCCCGCTTCGCCAGCCTCTTCGCCGGTGAGCTGCGCCCCGAGCCCGGCATCGACGGCCCGAGCCCCAGCCCCGCCTGGTCGGCCCCGCCCGCGCAGGCCCCGCGCGCCGCCGCCCCGCCGCCCGCCCCGCCCAAGGCCGCCCCGCCGCCGCCCGCTGCGCCCGCCGCGGCTGCCGCGCCCGCCTCTGGCGAAGCGAAGGCCAAGAACAGCGCGGTGGACGAGATGTTGCGCATCCGCCCCGAGCGCATCGACACGCTGCAGAGCCACTTCTCTGAGGTCTTGGTGGGCAACCTGCAGTCGCAGGCCCTGACCCAAGACATGGTCGAGTTTCGGGAGCAGGCCGCCGGCTTGGTCAGCGGCTGGCGGGGCCTGCAGGGCCTGCTCGAGGACCTCGGGCGCCACTTGCCCAGCCACCGGCGCGCTGAGCTGCGGGCGACCCTGCGCAGCTTTGGAAATCAGCTCAAAGAGAGCTACAAACAAAGTTACCAGCTCGCCCGCCGAAGCCATGCGGTGAACGCCGAGTCACGCTCGGCCCTGGTCAACCTCGAAGACGGCATTCGTGCGCTCAAGCTCATGCCGCTCGAGCCCTTCCTGCAGGGTTTTGCGGCGACGGTGCGCTCGGCCGCCCGCGAGGTCGACAAGAAGGCCCGCCTCGAGGTCGAGGCCCGCGGGGCCGAGATCGACCGCGCTGTGCTGATGCGGCTGCGTGACCCGCTGGTGCACCTCGTTCGCAATTGCATCGGGCACGGCATTGAGCGCCCCGAAGACCGTGTACGCGCCGGCAAAGATGAGCGCGGCGTGGTCCGCCTTGAGGCCCGGCTCGAGGCCCAGCGCGTCTTCTTGCACGTCGGCGACGACGGCCGGGGCATGGACGCGGCCAAGGTCGCCGCCAAAGCCGCGGCCAAGGGCTTGATCGAGCCGGGCAAGGTGCTCGATGAGGCCGCGCTGCTCGAGGTCATCTGCATGCCCGGCTTCTCGACCCAAGAGCAGGCCGACAAGATCAGCGGCCGCGGCATCGGCATGGACGTGGTCAACGACACCATCCGCTCGATCGGCGGCACGATCACGCTCGAGAACAAGCCGGGCCAAGGCGCGACCTTCATCCTCGAAGTGCCCATCACCACGTCAACCTCGCAAGGCATGGTCGTGCGCCTGGGCAAAGCCCAGATGGGGCTGCCCTACCTCAACGTGCAGCGGGTCATGCGGGTCGAGCGTGACAGAGCGAGCGCCGTCGAGGGCCGCCCGGTCGTGCATGTGCAGGGCGACCCGCTTGCGGTGGTGCGCCTCGCCGACATCCTCGGCGTGCAGGGTGATCCCGAGGTCGAGCGCCAGAGCCGCCGGCCGGCGGTGGTGCTGCGCCACGGCACCAAGCGCATGGTGCTCGAGGTCGACGAGATCGTCGGCGCGGTCGAGATGTTGATCAAGCCGCTGTCCAGCTCCTTCGCGGACCATCCGCTCATCCTCGGCGCGGCGGTCGGGGCCGACTCTGAGATTTTGCCGGTGTTGGACATCCCCAACATGTTCGTGCAGGTGACCCAAGGCAGCGTACAGGCGCGCAGCCGGGCCTCTGAGGCGGCCGATGAGGCGGCGGTCGCGCCGAGCCGACGCGTGCTCATCGTCGACGACTCGGTCACCATGCGCACGCTCGAGCGCAGCATCCTCGAAGGGGCGGGCTTCCAGGTCACCATGGCCGAGGACGGCCTGCGCGGCCTCGACGCCCTGCGCAGCAACCCGCCCTTTGACTTGGTCGTGTCGGACTTCAATATGCCCAATATGAACGGGCTTGAGTTCTGCACGGCGCTGCGCGGCCACGGCTTCTCGACCGTGCCCGTGCTCATGGTCACCACCATGGATGACGACACCACCCGCCGAAACGTCATGAACGCCGGCGTGGACAGTTATCTCGTCAAGCGCGACTTCAACCAGCAGAGCTTCTTGCGCGCCATCACCGAGCTCATCGGCGCCGCCCGCTGAGCCTCGGGCCGGGGCGCCGGTCGACCGCCCCCGCCCTCACGCCTGCCCGGCGGTCGCCGATACCCGGCGCAGCGCCGACCGAGGGAGCCTCCCATGAACATCCTCATCGCCGACGACTCGGGCCCCTTCCGCATGATGCTCGGGCGGATCTTGGCCACTGAGCCGGGCTTCACCGCCATCTGGGCCGCCGAGGATGGCCGTCAAGCGGTCGAGATGGCCCAGCAGCTGCGCCCCGACCTCATCCTGATGGACCTTGAGATGCCCCGCCTCGACGGCTTTGGCGCCATCGACGAGATCATGCACAGCGAGGCCGCCTGCCCGATCGTGGTGCTCAGCTCGCTCATCTCGGACGAAGAGCGGGTGCACGCCGCCCGCTGCTTTGACGTCGGCGCGGTCGAGGTGCTCGGTAAGCCGCGCCAGAACTCGATGGCCGCCTTTCGTGTGCGGCTCTTGTCGGTGATCAAGACGATGGCCCGCGCCCGGGTGGTGCGGCGCAAGCGGGCGGGTGAGCTGTCCAATACCCTCACCCCGTTCGTTGGTGCTGCACGACCCATATCAACACCAGCGGTCCTGCCGTACTCGGCCCCCGCTGAGCGCGCCGCAGCTCGGGTGGTGGGCCGCCCAGGCCCGCGGGTGGTGGTGATCGGCAGCAGCACCGGGGGCCCGCCGGTGCTCAAAGAGCTGCTCTCGGCGATGCCCGCGCCCTTTCCGCTGCCGGTGCTCATCGCCCAGCACATCCTGGCCGGCTTTGACGCGGGGCTGGCCGGCTGGCTGCGCTCCAGCGGTCACGACGTCGTTCTCGTCAAGGACGAGCAGGCCCTGGTGCCCGGTCGGGTCTATGTGGCGCCGGGTGACGGCCATATGGTCGTCGAAGCTGGGGTGGTGCGGCTGCTCCCGGTCATCGACGGCGATATGGTGCCCTCGGCCGACAAGCTGCTGGCCAGCGCCTCGCGCGCCTATGGGGATGGCGTCGTGGGGGTCGTCCTCACCGGAATGGGTCGCGACGGCGCCCGTGGGCTCCTCGCTGTCCGCCAAGCGGGCGGGCGCACCCTAACCCAGCGGGGCGACACCTGCGTGGTCAACGGCATGCCCGAGGCCTGCCGCGACGCGGGGGCGAGCCAAGAAGAGCTGCCCCCGGCCCTGCTCGCCCAGGTCCTCGCCGGGCTGGTGCGGCAGGTCAGCAGCTCTGCGGCCTGAGCGGGGGCAGGGGTCGGGCCCGGTCGGGGGCCGCGGGCCCCCCAGCCCGCGCCCCCCCCGGGCCGGGGGGCCCCCCGCCACCCAGCGGGGTGCCCGCCCCCCCGGCGCTGGGGGCGGCGC
>JAEUKK010000153.1 GCA_016792625.1 Deltaproteobacteria bacterium | reverse complement strand
GGACCTCGAGGCGACTTGGGCTCGGCGGATCCTCGCCCTGGACAAGCAGCTGGAATTGGTGCGAGGGAGTCTCTCTTTCCACTGGTGGCCCAAGGACGTTCCGAGAGAGGTCCACTGTGTCGCTTCATGATCATCCGGTATAAGCACCCTCGCGGGGCGCGCGATCGACGGGTTCAGACCGATAGAAGCGCGGGCGCTCCTCGAGACCGATCCCGGGCGGCGCGCACGCACCGATGACACAGATACATGGAAGCAGCTTCAGGTGCGCGGGGCGTGGCGCCGTCTACACCTGCTCAACGGTGCGCCGATAGAGGCCAGGATTGAGCAGCATGCGGTCCTCCGCATCACGAACGATGACCCGGTTGAGTACCCGCGCGCGCTCATCGATCTCGCCTTCACCGAGACACGCTGCGGAGACATGTCAGCCGCGTGGGATGCCTTCCTCGCGGCGCGCGACGCCATCGCGGGGATGCCCGAGATCTACGCGGTCCAGTCACGCGCATTTCTCACCTGGCATCTCGCACGCTTCGCGAGGCGCGGGGGTGAGATGCACCACCTTGCCGCACTTCTACGCCCGCCGGCGCTACATGCGCTCCTCAACGACCCGAGGCTCCAGGCCGCGGCCCGTTGGCGCATCGAAGCGCTTCGCGCCGAGACTGCGGAGTCCGTCAGCGCGCTGGCGGCGCAGCTCACCAGTTTTCAACGTTGGCACCTCGGGACCTTTCTCTTGGAGGTTCCCGCCATGAGCGGCGTTGCTCGCGAACTCCTCGCGAGCGCCGACGTTGACCTCTCTGGGATGCCAGCGCTGGCGCAAGGGCGCGAGGCCCTTCGTGCTGGACGGCTCGATTCCGGTCTGTTTCTCGCGCACGCTGTATACTGATCCCGGATATTCAGGAAGCGACACAGCAGACCTCTCTCGGGACGACCTTGGGCCACCGGTGGAAAACCGCTCGGTATCGGACGCCTCGAGCGCCAGCATGGCCCCTCCTCCGGCCGCCGGCGGGAGTCGGCGCGCGCCAGCCTCGCCATCCGCGCCCCGAAGGCCAAATGCCCCGATATGAGCGCCGCGGCCGCGCCAGGCCGACCGGAGCGGCCGGCGCCAGCCGGCGCCGCGCAGCGGCCGAGGGCGAAGGCCCGAGCGCGGAGGGGGGCCGCCGCTGGCCCCGCCGGGCCAGCGGGGCGCCCATATACCCAGCCTCAACCACCCCTCAGCGGCCGGGCCTGAGGTGGTAGCCGCCATCCCGCGCCGTGCCGATGAAAACGATGTGCCCGGCGGCCTTCAGCTGCGTCAGCGCGGCGGAGGTGGTGGAGTACGACACCCCCAAGGCCGCCGTGAGCTCGGGCGAGCGAAGGCCCGGCCGCGCCGCGATGACCTCCAGCAGGGCCCGGGCCCGTGCCGAGAGCGCCGGCGTCGAGGGGGCGGCGGGCGGCGGCGCCACAGCGGGCTTCGGCGCGACCACTGGCGTCGGCGCCACAGCGGGCTTCGACGCGACCACCGGCGTCGGTGCGACAACAGGCCTCGGCGCAACGACTGGCTTCGGCTTCGCCTTCGCAGCAGGCTTCGGCTTCACAGCAGGCTTCGGCGCCGCGACCGGCGTGGGCCCGACCACGGGCGTCGGCGCAACGACAGGGTTCGGCGCGGCCACCGACGTCGGCGCGACAACAGGCGTCGGCGCAACGACTGGCTGCGGCGCAACCACCCGCGTCGGCGCCGCGACGGGCTTCAACGCGACCACCGGTTTTGGCTTCGCATTCGCAGCAGGCTTCGGTGCCACGACTGGCGGGGGCGCGACCACCGGCGTCGGCGCGACAACAGGCCTCGGCGCGGCCACCGGCTTTGGCTTCGCCTTCGCAGCAGGCTTCGGCTTCACAGCAGGCTTCGGCGCCGCGACCGGCATGGGCCCGACCGCTGGCGTCGGAGCAACGACAGGCTTCGGCGCGACCACCGACGTCGGCGCGACAACAGGCGTCGGCGCAACGACTGGCTGCGGCGCAACCACCCGCGTCGGCGCCGCGACGGGCTTCGACGCGACCACCGGTTTCGGCTTCGCATTCGCAGCAGGCTTCGGTGCCACGACTGGCGGGGGCGCGACCACCGGCTTCGGCGCGGCCGCCGGCATGGGCTTCGCCTTCGCAGCAGGCTTCGGCTTCACAGCAGGCTTCGGTGCCGCGACCGGCGTGGGCGCAACCACCGGCGTCGGCGCAACGACAGGCTTCGGCGCGACCACCGGCGTCGGCGCGACCACCGGCGTCGGCGCAACAACCGGCCTCGGCGTGGCCATCGGCATGGGCTTCGGCTTCGCAGCAGGCTTCGCCTTGGCCGCCCATACCCCCACCGCAGGCGCAGGCGCAGCGACCGCCGCGACCACCGGCGCCGCCACCGCCGGCGCGACGCTCGACGTACCCCCAAAATCAATGTCGAGCCCGAAGAGCTCCGACAGACCATCGCCCGAGAGCGCCCGCCCTGGGGCCAATGGGGCCGGTGCCTGGGTCGCCTCCAGCGCTGCTGCCAACAACGCCGTGGGATCGACGCCGCGCAGCGCAAAGAGCAGCTCGGGGCGCTGATCGAGGCGGTTGCCGACCCCGTAGAGGGTCGCCGCCACGTGCTTGCACATCGTGGCCCAGTCGAGGCAGCTGCAGCTGAGGTGGATCTCTTTGGGCGCCGGGAACAGACCTGTGTGCGGCTGGGTGACCACCGCCATCACGCCCGCGTCGAGGCGGCCGAGCAGCAGGTCGACCATGGAGCCGACCTGCCCGCTGGCGGCGGCTTGGATGGCCGTCCAGCGGGCCTCGGGCAGCGGGTCGATGTCGACGCGCACGGTGTATACATCGCTGCCAGAGACCTGGGCCTCGATATGGCCGCCGGTGATCTGCAGGTCGATCACCGCGCCCTGGCGGGCGTAGGTACGCCCGCGGGGCAGCCGGCTCTGGTAGTCGCTGTAGGCCTCGAGGTTGTCGCACCAGGCCCGGCCCCACACGCTCTGGGCGATGGCGCGCCCCACGATGGTGACCGGCGCGGGCGCCCGCCCGGCCTTGATGATCTGCGCCCGCTTGGCGTTGGCCTGGGCCTGCCGTTGGGCCGGCGAGGGGCGGTCGTATCGGTCGTAGCGCCCATAATAGCTCATTCGCTCACCGCCTTGTGGAGATCGAGCCGCACGAGATCGAGCAGCGCCGCGTCGGACAGCTCGGTGAGCTTGAGCTCAGCCTCGCCGGCGAGCACGCCGTCAGAGAGGGCCTGCTTGCTGGCGATGAGCGCGTCGATGCGCTCCTCGACGGTGCCTTGGCAGACAAATTTATGCACCAGCACGTCGCGGCGCTGACCAATGCGGAAGGCGCGGTCGGTGGCTTGGTTCTCGACGGCGGGGTTCCACCAGCGGTCGAAGTGGACGACGTGGCTGGCCGCGGTGAGGTTGAGCCCGGTGCCGCCGGCCTTGAGCGAGAGCACCATGAAGGCGAGGCCCTCGTCTTCTTGAAATCGCCGCACCAGGGTGGCGCGCTCTTTGACTGGGGTGCCGCCGTGCAGCACGAGGCCCGGGCGTCCCAGGGAGGCCTCGAGGTGGCGCCGCAGCGGCTCGGTCATCTCGCGGAATTGGGTGAAGACCAGCACCTTCTGCTGGCGGGCGCCGATGGGCTCGCAGAGCTCAGCGAGGCGCAAGAACTTGCCGCTCTCGGCCGGCGCGAAGCCCCCGTCGCCCAGCCACTGTGAGGGGTGGTTGCAGATCTGTTTGAAGCGCATCAGGGCGGCGAGCACGGCACCCCGGCGCGCGAGGCCGCTCGCGCCGGCCAGGGTCTGCTGCAGCTCGGTGACCGCCTGGGCGTAGAGGGCCGCCTGGGCCTTGCTGAGCAGGCAGCGGGCCGTGACCTCGGTCTTGTCGGGCAGGTCGGCGATGACGCGCTTGTCGGTCTTGAGGCGGCGCAGCACATAGGGGGCCACGAGGCGCCGCAGGGGGGCGAAGCCGTCGCCGGGGCGGGCCGCCATGTCTTGGCAGGCGCGGCCAAAGGCCTTGGCGTCGCCGAGCAGGCCGGGGTTGAGGAAGTCGAAGATCGACCACAGATCGCCAAGGCGGTTCTCGACCGGGGTACCGGTGAGGGCGAGCCGCCAGCTCGACTGGAGCGCCTTGACCGCGCGGGCCTGCTTGGCGCCGGGGTTCTTGATCGCCTGGGCCTCGTCCAAGATGAGGGCACGCCAGCGGTGAGCCTTGATCCAGGGGGCGCTGAGCGCCGCACCATACGTGGTGATCACGAGCTGCTGCGCCGACAGCGCCACGGCGTCGAGCGCCTTGAGCGCGGCGGGCGTGCAGCGCGAGGGGTGCGCCACCAGCACCCGCAGCTGGGGCGCGAAGCGGGCGAGCTCGGCCGCCCAGTTGTCGAGCAGAGAGGCCGGCACGATGAGCAGGTCGGTGGCGGGCCCTTGGGCGTGCAGCAGCGACAAGAGGCCGATGACCTGGATGGTCTTGCCCAAACCCATATCGTCGGCGAGGCAGCCGCCGAGGCCCAGGGCCTGCAGGGTCGAGAGCCACTGCACCCCCACCTGCTGGTACGGCCGGAGCTGCGCCTTCAAGCCCGCGCCCTGCGCGATGGCCGCGCTGAGCTCTGGGCTGCGCAGGGCCTCGAGCTGGGCGGCGAGCCAGGGCCCGGCCACCACCTCGGACCAGGCGGCCCGCTGCGCGTCGGGGGCGGCCAGCGCGGCGCCCGGCTCGGCGCCCGCGAGCAGCCGCATGGCCTCGCCGAAGCGCAGGCCCCCACTCTCGGCGCGGTCTTGGGCCTGCCGCCACCGCTCCAGGACGGCCGAGAGCTCCGCGGGCGCGACCTCGATCCACCGCCCCTTGATGAACAGCAGACCGGCGCTGGCCGAGAGCAGGGCTTGGGCCTCGTCGGCGGTGAGCGCCTCGCCGCCGAGGGTGAGCTGCACATCAAAGTCGAGCAGGGCGGCGGCCCCGAGCTGGCTCGGCGCGCCGGTGCCCACAGTGACCGTCACCGCCGCCCGCGGCCGCTGTCCGCGGCTCCAGCCCTGGGGGAGGCGCAGCGTGAGCCCGGCGCCCTCGAGCCGCTCGGCCTCGCAGAGCAGGGCGTGGGCCTCGGCCGCCGTCCAGCCGAGGGGGTGGTAGATCTCGCCCGACTCGACGAGGCTGCGGATGAGCGGGCTGCGCTCGGCCGCCCGCCGCAGCGGCAACAGCAGGTTGAGCAGCTGCTCGTTGTTCTTCGCGCCGGAGAACTCTTGCAGCGCGCGGCTGAGCGGCAGGTGCTGCAGCTCGGCGCGGTCGTCGCGGGCCCGCGCATAGGTGGCGATGAAGGCGAAGGGCCGCTCGGGGTCGCGCCGGTTCTCGGCGAGGTGCAGGCAGACCCGCCCCGCCGCGCACCAAAGCGGGTGCGCCGCCTGAAAATAGCCCTGCGCGCCCCCTTCATGCGCGGCCGCCTGCTCGACCAAGGCCTGCCCGAGCTCGGCCCACAGCCCCAGCAGCAGCTCGACCGAGACGAGCTCGCCCCCGAGCATCGGCGGCACAGCCGCGGCCAGCGCCCCGAGCCGCCTGAGGTCGGCCTCGGGCACCACCGCCGCCGCCGGCTGCAGCGGGTGCAGCGCCGCGCAGGCCGCGCCGACAAAACCGCGCCCAAAGGCCCGCCAGTAGGCCAAGGCCGGCGCCAGCTCGGCCTCGAGCTCGACCGCGCCCAAGTGCAGCAAGCCGTGGCCGCTGCCCCGCGCGAAGGCCGCGACGAGGCCCGCCGCCGCCGCGGGCGCCCCCTCGGGCCCGAGCTGAAGCGTGAGCCGCCCCAACGGCGAGACCGCGCAGTCCAAGGTCTTCACCGGCGTACCTCCGTCGATGGGCGACCGCCCCGCGACCGCCCCACCACCGACCCTCGGCTATACGGGCCGGCGCGCAGTCGCCAGCCTGTCCGGGCCTCGGCGGCCGCGCGGGCCCGCGCGGTAGTCGAACCCGCGTCGAACACACCCAAAACAGCGTCTAACACGGGCTGCACCAGGCACCACCGATGACGCGGAAGCGCAGCGAGGCGCGGCCTTGCGCCTGCGCGGCATCGAGGTGGATGCAAGGCCCCGCATCGTCGCGCGCGTCGGTGACGCATGGTAGGCCCGGCGGCGGCCCCGACCCCGCCGTTCATCCAGGTCGAGATTGGTCTGCTGCACGCCATCATCGCGCTGCAGCTACCGCCCAGCCAGCGCGCGGTGCTGGACCTGCTGCTCAGCGAGCTGCTCGGCCCGCCGAGCCCCGCGCAGCAGCTCGGCGTCGACACCAGCGGCGCCCGCCTCGCCGCCGCCCTGGGCCTGCACCCGCGCACCGTCGAGCAGGCCGTTTTGGCCCTCTCGGCCCGCGGCGTGCTCGTCCGCCGCCCGCACGAACGGGGCCACGGCCACCTGCGCTTTCACCTGCGCCACCCCTCGGCATGGGGCCTGGCGACGCCGATCCGCGCGATGCAGCCGCCGGCGAGTCTGCCGGGCTGGGAGGGGCCGATGCTCGCGCCGCGCGGGGCCTGCGCGGCCGGTGGGGAGCCGAGCGGACAGACGGGGCCGCGGGTCCGCCCGCGCCTGCGCGTGATCGACGCGGAGCAGGCCGATCCGGAGGAGTGTGGGGCCTGGGACCGGGGCGGCGCGCCTGGCCGCGGCCCCGGGGCCGACGGGGAGCGCGGGGCGGAGGGCGAGCGCCTCCGCGCGGCGGTGGGCTGGACCGGCGGGTGGCCGACGGAGCCGCCGGCGGGGGTCGGGCTCGCGACAGAGGTCGGTCTCGGCGCCGGGAGCACCTCCGGTCTGGGCGCCGGGGGCGCCTCCAGTGGACTCACCGGACCCGCCTCCGGCGTGTTCGCTGGAGGTACCCACGGTCTGTGCGCCGGGGGTGCCTCCGTTCACCTCACTGGACCCGCCTCCAGTGTCTACGCCGGGGGTGCCTCCGGCCACCTCGCCGGACCCGCCTCCGGTGACCTCGCCGGGGGTGCCTCCGGTGGACTCGCCAGACCCACCTCCGGTCAACTCGCCGGACCCGCCTCCGGTCAACTCGCCGGGGCTACCCCCGGCGTCGAGGCTGGTGCAGCCCCGGCCGCTGCGCCGGGGGCCACGCGCGCGCGTCTCTCCAAGAGAATTGAAGATCAATTCTCAACCCAATTGATCAACCTTGATGAGGAGAAGGCTGGAGGGGGTCCAGTCGTGGGTCCACCCCCGGCCGTGCGCCCGGTGGCGGCGGACGGCGGCCGCACCGAGCGGCCGGTGGGCGAGACCTGGCGGTACACCGTGAACGTCCGCGGGGCGCGCGTTCCGCTGCCAGCCCTGGTCGAGCCGGCGGCCGACCGTCTGGTGCCCGACTGGCGCGGGGCGCCCCGGCGACGTTGGGCGGAGCTGAAGCAGATCGCCGAGCTGCTCCAGGCCGACCATGGGTGTGACTGGAACCCGAGCGTCATCCAGCGGGCGCTGAACGACCTGCTGGCGGGCCCACTGCCGGTGGTCGGCGGCGGTGTGGATCTGCCGCGTGGTCACAAGGATGACGTACAGGACGTTGTCCTCGGAGCAACGGCACACCCCGTGGAGGCGCCCGCGCAGGCCTGCGCTCGGGCGAGCGGCCGTGAAGCCCAGACGGCAGCATCGGAGCGGAGCGTGGCCGACAGGCCCGACATCGGGGCCATGACCGCACCCCACGGCAGACCGGCGGGCGGGGCGCCGCGGACGCAGCCACGCCAGGAGCCGGCGGAGGAGCGCGCGTCCAAAACAGCCTCCAGCCCGTCGGCTTCGGCCGAGGTTCCACGTGGAGCGCGCGGCGGGAGCGCCGCCGCTGCGAGCGCCGACGACGCACCAGCGGGCCCGGAGGAGCTCGCGATGGCGGAGCTGTTCGCTGAGCTTCGGGCCTCCTCCCCAGCCTGTGGGCCGCTGCGGGCCGCGCTCGAGGCGGCGGCCGGCGGACAGCCCGTGGGGCGCCAGGCGCTCTCGGCCTTGCTGGCGGCCCCTGGATGAGCCCGCCGAGAGAGCGGCGCCGGCAAGCGCTCGGAGGCCGCACGTCCTTCGGGGGCGGAGGCCGACGAAGCCGGGGGCCTCCCCTCCCCTCCTCGCTGAGATTGACGCACTGGTCATCCCATCGGCGTGACCGGCCGCAGGCACCAAAGACCTCCCCTTCCCTCTGACCAAACCGGATCAACCAAGATGTTCAACGAAGATGAGGACCAGCCCACTGTAGACGACGAGAAGGCCCCCGCCGGCCGCACCCAAGACCGCCCGGAGCACGCGGAGCGTGGGCACCGTTGGGACCGCGGGGACCGTCGACCTGCACCGTTTAGCCCCGAGGCGCGATCGACGGGTGTGGAGGGGGCCCGCACGGGCGTCCACCCGCGACCCGGACAGACCGCAGCCGGTCAAGCCGGACAGACCACCGGCCAAGGCGGACAGACCGCAGCGCAAGCCGGACAGCAGAGGGCGCAGCAGCGCGGACAAGCGGCCGGACAGCAGGCCGGACAGGCCGGACAAGGCGCCCGGTCGCACGGTGGGGATGCGCTGCTGGTGGGCGCTGTCCGCCTGTCCGGGCAGAGCGCGGGGGCGCTTCGGTCCGGGCAAGGCGCAGGGTCCGGTCTGGATGGCGGGGCCGTGCCGTCCGGGCTGTCCGGGCAGGCGCGCCGGGGCACCGATGGCCCCCTCGGCATCGCGCGGCCGACCGACGGCGCCGAGGAGGACGAGGAGGCCGCCGAGGCCGCCGCTGCCGTCCGGAGCGCGGCGCTGCTCGCGCGGGTCTGCGCTGCGCCGGGCTGCGGGGCGGCCCTGATCGCGCAGAAGTCGAACGCCCGCTTCTGCGACGACACCTGCCGGAAGCGGGCCGCGCGGGCGCGGCATGCGGAGGTGGAGGCGCCTGCGGAGGGAAGCGCGGCACCGGTCGGTGGAGCCGGAGGTGGCGCCGCTGGGGTCTGCGTCGGGGTCGGAGAGCGGGCGGGCGCAGGTCGGGCGGGAGCCGGGAGCGCGTCCGCTGGGGCGCTGGCGGGCGCGGGCGCAGACGGCCCCGGCGGCGCAGCGATGGGGCTGCGCGCAGCGGGTGCGGGCGTCGTTGGCGCAGGGAGCGGCGCTGGCGCTGCTGGCGACGGGCATCACCGCGCGGAGGCGGCTGGCCTGGGCGATGCGGGCGGGCCGGCCAAGGAGACCGAGGCGGGTCAGGCGGCGCGCGAGGCCCAAGCGGTCGGACCGGGAGTGGCAGGGACCGGGTGCGGCGCAGGCCAAGCGAGGCTCGACGAGGGCGCAATGGCGGCCATCGTCGCTGCGGTGCGGGCGGAGCTGCGCGCGGAGGGGCTGGATGCGCCGGGCGCGGCGGGGGCTCCGGCGGTCGGGGCGGACCGGGAGCTGGCCGCGGGGCTGGAGCGCCTGCGGGGCATGGTCGACGCGCTGGCCGACCGCCAGGACCTGCTGGAGGTGAGCCAGGCGGCGGGGCCCTCGCTGTCGGGCGCGCCCGAGCTGCGACGGGTCGAGGCGCTGCTCGAGGCGCAGGCGGCGCGGGCGGGCGAGCTTGGGGCGGCGCACCGAGAGGTGGCCGACCGGATCGGCGCGGTGGAGGGCAAAGTGGAGGCGTTGGAGCGGGCGCAGCGGGCGGCCAAGGCGGCACCGCCGCAGTCGGCGGGCGACGGGCGGGCCGCAGCGGCGCGGATGGACGGGCTGGAGCGCGCGCTCGCCGAGCTGCGGGCCGAGCTGAGCGGGCTGAGCCGGCGGGCGGGCGCGGCCACGGGGCGCGACCGGGAGCTGCAGGAGCGGCTGCGCGAGGCGGAGGAGGCGCACGTCGCGCTGGCGCGGGTGGTCGGGCAGCTGGTGGATGTGGTGCAGCGGCGGTGAGGGTGGGAGGTGCGGGTGGGGCGCGTGGGTGTCACGGATCGGGGCGTGGGGGCTGGATGTGTGACAGGGGTGGGTGGATGGGCGCGCGCCCACAGTCGAGCGCCAGGGGTCGGGCCGGCGCGGGGCCCCGGGCGGGAGGGAGCTGGGGAGGGCGGGTGGTGGTGGCGGTGCGGGCAGGGGCGAGCGGGGAGGGAGAGGCACCGGTGCGGTGCCTCTGCGAGAGTGCTGTGCTGCGGGTTGTCTTTGGTGTTGGAAGGGCTGGGAGAGGCCCCTGGGGGTCGGCGGGTGTGCGGGGGGAGTTGGGGTGGTGGTTTGGCGGGAAGGGCCCGTACGATGCAGGGCCGGGTGAAGAGCGCTTATCGAGATCTCGATAAAGTTATCGACATCTCGATAGCCGGCGGTGCGGGCGCGCTGCGAAGGGCAGCGTGTTCAACGTCCAGGACGCCGTTGTGGGGCGCACCGTCGGCCGGACCGCGTGGGGCAGGACACTTCGCCGGCCGGGAACGCCGAGCTGGACAACGGGGCGGCGACCCGCGGGGCCCGCTGGCGACTTGGACTACGGGAGGCTGGACCACCCGGCCCATGTGTGTCAGCGGCCCCAGGGGCCCGGCGGACCGGGTAGGAGGGCCAGCGGTGCAGCCATTGCCCGGAGCCGCCGCACCCGGAGACGCTGCACCCGGAGGAGTCCGTGTACGGGGGCAACGAGCGGGACAACACCGACCCTGAGAACCCAATCTGGATCGACATCGACGTCCGGGTCGTCATCATCCACGACCGCCCCTACAGCCCGCCGCCGTTGCCGTAGCGGACCAAAACCCTGCCGCCGACGCTGGTCGCTGCGTCCGTCTCGCTCCACGCACCTAAGGACGACGGCCAGCCTGGGAGCACCGAACACATGCCCACTCGAGAGCACGTTGAGCCTATCCAAACTTCGTTCATCGCAATGATCCGGCCGTCAATCATCGCGCTGACGAGCATCAGCGTCGTCACGCTGCACACGGCCGCCCACGCCGGCCCATGCGAAGACATTGGCGCCATCCTCGACGCGGGGCTCGGGGAGCAGGCTGCAGTCGACACCATTCAGCGCCTGCAACCCAACTTTACCCCCGTGGACTACGCTTGCTTGGAGGCTCGCGCTGCGCCGCCGGCGGTCCTGCGCGCGGCAGCGCCCCTGGTGCGCGAGCCGGCACCCAAACCGACGCCGACGCCAGCGCCCGCCGGGCCAGCCCGGACGGCGCCGGTTCAGGGGCCGCCTGCGCTTCCGTCCTCCCCCGGGGCGCAGCTCGACCCGGCCCTCGTGCGGGCGGAGCTGCTGCGGATGGAGGCCGAGGTGCCGGACGGCGCGGTCGCCGTGGGGCTCCCCGCCAGCGTCGGCTTCGGGAGCGGGCACTTCTACGCGGGCAGCGGCCCGGCGGGGGCCGCCTTCTTTGCGGCTGATGCGCTCGCGATGGGGTTGATCTTGGGCGGATCGAAGGCGGAAACGCCGAGCCCGGGGGCCATGGTTAGCGGAGTGGTGCTCGCGACGGTGAGCCGGCTGCTTCAGCCGCCGACGGCGGGGCTGACCGCGAAGCGGCGGCGGGTGGAGTGGCTGGAGCGGGGGCAAGCACAGCAGTGATGTTGCCGGGTGGGGCCTTGGCCCCTCCCTTTGGCGACACCTGCGGCGACCTCGTCGTCGACCTCTCCGTCTGGTCCGAGAGGCTCGGCGACCTCGCCGTTCGCGCCGGGGCCGCACCGACGAGGCGCGACGCTCATCCGACCACGTCCTCGGTAGCCCCCCGCGCAGAACCCGGCGCAAAGCACGGCGCCACGAATGTGCGGACAAATCCGGCTCCATTCTAATCAACCGGCCGCACTCCAGATCGCCCCCTGTGCTCGCTCTGGGTCGGCGGCCGCGACGGTTCGCTGCGCTCCTCCCCGCCGACCGCGGGCGCCAAGGGCCAGCCGCGCCGCACAGTGGCCGCTGCGCGCAGGAGCGGTGGGGGGCACTGCGGAGATGACGTGCAACACGTCGATCAGGGGGCCGCGAACCAGGCGAACGCGCACCGCGGGCTCGAGGCCGCCGCTTGACCGCCGCCGCGGCACCGGCTAGCCGAGCGCATGAGAAACACCAACAGATGGGCGTACATGGGCCAACCCAACTACAACCCGCCCAACGATGCCTGCCCGGTGTGCACCGAGCCCAGCCGCACCTACTTTATCGGCGGCAAGCGGGGCCCCGACGGGCCCGAGCTGCGCTGGCGATGCGAACACCAGCACGTGTGGGTCACGCATGGCGAGGGCGAGCCGCGCTCCAAGGCCTAGGCTTCAGGGGCGGCGCGGAGTCGCGAAGATGACGTGCGCCGCGTCAGTCTGGAGCGCGTTGGGGCCCGCCCTCCCCCGCGCCAGGCCGACTGGAGCGGCCGGCGCAGCCGGCGTCGGCCGCCGCGCGGCCGACCGAGGCCCGGCGGGCCGAGCGCGCAAGGGGGCCGCCAGCCGCCGCAGGCGGGTGGGGCGCCCAGCTGGCTGTTCTCCGAGGGGGTGAGCGGCGGGGGCCGTGGCTGTGCGTGTGGCGGCCGGGAAGGCTAGCCGGCTTCGATCCGGAAGGTCTGGTGGGCGTTGACCCGCCGGCTGCTCCTCGTGGTCTTCGGTCGCCGGCGGGAGGGCTCTGGAGGCCCAGGTGCGGATCGGCGTCATGACCCGCCTCAAGATCCACCACATCACCGAAGGCGACGTACCACAGGCCCTCATCGCCAAACGTCGGGGCTGAATGTGTGACAGCGAGGGGCGGGCGGGCGCGGGCCCACAGTCGAGCGCTAGGGGCCGGGCCAGCGCGAGGCCCCCGACGAGAGTGTCACCGGGAAGGCGGGTGGTGGTGTGGCGCGAGCCAGGGCGAGCGGGGGCGGCGCGGCCTGGGGGCCGGCGACGAGCGGGGAAGGAGAGGCACTGGGTCGGTGCCTTTGCGAGAATGGTGTGCTGTGAGGTGTCCTTGGAGTTGGAAGGGCTGGAAGCGTTCCGAGGGGGTCGGCGGGTGTGCGGGGGTACCGCGGTGCTGGTTCGGCCGGACGAGCCCGTTCGATCTGGGCCGAGTGTGGGCGCAGCTATCGAGATCTCGACAATGTGATCGACATCTCGATAGCCGGCGCTGCGGGCTCGCTGCGAAGGGCAGCGTGTTCAACGTCCAGCACGCCGTTGTGGGGCGCACGGTCGGCCGGACCGAGTGGGGCAGAACACTTCGGCGGCCAGGAACATCGAGCTGGACAACGGGACGGCGGCGTGCGGAGCCCGGGGGCGACCGGGCTCACGGGAGGCTGAACCACCCGGCCGATGTGTGTCAGTGGCCCCAGCGGCCCGGCAGACCGGGTAGGAGGGCCAGCGGAGTGGCCCTTGCCTGGCGCCGCCGCACCCGGAGGAGTCCGCCATGGTCAAACCCCGCGCCGCCCTCCGGCGTTAGTCGGCTGGGACGGGCTCTATGGAGCCATCGTGGCGGAAACAACCTCAGGAAGGCCAATTGCGTGTAACGCGACCGCTCAGTTGGTGGTCGGTAGGCGGTTGATCAAGCGGGGCGCGAGCACGGTCCACCAACAGGCGCGGCCGAGTTCAAGGCGGTGGGGTTACTCGTTGAGCGCCTCAAGGCGGACCTGAAGGCCTCTAAGGCGACCGAGGGATGGCGGACGGCGCAAGACCGGGAGAATCAAGCAGCGACCACGGCTTCCACGAAACAGACAACGAAATCGGTCCGGAACGTGAGCGACCAGCCTTGACTGGTGTAAGCTCCCCGGCGCCAGTGGCGCGACCTGTAGTCGGGTGGCGCGCCAACTAGGAGGGTGCGAAGTGAACTACGCCGAGCTAGTCGAGCAAGACCGGCAGATCCGGGCAAGGATGCTCATCTGTGGAGCCCCAGCAAGGCCGCACGACGAGGCGGAACTGACTCGCTACCTGATCGCGAACAGCTTGTCCGTGCTCCCAGACTACCCGTTGGTCGTTCGGCACGAGTGGCCGGTCGTTCCGGGACTTCCCCAATGTGGAGTTGGGGACCTAGTCTTCGCGAGGAGTGAGCGGGAGCTCGCAGTCGTTGAGATCAAGTTCCTTAACCCAGGTAGCGGTCACACGGCGCGGGAGAGTCGCCGCCGAGGCCGACAGACCGTGGAACTGCAAGCGCACCGGTACGGTAAGGCACTCAAGGAGCAGAACCCTGAGGCAGACGTCGCTGTGTTCATCTTCACTAGTCAGCATCTTGGCGCAGCTACTCGTTTGTGCGCGGCTCAGTAGCTGGCGGACCGCGACGGAGACCGGAAAACCTGGCCGCGGGTTGGACTTGCCAATGGTCGCCCGAACTCATCCACTCGCAGGGCGGCTAAGTTGAATCACCGATCCGTGCTTCCCAGGCCGCCGCCAACCATGCCCCCCTGCCCCGACCTCCACTGCGTTGGCCACCCTGCGCCTCTCATGGCAGACCAAGCATTCGAGCGCAGAACACCCCAGCACCGGCGTTGACGAAACCCACCACCTGCAGGAGACCGAAAGTGACAGCACCGCGTAGATCCGACGGCGGCCACATAGAGGAAGAGCTTGAGCCGTTTCGCCGACTTATCATGGCCGAGCCAGACAGCTTACGCTGGCGACTCAAAGGCGTTGTGGCCGAACGCCTCACGCGACTCAACTACGCACAGCGGCGGAAACTCGCAGCGTTGAGCTGCACACCTGACCTGATGGCGCCCCTTGGCCTGCAGTCGTCCGAAATCCACCACACCCGAATGCTTCGTTGGCTCCTTGACCCGGCGGACCACCCCGCCCTGGGCAGGGCGCCGCTGGAAGCATTCCTGTTGGCTCTCCGTTCGAAAAGCAGAGGGACAGGTAAGGGAAGTTTGATCGACGCTTTAGGCCGTGAACAGCCCAGGTCGGTAATTGCCGAGAAAGTGCTGCCAGACGGTCGCCGCGTTGATCTCGCTATCGAGTATCCCAACGGCTGGCTGCTCGTCGAAAACAAAATCGACAGCACCGAACACGACCAGCAGCTAAGCGCGTACCAGCACTTCCTGGACACCAGCGGCAAAAATCAATGTATCCTCGTATACCTGACAAAGGCAGGTGAACCAAAACCGGACGTCGATGGCTGTGTTCATCTCGAGTGGGCCGAACTTCTGAATCATATGCTACCCGTCGCGATCGGGGGTGAGTCGGCCGAGCATCGCTACATGGTCCAGTACCTGGCATCGGTCGCGCGGCATGTGGTCGAGATTGCGGGAGCGGGACCGTTCGACTCATGGTCCATCGGAAAACAGCATGAAGTACTCGACCTTATCGAAGGGAGGCCATGATGGAACGCGTCTCAGATGTTTTCGCGTTTGCGCTTTCGAAGCCAGCGCTCTGGTCTGGTCTGCTGTTCGACGAGGACTTGGTCAACGGAAAGGTCCCAGGCATCACCAACGATGAACGGCTGGCTGTTCTAAAGGCAAGGCCTCACCTCGAAGAGTCGATCCGTGGCCTACTGTTTTCAGCGCACGAAGCGCTCCAAGAAAGGGCACGCCGCTCGAAGGCCCCAGCCTGCGAGAGTCTCGCACGAGCGAAGCATTATCCGAAGAAGCAACTGCCCTGGCTCCGTGCTGAGGTAGCACTTGTAGATTGGAAGGGGTCACTTGTCTTTGGCCTGTCAGACGACATTGGGGACCAGGTCCGCCCCTTCGTCACGCTTTGGACGAAGCTAAAGCACCAAGAAACGCTCGCGACGGCCGCGGGGAAGTGCCCCGTTGAACCGGGCGTGGAGTGTCGAACATATGGCCAGAGCACGGTGTGGTACTTTCCGACACCAATAGCAAGTCAGCCATTCGGAGAAGTCTCACGGCACATGGTGGCAACCACATGGCCAGCGATCCTCCACCTCTGTAAGACACTCAGCAAAGCTACAACCACCAGCGCCTGAAAGGTCAGCCCACTTGCCAAGCAACCCCGAAAGCCCCTGATATAGCAGGCGCACCTGCCGCTGTTCAATGGGCTGAAGTGGGTCCACCGGTCCATACGCACCCCTGCACGCACGACCACTTCGAGAACCGAATCATCGGGCTGTGCCTGGCTGCAATGATAGCCGTCTGGGGGGGGCGGTGATCAAGTGGGCGCTTGTCGAGGTGATACGAACAGAATCCGTGGAAAGGTCAATCGGAGAGGCGTGCGCCTCCCTGCACGGGTCGTCGCACACTCCAGCCTCCGCAGTCAGCGCACAAACGCGCTGTTGTCGAAGCGGAGACGCCGATCTGGACCTCGGACAGCACTTGGGGCCGTCGGCGGCTACTACGACAACACCTTTGCCGAGAGCATCTTCGCACGGGTCGGAGCTGGAACATCGGAGCCGCCGCGTGCCCTGTCCCCCTCTCCCCGGTTGACAACAGCCGGTCGGATAAACCCCCCGGGCAAGCACATGCGAGAGGTCAGCGATGTCAGGGTCCGATGAACGAGACGAGAAGGATGGCGGCCAGCGCGGCCGCCCTGGCCGACGCAGCCTTCAAGACCGCCAGAGCGCCGTTTTGGAGATTCTTCAGGGGAAGGCGACTGTCGACCAGGTCGCCCGGCGCCTCGGAGTCCGTGCGGAGACCGTTGTCGGCTGGCGGGACGCGGCGCTCGCGGGCATGGAGGCCGCGCTGCAGCGCGGCGATGGACCGACCACCCGCGAGCGGGACCTCGAGAAGGAGAACGACACGCTGCGCGATGCTCTCACCAGGAGCGTGATGCAAGTCGAGCTGTTGCAGCGGGAGTTGGGCATCCCCGCCCGGGGCCCTTCTCCGCGCGGGAGGTCGCGGCGATGAGCCCGTGCACCTCTCGCGGGACCGCACCAGTTGCGCTGATAGCCGACACCTTCGGCGTGTCGCGGCAGGCTGTCTACGCCGAGCGGGCCAAGGCGCGCGCCCCAGCCGCCGACGAGGCGCCGCCGGCGAAGCCAGGCGCGCCCACGCAGTGCCCGCCGCCCGCCTCCACAGCGCCCCGCGGGGTCCCCACCGACGAGCTCTCGGCCGCCATCAAGGCCGTGGTGGACGAGTTCCCGGCCTGGGGTGTCCGCAAGGTCTGGGCGACCCTGCGCCGCAAGCACCTCCGGGTGAGTCGGCGTCGCGTTCACGCCCTGATGCGGGCCGCTGGGCTGGTCCTGCCGCGCTCGAGCGACGAGCCCCGCGAAGGGGCTCCGCGCGGCCATGTGGTGACCCCGCTGCCCAACCGGCGCATCGCCGCGGACTTCACCACCGTGAGCACTCTCGCTGACGGTGTTGTCGCGGTCATGTTGGCCGTCGACTGCGGTTGTCGCAGCGTGCTGGATGTCACCGTCTCGAAGTCGCAGGCCGCCGGCTCGGTGCTCGCGAGCGTCGACCGCGCGCTCGAAGCCGCGTTCGGCGCGCCGAATAACGTGCCTCACGGCGTTGAGCTCCGGACCGACCACGGGCCGCAGTATACGGGCCGCGACGCCGAGGACCTCTGTGCTGCATGGGGCGTGACCCACACCTTCGCGCCGGTTGGCCGTCCCACCGGAAACGCCGTCGCAGAGCGTACAATTCGCACGATGAAAGAGGAGTGCATCTGGCTGCAGGACTGGCCGGACGCCGAGACGCTCCGGGTGGCCTTGGTCGCCTGGGCCGCGGCCTTCAACGACGTACGGCCGCATCAAGCGCTGGATTGGCAGACGCCAAGCGAGCGCCGCGTCGCGCTTCTGGGTGTTCCGCAGCGGAGAGCAGCATGAGAAGCATCTTCTCGTGCTGTCCTCCGCTCCACACGAGCCCAAGAACCTGCCCTGGGCGCGGAGGCAAGGCCCGCCGGGCCCCTCGCAGCGCTCTGCGCGAGAGGGTGGTGGGCCTTGCCGGAGTGACCGGGCAGGTTCCGCGCCCGCACCGGGGCTTCGGTGGGGCGATTCTTGAGGCAGGACTTGTCAAGCAAACTGGGGGACACTACAGCCCCGCGTCGACCTGGTCTGCCAGCTGATCCACCTCATCGTGGCCCAACGGCAGCGTTAGGGTCGCGCTCCGTCGGTGCCGGCGCTTGTCGGGCAGAGCAATCGCGCCGAGCAAGACCTCGAAACGAGCCGCCGGCTCCGCGAGGCCCCCGGCGGGCCGCGCGTGGTCGCCGAAGACCCGCGCGGGGTCGGTGCAGTTGACCGGACCCAGGTGGGCGCGCAAGAAGCGGATATTGAGGTCAAGCACCTGCACGTCGTGGCCGGCGCTGCGACCCGCTCCAGCGAGCAGGGCGGGCCCGAGCAGCGGCCCGGCGGCGTACTTGAGCAGCGGGGGGACAATCAGCAGCGCGACGGTCATGGCGCCTCCATCGGGGGGGTGAATTTCGGGCACAGAGAGACCACCCCACGCGTTGGCGCGCGCAGGAGAAGGGTGCAGTACAGACAAGTCGAGAGAGAAACAGACCCCAATTCGGGGCGGGCGGGTCAGCGCACGACGCGCACGGGCACCCCCAGCTGCCGACAGAGCTTCATGATCTTGTTCGACGCCGAGTGCCCCACCCATCGGGTCAGCAACACCACCAAGTCGACGCCGCCCGCGCGCAACGAGGCCTCAAGCGCGCGCAGACCGCCGTTCCCGCCGTATCGGGTCGATGGGTACACCCGCACAACGGCCCCGGCGGGGTGATGACGCCGCGAGCGGCCATCGCCGCCGAGCACCGCGGCGCGCAGAAGAGTCTCGGGTCTCGGCTCACCCCCAGCGGGGGGATCGGGCTGTCGTGGGGACATCGGCACCTCCGGGTCTGAGCATACCCACCGACGCCTGAAGCGCAAGGCCAAAATCGATGCACGCATGATGCACGCATCATGCATTCGGCAACCATGCATGCATCATGCATCGCCGTGGCTAGCTCCAGCTGGAGCCGATACAACAAGCGCGGAGGTCCGATGGGCACACTTCAAGACTGGGCTGCTGCCCAGAACATCCACAGCATGCGCAAGCTCGCCGCCGAGATGCAGGGGCGGCCGGGCAGCCCGTGGCCCACCGACGACCATCGCAGCCACACGACCATCGCCACGAAGCTCGCCGAGCTCGACCGTGGCAAAGACGTCGGCTGGTGGTGGGGCACCGGCGCCGCGTTCCGCCCCGCGCTGGCCTTCGTGCTGGGCCGCGAGCTGGGCGAGCTTGAGGCGCTCCGCCCGCAAGAAGAGGCGGGGCACCACTTCGGCTTTGCGGGCTTCCCCACGCTGCGGCCGCTCGATCTGCGCATCGAACCGCCGTTCCCAGGCGTGCCCCGCGAGCTCGTGGTGCCGGGGGGCCCTCCTGAGCACCGCACGTGGTGGGTGGCGCCGGCTGGCGCGGGCAAGACCCTCGTCGGGCGCTGGCTCGAGCAACGCGCAGGGTGGGTGTACCTCGCTGGTGCGCGCTGGCGTGATGTAGCGAACGCGCTTCCGGCGACGGGGCGCGTGTACCTTGAGCTCACCTCGGCCGAAGGCCACGCCGAGCTGCTCGCTGGCTACCCGGGCCTTCGGGTTTGTGTTGCCTGTGCCGAACAGCCTGAGCGAGCGGAGTATTCCGCTCGACTAACAGGCGCGAATGATGCGCGAGGAGACCGGACCGACGGAGATGATAAACAGGCAGAATGGGCGCAGATTGCCTCGCCGCCCCTAGCGGAATGGCTACCCGAGCTTGTCACCTGGGCCCGCGCCCGCGTCGAGGTGGGCGGGGGCTTCGCCGCAGCGGGGCCACAGGCCTTCGACGCCGAGGCGCTTGAGGCGCTGGTTCACACACCGGGCGAGGCGCTCGAGCTCTTCGGCGTGATCGATGAGGTTGGTTTGCCCGGCGACGGGGAGTGGACGCCCCGCACTCTGCAGCGCTGGGTCACGTCGTGGCTGCGACACGCCCTCGGCCGCATCGGGGCCTCGTCTGCACCGGCCCGCCAGCTGAGCAAAGAGGGGGGCGAGCTCATCGTGAAGCTCGTCGCCGTCCGGCTGCGCCGCGGACTTCCCGAGTGGCTGACCGCAGCCGAGTGGGCCGCGCTTCTCCCGGCCACAAAACAGGAGCTCGACCCGGCCGAGCTGATCCGCCTCGTGCAGGCCGGCGGGGAGGACCTGCAGAAGCGTTTGCTCGACGCCCTCGCCGCGACGCCAGAGGCCATCGTCGAGCTGCTGCGCCAAGTCAGGGCGCTGGCCCCGCTGCCCGGCGCAGCCCCCGAGGTCTTGGCTTTGCGGCCCCGGTGGCTCGCGGAGGTGGCCAAAGCCAAAGCCGTCGAGGGGATGTATCAGGGGATACAAGAGGATCCCGTTCGCGACCTAGGCGCCCTCCTCCTTGACCCAGAGACCGCCGAGAGCGCCTTGGAGCGGATGATCGAGGATATCGCCGAGGGCAACGATAGTCCCGCTAGGCGAGCGCTCGACGCTGACGCACGCACGCCAGAAGGCGCCGCCGCGCTCGACGGCGCCGTTCGCGCGCTGGGAATCGCTGCAGCCATGGGGTCCGTCGTGGATCTGAGCCTCGCCGAACGACTTTTAGCAATGCAAGGCGCATTTTTTGTGCAGCGGTTTACCGAACGGCCGCCCATGCCGGTGCTTGGGGTCACGCGTCCTGACCGCAAGTTCGCGCGCCCCCTGGCGAGCTGGTCGCTGGCGGTCCTTGAGCTGAGCCGCCGGCTCGGGAGCACTGCCAGACGGGTCTTGCCGCGGGAGTGGGCGCCGTGGGGCGACGATGAGCTACCTCCACCTCTTCTGGCACGTCTTACGCTATGCCTGCAGGAGGTCAGTATCGCCGCATACTTCCCCGAGGGGGGCTGGTTGGAGTCGGATTGGCGCCGTGGCGCGTTCGCCCTCGGGGCCGCGCTCGTTGATGGACTGCCATCCCTACCCCAATCCCACGACGCATGGGACCTACGCCATCCCGAGCAGCTCGCCCGGGCGGTCAGGCTCAACCTCGAGCCGCCACCTGTGCTGCTCGTCGAGCTGCTGCGGCTTCGTTTTGGGCTTCGGATGCTCGAGGAGGCATGCGCCCGTAACGGAATCACGCTTAAACAAGCGCTCGTTTGGTGTTGGCATCGCTGGGGTGCCGTGCCCGAACACGGCGAATGTACGCCCTTGTCTTGGGCACATCCTAACACCCAACAGCCAGTCGGCGAGGATGACCAACGGGCGCTTTGGGCTGCTGCTCCCGCTACAGTCCTCGGCGATGCGATCTGCGTGCGCATTGCTTCCTCAGCGGAAGTATTTCGCTTCTTGCGACCCGAACTTTGGGAGCGGATCCTGGTCGTGCTGGCTGAGCGCCTCCATTGGTGGGAGATCGACCAGCCCGCCCTGCAGGCGGCTCCCTTCGACGTGCTGCTGCGAACCTTCGACAAGATGACGCTGCACGCGCAATCGAAGCCCGTGATCGACGCACTCTGGCGCCGCGGCGCGCCCGCACTGCGCACGAAAGTGGCCGAGCTGCAGGCCGCACTCCCCGACCTGGGCGATGAAAACGGCCCGCTGGCCATGATCCACTGGCATGCTCCCGCAGACGAGCATCGAGGACTCATCGCGGGCCTCGGCGCGTGGCTCAACGCACCAGGTGCCGCCAGCCGCGTACATCGGTGGGCCTGGCACTGGCTGCTGCAGCGGATCGACGGCCGAAAGCCCGGGTGGCGAGAGGCCTTCGCCCTGGTCGAGCAGCACCGGGACGCGATGGCGCGCACGCTCGCCGCTCAAGGCTGAGCGACGAGCCCCCAACGCGAGGCATGCGCGATACATCCGGGCGCCCCGCCGGCCTGCGGCCGCCGGCGGCGGTCCGCCGGGCTCCGCCTGCGGCCTCGGTCGCGGCCGGCGCCGCGACGGGCTGCGCCCCCCTCTGGCCCGTCTGGCGCGCGCGAAGCGACGCACAGCGGGTCAATCACGCCCCGTGCTACCCATCCATCCGCCCACGCCGCTCGATCAGCTGCACATCGGTGTCGCCGCGCCGAGCACGCATGCCCGCGCCGCCCCGAGCACGGCCGACCCACCAGTTAAGCCGGCGCACCCCGCGCGCCGCGCCCCGCGTCGACGCACTTCAAGGACATCGCCATGGCCAGAACCACCGCCCTCCTGCTCACCACCCTGGCCGCCTGCGAGGGCCAGAAGGCCGTCGAGGGCGCGGAGTGCTCTGAGGCCGAGCAGGACCTCTTCCTCGCCTGCGTCGACGCCGGCTGCTCCGCTTCGTACACTGAGGACTTGGGCGCAACCGACGCCTGTGCGGTCGACGGCGGCGGGTCGATCATCACCGTCGAGGCGGGGGCTTCCTGCGGCTTCACCTCGTCGGGCTCGTGCTTCGTGCTCTGCGACTGCCCCGAGGGCGTCGGGGTCGAGGTCGAGGTCGGGCAGTCGCAGGGCGACGACCAAGACCTGTCCACCATTGAGAGCGCCGTCCAGGCCGTTGAAGATGCCATCGGCGCGCTCACCGAAGAGCAGAGCAGCAGCGGGACTGAGGTGGCCGCCCTCGCCGAGCGACTCGCGGCCCTCGAGGCTGCGCACGCCGCCGAGGTCGCGGCGCGTGAGGCGGAGAACGCTGCGCTGCGGGCGGAGCTGGACGCGGCGAACGAGCAGCTGGCCGAGGTCGATGCGCGGACGGCGGGGACATTGGTCGTCTCGGAGTACGAGATCTACTGCACCGAAGACAGCGGTTCGGTGGAAGGCCCGACCGAGTGGACGAGACCTTACGTCTTTCAGTACCTTGACGGCCACACCCGGGAAGAGCACTGCATTGTGGCCCAGATTGACCCAGATGATCGACCCTACCTCATCGTCATCGAGGTCAGGTCCGACAATCGCCTGGAATATCCACCATACTCCAGCGCAGACTCGCTCGCTCGGTACGGCTTCGATGACCCAGGTCAATACAGCGAGTTGACAAGCTTCGGCAATGACCTAGCGTATACTCTGCGTACGGCCCCATTCGGCCAAGCCGAGTGGATCACCGCAAGCGGGGATGTGGTAATGACCAAGACCCAAACCACGCAGAACGACCGCACTGACCCCGAAGGGCCAGTGGGTGTGAACCTACCTGTGCGGGTGACCATTTTCCACGACAGACCGTACTCAGCGCCCGTGTACCCCTAACGCGCGCCCGCCAAGCGGCACCCACCCAACACTTGCGCTTCCAGCCCCAAAAGCGATCCTCCGCGATCAGCCGTCAGCGGTGGGCGCTCCCGGCTCCGCGGATTCGCCCCCGTCCCCGTCGCCGTGTCCTCGCGCGCACGCGAAGCCTCCGCCGCGGCCCCCACGACATCGACTCTCCACACGCCGTTTTGGTGCTAAAGTTCAGGCCTCGGGCGCGCACCCGTCCAGCGGCGCCAGTATGCGCGGCCGGCTAAGGAACGGGGTCAGCTTCCGCATGGCGGCGCACGCCCTGACCCGGAGCACTGCGAATGAGGACTACTAGCGCCCCGCTCCAAGCTGCCCCCACCGCGCCGCCCCTCCAGCGAACGTGCCTGCGCGCGCAGAAGCAATCACAGGCCTCCGGCTCCGGGCCGCGCGCCCCCCACCCTGCCCCAACGAGTGCCCGATGAGCGTCGCCGCCAGCCGCACCATGGACGTCTTCGCCCTCCGAGACAGCGTCGTCGCGGACTATGAGCAGTTCGCTACCTCGTTCACGACCATCCACGCCGCCGACATTCGGGCGCAGGTCAAGGCGATCTACGCGCAGAAGCGGTACTGGCCCGAGCCGCTGATCCAAGTCAACCCCAACTACAAGCGCAGCACCACGGTTGAGGCGCTTGTTGCCGAGGGCTCACTCGACGAGGGCTGCCGCGAGCTCTTCCCGCTCTCGCTGTTTGAGCACCAGAAGCAGTCGATCGCCTGCGCCACCTCGGGCGAGTCCTACGTTGTGACCACGGGCACGGGCTCGGGGAAGTCGCTGTGCTTCTTCATCCCCATCGTCAGCGCGATCTTGGCCGAGAAGCGGCGTGATCCCACGCGGCGAACCCGGGCCATCATCATTTACCCAATGAACGCCCTGGCGAACAGCCAAGCCGAAGAGCTCGCCAAGTACATCCCCGAGCGCCCGGGCGGTCGCCCGGTGACCTTCGAGCGCTACACCGGCCAAGAGAGCGCCGAGGACCGCAAGCGGGTGCGGGACAACCCGCCCGACATCCTCCTGACCAACTTCATGATGCTCGAGCTGCTGCTGACCCGGCAGGATGAGATCGACCGCGCGGTCATCGGGAATTGCGCGGGGCTGCGCTTCCTCGTGCTCGACGAGCTGCACACCTACCGCGGGCGCCAGGGGGCCGACGTGGCCATGCTCGTACGGCGGGTGCGCGAGCGGCTCTCGGACCGGCTGCAGTGCGTAGGCACCTCGGCCACGATGAAGAGCGACGGCACGACCGACGAGCGGCAGGCCGTGGTCGCCGCCGTCGCCTCGAAGCTCTTCGCGACCAACATCCCCGTGAACAACGTGGTGGGCGAGACCCTTGAGCGGGTGACCGATAAGGAGCTCAAGCGCGAGAGTGTCCGGGGGGCGCTGGGCCCGGCCATCGACGCCGGGGTGCCCGACAACCTCTCCGACGCTGAGCTCCGCGTGCACCCCCTGGCCATCTGGATCGAGACGGCCCTGGGCATGCACTCCACGGCGGCGAACCCGGCCTGGCACCGCGCCCCTCCCCTCACCTTGACCGAGGCCCGCGCGCAGCTCGCGGCTGACGCCGGCCGGTCTGCCGCGAACTGCGGCGAAGCGCTTCGGCGCATGCTGCTGGTCTCGAGCCTGCCCGAGAGCGTGCGCGTCCCCGGCTCGACCAACGAGCGCTCCTTCTTCGCCTTCCGGCTGCACCAGTTCATCTCGGGCGCCGGGCACGCCTTCTCCACCTTGGAGCCGCCCGGTCAGCGCACCCTCACCGTCGAAGGGCAGCGGTTTCTGCCCGAAGCGCCCCACAAGCGCCTGTACGCGGTGCACTTCTGCCGCACCTGCGGTCAAGAGTACCACCCCGTCCGCCTCGTGCATGAGGAGCGGGGCCTCGTGGCGCTGTTTCGCGACATCGACGACGCCGCGCCCCCCGCCTCGGACGATGACGAGCAGCAGCAGAGCCAGCTCGACCGGTCAGCCGAGGTCGAGGAGCTCGGCTTCCTCACGCTGCGCACGCCCGACCTCGACGCCGAGTTTCAGGACGAAGCGGAGGACTACCCCGAGAGCTGGCGAGAGACGGACGCGGCGGGCTTCACGCGCCTGAAGCGAGACAAGAACAAGCCCCGCTTCCGTGTCGCCCCCGTGCAAGTCGAGCCCGACGGGCGCATGGGCAGCGGGGCGCACGCTTGGCTCATTCGCGAGCGGTGGCGCTTCTGCCTGCGCTGCGGCGAGTACAAGGACGACTCCTCGCGCGACCGCAACCGGCTCGCCTCCCTCTCTGCAGAGGGCCGCAGCTCGGCGACCACGGTGCTGACCACCAGCGTGCTGCGGTGGATGCACGGGCCCGCCTCGTCGCTGCCGACCACGACCCGCAAGCTGCTGGGCTTCACCGACAACCGGCAAGACGCCGCCTTGCAGGCTGGGCACTTCAACGACTTCTTGTTCGTCGGCCTCGTGCGCGCCGCCTTCGTCGCCGCCCTCGCCAGGGCCGGCGAGGACGGCTTGAGCGCCGACCAGCTCGGCGCCGCCCAGCAGCGCGCGCTGGGTTTTGACCGCCAGACCCCCGAGGTGCGGGCGGAGTGGTGCGCCGAGCCCGAGCTCATCGGCGCAGCCCGGCTCGAGGCCGAGAAGACCCTGCGCGAGGTGCTCGCCTACCGCGCGTGGTTCGACCAGCGCCGGGGCTGGCGCTACACCAACCCGAACCTTGAGCAGCTCGGCCTGGTCGAGGTGGAGTACCAGGCCCTCGATGAGCTGGCCGGCGCGGACGCCGCCTTCGCCGACGCGCCCCCCGTGCTGGCCCAGGCGCCGGTCGCCGTGCGCGCCGCGGTCTACCGCGCCCTCTTCGACCACCTGCGCACCGGGATGGCCGTCAAGAGCACGGTCCTCGACGAGCTCGCCACCGAGCAGCTCTACCAGCGCTCGTCGAGCCGGCTGCGCGCGCCCTGGGGCTTCTCGTCCGACGAGCGCCCCCGGCCTGGGCGCTGGCTGGTGCTGCACGCGGCCAAGCGCAAGGGCACCCGCGCGAAGGACGAGGACCTCATCGTCCGCGGCGGCGCCCGCAGCGCGCTGGGCAAGCGGCTGCGCGCCGAGAAGCTGTGGGGCACGACGGCCATCCGCGCGCTCAAGGCCGCCGAGGTCGACGCGCTCATCGAGAAGTTGCTTGAGGTGGCCCAGCAATACGGCCTCGTGACCCAAGAGACCACGCCTTTTGACTCCCCCGGCTGGAAGCTGGTCGACAGCGCGGTGCTCTTCCGCCGCAAGACCAAGGCGGGCGCTGCGCAGGGCAAAGAGAACCCGTTCTTCCGCAGCCTCTACCTGGCCCTCGCCGACATGCTGGCGGGCCGCGACCATCCATTGTTCGGCTTCGAGGCGCGCGAGCACACCGCGCAGGTCGACCAAGAGAAGCGGCAGATCCGCGAGAAGCGCTTCCGTTTTGACGAGAAAGAGAAGCAAGACCTCGCCAAGGACGAGAAGGAGATCCGCGCGATCGGAGAGAACGTCCGCTTCTTACCTGTGATGTTCTGCTCTCCGACCATGGAGCTTGGGGTCGACATCTCGGCGCTCAACGCGGTCTACCTGCGCAACGTCCCCCCGACGCCCGCGAACTACGCGCAGCGGAGCGGGCGCGCCGGTCGCAGCGGGCAAGCCGCGCTGGTCCTCACCTACGCCTCGGCCCAGGGCCCGCACGACCAGTACTTCTTCCGCCAGCCCGCCGCGATGGTGCACGGCGAGGTCCGCGCGCCGACCCTCGAGCTGGCCAACCGCGACCTCATTGACAGCCACCTGCACGCCATTTGGCTCGCCTGCACCGAGACGCCGCTCGACCCGAGCATCGGCCAGCTGCTGGACCTCAACGCCCCTGGCCGTCCGGTCAAGGCCGAGGTGCGCACCCCGATGGTCGCCCCGCGGGTCGTGCCCACGGCGGTCGAGCGCATGCGCCGCGTGCTGGACCAGGTCGCGGACGAGCTGAACCCAAAGGACGCCCCTTGGTATACGGGCCGCGAGGCCTACGCCCAAGAGGTCGCCGCGCGGGCCTTCGAGCTCTTCGCGCAGGCCTTCCACCGCTGGCGGGATCTGTTCGCCGCGGCCGAGCAACAGGTCGTGGCCGCGCGGCGGGTGCTCGACGACCACGCGGCCGGGCCCGCCGACAAGCGGGCCGCCAAGACCCACCACGACCAAGCCATCGATCAGCTCGCGCTGCTGCGACAAGGCGAAGACAGCGCGTCGCGCGGTGACTTCTACACCTACCGCTACCTCGCGACCGAGGGCTTCCTGCCCGGCTACAACTTCCCCCGCCTGCCCCTGATGGCCTACGTGCCGAAGGCCGACGCCCGCGGCCGCCAGTCGTGGCTGCAGCGGCCGCGTTTCCTCGCCCTGGCCGAGTTCGGGCCCAAGAGCCTCATCTACCATGAGGGCCGGGCCTTCCGGGTCGTGCGGGCGATGCTGTCGGCGCCAGAGCAAGACGCGTCCCGCGCCGAGGCGCGGCTGACCACTGAGGTCGCGCGGCTCTGCGCGCACTGCGGCGCCGGGCACTTCGACGAAGCGAACACCTGCCACGCTTGTGGCACGCCGCTCGACGCGGCTGAGATCGTGAACCACGTGTACCGCATCGAGAACGTGGCGACCTGGCCGGCCGAGCGCATCACGGCCAACGACGAGGAGCGGCAGCGCCAAGGCTTCGAGCTGCAGACCACCTTCGAGTGGGCCATCCGCGACCGGGTGCTGGACGCGCGCATCGCGGTCATCGACGACGCGCTCGGCCCGGTGGTGCGCCTCGCCTTTGGGCCGGGTGCGCGCATCACCCGGCTGAACAAGGGCCTGCGGCGGCGCCACAACAAGTCGGAGCTCGGGTTTTGGATCGACCCGGTCTCCGGCTACTGGAAGGCGGCCCCCGACGAGGACGGCCCCAAAGACCCAACCGCGGCGCCCTTTCAGCTGATCGTTCCCTGCGTGCGCGACCACAAGAACGCGCTGCTGGTGCAGCCCGCAGGCTGCGAAGGCGACGACAAGGCCCTCCCAACCTTCCAATACGCCCTGCTGCGCGGCCTCGAGGCGCGCTACCAGCTTGAGGGCGGCGAGCTGATGGCTGAGCCGGTGCCCACCCGCGCCAAGCGCAACGGCTGCTTGTTCTACGAAGCCACCGAGGGCGGCGCGGGCGTGCTGTCTCGCCTCGTGGCCGAGCCCGACGCGCTGCCGCGGGCGGCCCGCGCCGCGCTGCAGATCATGCACTACGACGTGCCCGACGAGGGCCCACTGCCGGCCAGCGCGTCTGAGCTGCGGCCCCAGCCCGACGCCCGCTGCGTCGCCGGCTGCTACCGCTGCTTGCTCTCGTACTACAACCAGCCCGACCACGAGCTCATCCACCGCCAGAACGGCACGGCGCTCGACCTGCTGCTCCGCATCGCCCGCGGGCAGACCGGGCCCGCCCCGTCCGCGTCCAGCGCGCCCCCGGGGGATGGGCCGCACCCAGCAGGCGCCGACACCGCCGACGCGCCGTGGAGGGAAGCGCTGGCCGCCCGCGGGCTGCCCGCGCCCGACCCCGCCCCGCTCCCCGGCGGGCTGCTCGGCTGGCGCGCCCACTTCGTCGCGGTGGACCTCGCTGGCGTCGGAGACCCGGGCCAGCTCGCCGAGCTCGGCTACGAGCTGGTGCCCTTCACGGATAAGCCCGCATGGGGCGCGTCCTTCGACCGCCTCGCCGCCCTGCTCGGAGTCCGCTGATGACCGTGTCCGCCTTCACCCCTGGCAGCCTGGTCCACGCGCGGGGCCGCGAGTGGATCGTGCTCTCGGGCAGCGACGCCGAGGTGCTGCGCCTGCGACCGGTGACCGGTTCGGAAGAGGACTTCACCGTCGTCCGCGTCGATCTCGAACCAGAGCCGGTGCGGCCGGCCCGCTTTCCGCCGCCTGAGGCCGGGCAGCTCGCGAGCCACGACGCCGCGCTGCTGCTCCGCGACGCCCTGCTGCTGTCTCTCCGGCGGGGCGCCGGCCCCTTCCGCAGCTTCGGGCAGATCGCCGTCGCGCCGCGCGCCTACCAGCTCGTGCCGCTGCTCATGGCCCTCAAACAAGACCCGGTGCGCCTGCTCATCGCCGACGACGTCGGCGTCGGCAAGACCATTGAGGCGGGCCTCATCGCCCGCGAGCTGCTCGATCGCGGCGACATCGCCCGGACCGTGGTGCTGTGTCCGCCGCACCTGGTGGACCAGTGGGTGACCGAGTTGGAGGTGCGCTTCCACATCCGTGCCGTGCCGGTCACGGCCCACAGCGCGCGCCGTCTCGAGCAGAACATCCCGCCGGGCGTGAGCCTCTTCGCCGTGCATCCCCACACCGTGGTCAGCCTCGACTACATCAAGAGCCGCG
>JAEUKK010000151.1 GCA_016792625.1 Deltaproteobacteria bacterium | reverse complement strand
GCGGGCCGGCCGAGCCCGCGCGGCCGCGGACCTTGGCCGCGGCCGGCCCCGCGGGCGAGCGCAGAGGGCGGCGTGGGCGCCCCGCCGGGCCGCTGGCTTCTGCGGGTCTTCCCCCCCCCGGGTCAGGCTCAGCCGCGCAGGCGGCGCCAGGCGGTGGTCAGCTTCTCGGGCAGCTGCTCCACGCGGTCGATCACGAGGTAGCCGCCCTCGCCGTAGACCCGGCTGAGGTACTGCGGACCGGACGGGTCCACCGTGATGCAGAAGGGGTGGACGCCTTGACGGCGGGCCTCGAGCAGGGCGGCGCGGGTGTCTTCTTGGGCGTAGCGGTCGCGGTACTGGTCGCAGCCGCAGTCGAGCGGCCGGCCGTCCGAGAGCAGCAGCAGCAGGCGCGTGCGCGCGGGCTGGCGGACCAAGCGGGCGGTGGCGTGGCGAATGGCGGCGCCGTCGCGGTTCTCCATCTTCCAGCCCAGGCGGGCCACCCGGCGGCGCTGCACGTCGTCCCAGGGCTCGTCAAAGGCCTTGGCCTCGTAAAAGGCGACCTGGTCGCGGCCATAGCCCGAGAAGCCCCAGACCGCGCAGGCGTCGCCCACCGCGCTCACCGCCTCGACCGTGAGCAGCAGCGCCTCTTTCTCGACCTCGATGATGCGCTTGCCGGCGGCGTTCACGACCTCGTTGGTCGAGGACGAGAGGTCGACGAGGAAGGCCACCGCCACCTCGCGGTCGCGGGGCCGGCGCCGCTGGTAGACCCGGCCCTCGGCGCCCTGGCCGGCGCGGCGGTCGAGGCGCTCGGCGACCACGCGGTCGAGGTCGAGGTCCTCGCCGTCGAGCAGGCCGCGCTCGGGGCGCAGGGCGGCCGGGCGCAGGCCCTCGAAGGCGCGGCGCACCCGGCCCACCAAAGCGCCGTGCTGGGCGTCAAAGGCGTCGAGAAAGGCCCGGTCGCCGGGCAGCACCTTGCGCTCGCGCAGGCGCACCCAGGCGGGCTTGTGGTCTTGCTGGCCGTGATCCCACTCGGGGTAGCGGTGCTCGTCGGGGAGGGCCTCGCTGTCGGTGTCGGGCGCGCCGCCGGCCGCAGATGCGCCCCGGCCATCTTCGGGCAGGGCGGCCGCAGGGGCCTCGGGCTCGCGCAGGGGGCCCGCCGGGGCCTGCTGCCGCTCGAGCTGGGCCTCGACCTCGTCGAACCGGGCGCCGTCGCGCACCAGCGCCCGCGCCTCGCGCAGGGTGGCCTCGGGGGCCCGCTGGCTGAGGCGCTCGAGCAGGCGGCGGGCCGCGCCCTCGTCGGCGCGCAGCTCGGGGGCGAGGCCGCTGAGCTCGAGGCCCGCCGCGGTCGGGTCGGCCGACATGGGCTGGTAGCCGCGCTGGGCCTCGGCTTGGCCCCCCGCCGCGGCTGGGGGCGCGCCGCCGCGGGGGGCGCCAGCCTCGGGATCACGCCGGCCATCCCCGCTTCCCCGCCCGGGCCGCGGCGGCTGCAGCTGCTCGGGATCGACGCGCCGCAGCAGCGCGTCGAGGTGAGGGTAGGCGCGCAGCACGGCGCGCAGGCTGTCGTCGACGCCCGCGCCGGGCCCGGGCAGCGGGGCGGCGGCCTCCCAGGCGGCGGCGGCGGCGGCGCTGGCCCGCGGGTCGGGCGCGCCCTCGGTGGGCAGGCCGCGCAGCCGGCGGTGCAGCAGCTCGACCGCCTGCTCGGCGGGCGCGAGGCCGAGCAAAGGCGGGCGCGCCGGGCGCCAGAGGGCGCCGAGCTGGTCCATGTCGCGGCCGACCCCGGGGTAGGCCTCGCGCACGCTGGCCTCGACGCGGGCGCCCTCGATGAGCAAAAACAGGTCGCGGGCGAGGCTCGGGTTGGGCAGAGCGCGCAGGAAGCGCTCCAGCTCGACCTCGCCCGCCCGCGGCGCAGGCCAGCCCGCCGGTGTAGGCGCCGGAAGGGCGGCCAGGTCGACCTCGAGCGTGCCGAACTCCAAGAAGCCCGCCGCGCGCGCCGTCCACACGCGGTAGAGCAAAAAGTCCCGCTCGTCGCCAAAGTGGTCGACGTGCTCGGGCAGCAGCACGCTGCGACCGTCGGTGGCCCCGGCCCGGGCCGCCGGCGCCGCCCGCACCGAGACGTCGGCCCCGCAGTGGGCCGCCGCGTAGAGGCTGAGCGTGCGCTGCACCTCGCTGAGCGCGAGCCCCGGCCGCAGACCCGCCGCCATGCCCTGGGCCCGCTGGCCGTCGAGGCGCAAGAAGCCCTCGGCCACGCTGGCCGAGCGGTCAAAAAGCGTCAGCCCCTCGGCGAGGAAGCGCGCCAGCGCAGCGTCATCGAAGCGCGGCAACAAGGGGGGCAGCGACCGCGCCACGAGGCCGACCGCGGCGGGGCGCTCGGCGGCGACCCCGTGCAGCGCCGCCCAGAAGCGGGGGCGGTCGGCGGCGGGCACACGCGCGCACTGCTCGCCCAGCGTGCTGATCAGGCCGCGGGCGGCGAGCGCGTCGGCGCGGGCGACCACCCGCACCAGCTCGCCCACGGCGCGGGTGGCTTCGGGGCCGAGCACCGCGCTGAGCGCGGCCTGCTGCTCCAAAAAGCGGCGGCCGAGGGCCGGATCGACGAGGCCGAGGCGCAGCGCGGCGCCCGCGTCCCCCGCCCGGGCGCCGCTGAGCAGGCCGTCGAGCGCGTCGCCCAGGCGCGCGCCGGCGTGGCGCACGCTGGGGGCGAGGCGACGGGCCACACGCGAGAGTGGCATGCTCAAGGTTCACCTCGCATTGAGCCCGCCACAGGGGGCGCCGCGGCCGGGGCCGGCGCGCGGGGCCCGCCTAGAAGAAGTCGGCCACAACCTCGCGCACCGAGGCCTGCAGGTCGGGGTCGTCAGACAGGGCGCGGGAGAGCGCGGCGGCGGTGGCCTCGGCCGGGGGCACGCCGAGCGCGATGAGGCGCGCGCAGTGCACGAGCAGGCGGGTCGAGACGCCCTCTTCGAGGCCGCGGCTGGTCAGGTTGCGAATGCGCGCCGCGGCCTTGACCAAGCGCCGGGCCAGCTCGGGCGCGGCGCCGGCCTCGGTGATGATGACCGCCTCTTCGACCTCGGCCGGCGGGTGCTGGAAGTCGAGCGCCACAAAACGCTGGCGGGTCGAGGGCTTCAGCTCTTTTTGGGCCGACTGGTAGCCGGGGTTGTAGCTGACCACGAGCATGAATTCGGGCGGGGCCCGCAGCACGGTGGCCAGCTTGTCGATGGTCAGGGCGCGCCGGTGGTCGGTGAGCGGATGAATGACCACCAGCGTGTCTTTGCGCGCCTCGACCACCTCGTCGAGGTACAAGATCGCCCCGAGGCGCAGCGCCGCGGTGAGCGGGCCGTCGACCCACACGGTCTCGTCGCCGTGCAGCAAGAAGCGGCCGACGAGATCGCTGGCGGTCAGGTCTTCGTGGCAGGCGACGGTGATCAGCGGCCGCTGCAGGCGCCAAGCCATGTGGGCGACAAAACGGGTCTTGCCGCAGCCGGTCGGCCCCTTGAGCAAGACGGGGATGTTGCCCTGCCAGGCGCGCTCAAAAAGCTGCACCTCGCCGCGCACCGGCACGTAGAAGGGCTCGGCCTCGACGGCGAAGTCGGCGGCGGGCGGGGTCCACACCGTCGCGGCGGCGCGCGCCGGGGGCGCGGGCGCGGGCGAAGGCCGGGCAGAGGAGGGTGCGGCAGAGGACGGTGCAGGGGACGCGGAGGGACTCATGCGCCCCGCTATCCCAGCCCGCCGCGGCTCCACGGGCGGGCCTGCGCACGGCCGCGGGCGCTATGCTCGACCTCCGGCCCCGGCCGGCGCACCGAACCCGCCCGTTGGAGCCCCCATGGACCCCGCCGCCGACCTCAACGCCGCGCTGCTCCGCGCCCACCCCGCGGCGGCCCGCTGCCTCTCTCCCCTCGGTCGCCGGCTCTACTTCCCCAAGGGGATCCCCGTGCAGAGCCGCGAGGCGGCGGGGGCCCGCTTCAACGCCACGATCGGCCAGCTGCGCGGCGCCGATGGCCACGCCGCACCCCTGCCCGCGCTGGCGCCGATGCTCCAGGGCCTCGACCCCGACGAGGCCTTCCTCTACGCGCCGCAGGGCGGCCTTCCCCGCTTGCGGCAGGCCTGGGCCCGGCGCCTCGCCGCCCGGGCGGCGCCCCAGGCGGCCCCCAGCCTCAGCCTGCCCTTTGTGACCGGGGGCATCACGCATGCGCTCTCGCTGCTCGCCGACCTCTTCGTCGGGCCCGAGACCAACGTGCTGCTGCCCGATCCCGCTTGGGACAACTACGTCCACATCTTCGGCACGAGGTGCGGGGCGCGGCTGCACAGCTACCGGTCGGTGGGCCCAGCCGGCCTCGACCTCGGCGCGCTCGAGGCGGGCCTCGCCGGGCTCGAGGGCCCGGCCCTGGTCGTGCTCAACCTGCCGAGCAACCCGGGCGGCTACGCGCCGACCCTCGACCAGGCCGAGCAGCTCGCCCAGCTGCTCGCCGCCCAGCCCGGGCCGCTGGTCGTGCTGCTCGACGACGCCTACCAGGGCATGGTCTGGGAGGGCGGCCACCTCGCCCAGAGCCTGCTGCACCGGCTCGGCGCGCTGGCCGACCCCGAGCGCCTGCTCGTGGTCAGCGCCGACGGCGCGACCAAAGAGCTGTTCTTCTTCGGGGGCCGGGTGGCTTTTGCGACCTTCGCCACCCCGCCCGCCGCGGCGCCCGCGCTGGAGGAGAAGCTCACCGCGGCGATCCGGGTCAGCGTGTCCTGCGCCTCGAGCCCGGCCCAGGCCATGGTCGCGACCGCGCTGGCCGACCCGGGTCTGCAGGCCCAACGTGACGCGCAGCACGCTGATCTCGCCGCCCGCTGGCGGGCGCTGCGCGCGGCCTTGGCCGCCGAGGGGGTCGAGGCCTGGCCCTTCAACGCGGCCTTCTTCGCCCTGCTGCCCGTGCAGGGTGATCCCGAGGCGCTGCGGCGCGCGCTGCTCGCCGACGGGCTGGGCGTGGTGAGCGCCGGCGCGGGGCAGAACCTGCGCCTATCCTATGCCACCCTGCAGGCCGACGAGATGGCGCCCGTGGCCGCCATCCTCGCCAAGCGCCTGCGGGCCTAAAGCAGGCACGCGCCAGCGCCCCCAGACAGAGCAAAGGCCGCGCGGTCGGGGACCGGCGGCCTCTGTTCGGACATCAGAAGAGCAGCGGAGGAGCGGAGGAGCAGCCGAGGAGCGGCGCGCCCCGGCCGGCTCAGGACCGGCGGCGGTGGCGCCGGCCGAGGCTGGCGAGCCCGATCAGGCCCAGCGCGAGGATGCCCGCCTCTTCGTCATCGGAGCCGCAGCCCTTGGACGCCTCTTCGTCAAAGGCCGGCGCCGAGGCGACCGCGCCCTCGTCGAATTCGCCGATGGCGGTGTCGATCTCAACCGGCTCGAGGTCTTCGCCATCGGCGCCATCTGCACCGTCGGCGCCATCTGCACCGTCAGCGCCATCGGCACCGTCCGCGCCATCGGCACCGTCAGCGCCATCCCCACCGTCAGCCCCACCCGTGTCGACCGCGCCGCCCGTGTCGACCGCGCCGCCGGTGTCGACCGCGCCGCCCGTATCGACCACACCCCCCGTGTCGGTGGCGCCGCCGGAGTCGGTCGCGCCCGTGTCGACGGCGCCCGTGTCGGGCGGAGGGGTGGGACGCGAGGCCCCGAGCACGAAGCCGGACAAGATCGAGCCGCCGACGAGCAGGGCGGCGAGGGTGACGGGGAGGCTCATGGGGGCTCCAAGGGGGCTGGCGCGCGCACAGGACAGGCGCAGCGCGGCGGCGGTGCAGGTGCGGCGCCAGCCGGGCGCTGCACCGAAGGCCAGGGCGGACCAAAAAGTGGGAAGAGGGCGCGAAGGACCGGTGCGGAAGACCGGTGCGGAAGACCGGTTCGCGGAGGGGATGATCCGTGGGCGGGCACACGCCAGCGCGCACCGCCAGAGGCCACAGCCCCCGCGCGCGTCCAGCCGCGGCCGTCTCGGCACTATAGACCGGCGGCGGCCGACGCGCGAGCACCCCACCCCGGAGCTGTGCGCGCCGACAATGAAAGAGCGCTGCAAAGCCTCCTCCCGGCCCGGCCCCGGCGGCGCCCGGGGCGCGTAGCCTCCCCTCCCCACCGCGCCGCTGCCGGCCCGCCCTGGAGCCCCCATGCGAACCGCCCCCCTCCTCCCCCTGCGCGCCCTCGCCGGCCTCGCGGCGGGCGTGCTGCTCCTGTCCTGCGAGCGCGCACCCGCCAACGTCACCACCAACGACCTCGAGTCCGCGGCGGTGCTGGGCAAAAACAAGACCTTGTGCCGGGGTCTTGAGATGCGCGACGAGGACGTGCGGCGCTACGCGGCCGAGAAGCTCAACGCGGTGACCGACCCAGTGGCCCAAGAGTGCGTGTGCAAGGCGATCTCCACCGGCTCCTTCGCTGAGCGCCTGGGCTGGGATCCCAAGGTGGTCGAGGGCATCCAGCGCACCACCCGCGATGACCTCGCCAGCTGCGCGGTCGCCGTCGCCAAGAAGCCCGACCTCAAAGAGCGGGCCATGGCCGTCGGCTTCTTGACCACCATGACCGCGCCGGTGGCCCGGCAGGCGCTGGGCGAGATCGCCTTTGACACCGCCACCGAGAGCAGCGTGCGGCTGCGCGCCCTCGAGGCGATCGGCGGCTCACCCGCGACCAAAGCCGAGCAGATCGCCCTCTTGGCGAAGGACCCGGACGCCGCCGTGCGCAAGCTGGCCGCCCGCGGCTTGGCCGCCCTGGTCGAGCCCGACGTGACCGAAGCCCTCCGCGCCGCCGCTTCGACCGACGCCGATGGCACCGTCCGCGGCGCGGCCATGGTCGGGCTCAAGCGCCACGGCGTGCCCCAGGCCGACGAGCTGCTGTGCAAGGCCATGGTCGGCGACCCGAGCCCCGAGGTGCGGGCGGTGGCGGTCAACGCGTTTAAGGGCACGAAGAAGCCCGAGAACGTGGCCTGCCTGCGGGCCGCGGCCCTGACCGAGCAGGCCGACGCCGACGTGCGCGCCGCCATCCTCGGCGCGCTCAAGGGCACCGCGGGCCCCGAGGCCTCGAAGGCCCTGTGCGACGCCATCCCCTTCTGGGTCAAGACCTACCTCAAAGAGGGCATGGTCGATAAGGTCCCCTCCTCCGACATCATCCGCGCGCAGAACGATCGCGACTGGGAGCGCAGCTACGCCTGCGTCGAGGCCGCGCAGCGCCAGGCCGGCGGCTACTCCTGCTATGGCAAGAAGTACGTCGCCAGCTGGATCAAAGAGCTCGGGGGCAACAGCTTCGAGCCCAAGTGCCCTGGCTACAACGACTGAGCCGCTAGGTGTGCTCGGTACGCCCGCTGCGGCCCGATCCGCGGCGGGCTACGTTTCGCCCGAGGGGCGGGCTGCACCGCACGTGGAGAAGTGCACATGGGTTCATTGGTCGACGTGGTGAAAGACAGCGGGCGCCGCGCCCGGGTGCTCGATGACTGTGAGCGCCTGATCGAGGCCGAGGTCGATGACAAGGGCGGGCTCACCGGCCTCGCGGTCAAGGCGGCCTACAAGTCGGTCCGCAGCCTTCGCCCCGACATGATCCGCGCATCCATGGACGCCCTGCTCGACGACTTCTCCCACCAGGTCGACCCCTTCTGGCACGACTGCCAGACCCGCGGCGAGGCGCCCCGCAGCTACTTCGTCCGCCGACAGGCCGACGTGGCCAACGCGCTGCTTCAGATCACCGACCAGCGCGCCAATCGCAGCCAACACAAGGTGCTGGTCAAGGCCTATGTCGGGCTGCGGCCCAAGGCCGTCGAGCATATCGGCGCGGCCATGCCCCGCTTCGCTGACCTGATGCAGCGCCACGCGAGCTGAAGGCCGGCCGCTCTCCCGACCGGCCACCGGCAGAGCTTCCGTTAGAACCGCCGTCAGAACCGCCGTCAGACCTTCCGCCAGCACCGCCGTCAGAACCTTCGCCCGATTGACCCCGGAGCCACCGTGTCCGCAGCCCTCCGCCTCTCGCTGCTCGTCCTCCCCCTGTGGGCCTCGGCCTGCACCACCGAAGAGGTCAAGGCCGAAGACTCGGGCGCCGAGGCTGACGCAGACACTGACGCTGACGCCGATGCAGACGCTGACGCCGATGCAGACGCAGACGCAGACAGCGATGTCGACGTGCCGCAGACCGCGACGGTCAGCGGCCAGGTGGTCGACGAAGACGGCGACCCCGTCTCGGGCGCCCAGATGCGCCTCTGCCACTACACCTGCAAGACGCAGAACACCGCCGCTGACGGCACCTACACCTTCACCGAGGCCGAGGCCTTCAACCACACCCTCGCCGCGGTCATCCTCGGCAACGAAGATGTGGCGGTGCCGCACGCGATCGTCGAGCTCTCCGACATGGAGGTCCTGACCCTGAGCGAGCCCATGGTGCTGCCCCAGTGGAACACCAAAGAAGACCTCCCCACCGCGCGGGCCATCTCGGGGGGCGACCTGAACATCGACGCCAACCCCGACCAGATGAGCTTTGGGGCCTACTCCCCGAGCTTTGAGCCCTACGTCGCGATCAAGCGCATGGACCCGGCCGCCGTCGGCCTGCCCTGGGACACCCTGCCCGGCAGCCCCCTGGCCCTCTGGTACCTCGGCACCTTCGACGTCACGGTCAGCCCGGCCTGGCCGTTTACCGTGAACGACGACCTGGGCCTGCCGGTCGGCACCACGCTGCAGATCTGGTCGACCAGCAACGAAGACAAGGTGTGGATCCAGACCGGCACCGCCACCGTCGAAGAGGGCGGCAAGATCCGCAGCGACGACGGCAGCGGCATCACCAAGCTGACCACCATGGTGCTCGTGGCCGAGTGACCAAGCAGCCGGGGGCTGGCCGCTGCGCCTGAGGGCCGCGCCCCCCGTGCTCAGAGCCGGCGGAAGTCGGCCCAGACCGCGGCGTGGTCCGATAGCGCCGGGCTGCGCCCCTGCAGCCAGCAGCGTGTGGCGCGGGCGGCGAGATCGGGCGTGCAGAGCAGGTAGTCGATGCGCCAACCCCGATCAAGGGCGCGGGCTTGGCCCCGGTTCGACCACCACGAGTAGCCCCGCTCGCCGGGGTGGTGGGCCCGCCACAGGTCGACCCAGCCGCTGGCCAACAGCTCGGTCATCCACGCCCGCTCGTGGGGCAAGAAGCCGCTGCTGTCTTTGTTGGACTTGGCGTTGTGGATGTCCTCTTCGGTGTGGGCGATGTTGATGTCGCCGCAGACCACCATGGGCCGCCCCTCGGCGGCGAGGCGATCCATCAAGGACCGCAGGTCGCCGAGGAAGCTGTCTTTGACGCCCTGGCGCTCTTCGCCGCTGCTGCCCGAGGGCACATAGAGACTGACCACGCTGAGCTCGGCGGTGTCGACCCGACAGTAGCGGCCCTCGAGGTCGGCCAAGGGCAGGCCGCAGCGCACCGAGGGCTGCCCGCGCACAGGCAGGCGCGTCCACACCGAAGCGCCCGAGTAGCCCTTCTTTTCGGCGTCGGCTTGGGCGCTCGTCCAGCCGGTGGGGGCGCGGTGCGCGGCCTCGAGCTGATCGGTCTGGATGCGCAGCTCTTGCAGGCAGACCACGTCCGGGTTCTCGGCGTGCAGCCAGGGCATCAACCCCTTGCTGGTCGCCGAGCGCAGCCCGTTGACGTTGAGGCAGCAGAGCCGAAAGGTGTCGGGGCTCGGGGCTTGGGGTGGGCCGTCGGCGCCCGGCCAACCGGCGACTTGCGCCTCAGGGCGGGCCTCTTTGCCCTTCTGGGCCTTCCCCACTGCAGCGGACGCCATCTGCCCTCCTGTCGCGCCTGCCGCAGCCAAGCGGCGGGTTAGCCCGACGCCCGACACTACCGCGCGCGGCCCCGCCGCGGGAGCGCCTCGGAGGCCCAATGCCCGCCGTTGACCTGCCCGCCGCCCTCGTCGACCGGCCCTGGTTCGTGGCCGGGGCCAGCGGCTACACCGGGCAGGCCCTGGTCGTGGCGCTCCGGGCGGCCGGCTTGCCGGTCGTCGCCCACCTGCGGCCGGGCAGCGGGCAGCGGGCGCAGCTCGCCCCGGCCTGGGCCGCCCTGGGCGCCGAGCTCGACGAGACCCCGTGGGAGGCCCCCGCGATGACCGCGCGCCTCGTCGATCTCGCGCCTGCCGTCGTTTTCGGCTTGCTTGGCACGACCCGCGCCCGCGCCGCCGCCGAGGCCAAAGCCGGCCAGCAGGCGAGCACCTACGAGGCGGTCGACCGCGACCTCACCTTGCTCTTGCTGCGCGCCGCCACCGCTGCGCCGGCGCGGCCGCGGCCGCTCTTCGTCTACCTGTCGAGCCTGGGCGCGGATCGCCCGGGCGGCAACCGCTACCTGCAGGCGCGCCACCGGGTCGAAGCCGAGCTGCGCGTGGGCGACCTGCCCCACCTGATCGCCCGGCCCTCATTCATCACCGGCCCTGATCGCGCCGAAGATCGCCCTGGCGAGCGCATCGGCGCCGCGGTGGCCGACAAGGCGCTCGGCCTGCTCGGCGCGCTGGGCGCCCGCCAGACCGCCGACCGCTACCGCAGCATCGACGCCGCGGGCCTCGCCCGGGCGCTGCTGCAGCTCAGCCTCGACGAGCTCCAGCGCGCCGCGGCCCGCCCCGACCCGGCGGTGCCGAGCGGGCGCACCGTCCAGGGCGAAGAGCTGCAGGCCGTCGCGCGCTGAGGCGCGGGCGCGGGCCCGCTCAGGCGGTCAACTTCTGGACCGCCGCGACGAGCAGGTCGGCCTTGAACGGCTTGACGATCCAGCCCTTGGCGCCGGCCGCCTTGGCCCGCTGGATGAGCGCCGGCTGGCCTTCGGTGGTCAACATCACGATTGGCAGGGCGGTGTGCCGGCCGGTGGCCGCGACGGCCTCGATCATGTCGATGCCGTTCATGCGCGGCATGTTCACGTCGCAGATCACCATCTTGAGGTCAGGGGTCGCGCTGATCTTCTCCTGCCCGTCGACCCCATCAACGGCCTCGACTACGTCAAAGCCGCTCTGGGCGAGGGCGAGGCGGACCTGCTGGCGGACGGTGGCGGAGTCATCGACGACGAGGACCTTCTTGGACATGACGTTCTCCTTTGGGCAATGACGGGGACGGCGCCGAGGGCGCGGGGGATGCGCCCGAGGGGCGCGACTTCACAGAGACCCGGGCAAAGCCCAGGTCTAGAAGAAGAGGAGGTCACCTTCGGCTTGGATGGCGTCCTCCGCCGCGGCGGAGCGCTCCAGCCAGAGCCCGGCTTCGTGGCTCGCCTCCAGCCAGGCCTCGATGTCACCCTGTGACGAGGTCCAAGCGAGGCGGTTGACGATCCCGGTGCGGCGCTGACCCAGGTGCATCGACATGCCGATGATGACCATGGGCGTGCCCATCGCGAGCACGAGGTTGTAGGCCAGCAGCCGGTTCTTGACGCGGCCCATCAGCTGGTTGCCGAGCTCGCCGGCCCAGTCGCGGATCTGCTCTTCGGTGGGTTCGCTGGAGATCACGTTGGTGCGGGAGAAGAAGTCCAGCTGGGCCGAGATGGCCAGGGTGCCGCGCATCTCGTCGCTGGTGAAGCCGACGACCGCCACCATCTCCGAGGGGCTCACCGGAGCCTTCGCGGGTTCGAGCACCACGCCATAGTCGGCGAACAATTCCAGCGCGCAAGAGGTGAGCAGCTCGCGCATCACCTCCGAGTTGTGTTCGGTTGGCATCCAGCTCCCCCGGGGTTGAGCCGCCGCGGCAGCTGCGCGCCGGCGCCCAGGGTTCGGATCGCGGGGGGCATGACCTGAGCCACCCCGACGCAATTCGGTCAGCCGTGGGTGCCATTGACAGGGCAGGCCGCCGAGGGCGAGGGTGCGCGCTCCGGAGGACCCATGCCCAACGCCGCCGAAATCGTGACCATCACCCTCAAGGGGCCCGGCAAGAACGCCCTCAGCACCGCGCTCCTCGAGCAGCTTGAGGCCGAGCTCGCCGCCCACGCCGGCGCCCCGCTGCTGCTGGTCGGCGACGCGGGCTGCTTCTCCGCCGGGCTCGATCTGACCGAGGTGATGCGCCTCGAGGCCGACGAGATGGCCAGCTTCCTGCGCCTGCTCGAGCGGGTCTGCGCGCGCCTGCACGACCACGCCGGCCCGGTGGTGGCCGCGGTCAACGGGCACGCGATCGCCGGCGGCGCGGTGCTCGCCGCCTGCTGCGATCACCGGGTCGGCGGGGTGGATCCCAAGGCCCGCATCGGCCTGAACGAGGTCGCCCTCGGCCTGCGCTTCCCCCCGGGGATCTTGCGCATCCTCCAGGCCCGCCTGCCCGCCCCGCAGCACGGCGCCCTGCTGCTCGGCGCGGGCCTGCACGCGCCGACCGAGGCCCTCCGCCTGGGCCTGCTCGATGAGCTGGCCGACGATCCCGTGGCGGTGGCCGAGGCCCGCCTTCGCGCCCTCGCCGCCCACCCGCCCGCGGCCTTCGCGGCGACCAAAGCCGCGCTCCGGGCTGGGGTCACCGAGGCCCGCCCCGGCGAGGCCGAGGCGTTTATCGCCGAGGTCGTGCCGGTGTGGACGAGCGGGGCCCTCCGGGCGCGGCTGCGGGCGGTCCTTCGTCGATAACGACCTCCTCTGGGTCATTCTCGGCGCCGACCAGGCTTGACCGAAGATCCGCGCCCCCCGCCCGCAGGGGGTGATTATGCCCGCCCCGCCCGGCGCCGCCGGCCGACCACCCCCCGCCGGAGCGCCCATGGCCCCCGCTCGTTACTTCGCCATCGAGGGCCTGATCGGCGTGGGGAAGACCTCCCTCTGCCGGCTGATCGAGCGCCGCTGGGGCGCCCGGCTCGTGCTCGAGCCCTGGGATCACAACCCCTTCCTGGCCGCCTTTTACGAAGATCGCGCGCGCTTCGCCTTCCCCGCGCAGATGTTCTACCTGGCCAACCGCTTCGGCCAGCAGCTGCAGCTCAAGCAGACCGACCTCTTCCGGCAGCTCGTGGTCGCCGACTACCTCTACCAAAAAGACCGCCTCTTCGCCGAAGAGACGCTCAGCGCCGACGAGCTGCAGCTCTATGACCGCTTCGCCGACCTGCTCGGCGATGGCGTGCCCGCGCCTGACTTCGTGGTCTTCCTCGACGCGCCCACCGAGGTCGTGCGCAGCCGCATCGCCAAGCGGGCGATCGCCGCCGAGCAGGTGATCGAGGCGAGCTACCTCGACTCGCTGCGGCGCCGCTACTACCGCCTCTGGGACCGCTACGAAGACGCGCCGGTCTACGTCGTGAACACCGAGACCATCGACTACATCGACGACACCGCCGACCAAGAGCGCATGCTGCAAATGCTCGAGGGCTGGATGCACGGGCGCCCCCTGCCCGGCGCGCCCGAGGCCTACCGGCCCCACAACCAGGCACAGCTGCGGCTCTTCGGCGGCGGGCGGGCCTGATGTCGGCGACCATCGCCTGCCCCTGCGGCCGGCCGCGGCCCTACCGCACCTGCTGCCAGCCGATCCACCGCGGCGCGGCGGCCCGCAGCCCCGAAGAGCTGATGCGCTCGCGCTACAGCGCCTACGCGCTCGGGCGGGTCGATCACCTCATCGCCACGACCACGCCCGGCGGCCCGGCTGACCGCGGCGATCAGGCGGCCTGGGCCGAAGAGCTGCGCGAGGCCTGCGCCCGCATGCGCCTGCTCGGCCTCGAGGTGCTCGACGCGCCCGCCCCGACCGGCGACAGCGCCACGGTGCGCTTCCGCTTCCGCGCCGCGGCCGGCGGCGGGGTGGCCACCTACGAAGAGCGCAGCCTCTTCCACAAGCGCGGCGGGCGCTGGACCTACACCGGCACCGCCGAGCCCGAGGCCAACGATGGCTGACGACGCGCCCGGCGAGGCCCGCGCCCCGACGATCTGGGTCGACGCCGACGCGGCGCCCGGCGCGGTGCGCGAGGTGCTGTTCCGCGCCGCCGAGCGCCGCCAGGTGCGCGTGCTGCTCGTGGCCAACCGGCCGCAGCGCTTCCCCAAAAGTAAGTGGATCGGCAGCGTCGAGGTCGCCGCCGGCATGGACGTGGCCGACGATCACATCGCCGCGCGCTGCGGGCCGGGCGATCTGGTGATCACCGCCGACGTGCCCTTGGCCGCGGCCTGCGTGGCCCAGGGCGCGCTGGTGATCGACCCGAGGGGTGAGCAGCTCGACGAGCGCAACGTCAAGCAGCGCCTCGCCGTGCGCGATCTGATGACCGAGGTGCGGGCCAGCGGCATCGAGACCGGCGGGCCGCCCCCCTACGACAAGGCCGCGCTGCAGCGCTTCGCCAACGCCCTCGACCGCAACCTCACCCGGATGTTGCCGCGCCCGGCCCGCTAAAGGCGCCCGGGCCGACCGCCCCGCGGCGCCACGCCCTCACTTGTCGCCGCCCTTGCCCCCGGCCTTGCCCTTCGCGGCCTCGAGGGCCTTCTTCTTCGCGGCCGCCTTCGCGGCGTCGGCGGCCTCATCGGTCGGGCCGGCCTTGGCCTTGGCCTTGCCGCCCTTGGCCCCGCCGGCCTCACGCCCCTCGGCGCGGGGCGGCGGCTTGGACCACTCGGTCGGCGCGCCGGTCGGATCGACGAAGACACCGTCCTCGAGGACATAGCGGGTGGTCTTCTTCTGCTCAGTCGGCGCGGCATCCCCGCCGCCTTCGCCGTTGAGCTCGGTCAGCTCGACCGCCTTGTCCGCGGCCGAGAAGCGGGCGGTGGTCTCCCAATAGATGGGGGCGTCGGCGCCGCTGCCCACGTGGGCCAGCGCGATCTTGGCCTTCGGAGCCCCCGCTTCGCTGTAGCTGGCGTAGCTGTACCAGCTCGACGAGGCGCACATCTCGCGGCCAATCCACATCACCTGCACGAGCGGGAGGCCCGCCTCGCCGGCCGGCAAGAGGCTGACCTCGACCGCGGTGAGCGTGCCGTCGATGTCGCTGCGCAGGCCGAGGTTGACCGCCGCGCTGGCCTCTTCGGGGTCGGTGGCCTTGGGCTCGCGCACCCGCACGACCACCTCATCGTCTTTGTTGAAGCCGACCGTCACCACCTCGGCCTCGCCGTCGCCGTCCAGGTCCTGCTTAAAACGGGCAAAGGTCAGGGTGCCGCTCCACATCCAGCCGTAGCCGGCGCCCTCGGCGTTGTTGTAGACCCGCACCCAGTGGCCCTGCTCGCCGGCCAGCGTGCCCGCGACCGGCGCCTCGGCCTGGACGGTGACCGGCACGCCCAGCGGCAGCTTCTTGACCACCTTGGCCTCGCCCGAGGGCCCCTCGCGCAGCGGAGCGCCGTCCTTCTCGACGTAGACGGTGGCGCCCTGGGCCGGGGGCGGCGCGCCCTGCTCGACCTTGATCGGGTCTTTCGCGGCGAGGGCGGTCAGCGGGGCGGCGAGGCAGAGCAGGGCCAAGGGCAGGGCGACGCGCGGGGACATGGGCACCTCCGGGCCGGGTGACCCGGCCGACGCGCCGCCGTATCCCTGCGTTGGTGCGGTGGGGCGCCCCGGCGGCGGGCGCCGCCGGCGGCCCCCGGCCTGGGCGCGGCCCTCCGGGCCTTGGTCGCTGCGCGACCGGCGCTGCGCGCCGCCCGACCGTCGGCCTGGCGCCGCGAAGCGGCCGCCGAAGCGGGCCGCGCAGGCCCGGCGGCGCTGGATTAGACGCAGCACCTCGGGGCCAGCGGGGCCCAGCGCCGGGAGGGCTCCATGCTCGCACACGCCGAAGGTGGCCCCCAGCCCGGCGATCTCGAAGCCGCGCGCGGGCTGGTCGGCCGGCTGGGCCAGCTGGCGGCGGTGCTGCGCGGCGAGGCCGCGGGCGACCCCCAGGCCCTGGTCGACGGCCTGACCGCGGGGCTGCGGCACCGCCTCGACGGCGGCGGCGCGGCCTTCACGCTCAGCCTGCACGAGCGCGGCTTTGGCGTGCGGGGCGTCGATCTGGGCATGACCGACCTCATCAGCAGCCAGCTGCACGCGGCGCTGTGGGCCGAGGGGCTGCGCGCGCTGCGGCTGCCGCCGCGCACCCCCGACGACGAGATCGTCCTGCTGGTCGATCTGCTCGGCCGCGACTGGGCCAGCGCCGGCGGTGGGTTCGAGGCCGCGGTCCACGCCCTGCAGCTCGAGCGGGCCCACCTCGAGCTGCTGCCCCGCGCGACGGTCACCGCGCTCGATGCCGGGCGGGTCGACGCCGCGGTGCGCCTGGGCCGCCTCGGCGCCCAGCTCGGCGTAGCCCCCCGCCCGGTCGAGCTCGAGCCTTGGCTCGCCGCCGCCCCGCCCCCCGCCCCGGGCCTCGCCGCGCCGCCGGCCGCGCCCCCGACCGCCTCACCCGCGCTGGTCGGCCCCGCGGCGGCCGCGGCCCCCATCGAGCACGCCATCCAGATCGTCGAGGTTGCCGCGCAGCGCGCGCTCGATGGCCTGCGGCAGGGCGCCCCCGAGGCCTTCGCCTGGGTCCGCGGCGTGGCCGCCTTGCTCGAGCCAGGGCTCGCCCTCGACCCCGGTCGGGTGGCCGCGCTCGGCGCCACGCTCGAGCGGGGCCTGGGCCTCAGCGACGGGCAGCTCGAGGCCGCGCTCAGCGCCGGCCTGCGGGTCAACCCGGCGCCCGGGCCCTGGGTCGGCCCCGCGCTGAGCCTCGCTGCGCTGCAGCTGCGCCTCGGCGGCGAAGAGGGCCCGGCGCGCGCCCTGCGCTTCGGCGCGCAGCTGCCCCCGGGCCCCCTGCAGCAGGCGGTGGCCGACGCCCTCGTGCTGGGGCTGCCCGCCGCGGCGGTGGGCGGGCTGCTCCGCGCCGCGGGGCCCAAAGAGCTGCCCACCGCGCTGCGCGGAATCCGCCGCCGGATGGAGCCCACGCTGGTCGTCCAGGTCTCGGCCCGCGTGGGCCACGAAGACCCCGAGGTGCGCCTCGCCGCGCTGCTCTGCCTGCGCGAGCAGCGGGGGCCCCGGCTCACCGCGCTGGCCGTGGCCGCGCTCGACGACGCCGCGCTGCCGGTGCGCCTCGAAGCCCTGCGCTACCTCTCGGTGCACCGCCTGCCCGAAGGGGCGGCGGCGGCCCTCGCCCGCCTCGGCGTGGCCACCGAGACCGACGAGCTGCGGGCCCTTGTGCGGGCCTTCGTGGTGATGCGCCGCGGCGAGGCGGTCGCCGAGCTGGTGCCGCTGGCGATCAGCGGCGGCGCCCGGGGCCGCGCGGCGATGACCGGCCTGCTCGACTGCGGCGCGCCCGGCAAAGCGGCGATTGACCAGCTCGGCCGCAGCCACCCCGAGCTGCGGGCCGACCTGCGCGAGGTGCTCCATGCCCACAAGCCCTGAGCGGGCGCGCGCCGCCGCGGCCGGTGCCCGATGAGCGCCGTCGACCTGCGCCTGCTCACCACCCAGGCCCACAACCTGCTCGGGCGCCTCGACCACCTCGAGCAGACCCTCGCCGAGTACCGCGACGAGCACGCGAGCACGACCGCCGCCGCCCACGGCCTCATGTCGGTGGTCGCCGAGCTGCACCTGCCGGTCGAGCTGTACTTGCTCGATGAGCAGGTCATCTTCGGCGAGCGCATCCTGCCGGTGAGCGCGGGCCAGCGCCCCTTGTACCAGCGCCTGCGGGCCCGCCTGCTGCAGGCCGGCCAGGGGGGCCTGCGCGTCGACCTGGGCGTGACCGAGGCCAGCTTCATCACCTGGCTGCGGGCGCTGATCGAGCTCGGCGAGGCCAGCGCGCCGCTGGCCGCGGTCGAGGCCAACCTCGCGGCGCGCGGGGTCGTGGGCCTGCGCCTGCTGCCGCCGCGGGCCCACAGCGCCGGGCCCCTCACCGAAGAGCACCCGCGCTGGCGCGCGCTGCACGGGCTGCTGCGCGCCGCGCGCCTGGTCGAGCGCCCGGGCCCGCTGGGGCCCGCCGCCCTGGCCGAAGCTTGGGGGGTGGCCCAGGCGCTGTGCGCCCTGCCCGACGAGGCCCTGCGCGCCGCGCTCATCGCACCGCGGGTCGAGCCGGCCGGCGGGCTGCGGGCCAGCCGCCGGGCCGTCGCCGCCCTGGTGCTCGGCGCGGGCCTGCCGCCCGACACGCGCGCCCTGCTCGGCGCGGCCGCCCTGCTGCTCGGCGGGCGCGGCCCCGGCGGCGCCCACGACGCTGACCTCGCGAGGCTGCTCCGCCTCGCTGAAGATGACCCGCTGGCCAGCGCCCTCGCCGCGCTGCAGCAGCAGCTGCACGCCGGCCCGGCCGGCTGGGCGCACCCTTGGGCGGGCCTGCTCGCCGCCGCCGAGCTGTGGGGCCGCAAGGTGGCCGACGGCCCGGCCGCCGCCGCGGCGCTGGACCGGGCGCTGCCGCCCGAGCTCGGGGCCGAGGCCCGCGCGGTCGTGCGCGGCTGGGAGGCGCCCCCCGCCGCGCCCGCCCCCGCGCCGCGCCCCACCCCGGAGCCCACATGAGCACCCCCGTCGCGCCCCGCCCCGCCGCCACCGTCATCGTGCTGCGCGCCGACGCCGAGGGCGCCGCCGAGGTGCTGCTGCTGCGCCGGGCCCAGACCGCGAGCTTTTTCCCACACGCCTGGGTCTTCCCCGGCGGGCGGGTCGAAGCCGAAGACGCCCTGCTGCCCGTCATCGGCGGCGGCGCGCTGGCCGCCCCGCCCTGGCGGGCCCCCGCCGTGGCCGCCCTGCGCGAGTGCTTCGAAGAGAGCGGCGTGTGGCTGGGCAGCGGCGCCCCCGACGCCAGCCTGCGGGCCCGCCTGAACGCGCGCGAGGGCAACCTGCTCGAAGGTGATGGTCTGGTCGCCGATCTCGACCGCCTGCGCCCCTGGGCCTGGTGGATCACCCCGCCAGAGGAGCCCAAGCGCTTCGACACCCGCTTCTTCGTCGCGGTGGTGCCGCCCGACGCCGTCGCCGCCGCCGACGCCGCCGAGACGGTCGATCAGCGCTGGCTGCGGCCGGCCGAGGCCTTGGCCGACCGGGCCGTGGGGCTCGCGCCGCCCACCTTCCGCACGCTTGAAGAGCTGGCCGCCCTCGACACGGTGGCGGCCATCTGGGCGGCGGCGGCCGACCGGCCGACCCCGCCGATTCAGCCGCGGCTGGAGCGCGGGGAGGATGGTGTCATCATCACCTTGCCGGGGCATCCGAGCTTGCCGGCGGATGAGCCGGCGCCGGGGCCGAAGCGGATCTGTTGGCGTGGTGATCGCTGGGTCAGCGAGGACTGAGGTCCGGGTTTTTTTGCCGGCTTCCGCCAGGGGCGGTGGGGTTTGTCGCGCCGCCGAGGCTGGTCGTCCGGCCCGAGACGGTGGGGTTTCGTTCGTCTGAGACGCCATTTTCGCTGACCAACGTGGTCGATTTGGCGATGCCGGGGGCGGTCCCCGCCCCCGGGCCAAGGGGCCCGCGGGGCCCCTTGGAACCCCCGCCAAGGGGGGCAGCGCGCAGGCTTCGCGCGGCGCATGGCAGCGCCGCGCGCCAGCGCGCAAAACCCCC
>JAEUKK010000144.1 GCA_016792625.1 Deltaproteobacteria bacterium | reverse complement strand
ATCCCCCGCCAAGGGGGGCCGCGCGCTGGCTTGGCGCGGCGCACGGTGGCGCCGCGCGCCAGCGCGCAAAGGCCCCCCTTTGGAAACCCCCGAGGGCGGCGCGTTTTGGGGCTCTTGTGTGCGATGAGTTGGGGCGCCGCGGAGGGCTGGGCTTCCGGAGCGCCGGACGGAGAGTGGCGCGTTTTGGGGCTTTCGTGGGCGAGAAAGTGGAGCGCCGCGGAGGGTCGGGGTTCGGTAGGCCATGAGGGAAAGAGGCGCGTTTTAGGACCGTCTTGAGCGAGAAGGTGGGGTGCCGCGGAGGGCTGGGTTTCGCGGGTGTGCTGGGCGCGCCGCTGGGCGGCTGGTGCATGGCCCCGGGCGCGGTGGGGCCCGTTCTCGGGGCGGCTACAGAAGTTGCCCGTACGGGGCAGCCCGGAGCTCTTCGCCCAAGGCCCCTTCGGTAGTGTTGAGGCGGAGGTCTCCATGCGCCGTCCCCCTCTGGTGCGTGCCCTGCGGGCCCTGGTGCACGCGCAGGCCCTCGTCACGCTCGGTCTTGGCCTGCTGATGAGCTGTCATTCGGATCTGTCTGCACTGCTCAACAAACCCGTCTGGTTCGCGGGCCTGGTGCTGAGCCTCGGCCCGCTGGCGGCCAGCGTGGGCGCGCTGCGGGCGCTGGCTCCACCGGTAGACTGAGGCAGCGCGCGAGCACCCACCAAAGCCGAGGCCTTCACGGCGACCCCCTCATCGCCCACCAAAGCCGAGGCCTTCGCGGCGACCCGCTCATCGCCAACAGCCGCAGCGGGTCGCGCCGCGCCCCTCATCGCCCACCAAAGCCGCGGCCTTCGCGGCGACCCCCTCATCGCCGACGACAGCCCCAAAACGCGCCGCATCTGGGGGGTTTCCAAAGGGGGGCCTTTGCGGGCTGGCGCGCGGCGCTGCCATGCGCCGCGCGAAGCCTGCCCGCCAGGTCTTTGGACCTTGGGCCCCTTGGCGGGGGATGCAAGGGGCCTCGCAGGCCCCTTGCCCGGGGGCCCGGGGGCCGGCGGCCCCCGGCACAAGCCAAGCAACAACCTTCGACCGCGAAATCAACCCCATCGGCGCAGCAGCCCCGGGGCCCAAAAGCCTGGACCAACCCAGGCCCAAAGCCAGGCGAGTACCTTCGACGGCGAAATCAACGCCATCGGCGCAAAAGAGCGGGAGCGCCGGGGGCGCTCAGCCCCGCAGGATCTTGGCCATGACTTTACCCTTGGCCAGCTCATCAATGAGCTTGTCGAGCTGCCGGATCTGCTTCATCAGCGGGTCTTCGACCTGCTCGACCCGTATGCCGCAGACCACGCCGGTGATCAGGTGCGCCGCCGGGGTGTAGGCCGGGGACTCGGCGAAGAAGGCCCGCAGGTCGACCCGCCGCTCGAGCTGGGCGGCGAGGCCCGCGGCGTCGTAGCCGGTCAACCAGCAGATGATCTGGTCAACCTCAGCCTGGGTGCGGCCTTTTCGCTCGGCCTTCTGCACGTACATCGGGTAGATCGCCGCGAAGGCGGTGGAGTAGATGCGGTGCTCGCTCATCGCGCCTCTGGGGTGGGCAGACACAGTCGTCTTTGCCTGAGTGTACCAACGTTTTGGTCTAAGCCATCAAACGACGTTGTTGGGCCACACAGACGTGGCCGTCGCAGCTGACCTCGGGGGGAAGGCCGGGGTGAAGGTCGGGGCGAAGGTGGCGCGAAAACGACGCCTCGCGGCGCCAGGCCGGCCGGAGGGCGGGCCGCCCCGCGGCCCGGTCGCGCCCGCGCGACCAAGGCGCGCAGCGCCGCGCCCGGAGGAGGGCCGCCGGCGGCCCGCGGCCGCCGGGGCGCCCCTGGCCCCTCAACCCCTTCGCCGGGATGGAGGCTCAGCGGCCCGCTTGGTGGATGTAGACCGCGCCGCGGCCGATGAGCGAGGTGTTGATGCCGAAGTTCGGGTCGGCCACCACCAGCTCGAGCAGGCCGTCGCCGGTGAGGTCGGCCTGGCGTTTGGGCAGGCCCGCGCCGAAGTCGACCTGGTAGGTGCCCTCGTCGACGTCGCCCTCGCCCTGGAAGAAGGCCATCACGTCGGTGTCGCTGAACTCGCCCTCGAGCGCGCCGTTGACGATGAAGAGCTGGCCGCCGGTGCCGGCCGAGAGCCCGAGGCCGATCTCGGACACGCCGTCGCCGTCGCGATCACCGACCATGCGCAGGGTCTTGGGCGCCTCGGCCGAGGCCCCGAACTGGTAGGTGATGATGCTCGAGGTGGTCGCCGACTGCAAAGCCGTGCGCATCAAGGCCGTGCCCGGGTAGGCGGCCAGCTCGCCGGTCGAGGCGGTGTAGGCCCAGATCTCGGCGGCGCCGTCGCCGTCGATGTCGTCGCCCACGGTGCAGAGGCTCGCGAACTGGGCGCCCACCAGCCCGCGCACCGCCGGAGAGGCGTTGGTCACAAAACTCGCCGCGCTCACGTTGCTGTAGCGGTCGGGCTTGCCCCAGAGGGCCCAGACCGTGCCCGCGTCGGTCGCCGCCGAGTCAGAGAGGGAGTCGCAGAAAATCCAGTCGGTGGCGCCATCGCCGTCGACGTCGGCCCCCGTGCCGAAGTTGCGGTCTTGGGTGGCCAGCGCGAGGCTGCTGTTGCCACCGTCGGTGATCCAGCGGGCGTCGGCGGCGGCGAGGGTCAGGACGTTCTGGGTCGCGCTCTCCCACCGGTCGCCGTAGTAGAGGTAGACGTGCGGCTGGAAGGTCGTCGAGGTCGTGTTTTGGTACCAGCCGAGCAGGTCTTCGAGGCCGTCGCTGTTCAGGTCGACCCCCTGGCTGAGGCCGCGGCCGACGTAGGTGCCGTTGCCGCCGCCCGTGCCCTCGATGCGCAGCACGTAGCTGCTGAGACCAGCGCCGTAGCGGGCATCGTAGCCGTTGAGGATGGTGACCCGGCCGTAGCTGCCGAGCGCGTAGGGCGCGCCCATGACGAGGTAGGTCGCGCCGTCGCTGCCCGCCTCGTCCATCACCGAGACGTCCCACCCGAGGCGGTCGCTGGTCGTGTCGCCGGGGATGTAGTTGATGGCGTCTTGCATGTCGCTGCCGTCGGCGGGCAGGCGGGCCGCGGTGAAGATGGCCACCGCGCCGCGGCCGACCGAGGTGTTCGCCCCGCCGATGATCAGCTCGGGATCACCGTCGCCGTCGAGGTCGCCAGTGGTCATCGCCCAGCCGGCGTTGTCGTTGGCCTGCACGCCGATGTACACGATGTCGGCGTCGGTCGCGTCGACCGGGTCGTCGATCTCGCCGTCGCAGTCGTCATCGACGCCGTTGAAGCGCTCGATGGCGTCGGGGTTGGCGGTCGCCCGGCTGTCGTCGCAGTCACGCCCGCGGCCCTCGGCCAAAGAGCCGAAGCCGTCGCCGTCTTGGTCAAAGTCGTCAGAGCCGTCGCAGTCGGTGTCGACGCCGTCGTACCAGGTGTCGGTCGCGCCCGGGAACATGTCGGGGTTGGCGTCTTGGCAGTCGCCGCCGCCGTTCTCGGGGTCGTCGTTGATCACGATGGTCTGAAAGCCATCACCATCTTGGTCGAAGTCGTCGGCGCCGTCGCAGTTGGTGTCGCGGCCGTCGTACCAGTCGTCGGGCGCGCCCGGGTAGAAGCGCGGGTCGGTGTCGTCGCAGTCGTCGCCCCCGGCCTCGAGACTGGCAAAACCGTCGCCGTCGTTGTCAGTGATGACCCCGCCGCGCAAGGCCACGGTCACCGTCGGCTGGTCGGGGTCGTCGGTGGTGATCGTGAGCTCACCCACGTCGTCGGTGAAGTCGATTGGCAGGTAGCGCAGGCTGAGCGCGGTGGTCGCGCCCGGGCTGATGGTGATGCCCGCGCCGCCCGACGCCGAGAACTCGGCGCCGACGAAGCTGAGCTCGACCACGGTCAGGGTGCCGAGGCCGGTGTTGCTCACGTTGAGCGCGGCGGGCGCGCTGACCCCGCGGGCCACCCGGCCAAAGTCGACCACCGTCGCGTCGACAAAAACGTTGGGAACACCGTCGACGACCACATCACCGTCGAGCTTGGTGTCGATGAGGCCGTCACCACAGGCCGCGCCGAGCAGCGCGACGGCGGCCGCCGGGGCGAGGGGCAAGCGCGCGAAGCGCCCGCGAAGGTCCATGCGGCGGGTGGTCGTGCTCACGGCGTCCTCCAGAAGTCGGGCGCAGCTTAGCGCGCGCGGGCGGGGCCAGCGACCGGAGCACGGCGGGGCGGGCGCTCTCGACCTGCGCGCCCCACGGGGCGGGTGGCGCCGGCCGCGCTCAGAAGCTCTCGGCCGCCCGCAGGCGGTCACCCGCGGCCGCGGTCAGGCCCAAGGACCGGCAGACCTCGGCGTGCAGGCGGTCGGCCGCCGCTTGATCGCCGCAGTTGAGCGGCCGCAGGTAGATGGTGTCGGCCTGCTGGTCGGGCCAGTCCACGGTGCAGCGGGGCTCGACCCCGACCGCCCGCAGGGCCGCCCGCCAGTGGTCGACAAAAGCGCCGGCCTCGTGGGCGTTGCCGTCCTGCACGACGAAGGCGAGGGTGACGAAGGGCCGGCGCAGGCCCGCCGCGGCGCGCAGCGCCAAGTAGCGCTCGATGTTCTTGTAGACCTGATCGCGCTTGTCGGCGCCCTTCACGTGCCGGTAGGCGGCCGCGCTGTGGGCATCGACGCTGAAGTGGATGAAGTTGAAGGTGTCGGGCGCGAGCCCGGGCGTATGCGCGAGGCGCAGCAGCAGGCGCGCCCGCGCCTCGCCGAAGACGACGCCGTTGGTGTGCAGCTTGAAGGTGCGGAAGAGGCGGTTGCCAGCGTTGACGAAAAAGGCGTACTCGACGAAGTCATCGAACTGCGGGTGGATGGTCGGCTCGCCCAGCCAGTGGGGGCAGAGGTCGACCGGCTCGCCCATCGAGGCCAAGCCTTGGACCGCGGCCCGCCAAGTGGCGAAGTCCATCCAGCGCATCGGCTGGCCATGGGCCTCGTCGCGCATGGACTGGCTGCACATCAAGCACTTGATGTTGCAGCGGTCGGTCAGCTCAAGGTTGACGTTGACGCCCACGGGGCCCCCAAGCTGGTGTATGCCTCTCGGATCGCCGCTTCGTGGCCGAGAATATTCCAGGAGCACTCACGGCAGCGGGGCAGCGGGGCCTGGGCGAGCATGGCCCGCCGGGCGCCCTCAAGGAAGGGGTCGCCCGTCCAGGCCTGCCAGAGCGGCTGCTCGGCCACGCTGCCGCCCGCCCCGGCGAGCACGCAGCAGGGGCTCAGCCGGCCGTCGGCCTGCACGACGAGGTGGTGCCAGGCCTTGAGGCAGGGCGCGCCCGCGAAGCCCGCACCGACCGGGATGGGCACCGCGGTCTGGCCCCGGTCGGCCGCCCCCGGCCGGCAGAGGTGGTGCAGGGTGGTGACCACCCCCGCGGCGTCGGCGTAGGCCAGGGCCTCGGCGGCCAGCGCAGGCAGGGCCGCCCGCTGGTCGTCGCGCAGCGAAAGCGCGCGCTGCTCGTCGGTGTAGGCGATGAGCGCGTCAAAGTCGACGCGGTGCGCGCCGAGCGCCACGGCCAGATCGATGAGGCCGCACAGGCTGTGCAGGTTCTGGTTGGTGATCACGCAGTGCAGGGCCAGCCGGGTGCGCCCGCCCGCCGCCCGGGCCCAGGCCCCCAGCCGGCAGCCGTTGCGCACGGTCTGGCGGAAGGCCCCGGGTCGGCCGCGCAGCCGGTCATGGGTCTCGGGGTCGGCGGCGTCGAGGCTGAGGTGCACCTCGTCCCACCCATCATCGACGAGCTGGCGGGCCAAGGCGGGGCCGAGCAGGGTGCCGTTGGTGGTCAGGATGCCCTGCATGCCGCGGGCCTTGACCGCGCGAAGCAGGGCCGGGGCGAGGTCACGCCGGGCCAGCGGCTCGCCACCCCCGAGCACAAAGACGCGCTGCACGCCAATCTCAGCAGCCTCGTCAATGAGGTCGAGCAGGCGCTGGTCGCTGAGCTCACCCACCGGCGGCCGCTTGCGGTCGGTGGTGTCGCAGAAGAGGCAGTCGAGGTTGCAGGAGAGCGTCGGGTACAGCTCGAGGCTGACTGGGCCCTGCGGCCCCGACCGCGGCCAGCGCGCGAGGCGGGCGGCGATGAAGGCGGGGCTGCCGGGGTCGGCGGCCAGCGGCGTGTCCTCGGCGTTCATGGCCGTCGCCTAACGCAGCCAGGGCGCGCGTCCGGCGGCGGGCCGGGGGCCGCGTGGTAGCCTCGCCCTCCCCCTCCCCTCGCCCGCCGCGCCCGCGGGCCGCCGGAGCCCGCCGTGCCCCGCCTGCTCCCTTTGCTCGCGCTCTGCGCCCTCTCCGCCTGCAAAGGTGACGACGAGGGGCCCAAGATCGAGCCGCCCTTCTGCTTCACCATGAGCGACGCCGACAGCTTCGAGCTGGTGGCCTATGACGACGACCCGAGCAGCGGCCGCATCGAGGGGCGCTTGGTCACCGACGAGTCGGCCGATGTGCACGACCCCCAGCTCGTCGCTTTTGTGGCCTACACCCTGACGAACCTCGACGTGGGCGGCAGCCCGCAGCTCGGCGAGACCGACATCGAGGGCAAGCTCTTTGAGCGGGTCGGCGCGGGCAACTGGCAGCTGCAGCTGAGCGCGGCCAAGGGCGCCTTCGACTGCGAAAACAGCGTCGATGTCGTCGTCGAGGCGGGTCAGCAGACCAACCTCTGCGTGGACGTGGCCTGCGAATGAGCCCGGTCCCCCTGCCCGCCGCGGCCCTGACCATCGCCGGCTCAGACCCCTCGGGCGGCGCGGGGATCCAGGCTGACCTCAAGACCTTCCTCTGCCACGGCGTCTATGGCTGCGCGGCGCTCACCGCGCTCACCGTGCAGGACACGACCGGGGTGCACGGGGTGCAGCTCGTCCCGCCCGCTTTTGTGGCCGACCAGGCGCGGGCGGTGCTCGACGACATTCGCCCCCAGGCGGTCAAGATCGGCATGATCGCCACCGCGCCGATCGCCCGGGCGGTGGCCGGGGTGCTGGCCGGGCGCGGCCTGCCGCTGGTGCTCGACCCGGTGATGATCAGCACCTCGGGCCACCGCCTCATCGACGAAGAGGCCGAAGGCGCCCTGCTCGACACTCTTTTGCCCCTGAGCACCCTGCTGACGCCCAACCGCCCTGAGGCGGCGCGCCTGCTCGGCGGCGCAGACCCAGCGGCCTGGGCCGAGGCCCGCGGCCTCGCGCTGCTGCTCAAAGACGGCCACGGCGAAGACAACGTGGTGACCGATATTCTCTACCTACCCGGCGGCGGCCGCATCGAGATGCGCCACCCCCGCCTGCGCACGCGGAACACCCACGGCACCGGCTGCACGCTGGCCGCCGCGATCACCGCCCGCCTCGCCCGGGGGGAGGCCCTCGAAGAGGCTGTGCCCGGCGCGGTCGCTTGGCTGGCCGACCAGCTCGTGGTGGCCGCGCCCGGCAGCTTGGGCCAGGGGCACGGGCCCCTGCTGCACGGGCTCGCCCGCGGCCGCGAGGCCTGAGCGCCGCCGCGCCTTTTCAGTCCGCCGAGGCGTTGCGCCAGAGGGTGAGCTGGCTGCCCTCGCCGCCCGACAGCGGGGCCGCGTAGACCAGATCGTCGATGCCGTCGCCGTCCCAGTCGCCGCGGAGCCCGCCCGTCCAGTCGCCGGGGAGGCTGAGCTCGGCCTCGCGGAAGCCGCCCATCCCGTCGCCGATGTGGGCGGTCGGGTTGCCCGCCGAGGGGGTGCGCAGCAGATCGAGCCCAGGCAGGCCGTTCAGCTCGCCGATGAGCGAGAGGTAGCCCAGCGGGTTGCCGCCCGCGCTGACCCCGTTGGAGAGGTCGGCGCGGCCCGCGCCCGCGCTCCACACCCCGGTGTTCAGATCGACGAGGACGAGCTCTGCCGCGCCATCCTCACCGGTGGACGCGGTGTGGTAGCCGGTGATCCCCGCGCCGCGGGCGACGGGCGCGCCAAAACCATCACCCGCGTCGATGATCGTGCGGGCGCCCGCCCAAGACAGGCCCTCGTCGTTGAAGACGTAGAGGTCGAGACCAGCGGTGCTGTCGAGGTTCAGCGCGTGCACGTAGAGGTAGGCGGTGCGGCCCGAGCTGACCGAGGGGCCGGCGAGGCTCGCCCACTCGGCGCTGGCCGAGCGCCACAGGCGCAGGCCGGCGCTGTCCTCGATCACGATCTCGTTGCGGCCATCCCCGTCGAGGTCGGCCACCTGGGCGCTGCAGGTGGCGTAGATGCCCAGCTCGATGTCGTTGAGCAGGGTGACGGTCGGCAGCTCGTTGGCCACGTCGTCGAGGCGCAGGGTCAGCGAGCTGGTCGCCGCGGGGTCGCCGGGGCCGCCCACCTCGGCCTGCACGTCGAGCAGCACGGGCACGCCGGGGCCCGTGGCGCTGCGGTCATTGCTGCCGCCCACCCGCACGCCGTAGACGCTGGGCTCGCCGTTCACGATCCCGCCCTCGCCCATCGCGCCGCGGACCAGGTCGACCACCCGGTGGGTGCGGACCACCTCGCCGGTCGGGGCGGCCTCGGTCTGGGCGATGACGATGAACAGGCCGTCGTAGGTGACGACGAGCAGCTCATCACGGCCGTCGCCGTCAAGATCGGTGGCGGCCAGCGTCGCCACCGGGTTGGCCAAAGACAGCGTGCCCCAGCTCTCGAAGACCACGGGTGGCGGCGGGGGCAGGCCATCGTCGCCGCCGTCGCCCGCGCCGCCGTCGGTCGTGCCGTCGGTGGTGCCGTCGGTGCTGTCGGCGCCGTCGACGTCGCCGCCCCCCTCTTCGCCGTCGCCGTCGGACCCGCCGTCTGCGCTGCCGCTGTCGCCATCGGCCGGGTCGGCTTTGTCGGCCTCGCAGGCCCACACCAGGGCCAAGGGGAGCAGGACAGACCAGCGGGAGCAGAGGGCAGCGCGCATCAGGACACCCAGAGCGAGAGAGGGGGGCAGGCCAGCGCCCGCCGCGCGACCATACACGAGGGCGCGCGTACCGACCCGCGATAGGCGGACCACAATGAACGCCGCGCCGACCGCCCAGACCGCGCCCTCCTCCGCCCTTGCGGGCCCGCGCGGCTGCGGTCAGGCGCCGCCCGCCCTGCCCGGCAGCTACCTCGTGGTCGAGCTGACCAACCGCTGCAGCCTGCGCTGCGTGCACTGCAGCGTGGCCGAGCAGGGCCACGCCCACCACGCCGAGACCGGCTACCTCGACCCTGCGCTCTTTGACGCGCTGCTCGATGATCTGGTGGCCACCGGCGCGCGCTTCGACGCGCTCATCCTGTTCTGGCTGGGTGAGCCGCTGCTGCACCCCCACTTCACCGAGCTGTGGCGGGCGGGCCTGCGCGCGGCGACCTGGCACGGCACCTTCGGCAAGGTCGAGGTGCACACCAACGCCACCCACCTCACGGCCGCCCGCGCCGCCGCCGCGCTCAACGCCGCGGCCCTGCCCCAGGTCTGGCACCTCTCGCTCGACGCGGCCACGGTCGAGACCTACAAGAAGGTCAAGGGCATCGACCGCATGGCCCAGGTCGACGCCCAGGTCGAGGGCTTCCTGCGCGCGCGGTCGGCCCGGGGCGCGCCCTGGCCGCGGCCCGTCTTGCAGTTCATCGTCGGCGAAAACAACGTGCAGGACGTTGACCCTTTCGTCGCCCGGTGGATGGGCCTCGCGCGGGCGCTGGGCGCGCCGGCCCGGCTGGCCGCGGGCCACGTGCCCCCGGGCGATGATCTCGTGCTCTTTTTCCGCCAGAAGGACTGCGCCACCGCCGCCGAGCAGGAGCGCCACAACGCCCTGTTCCGCGCCGAGGTGCAGCGCCTGGGCCTCAGCCTGCCGCCCGCGGCGGCGGCGGGTGAGCGGGTGGTCGCCGAGAACCTGCGGCCCTGCTCGGGATTTTGGAAGAGCCCGGTCGTGTCTTGGCGGGGCGAGCTGACCAGCTGCACCCGCGACAACCTGCTCGAGAACCAGGTGGGTGACCTGCGGGCCGGCCCCTTCTCGGCCCAGTGGTGGGGGCCGGGTCAGCGCGAGCGCCGGGCCCGGGTCGCCGCCGGGGACTACGCCGGCCTGCCGCTCTGCCAGAGCTGTTTTATCCCCCGCAGCCTGAACCACACCGAGCTGCGCGCCGAAGACATCGCCGCTGAGGCCACCTTCGACGCCGCGCTGCGGGCGGTGGGCCGATGAGCGCCGCCCCCGCCCTCGACCGCGTGCTCGACCACCTGCGCCTGCGCCGGGCGCCGGGCCGGCCGACCCAGGTGCACCTCTCGGTCACCGACCGCTGCTTCTTGCCCTGCCTGCACTGCGACATCTGGAAGAACAAGGCCGAAGATCTGCCGACGGCCTTCTGGCTCGACGCGATCGACCGCCTCGGGGCTTGGTGCGCGCCGGCCGGCCTCAACCTCGTGGGCGGCGAGCCCCTGCTGCGCAAGGACCTCGAGCAGCTCATGACCCGGGCGGTCCGCCGCGGTTTTGAGGTCAGCTTCAACACCAACGGCTGGCTGATGACCGCCGCCCGCGCCGCCGCCATCGCCGAGGCGGGGGTCAGCGTCGCTTATGTCAGCCTCGATGGGGCCACCGCCGCGACCGTCGACCACAGCCGCGGGCGGGTGGGCAGCTTCGAGAAAGCCCTCGCAGCCGTCGATCTGCTGCGGGCGCAGGGCCAGCCGCGGGTGGTGCTCGCCTCGGTGCTGCACGCGGGCAACGCCGCCGAGGTGCCCGCTCTGCTGCAGCTCGTGCGCGACAATGACCTGCAGCTCGTCGTACAGCCGCTGTACCAGAACTTCGGCCCGGCCCCCTATGACCCCACCTGGTGGCAGCGCAGCCCCTTCTTCCCGCGGGACGAGGCCGCCCGCGCCCGCCTCGAGGCCGCCCTCGACCGCCTGACCGTCGAGCGCCTGCGCGGCGGCCCCGTGCTCAACGCCGCTGCCCAGCTGCAGGCCATGAAGCAGCACTTCCGCGCGCCCGACCAAGACAATGGCCAGAGCTGCCGCGCCGGCCATAGCGATCTGTCGGTCGACCCGCAGGGCCGCCTGCGCCTCTGCTACTTCTTGGAGCCGATCGGCCACCTGCACGAGGTCCTGCCCCTGCACGCCCAATGGGACCGCCCCGAGGCCCTGCGCCGGCGGTGGGAGGTCAGCCGCTGTGACCGCCACTGCAACCTGCTCAATTGCAACTTCGCCCGGGACGACTCCGCATGAGCAGGCCGCCTAGCGCCGATCCCGCAGGGCCCGCGCTCCGCCCCCACCTCGGCAGCCCGCCCCGGCGCCCGCCGCCGGTGATCCCCGCGCCCGATCCGCACGCGCTGGCCCGCCAGCGCCGCTTCGCGCTGGGCATGGTCGCGCTCTCGGCGGTGGCCCTGATGCTGAGCCTGACGATGAAGCAGAAGCGCGACGCCGTGCCCCCGGCCCTGCCCGCCCTGCCCCTGCCCGTGCCCGCCGACGCGCCGCTGCCCGCGCCGCCCTGGGACGACGCCCGCGTGGCCAGCGCGGCCGGGGCGAGCACCCGGGCGGCCGAGGCCTGCCTCTCGCGCCACGCCCAGGGCCTCGGGGCGCTGGAGGGCGCGCTGTCCCTGGTGGTCCACCTGCCGCCGGCGGGCCCCATCGACGCCCGCCTCGAGGGTCCACAGGTAGAGGGCGTCACCCTGCCCGCCGCGGCCGCCGCCTGCTTGGGCGCCGCGGCCGCGGTCGAGCCCTGGCCCCGCCCGATCGGCGACCGCCAGGTGCGCCTGCCGCTCTACGTGGTCGGCCCGCTGAAGCGGCGGCCCTGAGAAGCGCCATGCCGAGCCCCGCCGCCGCGCCGACGCGCCTCGACGGCCTGCTGCTGCTCAGCGACGCCCACCTGCGCGGGCCCGCCGACCCCGGCCTCGCCGCGCTCTGCGCCATGATCGCCGCCCACACAGCGCCGGGGGTGGCCCTGCTCGGCGACCTGCTGCACGCCGGCTGGACCTGGCGGGGCCCGAGCCCCGCAGATGACGTGCTGCAGGCCATCCTCGACGCGGTAGGCAGCCGACCCCTGCTCGTCTGCCCGGGCAACCACGACTTTGGGCTGCGGTGGCCCAAGCTCCCCCAGCTCTGCGTGGCCGAGCGCCACCTCGTCGAGGTCGGTGGCCGTCGCGCTCTTTTGGTGCACGGCGATGAGGCCGACCGGCGCCGGGGCTACCGCCTGACCCGGCGGGTGGTGCAGGGTCGGTCCTTCGCCGCGCTGATCGACGCGCTGGGGCCGATCCGCGGGCAGCGGGCCCTCGACGCCCTCGCCGGCGCGCCGGGGGCCGACCCGCGGCGGGTGGACGCGGGCCTCGTCGAGGCCCAGCGCCAGTGGGGCCGCGCCCAGCTCGGCCCGGTGGAGCTCGTGGTGATGGGCCACAGCCACCACCTCGGCCTCGAGGCGCAGCCCGGCGGCGCCCTGCTCTGGCTGGGGAGCTGGGTGGGCCAGCGCAGCGGGGCGGTGCTCGGCCCCGAGGGCCCCGCGGTGTTCAGATACGACTCAGCTTGACTTGCGACATCGTCGCATTAGCATCTCGGTCGCCGGTACCCTCCGGCGACCGAGGTCTGCATGTCTCCCCTCTCCGCCGGCCCCGCCGGTGATCTCCGCCTGCCGGTCACCGTGCTCTCGGGCTTCTTGGGCGCGGGCAAGACCACCGTGCTGCAGCACATCCTCAACAACCGCGAGGGGCTGCGCATCGCGGTCATCATCAACGACATGAGCGAGGTGAACATCGACGGCGACAAGGTCGCCGGCGGGCCGGGCGCCCTGCGGCGCACCGAGCAGAAGCTCATCGAGATGAGCAACGGCTGCATCTGCTGCACCCTGCGCGAAGACCTGCTGGTCGAGGTCGGCCGCCTCGCCGACGAGGGGCGTTTTGACGCCCTGGTCATCGAGTCGACCGGCATCGGTGAGCCCCTGCCCGTGGCCGAGACCTTCACCTTCACCGACGAGGCGGGCCGCAGCCTCGGCGAGCGGGCCCGCCTCGACACGATGGTCACCGTGGTCGACGCCGAGGCCTTCCACGTCGACTTCGAGAGCGGCACCTCGCTGGCCGACCGGGGCCAGACCGCCGGCCCCGAAGATCAGCGCAGCGTCACGGATCTGATGATCGAGCAGGTCGAGTTCGCCGACGTGCTGCTGCTCAACAAAACCGACCGGGTCAGCCCCGAGGCCCTCGACCGCCTCGCCGCCGCCCTGCGCGCGCTCAACCCCCGGGCCGCCCAGCTGCGGGCGGTGCGGGGCGCGGTGCCCCTGCGAGAGCTCTTGTTCACCCAGCGCTTCGACATGGACGCCGCCAAGGCCGCGCCGGGGTGGATGGCGACCCTGCGCGGCGACGACCGCTCCGAGGCCCACGAGTACGGCGTGCGCAGCTTTGTGTTCCGCGCGCGGCGGCCCTTCCACCCGCAGCGCTTCTACGAACTGTTGAGCCTGCCGAAGCCCGGCTTGCTGCGGTCGAAGGGATATTTTTGGGTGGCCAGCCGCCCCGCTTGGACGGGGTATTGGGAACAAGCCGGTCGCCAGGTCGAGGTGGGGCCCGCCGGCTTTTGGTGGGCGGCGGTGCCCAAGAAGGACTGGCCGACCGACCCCGCCGAGCGGCGGGCCATCCGGGCCGACTTTGAGGGGGAGTACGGCGACCGCCGCCAAGAGCTGGTCTTCATCGGCCAAGACATGGACGAGGCCGCCCTGCGCCGGGCGCTCGACGCGGCCCTGCTGACCCCCGCCGAGGAGCGCCTGGGCCCGGCCGGCTGGGCCCGGCTGCCCGATCCCTTCGACCCTTGGGAGCGGGTGCTGCCCGCGGCGACCGCAGGGGAGGAGGGGGGCGCGCAGGCCTGAGGGCGCCGCCTCGGGGCGGGCGGCCGCGCGAACGACGGCCCGCAGCGGCGGTTAGCCCGGCCGCGGGAGACCGCATGACCACGCCATCCGCCCCTGCTGCGCCGCTGGACCCGCAGGCTGGCGAAGACCCGCTCCGCCCGCTCAGCGCGCTGATCATCGGCGCGGGCTTCGGCGGCCTGGGCATGGGCCTGCGCCTCATCCAGGCCGGCGTGCGTGACTTCATCGTGGTCGAGGCCGAAGCCGGGGTCGGCGGCACCTGGCGGGTCAACACCTACCCGGGCGCGGCCTGCGACGTGCCGAGCAGCCTCTACAGCTTCTCCTTCGCCCAAAAGCCGGATTGGAGCCACACCTACGCCCGCCAAGAGGAGATCCGCCTCTACCTTGAAGAGCTGGCCACCCGGGGCGGCCTGCGCCCCCACCTGCGCCTGTCCACCCGCGCCCTCGCCTGCGCCTGGGACGAGGAGCGCGCCCTCTGGGTCGTCGACACCGACGACGGCCGGCGCCGCTGGGCCCGCGCGCTCATCGCCGCCGCGGGCGGGCTCTCGCAGCCGGCCATGCCCCAGATTGACGGGCTGGCCGACTTTGGCGGGCCCTGCTTCCACACCGCCCGCTGGGACCACCAAGTCGACCTGCGCGGCAAGCGGGTCGGGGTCATCGGGACGGGCGCCAGCGCCATCCAGGTGGTGCCGGCGATCATCGATCAGGTCGCCGAGCTGAGCCTCTACCAGCGCACCCCGCCCTGGATCTTGCGCCGCCGCGACGGCCCCCGCTCACCCCTGCTCAACCGCCTGCGGGCCGCGGTGCCTGCGCTGATGCACGCCGAGCGCCAAGCCCGCTGGGCCGCCGCTGAGCTGCGGGTGATCGGCTTTGTGCACGAGCCGCGGCTGATGCGGGTGGCCCAGCGCTTCGCCGAAGCCCACCTGCGGGCCAGCGTGCCCGACCCGGCCCTGCGCGAAAAGCTGCGGCCACCCTTCACCTTCGGCTGCAAGCGCGTGCTGCTGAGCAACGACTGGTACCCGGCCTTGCAGCGGCCGAACCTGCGCTTGGTCGACCGAAAAGTGCTGCGGGTGGAGCGCGGCGCGGTGGTCTCGGCGGGGGCTGACGGCGCCGAGGGCCCCGAGGAGCGGCGCCCGCTTGACGTGCTCATCTGTGCGACGGGTTTCGTCGCCGCCAACGCGGTGCCCGGCTTCTCGGTGGTCGGCCGCGGTGGACAGACTCTCGCCGCGGCCTGGGCCCGCGGACCTGAGGCCTGGCACGGGACGCTGGTCCACGGCTTCCCGAACCTCTTCTTGGTGGTCGGGCCGAACACGGGCCTCGGCCACAGCAGCATGGTCCTGATGATCGAGGCCCAGCTGCAGCTCATCCTCGACGCGCTGCGCCACCTGCAGCGCCACCGGTGGATCGAGGTGAAGGCCGAGGCGCAGAAGGCCGAGAACGACGACCTGCAGCGGCGCCTCAGCACGACGGTCTGGGCCGGCGGCTGCGGCGCCTGGTACATCGCCGCCGACGGTCGCAACACGACCCTCTGGCCCGGCTCGACCGCCCGCTTCGCGCGCCAGCTGCGCGCGCTCGACACCGCCGCGGTCAGCCTGGGCTGAGGCCGCGGTGCTTAGCCGGCGGTGAAGCTATAGGGCACCAGCACGGTGTCTTCGACGGCCGGGTCAAAAGCCCAGCGGCGGGCCCGGCTCGACACACAGCTGGCGAGCGCGGGGCTGCGCTGGCCCAGCTCACCCTCGACCCGCGCCGCCTGGACCTTGCCGCCGGCGATGCTCAGCTCGAGCTCCAGCCGCCCGGCCAAGCCCGGATCGGCCTTCAGCGCCTGATCGTAGCAGGCCTTGACCTGGGCGCCGTAGCCCCGCAGGGCCCGGCTCAGCGCGTCGGCGTGCTGCGGCGCAGCGTCGATGGGCTCGGCGACCACCCGAGAGGGCCGGGGGGCCTGGACCGCCGCCGCCCGCTCGACGGCGACCTCGCCCCCGCCGCGCCCGGGGCCGTCGAGGGGCCCGACGCTGGCGTCGATGCGGCCGCCCCCGCCGACACGCAGGCCCACGTCGGCGCCGGCCCCACGGGTGGCGCCCGCGACCGCGCCGCGCCCGAGCTCAGCGGCGATGACGTCCAGCGCGTCATCTCCGCCGCCGAGCCCGGGGTTGGTGTGCCGCAGCAACCCGAGGATCTGGGCGTGGTCGGCCAGCTCCGCGGCGCGACCAGCGTGCGGGCCCCCGCGCGCGGCCGGCGCGCCCCCCGCGCCGTCGTCGGGCGAGGGGCCGGGCGCAGAGGGCTTCCGAGAGGGGCGGACCTTCGCGACGGTGGGGGCCTCGGGCGCCGCCGCCTCTTCGGGCAGGGGCAGCGGCAGAGGCTCTTCGACCGGCGGGGGCGGCGTAAACGCGATCTGCACCACGCGCTCGGGCAGGGGCGGCGGCTCGGCGATCACCGCCGGCTCGACGAGCAAGGCCAGCAGCCCCAGCGCCGCGCCCACCGCCGAGGCGCTCGACAAGCTCGCGTGGAAAAGGCCGTCGCGCGGGTCAAAGAGGCGGGGCCGGTAGCGCCCGCCGAGGCCGCCGCCCCGCTCAACGGCCGGGGGCGCCACGAGCTGGAAGAGCACCGTGACCTCGCCGAGCACGATCTTCGCGCGCACCTCGTCGGGCAGAGGCAGCTCGAGCACCGCGCCCGCCGGGGCCAAGGCGCGCAGAGAGGCGACGCTGTGCAGGCCGTCGGCCAGCCGCACCGCGCCGCCCATCGGGGCGCAGAGGCGCAGCACGTGGCCACCGCCGCGGGGCACGACCAGGGGGAAGCGCGGCGGGAGGCCATCGAGCTCGACCAGCACCTCGGCGTCGAGCGCCGGGCCGACGTGCAGGGTGGCGCCGGGGCGCAGCAGCTCTTCGTGGATCAGCGCGCCGCCGCGGACGACGCCCAGCCGGACTTGGCGCGGCGCAGCGGGGCGGAGCGGGCGCGCGGGGGGCTGCGGAGCGGGCGTGAGGTGCGGGTCCATGGATCCTCCTGAGGGGCCGAGCGCCGGCGCCCCCGAGGGCAGCGCCGACCCTCCGCTTCGACCGCAGACCGCCGGCGGCGGTTCCGTTCCCCTCTCGTTCTCTCCGCTCCTTCACATTCTCAAGACATCTCCCCCACCGTCAACACCAAAACACCGCACCGCCAGGCCGGCGCCCCGCGAGGCCCAGCCACTGACGCAGGCCCGCCCGCGCTCCCCGGCCTACGGATGTCCATGCCGCCGACCGCAGGACCGGAGCGCCCCTTGACATGGGATTGACCAAGGCCGGGCGCCGAGGCGCGGGCCCGCTGCGGGCGCGGGGCGGCCGCGGGGGCTTAGAGGCAGCCCGAGAGCAGCAGGTCGTCGGCGCCGTCGCCGTCGAAGTCACCGAGCAGCAGGGCATCGAGCCCCTCGGCCTGGTGGCGGAGGGTGGCCCAGCTCGTGCGCCCGCCGCTGCTCCACCGCAGGGTCGAGCCGGAGCTCGACAGCACGTCGGCCCGCCCGTCCCCATCCACATCGGCCAGGGCGAGCGAGGAGAGGCGCGCCGAGGACACCGCGAGGTCGGCCCAGCTGGCCGCCCCGCCCGCCGACCAACGCCAGCGGCTGCCATCGGCGGTGAACACGTCGGCCCGGCCGTCGCCGTCGAGGTCTGCCACGGCGAGGTCGGCGATGCTGGCCCCCGAGCTGGCCAGCAGGACCGCCGCCCCGGCGCCCGCGGGGTAGTAGCGCCAGCGGCCGCCCTCGGTGGTGAAGATGTCGTCGGCGCCGTCGCCGTCAAAGTCGCCAAAGCGCAGGTCTGCGAGCGCGACCGTCGAGCTGCGCAGCGTGGCGAAGCTGGTCAGGCCGCCCCGCGACCAGCGCCACTCGGCGCCCGTGGTGGTGATCACGTCGTCGACGCCATCCCCATCCAGATCGGCGAGGGCCAGCGCGCTCGGCCCGAGGCTGGTGCGGGCGAGGTCGGCCCAGCTGCCGCCCAGCGGGTTCGCCCAGCGCCAGCGGCTGCCGTCGCTGCCGAGCACGTCATCGGCGCCGTCCCCGTCGAGATCGCCGACCTTCAGCGCCGAGACATCGGTGCCCGAGGCCGAGCCCATCGTCAGCGGACCGGTGCCCCCCTGCACGGCACACCAGCGGATCGTGCCGCAGTCCCCAGCGGTGCGCCCATATTGGTTGGGCGCAGACGCACCGGAGGGGTCTCGATCCACCGAAAAGTTGCCCGAAAAGTAGCGCTGCAGCGCGGCGTCACCTGCGGCCGGGGCGAGGCAGTTGGCGTAGAGCCAAGCCCCGGTGGTCGGCCGGCCCCGCAAGACGAAGCTGTACTGATCATCGACCAGGACGGTGTTTCGGTGCACGAGCACCGTGCCACCCGCGTCGGCTGAGCCGCTGCCCGTCGCCTCGTTGACCCCGTGCATGTCGAAGACGTGGCTGATCGCCCGCGGGCCCACGACATTGTCGCGCGCCTCGTAGTCCTCGGCCCCGTAGCCTTGGCCCGCCACGACGTGGCGCATGGCGTCGAAGCGGTTCCACCGGATCAAGGCCCGGGCCGGCGCGGCGCCGTAGATGACCACGCCGTAGCCCAGGCCCTCACGCCAGCCGTGGTGGATGTGGTTGTGGTGGACATCGACGTCCACCGCGTCATAGACGCCGACCGCAGCGTAGGTCCAGCCGCTGAGCTCGTTGTTGTCGACCTCGAGGCCATCGTGGCCCCGGGCCGCGATCCCGTAGGCCGTGTCGGTGCAGTAGGCGCAGTTGGGGTCGCCGCGCAGGTCGTTGGGGCAGCGGTCGGGCCACTCAGGCGGGCAGGTCTCGGGGTCGGGGCCGCGCAGGCGCAGGCCGGTGACCCGCACGCCGTCGCCGCAGGCCTCGAGCATGGGCGCGCTGCCGCCGCCGCCAGCGGTCGTGAAGAGCAGGCCGCCCGGCCCGCCCTGGCCCCGGCCGCCCGCCAGCCACACGCCCCCCGGCAGGCAGAGGGTCTCGCCGGTCAGGTCGATGGCCGCGTCATCTTCGACCCAGATGATGTCTCCGGCCACGGCGGCGGAGAGCGCGGCGCGCAGCCCGGCGGCGCTGTCGACCCGGCTGACCACCGGCCAGCCCGGATCCACGAGGTCGGGGTAGCCCGGGCCGCCGCCCCAGGCCCAGCCCGCGCCCGCCGGGGGGTGGTCGGTGTCGGCCCGCGCCGGCAAGGCCCAGGGCGCGCCGCCATCGCCGGCGCCATCCGTGCCGTCCGTGGCCCCGTCTGTGCCGTCGGTCGCGCCATCTGCGCCGTCAGAAACGCCGTCCGCGGCGCCGTCCGCGGCCCCGTCTGCGCCGTCCACCGCGCCGCTGTCGCCCGGACCGCCGTCGGCGCCACCCGCGCCCGCTCCGCCGTCGGCCGCTTCTCCCCCATCGGTGGAGGCGCCGTCCCCGCCGCCATTTTCGCCGTCGCTCCCCGCGTCGGCTTCCGCCTTCGGGCCGCTGCCCGCCCCGGCCGCCCCGCCGCTGCAGCCGGACAGGAGCTGGCCCACACCGATGAGGACAACGACCAGCGCGCGCACAGGGAGCATGGACCCTCCGCCCGCCCCATGGCCGGGCCGGCCGCCGCGCACAAGGCCCGCGTCTCCGCCGCGCCACCGGGGCCCGCTCAGCGCGACAAGGGCGGGCCCTGGACGGCCTCCACCTCCTCCATCGCGCGGACCCGGCTGAGCAGCCCCGACAGCAAGGCCGCCCCGCCCACCGCGCCACCCTCGGCCCGCAGCACGAGCAAGCGGGCCGCGGCCAGCTCAATCTCCCCCTCGGCCTCAGCCAGCGCCGCGCGCGCCCGGTCCCGCGCCCGCAGCAGCAGGGCCCGGGCGGCCGGCGGGGCGTCGGCGGGCAGCTCGGCGGCGGCCGCGTCGAGGCGCTGGGCCCGCAAGCGCAGGGCCTCGAGCGCGCCGCGCAGGGCGTCCACCTCGGGCCGGGCCTCTTCAGGCAGGGCGTCGACCAAGCGGTCCACCGCGCCCCGGGTCGGCGGGGCCGCCGGCCGCTCAGCGCCCAAGAACAAGGGCCAGAACAGCGTCATCAAGGCCACTTGCGGCCAGTCGACCGGCGTGACCCGCCCGCGCAGCGCGAGGCCCAAGCCGACCGCCACCCACAGCCCCACCGCCAGCGCCGCCTTCACGAGGCCCCCCGCAGCACCGCCTCGATCACGCGGAGGACCGCGTCCACGCCGTCGCCCTCGAGCGGGCGGAGCACCGCGCCCTCACCCGGTCGGCTGACGATCGGCCGCAGCAGCCAGGCCAGCTGCAGGGCCGCCGCCGCAAAAGCGCCCGCCCAGGGCACCGCCGCCCGCATCGGCACGGCCGAGGAGAGGCGGGCCGCGCCCAGGGCCCCGCCCGCCGCGGCCACCACGAGCCCGCCGAGCACCACCCGCCGGTAGCCCCACCAAGCGGCATCGGCCGCCAGCGCCGGATCGAGGCCCGGTTCGGCGCCGGTGATCGAGAGCCACCAGACCGCGAGCGCCGGAGCGAGGCCGGCCATGACCAACGAGGCGGTGCCCAGCGCCTGCAGGGTGAGGGTCAGCAGGCTGGGCGCGCGGATCGCCGCGCCGAAGACCCGGGTGGACAGGGTGAGCACTGGCGCGCTGATCGCCGCCGCGCCGAGCAGGAGCAGGGGGAGCTTCACCGCGCCGGCGCACATCTGGAGGGGGCCGCCGGCGACGCCCACCGCCGCCCCGTAGAGCCCGGCGCCGCAGGCGGTGACCACGGCCAGATCGCGGCGGAGGCGCGGGCTGTGGGCCCCGGCGCGGATCGCGGCGGTGAGCGCGGCGCGGTCGCGGAGCATCCAGCCGGCGAGGCCCGCGGGGCCCAGGGCGGACCAGTCGGCCGGCGGGGGGACCGTCACCACCGGGGGCGCGGGCGGCGCGGACAGCAGCGCAGCAGCGGAGGTGGAGGTGGGCGCGGGCGGGTCGGCCAGCGCGGCGGGCGCTTCGGCGGGCGCCAGCAGCGGCGCAGCATCCGGCGCGGACCGCGGCGCAGCCGGCGGAACGGCGGGAGCGAGGACGCCGAGGATGTCCTCGCAGGGGCTGATCCCAGGGGAGGGCCGGCGGGGCGCGGGGCGGACTGGGGCGGCGCGGATCACCGCGGCGCGGTGGGAGGGCAGGGCGGTCATCGGAGCTCCAAGGGGCCCGCGGCGGCGGGCGGTGCGAGAGGGGGCGCTCAGCGGAGGGCCGCGGCGAGGACCGCCGCCGTCCAGAGGGTGAAGACCGCGTGCAGGCGCACGACCCAGGCCGGGGGCGCGGGCGCGCCGACCGCCTCGGCGGTGCGGGTGGCGCCGACCACGCCGAAGACCACCGCCAGCGCGCCAATTAGGCCGTGCACCACCGAGACCGAGGCCGACACCGTGCTGGTGAGCGCGTAGAGGCCGAGCAGCGGGCTCAGCGCGAGGCAGCTCGCGCCGGCCGCGGCCGGGGCGGCGAGAGCCAGGGCGGCGAGGCCCCGCAGGCCCGGCGGCCGCCCGCTCAAGTTGGCGGCGAGCACGAGCGGCGGGAAGCTCAGCGCGAAGAGCAGCGGCGGCAGGGCCAGCCAGCCGAAGCGCAGGCCGACCGGCCCCGCGCCCGGCCCCATCGCCGGCGCGCCCGCCCAGAGGGCCGCGCCCAGCGCGCCCAGCGCGAGGCCGGCCGCCACCCGGGCCGGGCTGGGCTCGACCTCGGGGTCGACGAGGCGCTCGGGCGCCTGCGCAGCTGCCCAGAGCGCGCGTTGGAGGCCCGCTGCGGGGGCCTCGTCGGTCATGGCCGTGGTCCGGATCGTCTGCATGTGCACCTCCGCGGTCGGGGGCGCGCCCAGTGCGCGCCGGCCCGGCCTGCCGGCGGCGCAGGCAACTCCTGTGCCAGGCTGGTTTGCTGCCCAGAGGCGCGCTTCGGCGCCGCCAAGCCCTCCCCCGCTACGCATCTGCGCAGCGCACGCGCCCAATCTGTGCGGAGTAGCGGAGCTCCTCCTCCATCGAACCCGGGGCGATGGGCCCCGGTCGGGGCCGGCTGGGCGGGGCGCGCCTCGATATGCGCGCGCTGGAGCTCCCCATGCACAACCTCGACGGCCGCGTGGCCCTGCTGACCGGCGCGAGCCGCGGCATCGGCCCCCTCATCTCTGACCGGCTGGCCCGGGCGGGCCTCAAGCTGGTGCTGCTCGCCCGCGACCGCGCGCGGCTCGAGGCTGAGGTGGCCCGCCTGCGAGCCGCAGGCGCCACCGTGATCGCCGTGCCAGGCGATGTCTGCGACGCGGGTGCGCAAGAGGCGGCGCTGACCGCGGCCGAGGGGCTGGGCGGGCTCTCGGCGCTGATCAACAACGCTGGCGTCGAGGACTTCGGCCACCTCACCGACACCGCACCCGAGACCATCGCCGACACGGTCGCGGTGAACCTCACCGCGCCGCTGCAGCTCTGCCGGCGCGCGCTGCCCGCCCTGCTCGCCCGGGATGAGGCGCAGATCGTCAACCTCGCCAGCGTGGCCGGCCTGCTCGGCACGCCCTACGGCGCCACCTACAGCGCGACCAAGGCCGGGCTCATCATGGCCAGCCTCTCGCTGCGCATGGAGCTGGCCGAGACCCGGGTCGGCGTGACGGCGGTCTGCCCCGCCTTTGTGCACGGCGCCGGCATGCACGAAGAGGCCAAGCGCCTCGTCGGCCGCGCGCCCGCCCTGCTCGGCAGCACCACCGCCGAGGCCACCGCCGACGCGGTGCTGCGGGCCCTGCGCGACAACCCCGCCGAGCTCATCGTGAATGACGCGCCGCTGCGGCCTCTGGTGGGTTTTGGTCGCAGCCTGCCCGGCTTTGCGACCTGGCTGACCGGGCGCCTCGCCGGGCCCTATATGCGCAAGCTGGCCGACGCCCGCCGGCCACCCGGGGCCTGAGCGACCTTAGGGCACCGCGCTGCCGACCTGCAGGCCCTCCATCCAGTCGAGGAAGCGGCCCACGTCGGCGCCCCGGAAGATCGAGCCGTGCTGCGGCGCGATCAGCTCCGGGTTGAGCGCCCGCACCCGCTTGACCCAGGCGTTCTTGGCGCGGTTCGAGGGCATCCACCGCTTGTGGAAGCCCTCCATGTACTTGATGTGCTCGGCGAAGTCCTCGACGAAGAGCGGGGCGCCATTGGGCACCAAGGCGGCCCCCATGTCCCCCGAGAACAAGATCTTGGCGCGGGGGTCCCACACGTGCAGGTTGCCCGAGCTGTGGCAGTAGTGGGCCGGGATGCTCCGCAGGTCGCGGCTCGAGCCGAGCGGCAGCGGGCCGCCCTCATCGGGGATGGGAATGGGCGCGTGCCCTCCGCCAAAGTGGGCGATGAACCCGGTCCAACACCAGCTCGCGTAGCAGAGAACCTCGGGGCGTACGGCCCGCCAGAGCGACAAGGACGAGATGACGTCGGGGTCTTGGTGGCTGGCGAAGATCGACTCGACGTCGCTGAGCGCGACCTCGGCGGTCAGCGCGGCCACGTAGGGTGGGAAGATCTCGACCCCGCCCGGATCGAGCAACATTCCTTTGCCCTCGTGCAACACAAGGTACTGATTGGTGTCGATGACCTGCTGGGCGCGGCTCGGGTCACGCCCGAACACGACCCAGCGGCGGACGCCGTCGTCAAAGATGGTCTGCGTGCGCATGGGGGGCTCCATCGGGGAAAGTGGGGCGCGGGCGGGCGCTCCGCGGTCGGCGCTCAGCGGTCGGCGCTCAGCTGTCGGCGCTCAGCTGTCGGCGCTTTGGGCGCGCTCGAAGGCGCGGGTGTGCAGGGTGAGGCCGAGCACGCGGTCGCGCGCGGCCTCCTCGAGCGCGGAGATGCGCTGGTCCAAGCTCTCCATCGCCGCGACCACCGCGTCGACGGCCCCAGCTTGGTCGTTGAGGTGGGCCCGCTCGATGCTCGCCAGCACCCGCAGGTACCGGGTCTGGCGCACCGCAGCCCAGCGGATCCGGTCGACGTGCCGCTCCAAGCCGCCGATCAGGTAGGTCAGCTCGAACATGGCCCCGAGCATCTTCTCCCGCTCGGCGAGCAGCAGACGGGCGAGCAGGCGCTCGGGCTCGGTGACCCGGGTGTCGACCGCGCGGCTGCGCCAACGCGCGCCGGCTTCGGCCGTCCACAGGGGCAGGCCCTTCATGTTGGCTGGGCGGCCGTTGCGGGCCTGGATCGCCGCGACCGCCGCGCGGAAGGACTCGGCCTGGCCCTCGGCCAGCGTCCAGACCACCACCAGCCGAGCCGCCTCGTGGAAAGCGCCCTCTACATCGTCAATCCGGCTGGAGAGGTCGAGGCTGGTGCTGTGCAGATCGCGGGCGACGGTGGCGAAGGTGCGACCCGCCTGGCCGAGCCGGGCGCAGGCCACGCTGGCGTTGAGGGCCAGCAGCCCGACCTCGCCGAGCACCGTGCGGAGCGGGGCGAAGCTGCGGTGGATGTCCAGCACCTCTTCGCGGACGCGGCTGGCGACCTCGTAGAGCCGCGTGGTGGAGGCGCGGGCCGGGGCGGCATCAGCGTGGGGCTCGGCGTGCATGGGGGCTCCCGGGGGCGCGCGGGCGACCCCTCCCCACCATCGGCCCCGCGGCCCCGCGGCTGTGGGGTTTTCTCCGCTCCACCTGACGCAGCGCAGCGCGGGCCGATTGGGGCGGCCGCGCCAAGCTCAGCCCGACGGATCTCTCCGCCGGACGAGGCCCACCGTGGCCAAGAGCAGCGTCGCCGCGGTGGCGCCCAGCGCGAGGATCAGCGTGGCGAGGCTATAGCCCTGGTCTTCGGCGGCGTCGGTCATCTTGAGGCCGAGCTGCCAGAGCGAGCCGTTGATCGGCCGCTCCTTCCACTCGCCGGCCTTGGACGAGGCCACCGCCACCCGCTCGCCGCACTTGATGAGCGCGTCAAAAGCGTAGCGCTCGATGGTCAGGTGGGTGACCCCGCGGGCCAGCGGCCGCATGTCGCGCAGGCTCACCATGATGCTCGAGAAGGTGATCTGCGGGATCAGCAGCAGGGGCAAGGTGCCGACCGCGGCCTCAGAGCTGACGAAGATCGCCGAGACCAGCAGGCCCACCGACATGCCGACCCAGCCGGTCAGCGTGGTGACCAAGGCCATCTTGGCCAAGTCAAAACCATAGCCCGACATCGAGAGGGCAAAATACACAAAAGCGGAGAGGAAGCTGCACTGTAGCGCGGTGATCACGCCGAGCACCAGCACCTTGCTGCCCACATAGGGGAGCACGCCCACGCCCACCCGCCGCTCGCGCCGCCAGATCACCCGGTCCGAGATGAGCTCGCGCACCGCGCCCGACATGCCAAACCACAAGCACGACAGGCTCACCATAAACAGCAGCTGGGCGGTGGGCGCGGCGAAGACCACCCAGGTCACCGCGGCGAGGACCAGCGGCTGCACGCCGAGCACGAGCACGCCGGTGCGATCCCGCAGGCGCACACGGGCCGTGCGCTCGACCAGCACGCGCAGCTGGTGGAGGGTCGCCGAGCCGCCCGCACGTGCCGCGGCGGGAGGGGGCGCCGCCTGGGCGAGCAGGCCGCCGTCGCGCAGCTCGGAGGTCAGCGCGGCGCGGGTCAACACCCAGCTGCGGTGCAGCTCGCTGGCCCGGAAGCGCCGGGCCCACTCTTCGGGGCCGTGGTCGCCGAAGCGGTTGAAAATGGCGTCTGGCGTGGCCACGCCGAAGTAGCGGGCGGCCTCTTCGGGCGGGCCGAAGAAGCCCAGCCGACCGCCCGGGGCGAGCACGACGAGGTGGTCGACCTGGGCCAGCACCTCAGGGGAGAGGTCGTGGGTCACCAGGAAGATGATCCGGCCCCGATCGGCCAGCTGGCGGATGAGGCGGACGATGTCTTGGCTGGCCCGGGGGTCGAGGCCGCTGGTCGGCTCATCGAGGAAGAGCACCCGGGTGGTCGAGGTGAGCAGCTCTTGGCCGAGGTTGACCCGCTTGCGCTGCCCGCCCGAGATGCCCCGCTTGAGGGCGTCGCCGATGCGGTTGTTGGCGATGGGGCCGATGCCCAGCTCGGCCTCGACCCGGCCCACCGCCGCGTTGATCTCGTCGCGTGGGGTGCCCGGCGGGAAGCGCAGCCGGCCGCTGGTCTGCAAGCTCTCGCTGACCGTCAGCTCGGGGTGGACCAGATCGTCCTGAGGCACGATGCCCACGAGGCTGCGGTCGGCCGCGAGCATCCCGTGGAAGTCCTGCCCGTCGAAGGTCACCTTGCCCGAATCCGCCGGCGCGACGCCCGAGATCGCGTTGAGCAGCGTGGTCTTGCCCGCGCCGCTCGGGCCGATGAGCGCGACGACCTCGCCGGAGAAGACGGTGAAGCTCACCCCATCGAGCAGGCTGGTCGCCCCGATCCGCCGGGTCAGGCCCTCGACGCTGAGCGCGTAGAGGCGCCGATCCCCCTCGGCCACCAGCCAGGGGCCATCGGGGCCATCGGGGCCATCGGGGCCATCGGGGCCATCGGGGCCATCTTGGATGCGCAGGCTGTAATGGGCGACCTGCAGGACGCTCTCGCGCTCCAGCGGCGCCGCGGCGACCGGGCTGCCGCCGAGCAGGGTGGGCCGGCCGCTGCCCAGGTCGACCACCCGAAAGCCGGTGTTGACCCGCACGATCTCGAAGTGGCGGGCCCCCACCTGCGGGTCGGGCAGGCGCAGGTCATTGCCCGGCGCGCGCCCGACGGTGGTGCGCGGGCGGTCGAGCTTGACCCGCAGCTGATCGGGCGCCGAAGCGGCGGCGTGGTGGTGGAGCAGGCTGCTGACCAGCACCTCGTCGACGCCGAGGCCTTGGGCGGTGCGGTGCACGCCGGCGAGCTCTTCATCGGACAGGCCGCCGTCGGCCACAGCCAGCCGCACCTGGGCGTCGAGCAAGAGCAGCGCGCCCGCGGGCCCGAGCCGGGCGGCGAGCGTGGGCAAGCTCGGCCCGCCCTCTTCATCAGCGTCGAGCAGGCCCAGGGCCGCCTCGCCGAAGCGGGCGGCGAAGACCCAGCGCTCATGGGCGCTTAGGCGCTCGCGGCGCTGCGGCTGGACGACCAGCTCGTCAATGAGCCGCACCGCGTCAATTTCGAGGCCGAGCCGCGCAGCGAAGGCGAGGTGGACCGCGCGCCGACCGGCGGGGGTGCCCTCGCCGGCCAGCCGGTGCAGGCTGAGCAGCAGATCGGCGCAGAGCGAGAGGCGGCCGAGATCCCCCTGGGCGCCCGCCGCGCGCAGCTCGGCGAGCTTGGCGTCGGACAGGGCCCGGACCCCGCCAGAGGCGGACAGCACCGAGCCCCCCTCGCCCTCGACGGAGGGGGACGAGGAGGGCGAAGCGGGTGCTGCAGCGGGCGCGCCGGCCTCGGCCACGCGGCGGCTACTTGTAGGTGACCGCGGTGGCCACCCCGCCGGTGGTCACGCCGGGGTTGAGCTTCGCGGCGAAAACAGCGAGGTAGTAGGACTCGGTCTTCGGGGCGGTGAAGCTCAGGCTCGGCTCACGGTCGGGCGTGGTGTCGCGGGCGACCTCTTTGCCGGTGGCGTCGTGCAGCACCAGATCGAGGTCGCTGACGCCCTTGTCACCGCAGGCGAGCAGCTTGTACTCGAGGCCGGCCTCAAGCGTGATCACGTAGACCCGGTGCTCACCGGCGCCGAGCTTGGCGCTGGTCGCGTTGCGGACGGCCCAACCCTGGTCGTAGCCCGCCCAGATCTTGGTGCGGATGCAGGTGTCGGCCTCCTTCTCGCGGGCGTTGTCGGGAGGGGTCGGGGCCGCGGTGGTGGCCGGAGCGGCGGGCGCCGGGGGCGCGCCGGTCGCGGCGCCGCCAGCGGGGGCCTGGGCGTAGGCCGCGGTCGAGAGCACCGCGGCGGCCAGCAGAGACGACAGCTTGAACATGGGGGGCTCCCCGGAGCGCAGGCGTGGGCCCGGCCCCGTCGGTCGAAGAGGGGGGAGGGGTGCGAGCGGGCAGGCCGCCGGCCGCGCGCTCAGAGCAGCGTGAGGACGGCGCCGGTCGAGCTGTGGATGGTGTCGAGGTCCTCGGCGGCGAGGGTGGGCTTCGCGGTCACACCCTTGAGCGTGTTGAGGGTCTCGCGGAGCTTGCCGACCACCTCGTCAGGCGCCTTGTTGGCGCCCTCACGGTCGACGTACTTGATGAAGTAGTCGACGACGGCGGGCTGCTTGAGGAGGTTGTCGGCGGCGTCGACCCGGCTCACCTCTTTGAGCGCGCCCGACACGAGGTGCGCGCCCTCGAGCCAAGAGCCGGCCTGGATGAGGGGGACCACCCACTCGCCGGCCTCGTACTCGAGCTCGGGCACCATCACGCCGCTGAGCTCGTCCATCTCTTTGAGGAGCTCTTCGCGGTTCACCGCGTCGTTCTGCACGCGGGTCTTCATGTCGGTGATCGTGGACTGCACGTCGGTGCCGGCCCCGAGCTTGTTGAGGCCCTCGGCGAGGCGGTCGAGGCGGGCCACGATCTTCTCTTTGGGGGCGTCTTTGACGGTCAGCACGAGATCAGCGAGCACCACACCGCAGCGCACCGCGATCTGGTCTTTGTTCTCGACGTCCATCTTGATGTCGCGGTCTTTGACCATGCCGGCCAGGGCCTTGTTGACGCTGGCCTTGTCGAGGCTGCGCTGCATCTCGGCGGGCGAGGGCACGAGGGCCACCTGCTCGGCGGCCGCCTGCAAGGTCGCGGGGTCAAACTTCTTCTCGACGTCGGCGGGCGCGGCCTCGGCGGCCGGCGCGGGGGTCGGAGCGGGGGCCGGGGTCGGCGCGGGCTCGCCGCCGCACGCGGCCAAGACCAGGGCGAGGAGCCCGAGGTGCCGGATCTGCATGGTGAACTCCCTCAACAAGGCAAAACGAAGGTTCGAGCGGCGGGCGCCATCATCGGCGCGGCAGATGAGCAGAGCACTGGAGGTCGCGGAGGCCAGCGGGCCGATGGGCATTGGAGGAGCGGGCACGGGAGGAGCTGGAGGAGCTGGAGGAGCTGGAGGAGCAGGCGGACGCGGGCCGGTCGACCGGAGCTGCGCCGACCGCGGGCCCCTCGGTTCGGCGCCGCTGCCCCGACCCTGAAGTGGAAGGCAGCGGGCCCCCGCAGAGCCCCGCAGAGGCAGGGCGGGCCGCGCCGCTGGAGAGCAGGCAGGCCCGCCCGGTGGCCGCTCGCGCCGGACCGCCGCAGCCTACAACAGGCGGGCCCTCCGCGCAGCCACGGCACCAAGTCGGGCTGATCAGCGCGCGTAGAGCGCCACCGTCGAGGCGAAGGCGTCGGCCATCTCGGTGGTCACGCGCTGATCGACGTGCCGCACGACGATGTTGCCATCAGACAGGAAGGTCTGCGTCCAATCCCGGCGCGGCGCCCCCACCGGCAGCAGGTCGAGGCGGGCGACATGCGGGCCATAGGCGCGGAGGAAGGCGTCCAGCCCGCTGCTCCCAGCGATCCGCCCCTGCCCCTGGGCGCGCTTGAAGATGATCGCCGCGCTGTAGGGCCGCCGCTGCAAGGCCGGCGCGCGCCCGCGGGTCACCGCGGCCCCCCAGGCGGCGTAGAGGTCGATGTCGCCGGTGTAGTTCATCAAGTCGACCATGTTCGCGCCGGGCGGCCGGCAGGCGATCTCGCCGAAAATGGCCTCGCCGGCGTCGGTGCGGAACCACTCCATGTGGGTGAAGCCCGTCTGCACGCCGAGCACCCGCAGGACCGCCCGCCCCAGCGCCCGCCCGCCGGCGAGGTGGGGGGCGTCGAGGTCCTTCTCGGTCTGGATGATCGGCGAGATCCACTCGTTCTGGCGCGCGACCAGCGCGCTCGGCCGGTAGTGGCTGATGCTCTCGTAGACGGGCTCGCCGTCGATGCACAACGTCTCGTAGGTCAGCTCTTGGCCGGTGATGAACTCCTCGACGCTGAGCTCGGCGTGGTGGCGCAGGCGTTCGAGCAGCGGATCGAGCGCGGCGGGCTCGTCCACCCGGAAGGTGTCGGCGCTGCCCGCGCCCTGCACCGGCTTGAGGATGAGCGGGAAGCCGAGCGCCGCCGCCGCCGCCCGGGCCTCATCGGCCCCGCGGGCGCGCAAGGTGCGGGGCACACGCAGGCCCGCCGCGGCCACCCGGGCCCGCATCTCGGGCTTGTCGCGGAAGCCGACGGTCGCGTGCACGCCCAGCCCGGGCAGGCTGAGGCGCTCGCGCAGGCGGGCGGCGAGCAGGACCAGGGGCTCCCATTGGCACTCGATCCGGTCGGGGCAGCGGCCGCCGAGCCAAGCCAAGATCCTTCGCTCCACATCATCTTCGTCAAGCAGGCGCGGCACCTGAAGGTAGCCGCTGAGCGCGCCTTGGGTGGCCGCGGGCAGGCCCTCGCGCGGGCCGTCGCCGACCGCCCAGACCCGCGCCCCGGCCTGGTGCAGGCCCCGCGCGAACATGGGCATCTCGGGCGGAAAACTCGGGTTGAGGTAGAGGATGTCCACGTCGGCCTCCGGCGCATGGGCGCGCGCCGCGGCCGAGCCTACACGAGCGCTGCCCCGCGGTGCGCCCCGCTTCGGTGGTGGGCCGGCGCCGAGCGCGCGCCCGGGCCGCGCACCTTGACACTCTCGCAACAAGGGACCGGGCTGGCGCGCCGGGCGCGCGGCGAGCCCCTAGGGGGCGCGCCCTCCCCCACAGCACCGGTCCCGCCATGAAGCCCCGCCCCCTGCGCCCCGCCACCCCGACCTCCGCGAGCGCCCGCGGCCTGGGCGATACGCTCGGCGACCTGAGCGGCCCGGACGATGAGGACGCCGGCGAGGTCGACGAGGTCCTCCGCGCGCTGGCCGCCTCGGGCCTGCCCGCCGACGAGCTGGACGACGCGCCCGACGCCGAAGAGGCGCTGACCCCCGGCGACGTGGCCGAGCGGGCCGCGGCGGCCTTGGGCGAGGCCGACCCGGCCAGCGGGCCCCGCTTCGACAGCCTGGGCCTAGACGGCCGCCTGCTCTCTGCGGTCTCCGGCCTCGGATTTACGTCAGCGACGCCGATCCAGGCGGCCGCGATCCCGCCCTTGCTCGCCGGCCACGACCTCATCGGTCGCGCGCGCACCGGCTCGGGCAAGACCGCCGCCTTCGGCCTGCCCCTGCTCGAGAAGGTCAAGGCCGGCGGCAAGGTCAAGGCCTTGGTGCTCGCCCCGACCCGCGAGCTGGCCCTGCAGGTGACCGAGGCCCTGCGCGGCCTGGCCGCCGACCTGCCGGTGCGGGTGGCCGCGATCTACGGCGGCGCGCCCTACCCGCCGCAGCTCAAGGCCCTGGACAGCGGCGTGACCGTGATCGTCGGTACGCCGGGCCGGCTCATCGACCACCTGGAGCGCGGCAGCCTCTCGCTCAGCGGCCTCGACCTGCTGGTGCTTGATGAGGCCGACGAGATGCTCCGCATGGGCTTTATCGACGAGGTCGAGAAGCTCTTCGCCGCGGCCCCCGACAGCTGCCAGGTCGCGCTGTTCTCGGCGACCATGCCGCCGCCCATCCGCCGCATCGCCGACGCCTACCTCTCGAGCCCGGTCGAGATCCAGGTCGAGGACAAGGCGCTCACCACCAGCCACATCGCCCAGACCTGGACCTGCGTGCCCCAGGAGCACAAGCTCGACGCGCTCAGCCGCGTGCTGCGCGCCGACCCCTCACGCTCCACCCTGGTCTTCGCCCGCACCCGCGCCGGCTGCGCCGAGGTGGCCGACGCCCTGGCCAAAGAGGGCATCGCAGTGGACGCGCTGCACGGCGATCTGAACCAGGCGGCCCGCGAGCGGGTGCTCGCCCGCATGCGCAGCGGCCGGCTGGGCGTGGTCGTGGCCACCGACGTGGCCGCCCGCGGCCTCGACGTTGAGCACATCGAGCTGGTCGTCAACCTCGACATGCCCGGCGACACCGAGACCTATGTGCACCGCATCGGCCGCACCGGTCGCGCCGGCCGCGCCGGCCGGGCGCTCAGCTTCTTGCGCCCAGCCGAGCGCATGCGCATCCGGCAGATGGAGCGCCTGCTCGACGTCAAGCTCGAGGAGATCACGCCCCCGAGCGACCGCGCCATCGCGCTCGCCCAGCGCGCCCAGCTGCGCGCCTCGGTGGAAGAGGCGGCCACTGGCCCGCTTGAGCCGGCCAAAGCCCTGCTCACCGCTTGGCAGGCCGAGACCGGCCGCAGCCTTGAAGACCTCGCCGCCGCGCTGCTCAGCGCCAAGGCCGAGGCCGAGCACGTCGCGCTCGGCGAGCTGCCCAGCGACCAGCCGCCGCCCTGGGCCCGGCCCGTGCGCCGGGAACGCGCGCCGATGCGCGATCCCCGCGGTGACCGCCGCGGCTTCGACGACCGGCGCGGCTTCGATGACCGGCGCGGCTTCGACGGGCCCCGCGGCTTCGACGGACCCCGGAATGACGGCCCCCGGAACGACGGCCCCCGCGGCTTTGACGGCCCCCGCGGCTTTGACGGCCCCCGCAATGACGGCCCCCGCGCCGCCGAGCGCCCGCGCGCCGAGGCCCCGCGCCCCGCGGCCCCCGAGCGCCGCCCGGCCGGTGATCGCCCCGCTGGTGACCGCCCTTGGGATGCAGGCCCCGAGGCCCGCCCTTGGGCCGCGGCCGAGGGTCGCGCCCCCGCCCGCGAGGACCGCCGCCCCGCCCGCGGCGGCAGCGAGCCCACCGTTGAGCTCTTCTTCCCGGTCGGCCTCAACCGCAACCTGCGGCCCGCGGACTTTGTCGGCGCCATCGCCAACGAGTGCCGGGTGCCCGGCCACCTCATCGGCCGGGTCACCCTGCTCGAGCGCAAGACCTTCGTGGCCGTGCCCGCCGACGTGGCCCGCCACGTGCTCGACAGCGTGCGCTCGCTGTGGCTGCGCGGCGGCGACGTGCCGGTCGCCTTGGCCCGCCCCCAGGGCTTCCCCCACGAGGACGGCCCCCGAGCCGAGCCGCAGGCCGGCCCGCACGCCGGGCCACCCAAGGGTCGCCCGGGCATGCCCCGGCCGCACAACAAGCGCTGAGCGCGCGGGCCTTCAGCGCTCGAGCAGCAGCAGGTCGCCGCGGCGCAGCACCCGAAAGCTCACCGCGGGCACCGTGGCCGGCCCGACCCGGATCGCCCCGTCGAGGGCGAACTGCGAGCCGTGGCAGGGGCAGACCGCCGCGTCGACCGCGGCCACCCAGCTGAGGATGCAGGCCCCATGTGTGCACACCCGCCACACGGCGCCGTAGCAGCCGGGGCGGTGGTGCACGAGGATGGCCTGCAGCAGCACATCGGGGCGCTCGATGACCGAGGCGCCGCCGACCAGAGCGAGGGCCGGGTGATCGGCGAGGGGGATCTCCACCCAGCCGGTCGTGTCGACGTCTTCACCCACGCAGTCCGAGTCCACCGGGGGATCCTCCGCGCCGCCGCTGTCGGGCAGCGCCCCGCTGTCACCAGCGGGGGGCGCCTCCCCTCCCCTGCCGGTGCCGGGATCACCCTTGGGGTCGCCCCCGCAGGCGGTCCACGCGGCGCAGGCCGCGCAGCCCTGGAGCAGCGCGCGGCGGCTCCAGGGCGGCGGGCCGGCGCTCACCGGGGCTCCGCGTGCACCGCGGCGATCGCGTCGAGGTCAAAACCGCCGCTGAGGCCCTCGTAGCTGTTGGCGCCCGTGTCGCGGATCCGCACGTAGCGGGCCCGGTCGAGGCCCAGCGCCCCCAGATCGAAGGCGTCGCCGCCCGCGGCCTCGGGATCAGTGGCGTCGACGCCGTTCTCGCTGTTGCTGTACACCAGCGCCACCCCCGCGCAGCCGGGGAAGCCCCCCTCCGCGTCCTCGGCGGCGCAGGGCCACTCGACCCACTCGATCCCGTCGAGGCTGACGCCCACCACGCCGGTCTCGAACCAGCCCGTGAACGGGTTCTCGAAGACCAGCAGGTCCGGGCCCGGGCCGTCGACGAGGTCCAGCTCACGCAGCTCGAGCACGATCTCGCCCGCCTCGCCCAACGAGAGCACATCCAGCGAGCCCCCGCCGTCGCCGGGCGCCTCGGGCGGGCCGAAGACGACGTCAGGGAAACGATCTTGGCCGTAGCCCGCCGCCGCCCCAGGCGTGTAAGAGATCACCGCGTCGGCGAAGGGCCAAGGGTCGTAGATGACCGCGGGGGCGCCGGTGTCGCCGCCGTCCGCGCCATCGGAACCATCCGCGCCGTCCGCCCCGTCGGAGCCATCCGCTCCATCCGCGCCGTCGCCTCCCTCTGCGCCGTCGGCGCCGTCTCCGCCTTCACCGGAGCCATCCGCGCCGTCGGCGGAGCCGCTGTCGCCTCCGCCCGGGTTGGCCTCATCTCCGCCCGCCGCGCCCTTCTCCTCCCCCGATGTGCAGGCCACCAAGCTGAGGAGGAGGGCCGACAGGCGGGCTGCCGGGGCCGCGCTCACAGCCGCTCCGTCAGCGCCGTCCAGGAGAAGCTCGAGCAGCCGCCGGTGGACGGGTCGGTCGGGTCGGCGGGCGGGGTGTCGCGGGCCGCCTCGGCGCTCTCGGCGGCGTAGGCGGTTTGGCAGTACCAAAGTTGGCCTTCGGCGTCCCAGGTCCAGTCGAAGCGGCTGTAGAGGCCGGGCGACCACGGGTTCTCGTCGCCGTTGCGCGCGACCAGCCAGCCCGCGGCGGGATCGGCCTCAAGCACGTCAAAGACCGAGCTGCCCGACATCCAATGCCAGGCGCTGATGTCGTGGCTGCCGCCCCAGCTGTCGTCCCAGCTGCCGTTGATCGGCAGGGCGCGGCGGGCCGCCGTCCACGAGAAGCCCCCGCAGCCGGTGGTGGCCGGATCACGCGGATCGGCCGCGGGGGTCGCCGCGGCGTCTTCACGGCTCGCGGCGTTGAACGCGGTCTGGCAGATCCAGACGCCGCCATCGTCGGCTGGCGCCCAGTCGATGCGCGACCACAGGCCGGGGAAGTAGGTGTTCGAGGCGTCGTTCTGCGCGACCAGCCAGTGATCCGCCTCGTTGACCTCGGCGATGGCGAAGCCGGAGCTGCCCGCCCACCAGGAGAAGGCGTCGATCTCATGCTGGTCACCCCAGGCGTCGTCCCAGGTGCCGGTCAGCGAGAACGGCGCGCGCAGGGTCGTCCAGGAGAAGCCGCTGCAGCCGCCAGCCAGATCGGCGGCATCGGCCCGGGGCACGGCCAGCGCGTCGGCCTCGCTCGGGGCGTCGTAGGCGCTCTGGCAGTAGCGCAGCTCACCCTCGATCCAGGCCCAGTCAAAACGGCTGTACAGGCCCGGCGACCAGGGGTTCTCGGCGCCGTTCTGGGCGAGCGCATAGCCCTCTTCATTGTCGTAGACGCTGATCTCGAAGGTCGAGCCGCCGCTGGACCACAGCGTATCGCTCACCTCGTGGGCGCCGCCCCAGTCGTCGACCCAGGCGCCAGCGATGGCGATGGGATCCACCGGGCCACCGTCAGACCCATCGGAACCGTCCGCCCCGTCGGTGCCATCCGTGCCATCCGCACCGTCGGTGCCATCGGCACCGTCCGTGCCATCGGTACCGTCCGCGCCGTCCGCGCCATCGGACCCATCCGCGCCATCCGCGCCGTCGGCGGTCCCGTCTCCCCCGTCGGTGGAGCCGGAGTCTTCCTTCTCTTCAGCGGTGCAGGCGGCGGCGCCGAGCGCGAAGAGGAGGGGGAGGAGGCGCAGGCCGCTCGGGGAGGGCGCGCTCAAAACAGTGTGCAGGCGAAGCATCTCGTAGACTCCGCCCCGATGGACATGACAGGGGGAGCAACCGAGACGACCTCGACCGCCCCACCCATCCCTGGACCGGGGATGTGGGTGGAACCCGCGTGCGTGAGGCGACCCGACTCACCAGGCTGCGAACAGCCCGGCTTACGGTGGCGGCACCGTGCCGGAATTTCACCGGCTTCCCCTCATGGGCCCCTGCAGGGCCCCGCGCGCGTGCGCACCTTCGTGCGCGGCCCGACTGTAGCGCAGGCGGAGGGGCGCGACCGCACAATCCGCGACCCTGTCGCAGGATCGTGGCGGAGGGGCCGCCGCCCGCGCCGGCGCGCGACCGGGGCCGCGGCGCCAAGCGGAGCGCGGGCCAGACCCGCTGCATCCGAGCAAGACATCGTGGGGGTGGCCACTCTCGCCTAGGCGCGGTCCAGGCGGAGCGCCCTGGGCTACCCTCCCCTTGCCGCGCGCGCCGGGGGGCGCAAGGGAGCGCTCGCCGCGCCCACCCCCGGGATGGCGCGCTGCGCACCGCCGCACCCGGCCTGCGCCCCCACATTGGCGCCCTGCGCGCCCACCTGCAGAGGACCACCATGATTGACGAGTCGGCCGAAGGCACCGAGGGGCCGGGCGAGGGGCTCAACGCCGCCCAGATCCACGCCGCCATCCACGCCGAGGTGGACGCGCTGGTCGATGAGCTGCGCAAGTTCGACGACGAGGACGCCATCAAGGAGAAGCTGCGCACCCTGCTGCTTGGGCCCCAGGGCGCCCAGGTGCGCGAGGCGGTCGAGGGCCGCCTGCGCGGCGAGCGCCTCGAGGTGCAGTGGGAGCTCGAAGAGGTGCTCGAGGCCACCGCGCCCAAGCCGGTCGCCCCGCCGCCCGCGCCGGAGCAGAAGAAGGCCGACGAGGCGCCCGAAGACCCGAAGAAGCCGCTGACCGCCGCTGATCTGGTGCCGGTCTACGACGACCCGCGCGGCCTGATGCTGCACAAGAGCAAGAAGGGCGACCGCTGGTTCGCCACCCAGTTCGACCCGCGCACCGGCCAGCCCCAGACCTTCGAGCTGATGCCGCAGGAGATCACGCAGCTCAAGACCCAGCTCGCAGGCAGCCCCTACTGGCTGCTCGGCGGCAAGGCCTGATGCGCGCGCCGCCGCCCGGTCTCCCCGCCGCGCGGGCCCTCGCCGGCCTCGCGCTCCTGTTCGGGATCATCGGCTGCGGCGGCACCCGCAAGCTGCTGCGCCAAGCTGAGGAGTACAGCGCCGACGGCCGCCACACCGCGGCGGTCCGCACCTACGAGCGCGTGCTCGAGGCCAGCCCCGGCGAGCCGGCCGCGCTGGTCGGCATCGCCCGCGCTTGGCTCGAGACCGACGAGCCCGAGCGCGCCATCGTGCCCGCCCAGGTCGCCGCCGAGACCAACGTGCCCGGCGGCAAAGAGGTGTCGATTGACGCCCTGATCGTCAACGGGCGCGGGGCCAGCGCGGTCGACGCGGCCAGCGCCTTGGCCCAGGCCAACCCCAAAGACCCGGCCGCCTGGGCCCGCCTGCTCGAGGCGCGGCTGGCCGCCGGGCAGCTGCAAGAGGCCGTGGCGGCGGCGGAAGAGGTCATCCCGCTCGGCGGGGGCCCGCGGGCCCTCTCCGCGGCCGCCTGGGCCCACGCCCGGGCCAACAATTGCCCCCGCGCCACCAGCCTCGCCGCGCGGGCCAGCGCGGCCGCGGTGGCTGAGGCGGGCGTACAAGCCGAGGCGGCCGCGGTCTTTTGGCTCTGCGCTGACGCCGAGCGGGCCAACGCCACGGCGAACGCGGCCCGGGCCCTGATCACCGACAATGGCGCATTGTGGAGCGTGCAGGCCAAGCGGCGGGCGGCGGGCGGCGACCACGAGGGCGCCGTGCGCCGGCTGGCTTGGCTGCGGGTGAGCTACCCCGAGGACGGCACAGTGGCCGCGCGCCTGGGCTCGGCCTTGCTCAAAGCCAAGGAGCCCGCCCGCGCCGCGGTCGAGCTGCGGGCCGCGCTGAAGCTCGCGCCCTACGCCAACACCAGCCAGCTCGCCAGCGGCGTGCACGTGGCCTACCGCGCGGCCGACCAGCTCAGCGAGGCGCAGCGCCAAGACGCGGTGACCGCGATCCTCGCCGAGCTCGGCCGAGCCGAGGGGGCCCGCGGCGACAGCACCGCCGCCGCTGAGGCCCTCGAGGCCCAGCTCGCGGCCAGCGACAGCCGCGACCCGATCGAGTGGCGCCGCTTGGCCCAGGCCTGGGCGGCGACCAACAGCCCGGGCCGCGGGGTCGAGGCGGCGCGCCGGGCCACCGATCTGGCGCCCGACGACTTTGAGGCCCGCCTGCTGCTCGCCCAGCTGCTGGCCCGCCGCGGCGAAGGTGAGCGGGCGATCGGCCAAGCGGTGCTCGCGCTGCAGCTGCGGCCCGGCGACGAACGCGGCAGCTTGTTGCTGGGCAATTTGCTGCTCGCCCGCGGCGACCTGCGCGAGGCCCGCCGGGTCTACGAGGCCTGCCTGCAGCGCTACCCGAACACCCCCGCGGTGCGCGAGGCGCTGCGCCGGCTGCCCGCCCCCTGACCGGGGCCGCCTGGGCCAGCGCCCGCCGCTGGCATGCTGCGCCCCGGGCGCGCCGCCCCGCCGCCCGCAGGAGGCCCCGTGCCCACCGACTTCCTCGCCCAGCTCCCCGAGGCCGCGCGCCTCGCCCTGATCAGCGCGGGCGACGTCGTTGAGGTCGCCGCCGGCGCGCAGATCATCCGCCGTGGTGAGCAGAGCAACGATGTGTACGTCGTTCAGCGCGGTCGGTTCGAGGTGGTCGACACCCGCAGCCGCCCCGAGGTGGTGCTCGACGCGGTGCACCCCGGCGCGCTGATCGGCGAGATGGCCCTGGTGGAGCGCGCGCCGCGCACCGCCGACGTGCGCGCAGACGGCCCGGGCGCGGTGCTGCGCTGGGATGGGGATCGCTTGCTGGGGCTCTTTTTGGCCCAGCCCACCGTCGAGGCCGCTTTTTGGAAGGCGGTGGCGGGCACGGTCGCCGCCCGCCTGCGCAACACCTCAAGCAACGCCGTGGTGGGCAGCCTCGGCACGAGCAACAGCCCCCGCAGCCTGAGCACGGCCGATGAGGAGCGGGTGGCGCGCCTCGCCGCCGACGCCCGCGGCGGCCTGCTCGAGGCCGACGCCATGCTCGGCCGCGACCCCGACGACCCGCGCCCCACCGATCTGGTCGCCCGCACCCTGCGCACGCTGAGCGGCGAGCTCGCCTCGTGGCTGGGGCATGGCGGCCTCGACCCAGAGCGGGCCCGGGTGGCCGGCGCGGCCCTCGGCGCCGCCCTGCGGCCCTACCTTGTGCGCTCGACGCTGGGCGCGCTGGCGCTGGACGCCGAGGCGCGGCGGGCGGGTGATCCGCGCTTGCTCGCGCACGTGCTTCTTGACCAGCCCCGCGGCGAGGGCGGGCTCGGAAAGCTGCTCGACGCCGAGCTTCTGGCCATGCCCAGCACCCGCGCCCTGCGCCAGCGCGTGCCCCTGGCCGCCGCCGGGCTGCGCAAGCGGCTGCCCACCCAGCGCCCCGCCGCGCTGCTGCTGGTCGGCGTCGGCTGCGGCGTGCTGCTCGCGCGCCTCATACTGCACTTGGGCCGCCAAGGGGCGACGGTGCGCGCGCTCGACGGCGCCCGCGAGGCCCTGGCCTGGCTGGACGCCGGCCTCGGCGCGCGGCCCGGCAACGTGGCCCTCAAGCTCGTGCAAGAGGACCTCGCGGCGATCGCGCTCGGCCGCAGCGTGGCCTGGCACGAGCCCCAAGACCTCATCGTCATTGACGGCCTGGTCGAGCACCTGCCCGATCAGCTCCTGCGCAACCTGCTGCGCTGGTGCCGTGAGCACCTGCGCCCCGGCGGCCTGCTCTGCTTGCTCGGGCTCGGGCCCGCGCCCGACAGCGCCCTGCAGGACCACCTGCTCGAGTGGCCCACCGCCCGGCGGGCGCCGCGGGCCTTGGCGGCGCTGTGTGAGCGGGAGGGGCTGGGGGCGGACGAGGTGCTGCACGATGGCGCGGCGGTGGTGCTTTTCGCGGTGCGGGAGGGCTGAGCGCCGCTCAGCCGCCCCGCCGCACCACCAGCGCCCGCCGCGCGCCCACCGGCCCCAGCTCGTCGACGCGGCCGTCGGGCCAGATCACCCGCAGCGCGTCGATCTCGTCGACCTGCCCCAGCCCAAAGTGCAGGGCCCCGGGGCCCTGGCTGGCCAGCCCGCTGTTGCCCTGCACCTGCCAGCGCACAAACCGCCGGCCGCCCGCCTCAAGCTCGACCCGCGCGCCCAGGCCGCGGGGGTTGCCCGGGGGCCCCTCGAGGCGCACCGTGAGCCAGGCCGCCTCGCCGCAGCGCTGGCGCCAGAGCTGGGCGGGCCCGCCGCGGTAGTCGACCTTGAGGATGTCGAGCCAGCCGTCATCGTCGAGGTCGGCCACGATGAGGCCGCGGCCGTTGGTGGTGCCGTCCAGGCCCAGCGCGCGGGCGCGATCGACGAAGCTGCCGTCGGGGCCCTGCATCCACACCGCGTCGGGTTGGAGCAGGGGCCCAGGCTCGAGGCCGAGCATGACCCCCTCAGTGGGGCCGTAGACGGTGAGCACATCGAGCAGGCCGTCGTTGTCGAGGTCGGCCAGCTCGGTGCCCCAGCCGGCGCGCTGGTCGCGGGCGCCGTCGGGCACGAGGCCGCGGCTGACCGCGGCGTCGTAGTAGCCGCCCGCGCCGTCGCTCAGCAGCAGGTGCATGGCGTCGATGTCGGCCACCGCGAGGTCGGGCAGGCGGTCATCGTTGAGATCACCGACGGCGAGGCTCATGTTGTCCCCTGCCACCTGCAAGCCGAGGCCTGGGGGCGCCAGCGAGAAGCTGCCCGCGCCGTCGTTGAGCAGCGGCAGGTTGGGCGCGGCGAGCCCGCCGTAGTCATTGATCTGGTAGAGGTCTTGATCGCCGTCGGCGTCGAGGTCGAGCCAGCCGCCGATGAAGGTGTAGCCCCAGCGGGCCGCAGGCTCGAAGACCTCGCTGCGGCTGGCGAAGCTGCCGTCGCCGAGGTTCTCGTAGAGGTCGTTGGGGTCGCCGCCGGCGATGCTCCAGCCGGCGAGCTCGGGCGCCGCCGGGCAGGGGTCGAGGCCACGACCGAGCACGTGGTGGCGGGCAACGAAGAGGTCGAGATCGCCGTCGCCGTCCATGTCGCCCCAGGACCCGCTGCGGCTGCCGCAGGCGGGGCCGTCGAGGCCCAGCGCGGTGGGCGCGGTGAAGCGGTCGCCCTCGTTGCGCCAGAGCCGGTCGACCGCGCCGTCGCGGGCGAGGAAGAGGTCGAGATCACCGTCAGCGTCGGCGTCTGCGGCGCTCACCCCCCAGGCCTTGCACTCGCCCTCGGGCAGGGCCTCGGGCCCGGCGTCGAGCCAGCTGCCGTCGGCCGCGCCCCAGAGCAGCTGACAGCGCAGCTCTGCGGTGAGGAAGACGTCGAGCAGGCCATCTTCGTTGAGGTCTTCGACCAGCACCCCCGCGGCCCGCTCGTGATCCACCGTGGGCTCGAGGCCCCGGGGCCGCTGCAGGGCCCAGTCTGGGCCGCGATCCCAAGGGACGAAGGCGCCCTCTCGCTCACGGGCGCCCGGATCGGCGCAGACCACCGCGCCGGGATCGGTGAGCTCGGGTGACCCGCCATCGCCCCCCGCAGAGTCCGGTGGTGCGAATTCTTCCGCAGATGTGTCGCGGGAGACCTTGGGCGGGGCGCAGCCGAGCAGGCCCAGCACGGCGGCGGCAGCGCAGCCCCGCGGTCGAAGCGGGCGGTCGGCGGCAGGGGAGGAGCGCATCACGCCGGAGCTTAGCCTCCCGATCCGGGGCCGCCCGCCGCGCTGGCGGCGCAGGCCCAGCCTCCGCGTGCTACCGTCCGCGCCGTTCCACGTGGAGCACCGATGCGCGCCGCAGCCTCAACGCCCCTGCCCTGCCGCTCGCGCGCCGGGGCCTCCCCCCTGCTGCGGGCCGTCCGCGCGCCCCTCCTCGCCGCGGCGCTCGCCCTGCTCTCCGCCGTGCCCGCGCGCGCCGGGGGCCTCGACCCCGCGGTGCACCGCGAGCTGGCCGCGCCCAGCGGCTGGGCCCTGCACCAGCGCCTTGAAGAGCAGCGGCTCGTGGTCTACGCCCGCGCGATGCCGAGCGTCGGGACCACCGCGTACAAGGGTGTGCTCGAGCTGGGCCCCGAGGTGGATCTGGCGCGCCTCTGGGCGGCGATCAACCGCATCGACGGGCACTTCGCCGTGGGTCAGAGCCTCGCCGAGTCGAAGGTCTACGCCCGCCAAGGCCGGTCGAGCCAGCTCTACCAGGTGATGCGCCCGCCGCCGCTGCTGCCCTCAAGCCAGCGCTATTGGGTGCTGCACGCCGTCGAAGAGCGTGATCTGGCCGGGGTGGCCGGCCACCACCGCCGCTGCTGGAGCATCCTGCCGCCCGGCGAGGCGGCCGAGGTGCGCGCCGCCATCCAGCAGCGCCACCCCGACGCGATGGAGGTCGCGATGAGCCACGGCTGCTGGGAGCTGCGGCCGGGCAGCCCTGCGACCCTGACCTACACCGCGGTGAGCGATCCCGGCGGCAGCGTGCCCGCCTCGGTCGCCCGGGCGCTCAGCGCCCGCACCCTCCCCGACAACATGCTGAGTTTTGTGCGCGCCGCCCGCTGACCGGCGCCCTTGAGGTGAACGTGCTCCGCTCCTTTCGCTCGACCCTGTTTGCTGTGGCCGCCCTCACCGCCCTCACGCTCGCCGCGGCGCCCGGGCGCGCTTGGGCCCGCGACTGGCCCAACGCCGATCTGATCGCGCGCGCCGAGCTGCCCCTGCCCGCCGACCAGCTCACCGCCAAGCTCAGCGATCTCGCGGTGCAGAAGGCGGTCTGGACGGGCAACTGCAGCCGCGACTGGACCGTGGGCAGCCCCGCGACCGGGGTGGGCGCGACCGCCCACATGACCTACGCCGTCGACTCTTGGCGCCGCGAGCTCGACGGGCGGATCAGCCGGGTCGTGGCCCCCATCCTCGAGGCCAGCCACCCGGGCCGGGTCGACCTCGACCACGCCGGGAAAAAGGGCTTCCAGACGGTGTGGACGCTGACCCCGCTGGGCCCCGACCGCACCCGGGTCGAGGTCCACACCTACCTCTCGACCCCGCCCTGGCCGGTGCGCCGCGCCTACTACAACGGCGTGCAGCCCAAGTGGAGCGCCTGCCACGCCAGCGCCATCCAGGCGTTGGGGACCGTCGCCCGCTGAGCCGCAGGAGCGCCCGTGTCCCCCACCCTGCCCGGCCTCGGGCCGCTCGACCCGGACCTGCTCTACCTGCTCGCCATGCCGATCTTCGGGCTGAGCATGGCCGCCGAGCTGGTGCTCAGCCGGCGGGTCGCGGGGGTCAAGGGCTACACGCTCAAGGACACGGCGGCGAGCCTGAGCATGGGGCTGGGCTTTTTGGTCCTGGACACCCTCTGGCGGGCGCTCTTCTTCGTGCCCGCCTTCGCCTGGTTGGCCCGCCACCCGCTGGTGAACCTCTGGGACGCCCTGCCCGCCCCGCTCGCGGTCACCGCCCTGGTCTTCGCGGACGACCTCTGTTTTTATGCCTACCACCGGGCTGGTCATGAGGTGCGGCTGCTCTGGGCGGCCCACCACACCCACCACAGCAGCGCGCACTACAACCTCAGCACCGCGCTGCGACAGTCCTGGGGGGAGCTATTTTACGGCCCGCTGTTCTGGCTGCCCCTGCCCCTGCTCGGCGTGCCGGTCGAGGCCATCGTGCTGCAGCAGGCCATCTCGTTGCTCTACCAGTTTGGCCTGCACACTGAGCTCGTCGGGCGCGCGGGCCCGCTGGGCTGGGTCTTCAACACGGCCTCGCACCACCGGGTGCACCACGGGCGCAACCCCGCGTACCTCGACCGGAATTATGCGGGCATCTTCATCATCTGGGACCGCCTCTTCGGCACCTTCTGCCGCGAGGCTGAGCCCGTCGACTACGGCACGGTCAAGCCGATGACCAGCCACAACCCGCTGCGCATCGCCTTTGACGAGCCACGGGCCCTGCTCGCCGACCTCGCCGCCGCCCAGGGCCTGCGCGCCCGCCTGCGGGTGGTCTTCGGCCCGCCCAGCGCGGCGCCGGTGGGCTGAACCCGCGCCGCCCAGCCGCCTGGCGCCTGACCGAAACCAACGTCCAGCAGGCCACTCTCAAGCCAGCCCGCCCTCGTGGGCTACCGTCGGACCGCGCACGCCCAGGGCCGACCGCGGGCGCGCGCGGGAGTCGCCATGAGCACCGCGCCCGCGCCCGGGCAGATTGTCGCCGGGGCCCTCGCCCCGCACCCGCCCCACCTCGTCTACGCCGAGAACCCGCCCCAGAACGAGCCCCGGGCCGAGTGCGGGTGGGAGGTGCTGCGCTGGGGCTACGAGCGGCTGCGGGCCGATCTGCAAAAGAAGCAGATTGACGTCATCATCGTGCACTCCCCGCATTGGAAGACCACGCAGGGCACGCACGTGCTGGCCTTGCCACAGTTCCAGGGGCTGTCGGTCGACCCGATCTTCCCGCACCTCTTTCGGTACCAGTACGACCTGCGCGTCGACGTCGAGCTGGCCCACGCCATCGTCGCCGAAGGCCGCGCAGCCGGCCTCGAGCTGCAGCCGATGGAGAACCCGAAGTTCCGGGTCGACTACGGCAGCATCATCTCTTGCCACATGACCCGCCCAACGTGGGACCTGCCCATCGTCGCCATCTCGTCGAACCGGGCGCACTTCGACTTTGGCAACGAGGTCGGCGAGCAGCTGCAGGTGCGCCTGGGCGAGGCCACCCGCCGGGCGGTCGAGCGCACCGGCCGTCGCGCCTTGCTGCTCGCCAGCAACAGCCTCAGCCACCGGCACTTCACCGTCGAGCCGGCCCTGCCCGAGGACATGACCCACGAGCACATCTACCACCACGGCCAGTACCTCTGGGACATGAGGATGATCAACCACCTGCGCGCGGGGCGCAGCCGCCAGGCCCTGGCAGAGATGCCTGACTTCATCGACGGCGCAATCTCGGAGTGCAAGGACGGCAGCCTCACTTGGCTGTTGAGCGCGCTGGGCTTCCCCGCCTACCCCGCCGAGCTCTACGGCTACGGCACCGTCATCGGGACGGGCAACGCGATCATGGGCTGGGACCCGGCCCGCGCGGAGGCACGATGACCACGAGCACCGCCCGCACCCCGACCGGCAGCGTCGAGCTGGCCCTGCTGCTGCCCCGGATGCCGCACCCCTTGCTCTGCCCCGACGGGGGCCCCGGCGTGCGCCGCCTCGCCGATGGCTACGCGGCCGCCCGCGCCCAGCTCGATGCGCTCAAACCCGACCTGCTCGTCATCTACAGCGTCGGCTGGCACAGCATCCTCGGGCACCTGCTCCAGTCCGACCCCCGCCCGACCTGGACCCATGTCGACGAAGAGTTTCACGCGCTGGGCGCCATCGACTACAGCTTCCCGGTCGACGTGCCTTTCACCGAAGTGGTGATCCAGCGCGCGACCGCCCGGGGCCTCGCCGCCCGGGGGGTGAACTACCGCGGCTTCCCCATCGACACCGGCACCTTGGTGGCCAAACAGCTGCTCGACCCTTCCAGTCAGCTGCCGGTGGCCATCGTCTCCTGCAATGTCTACGCCGACCGGGCTGAGACGATCATCCTCGGGAAGGCCGTGCGCGACGCCATCCTCAGCTCGGGTAAGCGGGTGGTGGTCGCCGCGGTGAGCAACCTGACCCAGCGCCTCTTCCCGCGCCCGGTGCCCCTGACCGAAGACCGGGTCAGCTCGCGCCAAGACGACGAGTGGAACCAGAAGTTGCTCGAGATCTTCGCAGAGGGTCGCCTCGAGGACGTCAGCCAGCTCGCCCGCACCTTCGCCGCCCAAGCCCGGGCCGACGCGCGCCTCAAGGGCGTGTGGTGGCTGGCCGCGGCGGCCGGCGCCCACAACGGCTACCGCGGCGAGGTGCTGGCCTACGCGCCGGTGCAGGGCGCGGGCTGCGCGGTGGTGAGCCTGCGCCCCGACGCGAGCGCCGCGGCCCAGCTCGAGTTCGATGAGGACGACGTGGACATCTTTCGCGGAGATCGCGGCGTGCTCGCCGGCGGAGAGGCGCGCGCGCCGGCCGCCGCGCCCACGCGGGCACCGCCGACGCCCGCTCCGGCACCAGCGTCGGCGGCGCCGGCGGCGGCCCCTCCAGCTGCAGCGGCGCCGCCCGCGGCCATTAGCGCACCCCCATCGGTAGCTCCTCCAACTGCTGCTGCCCGATCCTCCACCCCCATATCGACCAGCGCGGCGCCCGCGCCCGTCGGCGCCTACCCCCACGCACGACGGGTGGGCGACCTGCTCTTCTTGTCGGGGGTCGGCCCCCGCCAGCCGGGCACCAACCAGATCCCCGGCGGGCCGGTGCGCGACGCCGAGGGCCGCCCCCTGCCCTATGACGTGGCGGCGCAGACCCGCGCGGTGATCGAGAACGTGCGGCGCATCCTCGAGGCCGCGGGCAGCCGCCTCGAAGACATCCTCGACGTGACGGTCTTCCTCATCGACATGGACCGCGACTTCGCGGCCTATAACGCCGTGTACAACGAGGTCTTCGCGAGCATCGGGGCGACGCGCACCACGCTGGCCATCTCGGCTTTGCCCACGCCGATCGCCGTCGAGCTCAAGGTGCTCGCCGCAGCGCGGGGCCCCGCGTGAGCGCCAAGCTCTGGGACCTCAGCCCCCCCATCCACCCCGGGCTGGCGGTCTGGCCCGGTGACACGCCATTTTCGCAGCGCTACCTCTGTCGCATCGACCAGGGGGCCAACCTCGACCTGTCGACGATTGAGGGCACGGTGCACCTCGGCGCCCACGCGGACGCGCCGAGCCACTATGGCGCCGGCGCGCCGGGCATCGCCGCCCGCCCTTTGGGGCCCTACCTCGGGGCCTGTGAGCTGATGCACGTTGAGATCGGCCGCGGGGAGCGGATCTTGCCCGCGCACCTGCCATCCGTGCCGCGGGCCCCGCGCCTGCTGCTGCGCACCGGCACCTTCCCCGACCCCACCCAGTGGATTGAAGACTTCGCCGCCCTCTCCCCCGAATTGGTCCACCACCTCGCCGATCTGGGGGTGCGGCTGGTCGGCCTCGACACGCCCAGCGTTGATCTCATGCACGACAAGGCGCTGCTCAGCCACCAAGCGCTGCTCGCCCGCGACATGAGCGTTCTCGAGGGGCTGCTGCTCGACGGGCCGCCGCCGGGGCTCTACACGCTCATCGCGCTGCCCTTGCCCATCGTCGGCGCCGACGCGAGCCCGGTGCGCGCCGTGCTGGTCGAGGGCGCGCTGGGCTGAGCCGGGCCCTCGTGGGGGCTCAGGTGGCGGCGGGCGCCCCCACATACCGGGCGACGAAGATGTCGAGGTCGCGGTCGACCTCGCTGTGGCGCCAGGACGGGGGCCCGATGCGCTGAAAACCCGCCGCGCTCAGGGCCGCGCACCACTCGTCGCGGGTATAGAGCCCCTCGAGGTGGCGCTCTTGGTAGACCTTGGGCTCAGCCGCGCCGTCTTTGGTGACATAGACGTAGTCGACGCTATAGCCATCGCCCTCGGCCGGGTTGACGAAGGCGACGTAGCGCAGCGCGCGCCCGCCATCATCCGCCCCACCCTCTTCACACTCGGGCGCGAAGCTCTCGCGCACATAGTCGGGAGCGACCACCAGCACGCCGCCCAAGCGCAGGTGCGCGGCCGCGGTGGCCAGGGCGGCGGCGAGCTCGGCGGAGCCCCGCAGGTAGCTGACCGCGTCGTGGAGGAGGACCGCGTCGAATTGGTGGCCGAGGCGCAGGCTGCGCATGTCGCCGGGCGAGAGGCGGGCGCCGGGGCAGGTGCGGGCGGCGAGGGCGAGCATCTGGGGGGAGAGGTCGGTCAGGGTGAGATCAAAATGGTCGGCGAGGCCGTGGGCGATGTGGCCTGGGCCACAGCCGAGCTCAAGCAGGCGCCAGCGCGCGCCAGGGGGCGGCGCGCCGAGGGCCTCGCGGAAGATCGCGCCGAAGACCTCGACCTCTTCGTCATAGTTCTCGAGCGGGCTGAGCAGGGGGTACCAGTCGGCGAGGGCGGTGTAGAGCAACATCGGGGCTCCGGGGGTCACGGTCTGCGCTGCTACCTACCCGGCGCCGCGCCGCCTGCAACGCCAGCTCTCCGTACCGGGGCCCACAGCGCTGTACTCAGCCCCCGGCCCCTGTGGTCGCGGGGGTCTCGGGCCCGACCTTGCTGACGCCGAAGACGGTCTGTCGGCCGTCCTCGCCGACCACGCGCTGCACACCCCACAGCAAGAACTGATCGTCGTACCAGAGCGCGCTCTGGGAGTCGCCGCCCCGCTTGACCCGATCACCCTCGGGGGTCTCGATGACCGCCCGCTCCTCTTCCTGCACCGGCGCGCCGCCGACGAAGACCCGCCGGGTCACCTTGCCGCCGTTGTGGTGCAGCACGGTGACCCGGTCGCCCTCGACGTGGGCCCGCACATGGGGGCGCATCTGGCGGTCGACCACGTCGCCGATCTGCACGCTCTGGTCCCAGAGCGGCTTGCCCTCGGGGCTGAGCCCGATGAGCACCGCGTGGGTGAACCGGTTGCCGACCCAGATGCGCTTGGTGGTGGTCGTCGTCGTCGTGACCCCGTTGGTGGTCGAGGTCGTCGTCGTGGTCTCAGTGCGGTACACCGGGGTCCACGCCTCGCCCACGAGCAAGAGCTGGCCGTCTTGCTCCACGAGGTCGTGCACGAACAAGTTCTGGCCGACGCTGAGGTCCTCGCCGGCGGCCTTCGCGCGGGCCGCCTTGGCCTCACGCCGGGCTTCGACCCGCGGGGGCAGGTGGTCGAAGAAGTGCTGCAGCTCGGTAAAAGAGGTGCGCACCGGCGGCCCGACCACGCCGCCCTCGACCGGGGCGACAAAAAAGCCCTGGGCGTACATCCCCTTCTCACCCTCGGCCCAGGTGCCCACCACGAGCGTGCGGCCCTCGACCCGCACGCGCTGGGCGCCCAGCGGGTTCCAGCCCGCGCCGCGGGGCGCGCGGACGCGCAGCGGCTCGACCACGCGCCCATCGTCGAGACCGGCGAGCAGCAGGGTGTTCCGGCGGCGCTTCACCTCGATGCCAGCCAGCTCGACCCGGCCGCTGCGCGGGTCGGTGGACAGGCGCTCGATCCAGACCTGCTTCGCCCCAAATGCCTCGGCCACCGGCACAACTTTCGGGGCCCCGCCGTCGGGGATGGCGAACAGCGCGCCGTTCCGCCCCTGCCACCCGCCCATGTTGCGGCTGGCCAGCACCCAGGCGGTGCCGTCCGCGACGGTCAGCTCATCGACAAAAGCGACGCGCCGCTGGGGGCTCTCGTAGTTGTGGACCTCGAGCTTCCCGTCAGCGACGCCCACCTCGAGCACCGTGAAGCGCGGGGACGAGCCGCCGTGGAGCAGCACGTGGACCGTGCCCCCCTCGGCGTACCAGCCCTCGAGGCGCAGACGGTCGTCGGCGCTGTGGCTGACCGTCCAGGTCGGCTGCAGCTCGGCGCTCAGGCCGCTGAGCGTCCACTCCCGACCCCGCTCAGCCGCCCCGATGAGCACCGCGCCGGCGGCGCCGGCTGGCACCACCGCCCAGTCTTCGCCTCGCGCGATCTCGACCTCGACCCGGTCGTCGACGCGCAGCACGGGCGCACGTTCGCCCGCGACCGCCCCCGAGACCACCAGCCTCAGCGCCAAGATGACCCCAACCATACCCCCTCCAGAAGTTCGGCGGCACCGGCGCGCGCCCCAGAGCGGGCCCGGACCACCCGGGGCGCCCCGCTCGGTTCAGCGGACCTCGAAGACCCCGTCGATCTCGACCGCGACGCCAAAGGGCAGGCTGGCCACCCCCACGGCCGAGCGGGCATGGCGCCCCGCCTCACCGAAGGCCGCGACCATCAGCTCACTGGCCGCGTTCATCACCTGCGGCTGCTGCACGAAGTCGGGGGCGCAGTTGACGAAGCCGTTGAGCTTGACCACCCGCACCACGCGGTCGAGGTCACCGCCCAGCGCCGCCTTGACCTGGGCCAGCACGTTCAGCGCGACCTCTCGGGCGCAGTCTTGGCCCGCGGCGAGGTCAAAGTCCACGCCGAGCTTGCCGAGGTAGCGGAACTGGCCGTCGCGCACCGGCACCTGCCCGGCGATGTGCAGCAGGTCGCCGCTGCGCACAAAAGGCACGTAGGCCGCCGCCGGCGTGGGCGCGACGGGGACGGTCAGGCCGAGGGCGTTGAGGCGGGCCTCGGCGCCGGACGCGGCCGGCTGGGGGTTGGCAGAGGCGGGAGCGGTGGACATGGGACCTCCAAGGTGCGCCCCGTTAGCCCCCTCTTCGGCGGCCCGCCGCCCGCTCCCCGCCCTGCCCCTGGACGATCATGCGCCACGCCCTCTTGAGCACCCTGGCCCTCCTCACGCTGCTGCCGGCCGCCGCCTGCCACCCCGACGGCGAGCCGCCCGCCCGCTCCGCCGACGAGTCCGCCTCGCTCCGCCGCGACGTTGACACCGCCGGCCTCAAAGATGAGCAGGCCAGCGGCAAGGTCAGCCTGCTCCTCGATGTGCGCAGCCCTGGTGAGTACGGGCAGGGCCACGTGCCGGGCGCCCAGAACATCCCCGTCGACGTGCTTGTCGACGAGGTGCAGAAGCGCGGGCTGCCCAAGACCCAAGAGCTGCACCTCATCTGCGAGTCGGGCGCCCGCTCGAGCCAGGGCGCCGACGCGCTCGCTGCCGCCGGCTACCGCGTGGTGAACGTCAAAGGCGGCACCGCGGCCTGGCGCCGGGCCGGCCTGGCGGTCGAGTGAGGCCGCCGGCCCCCGGGTCGGCCGCCGGCCTCCCCTCCCCTCGCGCTCAGCTTGGGGCAGGCCTGGTGCTGGTGCTGGGCGCCGGTCTCAGCCCCTCCCCCGCCAAGGCCGGCGACCCGGGCCCGCTCTGCGCCGCGCTGACCGGTGCTGATGTGGTGGTTGAGGTCGAGCTCCAGGTCAAGGACGTATACCCTCCCGCCTATCGAGCGAAGAGCTGGGCCCCCGAAGCCCAGCACCTGCGGGCCACCCTCGCCACCGCCAACGTCGCCAAGGTCCACAAGGGCGACCCCGCCGGGTGGACGCCACGTTTTGAGGACCTGCCCTTGGGCAACCTCTCAGTCAACCAGTGGGAGGGGCTCTTCGCCGCCCCCACCGTTCGCGCGCTGGTGCTGCTCGACCGCGAGGGCGCGGGCTGGCGCTCGGTCGGCTGGCTCGAAGACAGCGGCGCGTGCGCCATCTCGGTGTGCTGGGGGCCGCTGCGCGCAGCGGTCGAGGCCTGCGGCCGGCCGAGCACGCCCCCGGTCCCAGCGGCACGATAAGCTCCGGGGCCGCCACCCGGAGCCCCCGTGCGCCACCGCCCCCTGCACTTGTCCCGCGCGTTCGCCGCCGCCGCGCTGCTCGCGGCCGCGCCGCCCGCCCTGTCGGCGCCCGCGCGCGGCGCCACCAAAGCCGACAAGGCCGACAAAGCCGCCACGGGCAAGGCCGCCGAGCTGCGGGCCGACGCCGTGCTTGAGCGCTCGGTCGTGCGCCTGACCAATACGAGCCAGCGGGCCGACTGGCGCACGCCGTGGAACCCGGGGCGCCCGGGCGCGGGCAGCGGCAGCGGTTTTGTCATCGAGGGCGGCAAGATCCTGACCAACGCCCACGTGGTGTCGGACAGCAAGAACCTGATCTTCCACATTCATGGCGACGCCAACCCGCACCCCGCGCGCATCGTCGCCATCGGCCACGACTGCGACCTCGCGCTGGTCGAGCCGCTCGAGCCCGGGCTGCTCGACCGCCTGCAGCCCCTGCGCATCGGCGAGCTGCCGGCGATCGGCGCCGAGGTCAAGACCTTCGGCTACCCCGTCGGGGGCCGCTGGCTCAGCTCGACCCGGGGGGTGGTCAGCCGCATCGACGTGATCAGCAGCGTGCACAGCCCGGGCAGCACCCACCTCGGCATCCAGACCGACGCGGCGATCAACCCAGGCAACTCGGGCGGGCCGGTGCTCGCCGGCGGCGAGGTCGTGGGCGTGGCCTTTCAAGGCGCCGGCGCCCTCGAGAACGTCGGCTACTTCATCCCTCCGGTGGTGGTCAAGCACTTCTTAGACGACGTGGCGGCGGGCGACGGCTACCAGGGCTTCCCCGCTTTAGACGTCCAGCTCGCCATCCTCGACGCGCCGGCCGCGCGCAGCTTGGCAGGCATGGGCCCCGACGAGACCGGGGTGCGCGTCGACTTCGTACACCCGGCGAGCCCCGCCAAAGGTGTGCTGCAAAAGGGCGACATCCTGCTCGCCCTTGACGGCGAGGTGCTGGCCAACGACGGCACCTTCGCCTTTGGCGACCAGCGCCTGCAGCTCCAGGCCATCCTCGACCGCTTTCACGTCGGGCAGTCGATCCGCGCCCGGGTGCTGCGCGGCGGGCAGCGCCTCGAGCTGATGGTGCCCCTCGCCCGCACCGTCTACCCGCAAAAACCCTTCGAGGTCCTGCCCGCCTACGTGGTCTACGCCGGCCTGGTCTTCGCCCCGATGGAGCGCGAGCAGGTGGTGAACACCGGCGGCAAAGACAACGCGATCCTCTATGAGTACCTCTACCGGCAGCTTGAGCAGCCCGAGACCGTCGTGCCCACGCGGGTGCTGCTGCTGCGCACCCTCGACCACCCGGTGAACTCGGCCCTGCCCTACCAGGGCGGGGTCATCGTCGAGACCATCAACGGGGCGCCCATTCACACCCTCGCCGATGTGCAGGCCGCCTTCGCCAAGAACAGCGGCCGGCACCACGTGCTCGAGTTCATGCACGCCGAAGCGGTCGCGGTGCTCGACCGGGCGGCCGCCGACGCCGCCCACCCCCAGATCTTGCGCGACTACGCCGTTCCCAAGGACAGCCGCCCATGAGCCCCGCCCGCGCCGCCCTCGCGCTCAGCCTGCTGCTGCCCTTGACCGCCCACGCCCGCGGCGACGGCGATCTGGGCGCCCAGATCGTCAACCTCAACGTCACCGCCCAGCAGTGGGACTTCGCCCAGCCCTGGGCCAAGGCGAGCCCGGTCAAACGTTACGCCTATGCCACGGTGGTGCAGACCCCCGCGGGCCCTGCGCTGCTCACCGCGGCGACCATGGTGCAAGCGGCGACGGTGCTGCAGGTGACCAAGAACGGCAGCAACCTCGAGTCCACCGCCCGGGTGCTGGTCGAAGATCGGGAGCAGAACCTCGCCCTGGTCACCGTCGACGCGCCCGGCTTCTACGACGACCTGCGTCCGGCTCACTTCGCCAAGAAGCCGCTCACCGCCGGTGATGTCACCCTGGCCCGCTGGCGGGGCAGCCAGGTCGAGACCGCGGTGGGCCGGGTCGCGCGCCCGACGGTCATCGACAGCGCCAGCGGCGTGACCGATATGGTCACCCTGCGGGTCAGCACCGATATGGCCAACGGTGGGGCGGGTGAGCCCGCCTTCCGCCGCGGCGAGCTGGTCGGGGTCGCCCAAGGTCAGCTGGGCAGTGAGCTCAGCTTGGTCCCCGCCGGGCATGTCGAGGCCTGGCTGCGGACCGCGGGCGCCGACGAGCGGCCTTGGGTGGGCACGCTGGGCCTGTCTGAGCAGCCGGTGACCAGCGCCGTCTTGGTCGACTGGCTGGGCCTCGACAAGGCCCGCGGACTGCTGATCACCGGCGTGCCCCAGGGCAGCAGCGCCTGTGGCCAGCTGCGCCGGGGCGACGTGCTGCTCTCGGTCGACGGCCTGCCCCTCGACGGCGAAGGCAACGTCGAGCACCCGATCTACGGCCGGCTCTACTACGAATACCTCGTGGGCCAGCGCCGCGAGGGTGACCGCCTGCCGGTGCAGCTCTGGCGCGAGGGCAAGGCGGTCGACCTGCAGCTCCCCCTCCGGTCTTATCGGGGTGAGCACTGGCTGGTGCCCACCGACCAGTCCGGTCCGCCGCCATACCTGATGGCCGGCGGTCTCGTCTTCCGTGAGCTGTCCGACAGCACGCCGACCCGCAGCACCGAGCTGCGCCTGCTCTCGGGCCTGCAGCGCCAAGCCCAGCGCGAGGGCCGGCGCCGCATCATCGTGCTCTCCCAAGTCCTGCCCGACCCCTACAACCTCGGCTACCACGGCCAGAGCGACGAGGCGGTCGACAAGATCAACGGCCAGCCCATCGACAGCATCGACGACGTCGCGGCCGCCCTGACCGCGCCGGTGGGCGCCCACCACATCATCGAGCTGTGGCCCAACCCGGTGCTCATGACCGTGGTCCTCGAAGCCGCGGGCCTCGAGGCGGCCACCGCCCGCATCGCCGAGGCCTATGGGCTGCCCTCACCGGTCCGGCTCGCCCCCGCGCCGCTGCCGCTGGGCCCCGCCTGCGAGGCGGGCTGAGGGCTATCGTCGGGCGTGGGTGGGGTTGCGGCCTCTGCGCCGACGATCTCGGTGCGCTCGATGCCCGTTCGGGCATGCACCACCCGAGCCAGCCGCGCCCGACCGGTCTCGTCCAGGGCGGCGGGCCGCTCCACAACCAGCCGCAGGCGGCGCGCCGCGGGGGCCCCCTCCACCGGGGCGTCGCTCTCCACCATCGCGTGCAGGGCGCCGAGCTCGGGGAAGACCGCGCGCAGCTCGGCGTCCAGACCCCGAAGGCTCCGCGCCGCGGACTCAGCGGCAGAGACGGGGGCCTCCCACAAGCCCACCCGGGCCGCGCCCGTGCGCGCGGTGAGCCAGGCTTCGAGGCGGGCCCGCTCGGCGGCGCTCAGCGCGCCGATCGACGGCGAGAGCACGAAGAGGGCCGCGTCGCCGGCCCCCTCACCCGCGCCCGGAGCAGCGTCCGTGACCACCGCTGGCGACAGCTCGGGGAAGGCCACCTCGAGGTCGGCAGAGAGGGCGTCCCGCGGATCACCGGCGCGGCGAGCGGCGGAGAGCTGGGCTTCGAGGGCCAGGATGCGCGCGTCCCGCTCGCCGATGGCCCGGAGCGTGGCCTGCTGCAGCTCGGCGCCGATGCCCGCCTTGAGCGCGCCCACGTCGACCGTATCGGTGCGGCTCTGGCCCAGCACCAGGGTGTAGCCCTCGAGGCCAAAGCTCGGGAGCATCGCCTCGGCCGCGCTGCGCTGGCCCGCCGAGACCGATTCACCGACCACCGCCACCACGATCTGCCGAGCCTCGCGGTCGAGCGCGCGCTCGACCACAAAGGTGCCGCCGCCCGCCGGGAAGGCCGCGCTGAGGAAGGACTCGGCGCGGCGGGTCGCGACCTCACCCTGGATCAGGTCGACGGCGAGGTATACGCTGGGGGTCGCGGTGAGAAAGACGAGCAGGCCGATGATCCGGTGGGCGCGCTGCCGGGCCGCGGGCTCCACCCCCGCCGCCTCGGGCAGGCGCATCACCCGCACCATGATGAAGGTCGCGGTGGCGATGAAGACCGAGTTGATGAAGAAGAGGTAGAAGGCGCCAGCAAAATACGCGAGGTTGCCGCTGGCGAGGCCATAGCCGGCGGTGCACAGGGGCGGCATCAGGGCGGTGGCGATCGCCACGCCGGGCACCACGTTGCCGCGCTCGCGGCGGGTCATGCCGATCACCCCCGCGAGGCCGCCGAAAAGCGCGATGAGCACGTCCCAGATCGTCGGCGCCGTGCGGGCCAGCAGCTCAGAGTGGGCGCCAGAGAGCGGGGTCAACAAGAAGTACAGCGCCGAGGTCGCGAGGCTGATCCCGGTGGCCACGGCGAGGTTTTGCAGCGCTGTGCGAACCAACCCCAGATCACCGACGCCGACGCCATACCCAGCGCCGATGATCGGCCCCATCAGCGGCGAGATCAACATCGCGCCGATGATCACCGCGGTGCTGTTGACGTTCAGCCCGATGCTCGCGATGAAGATGGCGAAGATGAGCACCCAGAGGTTGGTGCCGCGGAAGGGCACACCCGTGCGGATGGTCTCGTCGATGACCGCGGGCGCGGCCTGATCGAAGGAGAGGTCGAAGCGGGCCCAGAGCGGGCTGGGGTTCGGATCGGGGGCGGTCAGCGGGGCCTCCTGCGCGCGGCCGGGTTGCCGCAGCTCGCCCCTGGTTATGCCCTCAGGGCTGCGCGTCGAGGTCGAGCTGCTGATAGCGCGGCAAAAGTACGCCACCGGCGTCATTGTAGGTGATGATGTGGTGCAGCAACATTCGCACATCGCCCTCAAGCATGCGGCGCAGCTCGGGGTCTTCGGCCTGGCGCCAGGCGAGGTGCTTGGCGCTCAGACCCCAACCATAGGCCCCGTCAATGTCGGTGTCGCAGCTTTTTTGACGGTCCCACGGGCAGGGTCCATGGCTATCCCACAGGTGGCGAGACTCATGCACAAAGAGGGAGCCGATGACCCAAGGGTCGCCCGTGCCCAGGGTGACCCACAGCGTGCGCCGCTCGGATCCAAAAGCCGCCCGGGCGCCTTCGCGGTGCCCCGGCGCGACGCGCTCGATCACACCCGCGGTGAGATCATAGAGCAGCAGGCCCACCTCATCTTCCTCGCTGACCTCGGCCACCGCGTGTAGCTCGTCGGCGAGGCCCGGGGCCAGCAGCGCGCCCGGCTCGACCGCGCCGAGGCGGCCGTAGTCGGTCATCAGCAGGCCGCGGGCGTTGAGCAGCACCAGCGCGAGGCGGCTGCGGCGCTGCGCACGCGGCAGGTCGGCCGCGGTGACCCCGACCAAGAAGTAGGGGTCATCGAGCCCATCGGCCTCAAGGAAAGCGTCGACGTCAACGTTATAGTCGTCAAAGATCGCATCAGCGCAGGCCCGCGTGGGCAGCGAGGCGGCGGGGGCCCGCAGCGCGCCCTCGTCTTCGCTCGAAAACCCGCACAGCGACCTGGTCTCGGCGGCCTTCGCCCGGTACTCGACCCGGGGCGCGCAGCCCTGGCCGGCCCCCACGACGAGGGCAAGCGCGGCGCGGGGCCAGCGGGCAGAGCGGCAGGGTGCGCGGGCGGATCGGGACAAGACGCCTCCACCCGCGACCCTACGCCAAGGCCAGGGCCGCGCACAAGGGGAGCCCCGCAGGTGGAAGGCGGCGCGGCCGCGCCATAGACGGCCCCCATGCAGCGCGCCGGACTCAGCATCCTCTTCCTCGGCCTCGTCTTGAGCGGTCTGGCCGGTATTATCAACCAGGTCGTCTGGCAGCGGGCGGTCAAGCTCTTCCTCGGCGGCTCTGAGACGCTGAGCGCGATGGTCGTGGTCATCGTCTTTTTGGGCGGCCTGGGCCTCGGCGCCGCGCTGGCCGGTCGGCGGGTGGGCGGGCTCAAGAACCCCCTGCTCGGCCTGGGCCTCATCGAGCTGGGCCTCGCCGGCGTCAACCTCGTCGTCACGCTGATCTTGAGCCTCGACCTCTCGGCCAGCGTCTCTGCCGCCCAGGGCCTGGCCAGCGCCGCCGGCCTGCCCATGCGGGCGGTCTATGCCCTGGCCACCTCGGTCTTGCTGCTGCCCCCGACCTTGATGATGGGGGCGACGGTGCCGCTGGCCGGCGCGGCCTGCCAGCGCCAGCTCGGGGCCAAGGGTGACGCGCTCATCCCGGTGTTGCTCTTCGTGAACACCGTGGGGGCCGCGCTCGGCGCGTGGTCGGCCAGCGCGCTGCTGCTGCCCTGGTGGGGCCAGCGGGCGGCGCTGGCGGTCGCCATCGGCTGCAACGGCCTCGCCGGCCTGCTCTGCCTGCTGATCAGCCGCGGGCGGGCGACCGACCCCGCGGCCTCCCCCGCCGTCAATGCGCCGCGCCGGGCGGGCCTCGGCCTCGGCCTTGAAGAGGGCCTGGGTTTTGCGCTCGGCGCGCTCTCCCTCTCCTACGAGATGTTGCTCATCCGGGCCTTGACGCTCAGCTTTGAGCCGCTGCCGGAGACCTTCGCCGCCACGCTCTCGGGCTTCTTGGTCGCCTGGTCGCTGGGCGTGGCGCTGGCGGGGGTGGTGCGCGCGCCGGTGGCCGCCGCGGCGGGCCTGACCGGGGTGCTGCTCGCGGCGATGCCGGCGGTGCACACGGCCATCCGCGACAGCGGCGCCTGGTCGCTGTGGAGCGCCGCGGCCGCGCTCTCCGTGCCCTGCCTCGGCTTTGGCCTGCTCTATGGCGGCCTCGCCCGCCTCGTCTCGGTCGACTGGGGGCGTGATCTGGGCCGCTACGGCGCGGCGAACACGCTGGGCTCCTGCGCGGGGGTGCTCGGCTTCACGCTGATCGGCTTTGAGGCCCCGCTTTTTCAAGGCGCCCTCTGCCTCGCCCTGGGCCTGTTCGCGGTGGCCTGGGCCAGCCTGCGCACGGTCTCTGGCCGCGTCTGGGCGGGCGCGGTCGGCCTCGTCTCCCTCGCGGTGTTGGCCTGGGGCCTGCAGCTGCGCACCACGACCCACAACGACGAGGTCGCCTGGTGGGGCCGCGACGGGGTGGTCGAGCTGACCCCCGACGGCGATGTCTACATCGACGGTCTGTGGCACACCCGCCTCTCGCACGGGGGTGACCACATCGGCGAGCCCTACGCCTGGCTCATGGCGGCGGCGGCGCTCATTGGGCGGGGTGACCGACCCACCGACGAGGCCCTGGTCATCGGCGCGGGGATCGGCGTGTCCAGCGTCACCTTGGCCGGGGCCGATGGGCTCTCGGTCGACGGCTACGAGATCAACGAGACGCTCAAGCGCCTGCTCGAAGACCGGCCCGAAGAGACCCTCGGCTCGCTGCGCCACCCCGCCCTGCGCTGGCTGTGGACCGACGCCCGCGCGGGCCTCGCCCTCAACCCCAAGCGCTACGACCTCATCTTGAGCGCGCCCCTGCACCTGCGGGCCGCGGGCAGCAGCAGCCTGCTCAGCCTCGAGTACCTCGACCTGGTCAAGTCGCGCCTCACTGAAGATGGCGTGCTGGTCGTCTATGCCAACGAGGGGCGCGCGGCCCAGTCCCTGCTCGTGCAGCGCACCCTCGCCGAGCGCTTTCGCTATCGGGTGACCTGGTACGAGGGCATGATCACCGTGGCCAGCGACGCCCCCTTCACCCTCACCGAAGAGTGGCTGAAGGCCCGCATGGCCAAGGGTGACCGTTTTGGTCGCGAGTGTCTGCGCTTCGACCGCACCCTGCGGCTGCGCGGCCAGAAGTTGGGCATGTTCGGCCTCTATGAGGGCGAGGCCCGCGCCGCAGAGGTCGCCGACCGGCCGATCACCGACGACCACCCCCTGCTCGAGTACCCCGACGTGGCCGAGCAGCTGGTCTCGGCCGTGTCCGTCGCACAGGTGCCCGGCCGCTAAGCCAAAACTGAATCACTCCGGGCGCCCCGGCGGCCCTCGCGGGCCGACCGGCGGCCCCCCTCCGGGCGCGGCGCGGCGCGCCTTGGCCGCTGCGCGGCGGGCCCGCGACCAGCGCGGGCCCCCCTCCGGTCGGCCTGGCGCGGCGCGCGGCGGTCGACCCCGATCCGCACCCCGCTCAACCGCCGTCCACGACCTCCAGCGCGCCATTCTCATCAAAGCGCACCCGGGTCCGCCCGCTGCGCCCGAGGTTCTCGGGCGGCAGCATGGCCGCGGTGTCATTGGGCAGGCTGACCACCAGCAAAAAGGTTCGTCTGAACAGCTTGCCGTGCGTGAGCCGCCCCTCGGCGTCGGTCTCGCCCAACGGCGGGCCAAAGCGGCTGACCAGGGCCGCCCGCGGCACCACCTCACCCGGCGGCTGCCAGAGCAGCGGATCGCCGACCTGGCTGCGCTTGCGCACCGCGAAGACCTGGGCCCCGGCCACCGGGCGACCCCGGCGGTCGCGCAGCTCGAGGTCGAGGCGCCGCGCGCTGAGCACGATCAGCGCGGCGATCAGCGCACCCAGGGCGGCGAAGCCCCCCAAGATGACGACCAGCGCGCCGATGAGCACCAGGGGTGAGCTGCTGAGGGGATCCACGGGGCCTCCGGCGCGGAGGGCATGCCCCGCGATGGGGCCAAAGTAGCCCACCCTGGCCGGGACTTGGTGGGGGCGCAGCGCCGGGTCATCGGATTTTAGTTGCCAAGGAAACCATCTGAGGTTATCAACGGCAGGCCCGGCGCGCCCTGTCGCGGGCCGGCGCTCCACCCCACGCTGGCGAGCCCCATGAACGAGCACCACCGGTCCACCGCCCAACGCTGCCTCCACGCCGCATACGACGGCAGCCTCGACTTCCTGGCCATCGTCGGCGCGCTGATCGCGGCCGGCTTCGAGGGCTATACGGTCGATTACCGCCTCGGCCGCCAGACCCTCTTCTTGCCCAGCGGCGAGGCCCTCGAGCTGGCGCTGCCCAAGGGCGCCGCGCCGGTGGCCCCCGCCTTCCAGGCCGAGGTGGTCGAGCAAGCGGTGCGCGCGGCCCAGCGCAAGGCCCCGGGCTATACCTACGCGGGCTTCTGCGCGGCGGTGACAGGCGCCGGGTGCGCGGGCTATATGGTCTCCTTCCTCGGCAAGCGGGTGGTCTATTTTGGGCGAACAGCAGAGACCCACGTCGAACTTTTCCCCCAATAGCCCTGGCAAGTCCGGCCCGAGCGACCTTGGCGACCACCTCGGCTATTGGCTCCGCGCCGTGTCCAACCACACCTCGCTGCTCTTTCAGCGGCGGGTCGAGAGCCAGGGGGTCACCGTCGCTGAATGGGTGGTCCTCCGCCGTCTGTATGACGTCGACGACGTTCATCCCAGCGAGCTGGCCCGGCTATTGGGGCTGAGCCGCGGCGCCGTGTCCAAGCTCATCGACCGCCTCGCCGCAAAAGCGCTGGTCGGGGTGCGCGCCGATCCGCACGATGGCCGGGCGCAGCGCCTCAGCCTCTCACCCGCCGGGCGCGCGCTGGTGCCGGTGCTCGCCGCCCTCGCCGACCAGAACGACGCCGAGGTGTTCGGCGCGCTCGATCCGACGGAACAGGCGGCCTTGTTCACGACCCTGCAGCGCCTCGTCGCGCAGCTGGGCTTGGGCGGGGCGCCGGTGGATTAGGGCACCGTCGCCCATCTCAGTAGGGCGCGCGGGTGCGGTGCGCGGTCATCGCGTTGAAGTCCTGCAGCATCATCGGCCGGACGAGCCCCGTCGCGTCGATGCCCGCCGCCCAGAGGCAGCCCGCGGCCGACCAGACGAGGCGCTCCCCGTCGCGCTCGGCCCACTCCCAGTCGGGCAGGTCGACGGTGCGGCCCGAGGGCGCGTGCCGCAGGCTGTGCTCGGCGTGGCGCAGGTGGCAGGCCTGGATCAGCACCCAGCCCGCGGGGGCCGCCTTTTCGAAGACAAAGACGTAGGGGTCATCTTTGTGGGCGGGTCGCCGCACCAGCGCCCAGCCGTCGCGCACGAGGCGGGCGTGCTTAGGCGCCCAAGGTGGCCTCGTGTCGTTTGCCGTTGAGCGCGAAGTAGATCCAATACAAGCCATCAGGCGAGATGTCGCACTGCTCGGTGTAGATGCGCCCGTGGTACCACTGCCCCAAGGTGAAGCTGTCGTCGCGCCGATCCCACCCCAAGGTGCAGACCTTGTGCGAGGGGCCGCGGCGCAGCACGACCCCCAGGGGCGCGTCGCGCGCGAGGAGCACCTGCACCCGGGCCGGGGGCTTTGTGTGATACCGTTCCATGCCGCGCACCCTCCCCGCCAGAGCGCCGCCCCTAGCATGGCCGGGAGTCCGCAGGGGGGCGGGCGCCGCCCCGGCGGGGTCCACGCCCTCCGACCGCCGCCCCGCCTCCCCACATCCCCAAAGGGGCCTCCATGCCACCGTCGCCAACGGTTAATTCTGACGATGATCGCGCTGTGGCGCGCATGATGCACGAGCGCGGCTGGCAGCAGGGGCGCACGAGCCTGCTCCTCGGCCTGGGCGCGGCGCTGATCGCGCTGGTGCCCTCCACCGGTTGGGCGCTGCCGGTCATCCTCTACGGGCTCTCGACCGTGGTGCCGCTGGTCCTGTCGATCGTCGCCTGCCTGGGCGCCGTCGCCACCATCCGGGTCGCGAGCCACCTCCGCGACGGCGAGCGCGCCGCCTTTGACGCGCTCCCCACGACAGGTCGCTACGCCGCTGCCCTCGTGGCCGTCGTTTTCGCCGTCATCGGCTTCGGGCTCTCGGTCGAGTCCCTCGTCTACATGACCCCCGTCGGCCTCAGCTACGACGACGAGCAGCTGGCCCCTTGAGCGCGATCCGCGTCGCCCGCAGCCTCGCCCGTGCCGACCGGGGCCCCGCGCGCCGCGCCCAAGCAGCCGCGGCCCGCTCAGGCCGGCGTGGCCAGCCTGGCCAGCGTGGCCTGCGCGAGGCGCACGGCCCGCAAGCGGCGCGCGGCAGGGCGCTGCAGCAGCGCGCGCACGCGGCCCTTCCCCAGCGCGTTCACGACGAAAGAGACGGCGACGAGCTCGGCGTCGATCCGCAGGTCGCGGCCGGTGACGTAGGCCCGATCCAGCGCCGCGCTCTCGGGCAGGTCACGGCCAAAGAGCTGGGCCAGCCCGGTGATGCCTGGCTTCACGGTGTGGCGGAGGTGGTGATCGGGGCCATCCCAGCCCCAGCGGGCCAGATCGGCGGCGGTCCACGGCCGGGGGCCCACGAGGCTCATGTCGCCGCGCAGCACGTTGAGGAACTGGGCCACCTCGTCGAGGCCGGTGCGCCGCATCAGGCCGCCGATGCGGGTGATCTGCCCGTCGCGCATGCTGCGCAGCTTGAAGATGCGAAAGCTGCGGCCACCCAAGCCGACGCGGTCTTGGCGGAAGAGGACCTCGCCGCCGTCTTCAAGCCGGATGAGCGTCGCCAAGCTGAGCATCACCGGGGCGAACACCACCGCACCGCCCGAGAGCATGACGAGGTCAAAGGCTCGCTTTCGCCGACTCATGCCGCCCCCTGGGGCTGCGCCGGCGCATCGGGCCCAAGGCCAGGGCGCGCCTCGGCGGGCCCGCCCCGCTGCAGCACATCGACGGTGGCCAGCACCGACTCGAGCACCGGCCGCATGCGGCTGAGGTGCCGGCTGCGAATCACCCGGTCCCACATCGGCTCGAGGCGCTTCCAGCCGCCGGCGTAGGCGAGGTGCTTCAGCCCGCGCGAGACCGTGGCGTGGGCCTGGCTGCCGCGCAGCACGCTGCCCCAGGCGTAAAATTCGCGGTAGGCCCGGTCGTAGCCCGCCTTCAGTTGGGCGGCGCTCATGCCCCGCGGAGAGAACACCACCGTACGGGTGTCATAGCGCCGCCAGTCGCGGTGCAGGATGCGCCCGGCCTGCTCCATCTCGCGAAACAAGGCGGTGCCTGGGTAAGGCGTGGCGATGTGAAAGGTCGCCGTGGTGACCCCGCGGCCCACGGCCCAGTCCACCGTGCGGGAGAACACGTCGGGATCATCGTCGTCGAGGCCAAAGACGAAGCTGCCGTTGATCATCACCCCGAGGTCGTCGAGGCGCCGGATGACCCGGTCATAGTCGCGCCCAAGGTTCTGCGGCTTGTTGGCCGTGCGCAGGTTGCGCTCATCCAAGGTCTCAAAGCCGATGAAGATGCTGCGCAGCCCGGCCTCGACCGCCTGCTCGATCAGGTCGCCCCGCAAGATGGCGTCGACGGTCGAGGCCCCCTGAAAGAGCCGGCCCATCCCCCGCATGCCCGCGAAGAGGCCGCGGGCAAACTTGGCGTTGCCCAAGAGGTGGTCGTCAAGAAAGTACAGGTGCCGCCCCGGCAGGCGGTCGATCTCGGCGAGCGCCTCGTCGACCCGCTGGGTGTAGAACCCTGGCCCACCCTCAAAAAAGGCATCTTTGTAGCAGAAATTACAGTGATGAGGGCAGCCGCGCGACACGACGATGGAGTTGGGCACCAGGTAGAGGTGCCGCTTCAGCAGGTCGCGGCGGATGGGCGGGACGCCGTGCAGCGTGCGCACGGCCCCCGCCGCGTCGTAGCGGCGCTGCGGGGCCCCTGCTCGAAGATCCAGCAAGAAGGCGGGGAAGGTCGCCTCGGCTGGGCCGAGGAAGATGGTGTCGGCGTGCACGGCCGCCTCGTCGGGCAGCGAGGTGACGTGCAGCCCACCCAAGATGACGTAGGCCCCGCGCGCCCGGTAGTGGTCGGCCAGCGCATAGGCCCGGTGCGCGTTGGTGATGTAGACTTGGATTACAACCAAGTCAGGCGCGTCGTCGAGGCGCACCGCCTCGACGTGCTCGTCTTCGAGGGTGAGCTCGTCGTCGGGGTCGCAGTAGGCGGCCAAGGTCGCGAGCCCGAGCGGCGGAAAGAGGGAGTACTTGATGGGCCGCCAGTAGGGGCTGGTCGCCTCGGTCAATGCAGGAAGGACGAGCTTAATCTTCACGCTGACCCCCATCTGCGCCGCGGTACGCGCCCCGCCGCAGGCCTGTTTCACGCCCCATCGATCCGCGGCCCCCCGCAGGCCGGCCCGCGCCGCCGCCCCGCGCTCAGCGCACAGCACAGCCCGAAAAATACCCCCGCGCGGCCAAGTTCCCCCGCAGCTCGCCGCAGACCGCCCCACACCAGGGGTCGGGCGCGCCCGCGCAGCAGGTGTTGATCGCCGCGATCAGCGGCTCAGCCCCGGCGATCCCGGGCACGGCGGGGTCGACCTGGGGTTGGGCGGCGAGGCAGGCCAGCGCGGCCTGGGCCTCGGGGCCGCCCCCCAAGCGGCCGCAGGCCTCGAGGCAGCCGCTGCAGTCATCGGGGCTGAGGCCGAGCGCCCGCAGCTCACGCCGCAGCACGGGCCCCACCGTGCGGTTGCTCACCGCCCCATCAGCGATCTGCTGGCAGGCCGCGGTGCAGCCGGCCACCGGGCTCGGGCCGCAGCGCAGGCCGACCGGGGCCGCCGCGGCGACCGCGCCGGCGGTGCACTGGGCCCGCAGCCCCGCCGGCGGCGGGGCCAAAACGACCGCGGGCGCACCTTTGGGGCGGGCGAGCAGGGCGTCGATCATCCACCCGTTCAGCGCGCCCAGCCAGGCGTGGCCGAGGCCCGCGCCGCCACAGGACCAGAGCGTATGCCCGCCGTCGGCGGCGTAGCCCCGCCCGGCCACCGCCGCCTCGTCGGCGAAGCGCATGTCGCTGACCGCCGCGGCGCCGGCCCGGCCGCTCCAGCGGTCGTTGTCGCCGCCCCAGGTGACCAACACGGTCATCGAGTCGAGGGGCGGCCGCGGGGCGGGGCTGGTCTGGCTGTAGATGCCGCTGGCGACGATGACACCCGCCAGCACGTCACTTCGGCGTTGAGCGAGGTGGTTGGTGAAGATGCCGCCCGCGCTGTGGCCCCCCGCGTAGATGCGCGCGGGGTCGACCGCGTGCGCCGAGACCGCGCAGGCCACCAGCGCGTCGAACAGCGCGAGATCGGCGTTGGGGGCGCCCTCTTGGCCCGGGGCGCGCAAGCCATCCCACACGGGCCAGAGGCTGCCGTTGCCATTGCTGCTCGGCGCGAGCACGAGGAAGCCGCGGGCGGCGAAGTCTTCGAGGCGGGCCCGGCTGGCGAAGCGCGCGCCGTCTTCGCCGGTGCCGTTGAAGGCCACGAAGAGGGGCGCCCCCGCGGCGCCGCCCGGCGGGTGCAGGGCGTAGACCGCGCGCCGCTGCCCGGCCACCGCCCAGCCCTTGGTCCAGCCCGGGGCGAAGCCGCCGCTGGGGCAGGCCGCGGGGCCGGGCGCAGCGGCGGCGGGGGGCGCGCCCACGCCTGACCATCCGCCGACAATACTGCACAGCACGACAATCAGCGCGACCATCACGGCAGCGGGGCGGCGGTGGAGCGGCGAAGGGCGCATGGGGAGACCTCTACACGCGACCATGCCACAGGCGCAGGCCCGCCGAGCGCCCCGCTGGCCCGAGCAGGCCCCGCCCCGCGCCCCGCCGACCGGAGCGGGCCGCGCCGCGGCCGTCGCGCAGCGACCAAGCCCGGGCGGGCGGCGATCCCGGCCCCGCCGCGGGGCCGGAGCGCCGACCGGGGACCCGGGCGCGCGCGGAGGGGGGCGCTGGGCGCCCGGTCGACCTGATCGGCCGCAGGGCCGCGCGAAGAAAACAGAGAGACCGCCCGCGGCGCCTGCGGGCGCTGGGCCACCCACCCACACCCGCCGGCAGACGGAAGGCGGGCCTGTGCGGGCCCGGGTCAAGGGATACCCCCCCACCCCTTCGCCTCGAAGGGGGGGGTCTATCGGTCGCTGAGAGCGACCCCCAGCAGCGGATCGGCGCTTGCACCCCGTCAAGGCCCACCATAGCCCGCCGATGACCCCAGACCATGCCCAGCACCCGCTCCCCCATCACCCCACCGGGTCTCGTCCGCCGCGCCGCCCCGGTCTCTGCCGGCGCCGCCGCCCTGATCGGCCTCGGCCTGCTCGGGGGCGCGCCCCCGGCCGCGGCCTGCGCGGTCTGCGCCTGTGGTGACCCCACCCTCAACTTGATGGGCGCTGAGCTCGGTTTTGCCGGGCGGGTGCGCATCGGCCTCGATCTCGTGCACCGCACCGACACCATCGGCGACCCCGAGCTGGCCCAGGTGCACATCGTCGAACAGACGCTGACCGCCGCGGCGAGCTGGTCACCCTCTGCCGCGTGGAGCCTCTCGGCCAGCGCGCCGGTCGGTCACCGGCGCACCACCGACCTCAGCCTCGCCGAGACCGAGCTGTGGAGCGTGGGCGACGCCGAGCTGCGGGCCCGCTACGCCGCGCTGCGCCGCCGCCCCGGCCACGGGAGCGCCCAACTGGGGCCCATCTTCGGCCTGCGCGCGCCCACCGCGCCGGTGAGCCGCGGGCCCGACGGCGCGGCCTTGCCGATGAGCGCCCAGCTCGGAAGCGGCGCCTGGACGGTCGTTGTGGGCGGCTGGGCGGCGCGCAGCTGGCGCCCCTGGTCGATCTACGGCAGCGCCAGCCTGCTGCAGCCCCTGCCCGGCGCACGCTTCCCGGCCATCCCCGGGCGCTCTGGCCGGGCGACCCTGGCCGCCCAGTGGCAGCCCGGCGAGGTGCTGGGCCTGCGGGCCGGCCTCGAGGGCCGCCTCGACCAACCTTCCCTCTACGACGGGGCCCCTGAGCCCGACACCGGCGGCGCGATCAGCTTCGCCACGGCCGACCTGCTCTGGTCGCCGACCACCGACCTCATCCTGCGCGTGGGCGGCGGCCTGCCCGTCATCAACGCGCTGACCGGCTTTCACGACGAGGGGCCCCTGCTCAGCGCCGGGCTCACCGTCGACCTCTGAACATCGAGCGAGGGCCGCCGGGCTCGGGCCCGCGGACGCCGCCACGCACCCTCCGAGGGGCGGCCGCCGCGAGAACGCCCCCGACGACCCACTGCAACAACCCAAACCCTTCGTCACATCAGGCGCGGCCCACTGCGCGTGGACGCGCCTGGTCCATGACCCATTGACCGCGTCAATATCGGAGCACCCTATGCGAAACCTCAGCATCGTCGCCTCCCTCTCGCTGCTGGCCGCCTGCCACGGCAAACATGGGGACTCCGCCGCAGAGCACGATCATGACCACGAACACGGCGATGAGGGCACCGACGGCACCGACGGAGCTGACGGCGCCGACGGAGCCGACGGCGGCGACAACGTGGCGGCCATCGCGCTGCGCTTCGGCGCGGTGGTCGGCGCAGCCCCCTTCGCCTGCGGCCAGACCTTCACCATTGACGGCAGCGAATTGACCCCGAAGGACCTGCGCTTCTTCGTCTCCGAGCCCGTCGCGCTCATGGCCGACGGCGGCGAGGTCGCCCTGACGGTCAGCGCCGTCGAGACCTGGCAAGACGGCGTGGTCGGCCTCATCGACTTCGAAGACGCCACCGGCGCCTGCAGCAGCGGCAGCGGGCCCACCCGCAGCACGCTCGAGGTCAGCGGCCCCGCCGGGCCCTGGGCGGGCCTGCGCTTCACCGTCGGCGTGCCTTTTGCGCACAACCACATCGACGCGGCCAGCGCCGGCGCGCCCTTGAACACCAGCGCGATGTTCTGGAGCTGGGCTTCGGGCTACAAATTCCTCAAGCTCGACGGCATCACCGCGGGCATGCCCGGCGGCCTGTCGCTGCACGTCGGCTCGACCGGCTGCGAAGCCGACGACGCCGGCACGGTCACCAGCTGCGCGAACCCCAACCGCGCGGTGATCGAGCTGCGGCCCGCGGGCGGCTTTGACCCCGACGCCCACGAGGTTGTTCTCGACGTCGCCACCCTGCTCGCGGGCATGGCGCTGGAGTCCAACACCCCCGACACCGCGCCGGGCTGCATGAGCGCGCCGAATGATCCGGAGTGTGTGGCGCCCTTCGCCCACCTCGGGCTGCCCTTGGGCGAGGACGCCGGCGGCGCCCACGACGCCTTTACAGCCCGCTAAGCGCGGCCCCCAAAAAGCCCGCCCGCCCCACGCCCGGAGCCGCCGATGATCCGCCGCGCGCCGACACTTTTGACCGCCGCGGCCCTCGGCGCCGCCTGCGCGCCCGACCCAAAGGCCCAGGCAGGCGACGACCCGGGCGGCTGGGTATGGCAGATCCCCGAGGGCTTCCCGACCCCGCTCGTCCCAGCCGATAACCCGATGACCGGGCCCAAGGTCGAGCTGGGTCGCCATCTCTTCTACGAGCGGCGACTCTCGGTCAACGGCGAGCTGTCCTGCGGGGGCTGCCACGACCCGGCCCTGGCCTTCACCGACGGCCTCGCGGTCGCGGTGGGGGCCACCGGCGAAGAGCACCGCCGGGGCAGCATGAGCTTGGTCAACGTCGCCTACAACAGCGCGTTGACTTGGGTGAACCCGCTGATGCGCGATCTGGAGCACCAGGCGATGGTGCCGCTCTTTGGCACCACCCCGGTCGAGCTCGGCCTTGAAGGCCACGAGCAGCAGGCCCTGGACGCGCTCGCCGCCGACCCGCTCTACCAAGGCCTGTTCACCGCGGCATGGCCCGAAGACGAAGACCCCTTCACCCTCGACCGCGTGGTCAAGAGCATCGCGGCCTTTGAGCGCAGCATCCTCAGCGGCGGCGCGCCCTATGACCGCTACACCTATGGCGGCGAGCTCGACGCGATGAGCCAAGAGGCAAAAGACGGGATGGCCCTGTTCTTTAGCGAGCGCCTCGAGTGTTACCACTGCCACGGCACGTTTCACTTCATGGACAGCGTGGCCACCCAAGAGATGGCCTTCCCCGAGCTGTACCACCACAACACCGGGCTCTACAACGTCGACGGGATGGGCGCTTATCCGCTGCGCGACCAGGGCTTGATCGAGCACACCTTCCAATTTTACGACATGGGCATGTTCCGCGCGCCCACCTTGCGCAACATCGCGCTGACCGCCCCCTATATGCACGACGGCAGCATCGCCGACCTCGACGGCGTCATCGACCACTATGCCGCCGCCGGGCGCACCTTGACCGAGGGCCCCGACGCCGGGGTGGGCAGCGCGAACCCGCTCAAGAGCTCGCTGGTGCGGGGTTTTTCCCTCAGCCCGGCCGAGCGGGCGGCCCTGCTGGCCTTCCTCGACTCGCTGACCGACGAAGAGACCCTGGCCGAGCCCCGCTTCGCCGACCCCTTCGCCGACGACTGACCCTCCCCCTCTGTCCACCGGAGCCCCCCGCGTGTCGCACCACCACCTCCCCTCCCCTCTCCCGCGCGTGACCTGCGCCCTCCTTCCCCTGCTCTCGCTCGCCGCGTGCTCCCACGTCGACGAGAAGGGCGGGACCGAGGTGCACCTGCACATGGCCGACGAGGCCCCGCCGGCCCTGCTCACCGAAGCGACGCTCAGCCCCGCGAGCCTCGAGCTGCTGGAGTGCGCGGTATCCACCGCGCCGATCGACTGGATCATCCCCAGCGCGCGGGCGCACCACCCCACCACCTCGGCCACCGGCCTGCACCTCGAGGCCCCGGTGGACCTGATGCGCACCGGCGCCGCGCTCGGGGCGATCAGCCCGCCCGCCGGCGACTATTGCGCGCTGCGGGTCGTGATCGAGCCGCTGGGCGCGGCGGGCACCTCGCTGACCGTGGCCCAGGGCGGCGACGCGGCGGCCAGCGGCACCAGCGCGGGCAGCGCGTGGCTCGACCTCAGCCTGTCGCCGCAGCTCACCCTCGATGAAGACCACCTCAGCGCCGAGGTGCACGTCTCCGCGGCGCTCGCGGCCTGGCCCGCGGCCCTCGCCACGGCCGAAGCCCAGGGCCTCAGCGATCCCGAGGCGGTGGGCGACGCGGTGCTCGCCGAGATCAAGGGCCAGATCACCGCTTCGGTCGAGTGAGCCGCGGCGGGCCCGCTCGCCGGGCTCAGCCCGCCGACCAGACCTCGAGCGGATCAACGTCCAGCGGGCTGATCTGCACGTCGACACCGGGAAGGGCCGCCCGCAGCTGGTCGGCGTAGCGCGGCAGAAAGCCCCGCTCACAGTTGCTGTGCTCGGTGAGCACCACGGCGGCGCCCCGATCGGTCAGCCGCAGCACCTCATGGTGCCCAAGCTCGCCGGTGAGCACCAGATCACCCTGCCCCGCGCCCTTCATGAGCTCGCCGCCCGCGCCCGGGCAGCACCAGAGCGCGGACCGCAGCGCCGACCGATCACCCGCCACGCGCAGGTGGCGCAGGCCGAGGTGCGCGGCGATCTGGGGCAGCAGGGCGTGGAGCGGGGCGGGCGCGCAGAGCTGGGCCCGGCGGCCCAAGCCCGCCCGCGGATCGGCCAGGTCGGGCTGGATCGGCGCGTTGGCCTCGACCGGGCCCGCGGCCTCGACCAGCCAGTCGCCCATGCCGCCCGGGACCGCGTCGAGGGCGGTGTGCGGGCTGTAGATCGAGAGCCCCGCCCGCAGCGCCCGGGCGAGGGTGCGCTCGGGTGTGCCCTGGCCGACCACCCGCTTGATCGCAGCGAAGATGGGCGGGTGGTAGGCGACGATCAGATCAACGTCGCTGGCGATGAAGGCGTCGAGCACGGCCGGCCGCAGGTCGACGCAGAGGCCGAGGCGCCGCACCGGGCGATCACCGGCGACGAGCAGGCCGACATTGTCCCAGGGGGCGGCCAAGCGCAGGGGCGCGCGGGCGTCGAGCGCGGCGACGACCGCGGCGGGCGCGAGGGGCAAGCTGGACATGGGCTATCCCGCGGGGCGGAGGGCAGGCGGCGGAGCGAGCCCGCCCTGCGGATCACCCGCAGGGATCAGCCGGCGGCCGGCTCAGCTCGCGTGGGCCCGGGCCCAGCGGGCGCGGGCGGCGGCCTCGTCTTCACACGGGAATGGCGCGTTGGCGACGGGCTCGGTCACCGTCTCCCACACGATGGGGAGGCCCATCGCGCGGCGCCAGGACCAGCGGCGGCGCGCGTGGCGCTCGTCGACCAGCTCAGGGCCGCGGGCGACCAGGACCGACGCGGCGGGCTCGACCAGCGGCGGGCAGGGCTCGAGCGGCGGAGCGGCGGAGCGCGCGGGGGTGGCGTGCTCGGGGGCGATCAGGCTCGGGGTCATGGGGCCTCCTGCGGGGGCGGTGCCGCGGCGGGTCAGCGCGCGGGGCCCGCCGCTGACCTGTTCACGTCAGCTGCCAGCCTCCCACATGGGGGCGGCTTCGGCCAGCAGAGATCCACCTGAAGGGAAATTCTCGGAGGATCGCCGCGGCGGAGGGCGCCGATCACCCCCGAGCGCAGCAGGGGCGCCCGGGGCCTTGGCCCACCGCCCCGCCGTGCGCAGGGCGAGCGCACCCCTGCCGGAGCCCCGGCGGGAGCCCGCTCGCCCCCGAGGAGCCATGTCGACCTTCCGCGCGCAGACCACCTGGACCCGCAGCCACGACGACTTCAGCTATGACCACTACGACCGCGATCACGAGGTGCGCTGGGGCAGCGGGCAGCGGGCCGCCGCGAGCGCTGCGCAGGACTACCTGGGCAACCCCGACCGGCTGAACCCCGAAGAGGCCCTGGTGGGGGCGCTCAGCAGCTGCCACATGTTGACCTTCTTGGCCATCGCCGCCCGCAGGCGCCTCGTGGTCGACGCCTACACCGACGAAGCCGAGGGTGTTCTCGGCAAGAACGAGGCCGGCAAGCTCGCCGTCACCGAGGTGACCCTGCGGCCCGCGGTGCGCTTCGCGCCGGGGGTCGAGGTCGACGCCGCCGCGCTGGCCCGCATGCACGAAGCGGCCCACAACAACTGCTTCATCGCCCAGTCGGTCAAGGCCAACGTGCGGATCGTGCCCCCGGCCGAGGCGGCGGGCTGAGCGCTGACCCGCGCCGCGTGCGCCGGGGGGCGGTCGAAACAGGATGACACCGCCAGGCGCGGGACGATCGGGGCAGCGGCGCGATAAGACCGCCGCGCTTCCGCGGGGGCCCGTCGTGCCCCACCTCGCGCGGAGCCCCCATTTTGGCGGAGCCCCCATGCCCAAGTTCACCCGCGCGCTCGCGGCCGCGGTCCTCGCGGCGGGCGCCCTGAGCGCCTACGCCGGACCTGACCCGCTCGCCCTCCCGGCCCACCTCCTCTCGAGCCTCAGCGGCGTCGCCGCTGCCCAGGCTCCCACCGACCCAGCGGCCCCGGCTGCCGGCGCCCCCGCGGGCGAGGCCGCCGCCCCTGCGGGCGACGCGGCCGCCGCCCCCGCCGATCCCGCCGCCGCCCCGGCTGACCCCGCCGCCGCCCCGGCCGATCCCGCCGCCGCCCCGGCCGCCGAAGGTGAGAAGGCCGCCGCGCAGGACACTGCGAGCGCCGCTGCTGCCGCCGCCGAGGGCGCCGAAGGTGCCGAGGGCGCCGAAGAAGACGAGGAAGAAGAGTCCCCCTGGTCGACCGGCCTCATGATGTCGATGTTCGCGCTCACGCTCGGCGGCTTCTCGGCCGTGCTGGGCATCTGGGTCGACCGCGACAAGAGCCGCCCCGCCCGCAACGCCTGGGTCATGAGCGTCCTCATCCTGCTGGCCTGCGCCGTCGGCGCCTCGCAGGGCTACCTCGACGCGGTCGGCGCCATTCAGGGCAAGGCCGACCTCAACCGCATGCTCGGCATGGTGGTCGAGATCGCCAAGGGCACCAACGACGTCGAGCTGGCCAAGCTGCTCGTCGACCAGGGCGTGCTCGACAAGGCCACCCAGGACGAGATCGCCAAGGCCAAAGAAGAGGCCGACAAGGCCGCCGCCGAGGCCGCCGCCGCTGAAGGCGCCGAGGGCGCGGAAGGTGAAGCGGGCGCCGAGGGCGCCGAAGGTGAGGCCGCTCCCGCCGAGGGCGAGGCTGCCCCCGCCGAGGGCGCGCCCGCTGCGGGCGACGCCGCACCCACCCCGGCCGAGGGCGCTCCCGCCCCGGCCCCGCAGTAATCCACAACAGGAGGAGGAAAGATCATGGATATCGGAATGATCGTCACCTTCGCCGGCCTGTTCGTGGCAGGGCTGGCGGGTGTGTTGGGTGTCTGGATGGAGCGCGACCCCGAGGCGCCCCCGAAGTGGGCCTTCGTGTTCAGCTTCCTCATCGTCATCGCGACCGGCGTCGAGATGAGCCACTCTGTCGTGCAGGCCGCTGAAGACGGCGTGACCGAAGAGAAGATGGCCGTCGTGCTCGAGGCCCTGGCCGAGATGGCCGAGAGCGGCAAGAACCCCGCCCTCGCCAACCTCGTGAACACCGAGATGGCCGCCGCTTCGCGCGCCAACCCCGGCGTCATGAAGAAGATGGAGAAGCGGGCCAAAGCCAAGGGCAAAGATCCCAAGGCCATCCGCCGCAAGGCCAAGGAGGGCGGCCGCAAGTCGGCGGGCCTCCCCGCCAAGAAGCCGAAGTCCAAGGCCGGCGCGAAGGCGGGCGGCAAAGCCGGCGGCAAAGCTCCGGGCAAAGCCGGCGGCAAGGCCCCGGGCAAGGCCGGCGGCAAAGCGGACGGCAAGGCTGGGAAGGCTGACGGCAAGGCCGGCAAAGCCGACGGCAAAGCTGGGAAGGCCGACGGCAAGGCCGGCAAGTCCGACGGCAAGGCCGACAACAAGGCCGGCAAGTCCGACAGCAAGTCGGGCGGCAAGTCCGACAGCAAGTCGGGCGGCAAGTCGGACGGCAAGGCCGACAGCAAGTCGGGCGGCAAGTCCGACAGCAAGAGCAAGGGCAAGGGCAACTGAGGCCCAGGGGCGCGCCCGCTCGGTCCCGTCCGCTCGGTCCCGTCCGCTCGGTCCCGTCCGCTCGGTCCATTGTGGGCGCGGCCGCCGCGCTTCCCATCCTCCCCGCCGGTCCCGCCTCGTGCGTGGCCGGCGGCGCTCTTTTTGAGGAGCGGTGCCGCCGCTGGCGCCCGTGGCCCCGCCACTTAGGCGCGCGGTCGGAGGTCCCCATGCCGCTCCGTCCGCCCCTCGCCCTCGCCCCCGCGCCGCCGGCCGCCCTCGCGCTCTGGCTGCGCGCCGCAGCGGGGCCCGCCGCCGCCGCCCTCTGCGCCGCCCGCCTGCCCGCCGGCGTCCTGCTCGGCCTGGGTCGGCCGCTGATCGACAAGATTGGCGGCCCTCACGCGATCCCCGCATTGCAGAGCATGCACGACCGCGGCGGCGAGGGCGGGGCGCCCCCATGCCCGGCCGACCAAGCCGAGCTCTGGCTGCTCGCGCACGGCGAGGACCCTGGCGCGGCGCTGCTGCGGGCGCGGGCGGCCCTCGCCGCGCTGGGCCCCGGCTTCAGCCTCATCGCCGAGCGCAGCCTCTACCGGCACCGCGAGGGGCGCGACCTCTCGGGCTATGTCGACGGCACCGAGAACCCGACCGGCGAAGACGCCGTCGAGGCCGCCATCATCGGCGAGGGCCCGCTCGCCGGTTCCACCTTCGCGGCGGTGCAGCCCTGGGCGCACGCGCTGGACCGCCTCGCCCGACACGCGCCCGCCGCCCGCGACGCGCTGATCGGCCGCCGCGCCGAGGACGACGTCGAGCTCGAGGACGCGCCACCGCAGGCCCATGTGCGCCGCACCGCCCAAGAGGACTTCGCGCCGCCGACCTTCCTGCTCCGCCGCTCGATGCCCTTTGGCGGGCTCGCCCAACATGGCCTGCTGTTCATCAGCTTCTCGGCCGACGCCGCGGCCTTCGACCGGGTCTTTGGCCGCATGCTCGGCGAGGATGATGGCGTGGTGGACGCCATCTTCGAGTTCAGCGCCGTGATCGGCGGCGGCCACTACTGGTGCCCGGCCATCGACGAGGACGGGCGCCTCGTGCTCGGCGCGCTCCTGGCCCCCGCCAGCTGAGCCAGCGATCAGCCCAGCGATCAGCCCCGCGTGCGTTGGGCGGCGATCGGCCGCAGCAGGGGGATCACGCCGCTCACCGCCGCGACCGGATCGGAGGTTGAAGCCGGTCCCGCCGCGCATCGGCCGGCGCAGGCAGCGGCGGCCCCGGCCGCCGGGGCGCTCAGCCCTGCCGGTGGTTCCAGGCCAAGCGTGTGTACTTCGCGGCCAGCGCCCGGTGGAAGTCGGCGGCCTCGGGCCCGACCGGCTTGATGACCTTGGCGGGCAGGCCGAGCACGAGGCTGCCCGCGGGGATCTGCGCCCCGGCCGGGACCACCGCGCCGGCGCCGATCACGCTGCCCGCGCCGATCACCGCGCCGTCGAGCACCACCGCCCCGATGCCGATGAGGCAGGCGTCGCCGATGACGCAGCCGTGCAGGACCGCGCGGTGGCCGACCACCACGTCGGCGCCGACCAGGGTGGGATCGAGGTCGCCGAGGTGCACCACCACGCCATCTTGAAGGTTGCTGCGGGCACCGAGCTCGATGCGCTGCAGGTCAGCCCGCAGCACGCAGCCGAACCAGACGCTGCTCTCGGCGGCGAGGCGCACATCGCCGATGAGCGCCGCCCCCGGCGCGACGAAGGCGTCCTCGGCCACCTGGGGCACCGCCTCGAGGTAGCGGGCGAGGGTGACCCCGGGCAGCCGGGCGCGCAGCGCGTCGAGAGCAGCGTCCAGCGCAGCGTGATCGGCGGGCGGGCCCGCCACGCGGGGCACCGAGGTGGTCTGGGTGCGGATGGCCATGGTGCTCCTCTCGCGGCGGGCGGGCTCAGCCCTCCTCGTCGCCCTCTCCTTCGCCCTCCTCCTCCTCCTCGTCCACCTCGGGCCGGCCGCGCGGCGGCGGCAGCTTCTTCACGGGCGGCGTGGCGTCGGGCACCGGCACCACGGTCAGCGCGCCCGCTGGCGCCCAGGGGTCCTCGGCCCCCGCGCGGGGCAGCAGCTTGCCGTCGGCCCCGCGCCAGGCGACCTCGATGGGCAGCGGGCCCCCGTCCAGGCGGGCGGGCACCGAGAAGCGCAGGTCAAAGCCCACGTCTTCACCTTGGGACCAGGTCCAGATCGGGGGCTCGGCCAGGGCGCCCGCCGAGGGCAGCTCGATCTTCTGGGCGCCGCGGCTGACCCGCACGACCGGCCGCAGGCGCAGGGCCTCGTCGACCTCGAGGCGCCAATTGCAGCGCAAGAAGCTGACCTCACCGGGGGCGGCCTGGCCGGTCCAGGGCGCGCAGCCGAGCATCGAGACCGCGCCGCCCCAGGTCGCCACCGCCGGCGCCCCGCTGCGGGTGCGGGCCGCGGCCGCCCGCTCGGGCTCGGCGAGGTAGCGGCCGAGCAGCTCTTTGCGCCAGCGCTCGACACCTTCGCGGCGGGCGACCAGCTCGGGGCTCAGCGGCCCGGCGGGGATGAGGTTGCTGCGCTCGCCCGGGTCGGCCACGAGATCAAAACGTTTGGGGCTGCCGTCGCGGTAGAGCTCGATGAACTTGTCCGGCCCGACACGATCCGCAGAGCAGCGGCCCGGCCGGAAGCAGGTGTGGTAGAGCCGCCGATCCCCGTCGACGGGGTGGAGCAGGCTGCTGCCCACCGTCGCGCCCGCGGTGACCTCGAGGCCAGCCAGCTCTAAAACAGTCGGCAGCACGTCAATCTGCTGCCGCGCCCCCTCGATGACCCCGGTGCGGCTGAGCACGCTCGGCCCCCACAGCACCGCCGGGATGCGCAGCCCCTCTTCGTAGATGACCAGATCGTGCTGCCAGCGGCCGTGCTCGCCGACGCCCTCGCCGTGGTCGCCGATGATGACGAAGACTGTGTTGTCGAGCAGGCCCGCCGCCTCGTGGGCGGCGATGAGCTCGCCGAGCACGTGATCACCGTAGCTGACGCCGTTGAGGTAACGACCGCGGGTGCCCCGGTAGGGCTTGAACAGGCCCTTGCCCCAGTGGGCCGGCGTCTTGTACTCGTGGTGGCTGGCCAGGGTCAGGTAGACCGAGAGGAAGGGCACCTCGGGCGCAGAGGCCGCCCAGGCGACGCCCGGGCCGATCATGCCGAGATCATCGACCCCGAAGTAATTGTTCTTGTCCCACCCCTGGTGCTCGATGACCTTCAGCGGCAGGAAGCGGTCAAAACCCATGTTGTGGGTCAGGCCGACGCGGTCCTCAAAATCGCCGCGGGCGGTCTGAAAAAACGCGCTGCGGTAGCCGGCCCCGCGCAGCAGGGTGGGCAGGCAGGGGCTGATCAGGCCGTCGGGCCGGGCCTCGAAGACCTCGGTGGTCGGGTAGGGCCACTGCCCGCAGATCACGCTCACCAGGCCCTTGGTGGTGTGGGGCAGCACCGCGGTCATGTCGTCGACCAGCAGGCCCTCGCGGGCGAGGCGGTCGAGCACCGGCGTGGTCTGCAAGAAGAAGGTGTAGGGTGTGGTCGACTGCGCGTTGACCGACTCGAGCACGACCATGACGATGTTCGGCGGGCGGATGCCGGCGGCGGCGGGCGCCGGGCCCACCTCAAGCGGCAGGAAACGCTCGGGCGGCGGGGGCAGCGGCTGGTCGTAGTAGCGGTCGATCGCGTCGAGGCCGAGCGTGTTGAGCAGCGGGTCGCGCATGTCGCGAGAGAGCCGGGTGTAGCGCCCCTTTGGGACGGGCACCTCGTCGGCGCAGAGCAGCAGCAGCACGACCCACAGCGCCCGCCAGCCCCAGAGCCCGCGCTGCGGCGCGCGCATCGCCGCGGGCACCAGGGCCACCGCGCAGAGCAGGCCGAGCAGACCCCAGCGGGCCGGGCTCATCTCGCTGGCGGCCACGGGCAGCGCACGGGGGAGGTCGCGCAGGGCGTAGATCAGCACCTCCCAGTCGGCGCGGGTGCCCGTCGACTGGAAGAAGGCGAGGTCGGCCGCGCAGGCGAGGCAGAGGGTCAGCGCGAAGCCGAGCCAGACGCCGGCGCTGAGGCGGGGCGTCCACCGGCCGAGCGTGCGGGCGAGCAGCCAGGCGACGCCGCTGGCCAGCACCCACTGCTGCGCCTCGCCAAAAAGCAGCATCTTGGTGTCGTAGGCGGTCCACGGGATGCTGCTCGACCGGCGGATGCTCAGCCGAAAGGCGAGCAGGGGGAGCAGGGGGAGGAGCGCGCCCCAGAGGTACCAGCGCACCTCGTCAGCCGAGGGTGGGAGGCGGCGGAGCGCCCGACGGGCCCGGTCGCCGAGCCCGAGGGCGGCCGAGGGCGGAGGGGGCTGCGACATGGGCACCTGCAGAGGTGGGGGGCGCGGCGGTGGCGGGGACGCGGCGCCCCCGCGCCGGGTCGGCGGCTAATCCGGCGCGGGGGCACTTGCATGGCGCGTGCCCGTCCCCAGGCCGCGACCGGCCGCGGCCGCTGGCATCGGGGCCGGTCCACCCGGGAGCCCCCCATGCACAGCCAGAGCCCTCCACCCGACGCCCTGTCCCGCCTGCGCGCGGCAGGTGAAGGTGTCCACCTCCTCTCCCTCGCTTGGATTGGCGTCGAGGCGGGCATCTTCGACCTGATCGCCGCCCAGCCCTCCACGCCGGAGCAGATCGCCGCCGCCCGCGGCCTCGACCCCGCCTACGCCCAGCGCTGGGCCGAGGCGGCCCTGGCCTTCGCCCTGGTCGAGGAGGACCCAGCCGGCCCCCCGTGGGCGCTGCGGCCGAGCGCGGCGGGCGAATTGCTCCGCGCCGGCCAGCCGGGCCTGCCGCTTGCGGTGGGCACCGGCCTCACCGCCCACCTGCTCGGGCGGCTGCCGAGCCTGATGCGCAGCGGGGATCGGCCCGGCGAGGTCGTCCTCGGCGAGCACCCCGCGGTGGCCCCCTTCTTCGGAGCGATGCTCGAGGCGGGCTTCGGCGGGATGCTCCGCCAAGCGGTGCTGCCGGCGGTGCCGACCTACGCCCAGCAGCTCGAGGATGGCGGCCTGGTCATGGATCTCGGCTGCGGGAACGGCTGGTTTCTGCGCGGCCTGCTGCGGCGCTTCCCCCGGGCCCGGGGCCTCGGGGTCGACGGGATGGCCGCCAACATCGCCGATGGGGCCGCCCGCGCCGCGGCCGAGGGCCTCGCCGAGCGGCTGCAGCTGCACCAAGGCGACCTGCTGCCCCTGCCGGCGAGCGAGCCCCCGGCGCTCATCTGCCTCAACCGGGCCCTGCACCACGTGTGGGACCGCCGGGATGAGCTGCTGGACGTCATCTTCGCCACGCTGGCCCCGGGCGGCGCGGTGGCCATTTGGGAGCCCGCTTGGCCCGCCGACCCGCGCAGCCTCGCCGCGCCCGGCCGCCGCGGCCTCGCCTGGAACAACCTCGCTGAGCACGTGCAGGGCAACCACCTGCTCCGGCCCGAGCAAATCGAGGGCGCGCTGCAGCGCGCGGGCTTCTCCACCGAGACCACGGCCCTGCCCGGGGGTGATGTGGTGGTGGTCGGCCGGCGCTCCACGTGAGGCTGCGCACCCCTCCCGATGGGAGGAAGTGGGTACCGCTGTACCCACCTCACCCCTCGGGGCGCCGCGCTCAGCGGGCGGTGGAGCCGAGCTGGGCCGCCGCGTCGCGCAGCGCCGTCCGCAGGCCCTCTTCGACCACCGGGTGGTAGAAGGGCAGGGCCAAGATCTCGGGCACGGTCAGGCCGAGCTGGTGCACCCAGGCCAGCAGGTGCGCGAGGTGCTCGGCGTCGGGGCCGACCAGCTCGGCGCCGCGCAGCTTCATGCTGCCGCGCTCGGCATAGACATGGATGCGCCCTTGGTTGCGCAGGCCGACCCGGCTGCGGCCCTGGTCGCCCATGTCGACCGCGCCGACCACCACCGCGGCGGGGTCGAGCTCGGCCCAGCGCTGCCCGATCAGCGCGATCTGCGGGCTGGTGAAGATGACGCTGAGCGCGCTGCGCCGGCGCATCGGGGCCAGGGGCTCGCCCAGGATGAGGCGGGCGGCGTTCTCGCCGGCGTGGGCGCCCTCGTCGGCGGCCTCGTGCAGCAGCGGGCGCTCGGCGAGCGCGTCGCCGGCGAGGAAGACCGGCAGCCCGCCAATCTGGAGGGTCTGGCGATCCACCTCGGGCAGGCCGCGGCGGTCGAGCTGCAGGCCCAGCCCCTCGAGCCCGAGCTGGTCGGTGTTCGGGCGGCGGCCGGTGGCGACCAGGGCGTAGGCGAACTCCTCTTCTTCGACCGGGCCGCCGGCGGCCTGCTCCGAGACCCAGCGCACGCGCACGCCGTCGGCGGTGCGCTCCACCGCGTCAATCCGGGCGTCGGGGTGAAGGGGCAGCTCGGCGCCGATCGCCGCGCGGGCCGCGTCGCGGATCTGCGGATCGCTCAGCGGCCCGACGAAGCCGCCGACGCCGAAGATGCGCACGCGCACGCCGAGGCGGTGCAGGGCCTGGCCGAGCTCCAGCCCGATCACCCCCGGGCCGAAGACCGCCACGCTGGCGGGCAGGTTCGTCCAGTCGAAGACGTCGTCGTTGACGATCATCCGGTCGCCGAGCCCGGCGAACATGGGGAAGATCTGGGGCCGCGAGCCGGTGGCGATGACCACCGCGCCGGCCGAGACCACACGCTCGACAGCATCCGCGCCCATGACCGCGACTTGGCCGCCGCCGAGCAGCCGGCCCCGGCCGCGCCAGAGCTCATCTTCGCCGAGCTGGTCGGTGGTCTCGAGGGTGAAGCCGACGAAGCGGTCGCGCTCGCGGCGAACCCGGGCCATCACCGCCGCGCCGTCGACCTCGGCCCGACGCGGCAGGTCGGCGCCGAAGCGGTGGGCGCCCTCGGCGGCGTGGGCGGCCTCGGCGGCGGCGATGAGCAGCTTGCTCGGCATGCAGCCGACGCGGGCGCAGGTGGTGCCGAGCGGGCCGGGATCGACGAGCAGCACGCGCAGGCCGCGGGCGCGGGCCACCGCGCGGGCGCGCAGGCCGGCGGTGCCGGCGCCGAGCACGACGAGGTCGACGGAGAGGTCAGCGGGGCGGGCGGAGGAGGAGGAGGCGGACATCGGGGCTCCAGCGGAGGGGGGTCGCTCCTGCTTGAGCAAGGGCCATGCCAGACTCTCGTCCCGGATCTCGCACCACCAGACCAACGTCCTGGACGCTGTTCTCTCTCCGCGACACCCGAAGCGGCGCGGGCTCACCGACCGGTCGGTGCGCCTACACCGGCGGGCCGGTGCGCCCCCACCGACGGCGCGGTGGACGGGCACCGGCGGGTCGGTGGGCGCGCCGGGCCCTCAGGCGGGCTCGGTGCGGTCGTCGTGCTCGGGCAAGATGGGAGGCAGGTCGGGCGCCTCGGTGGGGTCGACGTCGGCGGTCAGGTGGTTCAGGCCCTTGCCCGAGGCCATGCGCGCGGCGCCGCGGGCGCGGATCTCGGCGAAGACCTTGGCCTCGAGCTGCGAGAGCTGGCGGGCCGACAGCCCGAGCCGGTGCGCGAAGTCGCTGACCTTGCGGGCCTCTTCAACGACGTAGTGGCCATCGGCCACCGCGACGGTCAGCGCGGCGGTCAGGAACAGCTCGGCGTGGGGCCAGAGGGCCTCAAAAGGAGCCTCATCACCCGCGGGCACCGGCCCGAGCAGCCGCTCGATCAGCCGGAGGCGCTCATCTTGCGGGGTCACCGGCCCGACGATCACCTCGCGCAGGCCGAGCGCGAAGGCCCGCGTCACCTCATCGGACAGCGCGGCGTCGCGGATGCGTCGGCTCAGCTTGGGCGCAGACATCGGCCGCCTCCGCGGGGAACGGGTGGAGAAGCAGGCCCCACCGGTTGGGCCCGCGCGCCTATCGCCGCGCCGGGCGGGGCGCAGGCCCGTTGGCCCGGTGCCCGCCGCAGCCTGCCCCACGGCGGCCGCCGACGGGCGCCCGCGCCGCGGCGCTGACCGCGGCCTGACACCGCCGACGCACCGCCGCGGTCTGCGCCGCCGCCAAGCTGGCCGCCAAGCGCGGTGTTCTGCAAGACGAGCCCTCCTGCATCACAAGGCCTTGACCAGCCGGCCGCCGCAGGGGGCGCCCCTTCCGCTATCGTCCGCCGTCGAACCCACCGCGCCGACGCGCCGGGCCTCCGCCTGCGCGGCGCAGCCCCCCGCGGCCAACACGCCCCCTTGGAGCACCGATGGGCCCTCGCCTGCCCCTGATCCGCCTCGTCGCCGCCCTGGCCCTCACCGCCCCCGCCGTCGCCCTGTCTGTGGCGGCGGTCGCGCCCGGCGAGGCCCACGCCCAAGCCTTCCCGCAGCCCCTCGTCGAGCTCATCCCCGGCGGCGAGGTCGTCGGCGACGGCCAGACCCAGGTCGAGCTGCACTTCGTGGCCCTGGGCGTCGACGGCAAGCCGCTGGCGGGCCTCAACGGGAAGTTCGGCGGCGGCGTCAAAGACGCCAAGTTGACCGAGGTGCAGCCCGGCCTCTACCGCGCGACCTGGACGCCCCCCGCCGTCGACAAGCGCAAGGCGCTCGAGTTCACCTTCTCGGGCACCAGCGCTGGCGGCAAGATCGAGCGGGCGTGGTCGATCACGGTGCAGCCGCCCGCCCCGACCAAGGTCAGCGCCTCGGCCAGCCCCGAGAAGCTCACGCTCGGCGTCGACAGCACCGCCTCGGTGACCTTCCGCCTCGACGGGCCGAGCGGCCCGGTGGCCAACGGCGAGCTGGTCGCCCTGGCCAGCAACGGCTCGGTCCAGAACATCACCAACATGGGTGATGGGCGCTACATCGCCCAGTTCACCGCGCCGACGCCGACCTACCCGCAGCTCGCCCTAGTGACCGTGGCGGATCGCCGCGACCCGGCGCGCAGCTACGGCCAGCTGGTCATCCCGCTCAACGGCAAGACCACGTTCAAGGTGCCGGGCCAGCCCGCGGGCGCGACGGTCATCCTGAACATCGCCGGCCAAGAGTTCATGGGCCAGGCCGACGGCACGGGCACCGCGCCGGTCAACATCGTCGTGCCCCCGGGCGTGAGCAGCGCCAAGGTCACCACGGTGCACAACGGCCAGCGCACCGAGAGCCAGGTCGACCTCAAGCCGCCGCCGAGCAAGCGGGTGCTCTTCTTCCCCGCCTCGACCGGCGTGCCCGCCGATCCGAGCCAGGGCGTGCCCCTGCGCGCCTTCGTCACCCGCCCCGACGGCCAGCCCGACACTGCGGCCCGCGTCAGCTTCAGCGCCGACAAAGGCAGCGTCAGCGAGGCCAAACACGAGGGCAACGGCATCTACGTCGCCACGTTTAGCCCGCCGACCGCCGCCGCCGCGGGCACCGTCACCTTCAAGGTCAGCGTGGCCGACAGCGCTGGCGCCCAAGAAGACAGCGTGGCCGCCAACCTCGCGCCGACCCGCCCCGGCGGCCTGCGCCTGAACGTCGAGCCGCCCAGCCTCGACCCGACCACCACCACCTTCCAGGTGCTGGCCAAGGTCACCGACCCCTCGGGCGCGGGCAGCGCCGGCCGCAGCCTCAGCTTCACCGCCGCGGGCGCGGCCGCTGAAGGCGCGACCCAAGACCTCGGGAACGGCGACTACAAGGCCACCTTCCGTACGGTGGGCAACACCAACGTTGAGCTGGTCGGCAGCGCCTCGGTGCCCGCTAGCGGCAACCCGCTGGCCCGCGTGCTCGTGCTGCCCCTGCGCGACGCGGTGAAGACCGGCGACGACTACACCAGCGTCGCCATCATCACCATCGACCAGTACGGCTACCCGGTGGCCAACGTGCCGGTCGAGCTCAGCGCCATCACCGGCGACGGGCGCCTCTCGGGCAACGTGACCACCGACGGCGGCGGCGTGGCCATCGCCACCTACACCGCGGGCAAAGACGCGGCGATCGTCACCATCCGGGCCGAAGCCCAGGGCCGGGTCGGCGCGGGCGCCCTGGTGCAGAGCGCGGCCACCCTCTCGCTGCCCCCGCTGACCCCGAGCAGCAGCCCGCTGGTCGGCACCCAGATCGCCGCGTGGAAGCGCACCCTCGCCACCGCCCGGGTCAGCCGCGGCGGCGCGGCGGTCGCGGCCGCCCCACCCTCGGCCCCGGTCGGCCAGGCCGGCCCCCCGGCCCGGGTCATGGCCACCGCCACCCCGAGCAGCGCGGCGCCCGGCGCCGTGGTGGCGATCAAGGTCCAGGTCACCGACGCCAACGGTCGGGCCGCCGCCGCCCCGGCGGTCGAGCTGCTGCCGATGAACGGCGGCACGATCAGCGCCCCGGTCGCCGTCGGCAACGGCGAGTTCACCGCCAACTACACCGTGCCAGCGGGCGCCACCGGCGACCTGCGGGTGGCGGTGTCGACCAGCGGCGGCGCGGTGGCCAGCATCCTGACCCTGCCGGTCAGCGGCGCGGTGGCCGGGGCCTGGGGCGCGGCCCCCACTGGTCCCGCACAACCGGCCGAGCCGGCCCAGCCCGCGCAGCCGGCCCAGCCCGAGCCCCCGAAAGAGCCCAAGCAGCCCAAGCCCGAGGGTGAGTTCACCTGGCTGCGGGCCAGCGCCGGCTACAGCGGCGGCGTCTACAGCTACTTCGAGCGCAGCACGCTGACCGAGGGCCCGATCTACGACGGCGAGGTCAACGTCGGCTACGGCGATGTCGACACGGCCAAGACCGCGGGCTTCGACCTGCACGGGCGCGCCTGGCTGCCCATGCTCGACTACGTCGGCTTTGACGCCGGCTACCGCCTGACCCGCTGGTCGATCCAGATGCCTGAGGGCTTCGAAGACCCCATCAAAGACGGCATCTCGCGCGCCTGGGGCAAGGCGCTGGGCCGCTACCACTACGACAGCGGCAAGCACCGGATCTCGGGCGGCGGCTCGATCGGCTTCCAAACCAGCGACTTCATGTACTTCCGCGTCGACCGCTCGGATGACCCCGAGGTCAACGACGTGCTGAACTACGACCAGCTGGTCACGGTCGGCCCGACCCTGGGCTTTGAGGCCAGCTACGAGCTGGGCAAAGAGTTCTACGCCCAGGCCGGCTACGAGATGGGCTTCACCGACTTCAACGGCATCTTCTCCGACGCGATGTCGCTCGAGCTCGGCTACGCGCTCAACGACTTCCTCTACGTCACCGGCAACGCGGGCCGCTTCCACCGGTCGACGCGCATCTACTACGGCGACAACAAGGACTACGTCGGCGATCTCGAAGACAACCTCTGGTCCTTCGGCCTCGGCCTCGGCTACCAGCGCTGAGCGCCGCGGGGGCTTGACGCCCCCGGTCACCCAGGGTCCTCCGATAGACCCAGGCCCCGCCGCCCCGCGAAACTGCGGGGGCGCGCGGGGCCTTCGTGTACGCGGAGCGGGCAGCGGCACCGGTGCGGAGGTTCCGCGCCCGCCGCCGACCGAGGGGCCTACTTGGCCGCGGCGCCGCGCTGGATCACGACGGCCTTGATCACCACGTCGGTGGTCGGCTTGTCGCGCGAGGCGGGGGTGGTGGCGATCTTCTCGACCACGTCGAGGTTGCCGCACTCGCCGAAGATGGTGTGCTTGCCGTCGAGGTGCGAGGGCGTGCTGCGGTCGGTGATGAAGAACTGGCTGCCGTTGGTGTTCGGGCCGGCGTTGGCCATGGCGAGCAGGCCGGGCTTGTTGAAGCTGAGCCCGGCGCTGACCTCGTCGACGAACTCGTAGCCGGGGCCGCCGGTGCCGTTGCCCAGCGGGTCGCCGCCCTGGATCATGAAGGTCGGGATGACCCGGTGAAAGATCGTGCCGGCGTAGAGCGGCTTCTTCACGCTCGCGCCGGTGCCCGGCTCGGTCCACGCGCGGGTGCCCTCGGCGAGCTGCACGAAGTTGGTGACCGTGATCGGCGCCTTGTCGGGGAAGAGCGTGCAGCGCACGTCGCCGAGGCTGGTCTGGATGAGGGCGGCCAGCGCCTCGCCCTCGCTGATGCCCAGGCGGGCGTAGGCGCCCTCGCGACGGGCGCCGTCGACCTGGCGCTCGAGCTCGCGGGCGCGGGCGGCGGTGGTCTCGACCTCTTTTTCGAGCTTGGCGCGCACGCCCTCGAGCTCTTTGACCTTGGCCTCGGCCGCCTCTTTGGCCGCGACGGTCTCGGCGTCGGGGCCGCAGGCACTGAGCGTGAACAACAGAGCGGCGGCGAGGGGGGCGCGGCGCAGAGCACGCGCTGAAACAAACAACATGGTGGACCTCCGGGTGGCCCGCCTTATCCGGCCACCTGCGCTGGGCGTAGGCCCCACGCCCCGGGATACGCGGCCGCGCCCCGCGGGACCTCAAGGAGCGGCGCCCGCGCGCCGACCCGGGGGTCCGCCCCCACCGCCCGCCGACGAGGCCGCCATGCACGCCCGCGCCCTGCTCCCCCTGCTCATGCTCGGCCTGCCGGCCTGCGGCGGCGCGGTGGTCGAGGGCATCGTGCTCAGCCCGCACGGCCAGCCCGTGGTCGGCGCGCCGGTGACCGTCGACGGGCAGGCCTGCGCCGCCCAAACTGACGAGCGCGGCGCCTTTCAGCTCAGCTGCGAGCCCGGCGAGCTGCGGCTGCATGTGCGGCCCAAGGGCCAGACCGAGGCGCACCACACGCTGGCCGCCCTCGAGCACCAGACCTACGCCGCTGGCCTGCTCACGGTCATGCCGACCCCGCCCACGCCGGGCCTCTGGCTGGTCGACGGCCCGGGGCTGCGGGCCCTCCCCCGCCACACGCTGCGCCGCACGGTGGTCGAGGGCCCCGACGGGTCGCTGAGCCGGCGGTTCTGCGTCGAGGCCGGGGGCGACCCGCCCCTCCCCAGCTCGCCAGGCCCGGTGGCCTTCGCCGAGCGCCTGCCCGAGGGCGCGCCGCCCACCGCTTCATCGAGCTGGCGGGCGTTTAAGCTCGACCCCGAGGGCTGCGCCTACCGCGACACCCGCAACGCCCGCCTGCAGTGGACCGAGGGCTGGAAGGTCAAGCCCGTGGCCGAGGTCGAGCAGGTGGCCGAAGGGCACCGCTGGGTGACGCTGCAGCTCGAGGCGGGTGACTGGTTCATCGCCGACTGGAACGACTTCTTCGTGCCGCTCGGCGAAGGCGCCGACAACGACCGCTTCGGCGGCGCCTGGATCCAGACCACCGCGCCCGCCCGCACCGTGGCCGCCGTGCCCGGAGCGCCGCGGCCCTGAGGGCGGGGCCGGTCGAGGGTGCCCACCGCGCCTAAACAGCGTCAGGCGCGCCAAGATCGGCGCGGGGGCCCCCGCCTTGACTGACGCCCACCGCGGCTTATGCTGCGCCGTCCAGCCCTGGCTGGGCGATTCAGGCCTGCGCCTGCGGAGGGGTCGATGAACTTCAAGGTCGGCGACAAGGTGGTCTACCCCGGCAGCGGCGTGGGCACGATCCTGGCGATTGAGTCGCTGAACATCGAGGGCGTGATCGACGTGTGCTACGCGATCAAGATCCTCAACGACGGCATGACGGTGCACGTGCCGACGAGCAAGGCCTCGATCCTCGGCATTCGCGACGTCATCAGCGTCGAGCAGGTCGGCAAGGTCTACGAGGTCCTGCAAGACCGCGACGTGCCCGCCGACAACCAGACGTGGAACCGGCGCTACCGCGAGTACGTCAACAAGATGCAGACCGGCGACCCCATCGAGGTGGCCAAGGTCCTGCGCGACTTGGCGCTCCTGCGCAAAGACAAGAACTTGTCCTTCGGCGAGCGCAAGATGTACGACAAGGCCAGCAGCCTGCTGATCCAAGAGCTGGCCGAGGCCGAGAACCACCCCGAGCCCGAGGTGCGGGCCCGGGTCGAGCGCATCTTCAAGGGCACCCCGGCCCCGCCGGCGGCCTGAGCGGGGCGGCGCAGGCGGGCAGAGGTTAGGCGCGCGACCGCCGAGGGCCCCCCTCGGCGCACACCGCCTGCCCCCGGGAGCGGCCATGCCCGCCGAGCCTTCGACCGACGCCAACCTGCCCGTGCCCGCCGATGGCATGCGCATCTACAGCTCGCTGAGCCGCGAGGTCGAGCCGCTCCGCACGCTCGAGCCCGGCCACGTCCGCATGTACGTCTGCGGCATGACGGTCTACGACTACTGCCACATCGGGCACGCCCGGGCGATGCTGACCTTTGACGTGGTGTACCGCACCTTGCTCGAGAAGGGCTACAAGGTCACCTACGTCCGCAACCACACCGACGTCGACGACAAGATCATCGCGCGCGCGATCGAGAACGGCGAAGAGCCGCTGGTGCTCAGCGAGCGCTTCATCGCCGCCCTCGACGAAGACCTCGCCCGCCTGGGCCTGCTGCTGCCGAGCGAGCAGCCCAAGGTGTCCGAGAACATCCCCCAGATCATCGACCTGGTGGGCGCGCTCATCGAGCGGGGCCACGCCTACGCCGCCGACGGCGACGTCTACTTCGCGGTCGAGACCTACGAGGCCTACGGCAAGCTCTCGGGCAAGCGCCTCGCCGACCTGCGGGCGGGCGAGCGGGTCGACGTCGACAGCCGCAAGCGCCACCCCGGCGACTTCGCGCTGTGGAAGGCCGCCAAGCCCAGCGAGGTCGCCTGGCAGAGCCCCTGGGGCCCCGGCCGACCCGGCTGGCACATCGAGTGCTCGGCCATGTCGATGCGCTACCTCGGGCCCGGCTTCGACATCCACGGCGGGGGCATCGATCTCATCTTCCCCCACCACGAGAACGAGATCGCCCAGAGCGAGTGCGGCACGGGTCACCACCCCTACGCCCGAATTTGGATGCACAACGGCCACCTGACCATGGGCGAGACGAAGATGTCGAAGTCCATCGGCAACGTCGTCCGCATCCGCGACATCCTCGACGCCGTGCCCGCCGAGGCCCTGCGCCTGCTCTACCTCGAGAGCCACTACCGGGGCCCCTTGCCCTACAGCAATGATCGCCTCACCGACGCGATCGTCGCGCTGGATCGGCTCTACCACGCCAAAGAGCTGGTCGAAGAGCTCGAGGCCCAAGGCAGCGGCCCGGCCCTGGCCGAGCTGCTGCGCGACCAAAAAGCCGAGATCGGCGAGGTGGTCGAGCTGGTGCGCGGTTTTGAGGCGCGGTTCATGGCCGCGATGGACGATGACTTCAACACCGCCGCCGCCATCACCCTGCTGCACGAGCTGGTCCGCGCGCTCAACCGCTACGGCAACAACAAGAAGTTGGTCAAGAAGGCCCACGCGCTGGCCGCCCCGGCCGCCCGCTGCTTCGCGCTGGCCGGCCGGGTGCTCGGCCTCGGCGGCCTCAGCAGCGAGGCCTGGTACCAGCAGGTCCGCCAGCGGCGCCTGCTCGCGCTGGGCAAGTCCGAGGCCGAGGTCCAGGCCCTGGTCGACGCGCGCCTCGCCGCCCGCGCCGGCAAAGACTGGGCCGCCGCCGACGCGCTGCGGGTCGGCCTCGACGCCCTGGGCGTCGTGCTGATGGATGGCCCCACCGGCACACGCTGGCGCATGAAGGTCGACTGAGACGCCGTTTTCGCAAGTACCAGCGACGACCATCGAGATACCGGAGCACACCATGACCCCAGACCGCTTCATTGACGCATTTCTGGCTGCGCTGAGCGCGGGCAGCCGTGCGGGCAGCCTGAACGTCGACGCCGAGACTTCCGAGTGGAGCGAGCAAGTGTTTGGCGTGCTGTTCGACATCGCGATGACTCAGAACTACATCGTGTGCACCGAAGAGGACTACGGGTTTCCAGACCGAAAGTCCTTCAAACGGGGCCATTGGGAGAACGAGGAGTTTCTCTGGGACATGACTTGGTACGACCGAAAGGGCGACTACGTCCTTCCCGTGGCAGTGATCGAGAACGAGAACAAGCCCGACGTCCATGAGCTGCTGACTGATCTCGCAAAGACCTGGGCAGCTGCCGCCAAGCTCCGCATTGGCATCGGATACGTGGAGCACGCAGACGCGGTTCTCAAAACGCTGGCCCAGGTCAACAAGGTCATGGCTGAGACCGCTGACCTGTTCCCCGGTGCTTCGAGTGGTGTCAACGACGTGCTGGTACTGATCGTCGCGCACGAGCCCCTCGTCGCGCACGGCTTCATTCGCAGGGCGGGGAGCACCCAGTACGTGCCCTACGCGGCGATCTGAGTAAAGGCCGGCCTCAGCACCCTCCCCCGCTCTGCCCCAAAAAGGCCCCGCGCCCGCCCAGGTCAGCCCGGGCGGGCGCGGTCGTCTGTGCAGACGCGCGGCCTACTTCACCATCACCTGCGCGCAGAGCAGGCGCTTCTCGGGCTCTTTGCCCGCGCAGGTCTTGGTCAGGTCGAGGGCCAGCACCTCGCCATCGCCGGTGGCCGAGGGCGCGTCGAAGGTCTGCGAGACGTGCCACTCAAGGCGCTTGCCGGCGGGGCCGTCGACCTCGGCGGGCTTGAGGTCCTTGGCGAGGGGCTTGCCGCCCAGCCAGGTCTGGTAGCTGTAGCTGCAGCCCTCGACGGGCGCCTGCAGATCAGCGGCCAGCACGTAATAGTGCACGGTGCTGCCCGCCGGGTGCAGCACGACCGGCTGGGCCTTGGCCGGGTCGGCGGGGAAGCCCTCGGCGCCCAGCGGGATGAAGCCGGTCGTGTCCTTGCAGTCCTCCCACAGCAGCTCGCCGAGGCCGTTCTTGACGAAGGCGTTGGTGCCGACCGGGTTGCTGTCTTCGAGCTTCTTGCCGTTGTAAATGGTCATGTAGTTGTCGGTGACGCGCAGGTTGCACTGCTTGTCGTTCACCTTCACGTACAAGATGCCGCGCAGCTTGTTGCCCAAGTTGTTGTTGTTGAACTCGAACTTGCCCCAGTCGGGCCCGCCCTTAAACTTGGCGATGACCTCGTTGGCCTCTTTGATGCCGGTGGCGATCGCCTCGTCGCTCAGGTCGGGCGCGATGGCCTTGAGCGCCTCGGGCGTGCACTCGGCCTTGCCGGCGACCAACGCCTGGCAATAATCCTTGGGCTTGGGCGGCTCTTTGCAGGTCAGGCCGTTGGGCGTGACCTCACAATCGTAGGTGTACATCGCCGCGACCGACATGACGTTGTACTTGGCCTTGAGCTTGCCGCCCTCGTCAAAGAACTTGAGGCGGGCCGCATGATCGGGCACCTCGGTCTTGTCGGGGTTGATCCGGTTGATCACCCACTCGGTGCCGGCCAGGCCCTCGGCTTTGAGATCGCAGGGCACGGCCGGGGCGGTGCCCACCGAGAGCTTGCTGGGCTTGTCCTCACAGCCGACGAGGGCGGTCAGGGCGGCGAGGGCCGCGGCGGCGGTGAGCCGGGGCGAGGCCCCAACGATCGAGCGAAGCATCATCCCCGTCCTCCCGCGCCCGCGGCGCGTGTCCGTCGCCCACGCGGCGGCGGCTCGGCGCGCGCAGCGTAGCACGACCGCCCGCGAGGCCGACCAATCATCTGGAATCTACCGCACCAACCCGCAACCACCAAGGCCCCAGACCGCGGCGCGCGCCCGGGCGCGGGCCCAGACCGGATAGCCGCCGGGCGGAGGTGCCCATGGACCCGCTCCGCCTCGTGCTCGCCAGCAACAACCCGCACAAGGCCGAAGAGCTCAACGCCCTGCTCGCCGGGCTGCGCGTGGCCGGGCCCGACGGGGCCCTGCGCGCGGTCCAGATCGTGCCCATGAGCGCGGTGGCGCCGATGCCCGAGCCCCCCGAAGACCAAGAGACCTTCGTCGGGAACGCCCTGCAGAAGGCCACCTTCGTCGCACAGCGGGCCAGTCTGCCCGCGATCGCCGACGACTCGGGCCTCGAGGTCGACGCCCTGGGCGGGGCGCCCGGCGTGCGCAGCAAACGTTTCTCACCCGAGGCCACCACCGCCGCCAACAACGCCCTGCTGCTGCGCCGCCTCGACGGGGTGGCCGCCCGCGGCGCCCGTTTTGTCTGCGCGATCGCCGTGGTCGGGCCGCTGGGCCCCGGCGGCGCCTGGGCCGAGGGCAGCGTCGAGGGGGCCTGCCCGGGCCAGATCGGCCAAGCCCCCCGCGGCGACCACGGTTTTGGCTACGATCCGCTCTTTTTGCCCGACGAGGCGCCCGGACGCAGCATGGCCGAGCTGGCCGCAGACGAGAAGAACCAGATCAGCCACCGCGGGCGGGCGGTCGAGCGCCTGCCCGGCCTTCTCAGGCGGCTGCTCGGTGGGGCGGCCTGACACGGGCTGACCCGCAATCGCCTCAATGGCGCACCAAGCGAGGTGCCCCACCCCAACCGCAGCAGCCGAGGCCTTCGCGGCGAACCCCCTCATCGCCCACACCAGCCCCAAAACGCGCCTATATTGGGGGGGTTTCCAAAGGGGGGCCTTTGCGGGCTGGCGCGCGGCGCTGCCATGCGCCGCGCAAAGCCTGCCCGCTGGCCCCACTTTGGCGGGGGATGCAAGGGGCCGCGCAGGCCCCTTGCCCGGGGGCCTGGGGGCCGGAGGCCCCCGGCATCGAAAACAACGAGCCGATTGGGCGGCGCGACCGAGGTCGTAGGCGAAGGAAGCCCACAGTCGCAAGTGGCAGCAGCTTCACGCGACGCCGGCATGAGCGGCGCGCACCCGATCTGACCCCTCCGGTCCGGCGGTCAACCCACACCGCGCAGCGAAGATGGGCGGGGGCTCCCGCCCCCGCAACGCCCCCGGGCGGGGCGCAGACGCCACAGGGGCTCCCGCCCCCGCAACGCCCCCGGGCGGGGCGCGCAGGCCCGAGCGGCGCCCACCCGCCCTCAGCGCACGCGCCCATGGCCCTCGCGGTCGTCGGGCACAAACTGCACCTGGTTGCCCATCTTGACCTTGGGCAAGCTCTGGGCGTCGGCGACGAAGGCAGCGTCGACCAGGCCGTTCTTGTGCAAGAGGTAGGCCGTCAGCGCATAGGTCTGGGCGTCGGTCAACGAGCCCGGCGCGTGTTGCGGCATGGCCCGGCGGATGTAGTCAAAGAGCGTGGTCGGGTAGGCCCACCAGTTGCCGATGGTGCGCGGGTGGTCTTTGAAGTCGTCGCCGAAGCCGGTCTTGGGCGTGGGGCCGACCAGCTGCGGCCCGATCCCGCCCTCGCCGTTGGGGCCGTGGCAGGCGATGCACTGCGGGTAGAGGCCCTGGCCCTCGGCCACCGCGCCCTGGCCGGGGGGCAGCTCTTTGCCCTCGGGGCCGACGTCGATGTCCCAGGCGGCGATGAGCGCGGGGTCGGCCGGGCTCCCCAGGCCGAGCTGGGTCGGCGGGGCCACGACCGCGCCCACCGGGGGCAGGCCCGCGGGGGCGCCCGCAGCGCCGGCAGTGGCCTCGGACGGGGGGCGTTGCGGGGGGCTGGCCCCCCGCCCATCACCCTGCCCGTCACCCCCACACCCGCCGATCAGCGCGAGGGAGAGGATCAGCGCCACCCAGACTGCGGCAATACCACCGTGGGATATGGTTATGCGGGCGCGGCTCATGCGACCTCCGGGTTCGCGACGAAGCGGACCGCGCCGTCGGCCGCCACCCGCCAGCTGCGGATGGGGTTGAAGTGGTAGTCGGTGCCCAGGCCGCGCGCCGCGACAAACTCGGCGTAGGTGGGCTGCACGTAGCCGGTCTCGTCGACGCAGCGGCTCATCAAGAGGGTGGGCGCGCCGTCCCAGGTCCACGGGTGCTCGAACCGCACCGCGGTCATGCCCGTGTTCGCGCCTTGCAGGCTGGCTTCGGCCCAGGTCTTGCCCCCGTCGGTGCTCACGTCGACCCGGGCCACCTTGCCCCGGCCCGACCAGGCGAGGCCCGAGATCGGCCAGAAGCCCGGCCGCAGCGTCATCGGGTGGCTGGGGCTGAGGATGATCGACTTGGCGTCCATCACGAAGCTGAACTGGCGCGCCTTGTCGCCGGGCAGCGGGTCGGTGTAGTCGGCCGTCTCGTCGCGGGTCATGCTCGGGCCGATCTTCGCCTCGATGCGCCGGATCCACTTGACGCACAGGTTGGCCTCGTAGCCCGGCACCACGAGGCGCAGGGGGTAGCCGTGGGCCGGCCGCAGGGCCTCGCCATTGCTCGCCCAGGCCAAAATACAGTCGTCGAGACCCTTCTTCATCGGCAGGCTGCGGGTCATCACGCTGGCGTCGCCGCCCTCGACCAAGAGCCAGTCGGCCTCAGCTTTGACCCCGGCCTCGGCCAGCACCCGCTTGAGCTCAACCCCGGTGAACTCGACGTTGTTGAGCTGGCCGTCAATAAGCTGCGGCGTGAGCTCAGGCGCGGGGGCGCGGTAGGCCTTGCGGCCGTTGCCCGCGCACTCGATGAAGTGCACCCGGCTGACCGAGGGGAAGCGCCGCAGGTCGTCGATCGTGAAGCGCAGCGGCTTGTCGACCAAGCCGTGGATCAGCAGCTGGTAGCTGCGCGGATCGACCTGGGCGATGCCCCCGTGGTGCCGCTGAAACTGCAGGTCGGTGGGGGTCAGCGTGCCCGAGAAGTGTTGCAGCGGGGCGAAGGTGGTGCCCGAGACCTTGCCCGACCCGGCGGTCTGGGCGGCGGCCTCTTCAAAGACGCTGCGCGGGCTGGTCGGCGTGCTGGCCTGGCCGATCACCCGCGTGGCCTCAGGCAGCTTGGGCAGGGGCTCAGGTGGCGGGCCGCCCCCCGTTGACGCAGCGGGCGCCGGCGGGCTCGTCGCCGACGCGACCCCCAACGTCAGACCGCCGACGAGGCCGGCGGCGAGGCCGAACAGATCCCTTCGGCTGGGGTGCACCGGCGCGCTCACTGGGCCGCCTTGGCCGCCTGGGCGGACACCGGGCGGAAGACCTGGGACTGCTCGGGCTTGGCCCGGGGCAGCAGCTCGGCGGGCGGGCGGTAGGCCTCGTGGCCCTTTGTGGCGTAGGGCACGTCATAGGGCGCGCCGCCGGCCGGCCAGTCGTTCTCTTTGTTCGGCGAGTCGGGCCGCGGGTGGCTGTTGATGAAGGCGGCCAGATCGTAGGCCTCTTGGTCGGTCAGGCTGCCCGGGGCGGTCTGCGGCATGAACAGCTTGATGAAGCTCGCCGCCCGCTCGTGGCGCGACATGCTCGCGCCGATGCTGTAGGACCGTGGGCCCCACAGCGCGGGGAAGGCGCCGGGAATGCCCGCCCCGTCTCTCTGGTGGCAGGCCACACACTTCTCGCCAAACAGCTTCTCGCCGTTGGCCACATCACCCTCGAGGCGCGGCAGGGTGGGCAGGTCTTGGGCGGTGATGTGCGCCCCCACCGGCACGTCTTTAGACAGCCAGGCGATATAATTGACCAGGTCGACCATCTCTTGGCTGTCGGCCGGCAGACGCTGGCCGGCCATCGAGCGGGTCATGCAGTGGTTCACCCGCTCTTGCATGGTGATCACCGCCTCGGTGCGCGGCATATACTTGGGAAACCGGGCGTAGCTGCCCACCACCGGCGCAGCATACGGTTTGCGGCCGGCGTCGAGGTGGCAAGAGCTGCAGTTGAGCGAGCTCGGGGTGTAGTCAGGCAGGCGCTCGCTCGTGTGCGTGAACAGGTCGAGGCCACGCTTCACCGAGTCACCCAGCGGGCCCTCGGGGATGGTCGCGTGGTCAGGCGGGGCCCACTCAACCAGCCCACCCTCACCCTTGGCCTTCGGCTTCTCCTCGGGAGAGGTCGGCGCGGCCGGGGCGGCGGGCGCAGCGGCGGCGGGCGCAGCGGGCGCGGCCGGCTTGGGCTCGGGGGCGCAGGCCGCGAGCAGCGGCAGCAGGGCGAGGCACGAGAGGTGCGAGGTGAGGCTGGCCAAGGGTGCTCCGGAGCGGTGGGGGAGAGAGGGAAAATGGAGCGCGGCGCGCCGGGTGACCCTGCGCGCGCCAGCCTCAGTACGACATGACCTCGTGGCCGAGAGAGACCAGGCGGGCGATCTCTCCCATGCCTTGGTCGGTCACCTCAGCGAGCTGGGCGGCGGCCTCGACCGGCACGCCAAAGCGGTCGAGCGCGGTCTTGCAGGCCACGAGGCGCACGCCGGCCGCTTTGGCTTGGTGCAGCTGGGCGCGCACCTCGTCGGGCAGGGTCACCGCCGGGTCGAAGACGACGATGGCGCGGCCATAGACGACGACGGTGACCTCAGCGAGGTGGCCGCTCTCCTTGGCGACGCGGGCGTGCCGAAAAGCGCTCGACAGGGTGGTCGTGTCTTCGGGGCCGGTGCGGGCGGCGATGACCAGGCCGGCGGCGCGGGGGGCCGGCGCGGCGGCGGCCGGCGCGGGGCCTTTGGCGGCGAGGGCGGGCAACGGGGTGATCAGCGCCAAGACCAGCAGGGCGCGGAGCAGCGGGGCAGACATGGGGGCTCCGGGGTTGTGCCCCGCTCAGCAAGGCCCGTGCCGAAACGCCGATCCCGTGCAGCGCGGCCCTGTCTTCGGCCGATGTCTCAGCGGACCGCGCCACCCGTTTCACGTTCCATGAACCAATGAGACAGGCCCGCGGCGGCAGCAGCCGGCGGCGCCCTCAGCGCGCCCGCACCCGCAGCGCGCCATCCTCGGCGTCGAGCAGGTGGGTGTCGGGCCCCTCCCAGGCCTCGCCGGCCACCACCCGCCGCGCGGGCACCCCCATCCAACGCAGCGGCGCCCCGCGGCGCAGCGCGTCGGGGGCCGCGGTGGGCCGCAGCCGCCAGACCGCGCCCGCGCCCCGCACCGTCCATGTGTCGGCGCGCCAGACCGCCGCGGTGCCCTCATCGACCCCCCAGCCCTCCATCGGGCCGGCAGTGGGCGCGCCCCAGGCGCGGGCGAGGAAGGTCAAAAGGCGCCCCAGCCGGTCACGCTCGCTAAAATGTGTGTCGGTGAGCACGCCGGTGAGCGGGGGCAGGCAGAGGAAGCGGTCGACGAAGCGCAGCCGCGGGCGAAAAGGCCTGCGCAGGGCCTCGGGGCTGGTCACCGTGCCCCGCGCGGCCGAGAAGGCGCGCTGCCCCAAGATCGCGGCGCCGGCGCTGGTCCCGCCGATGGCCGCGCCCCGGGCCCAGGCCGCCTGCAGGGCCGCTTGCACCGGGCCGCCCCAGGTCGAGAGGTAGTCCCACTGGTCGCCGCCGGCGATGAAGATGGCCTCTGCCCCGTTGATCCGGTCGATGACATAGGGGTCTTCGGCCCAGCGCGGCGCGTCGACCACCAGGGTCTCGACCGAGTCGACCCCGCCCAGCTCGCGGAACAGGTAGGGCCCATAGCCCCCGCCGCCGGTCGCCCGCAGCACCACCACATCGCCGCCCGCGGCCACGTCGGTCAGCGCGCGCATCGCCGCGTCGACGTCGGCGCCGCCCCCCGCCACCACCAAGGCCGGCCCGGCGGGGGTGACCACGGCGTCGGCCAGATCACCAACAAAGAAGTGCACCAGCCCGGCGGGCGCCTCGGGCGGGGCCGGGGCCTCGACCCGCGCCGCGGCCCCCGCCCCGGGCGCAGCCGCCAGCGGCCCGGCCTCGCCCGCCCCCGCGCAGCCCGCCGCCCCGGCGAGGCCGAGGGCCAGGGCCCACGCACCGCGCATGGCCGCCCCTGCCTTGCTCTGGATCAGCGCCGACATCGCCACCTCCCGCCGCGGTCTATCGCCGCGGGCCGGGCCTGCCGGCCGCCGCCCGGGATAGGCGCGCCACCCGGAGCCCCCATGCGCACCCGCCGCCCGACCCTCGCCCCCGCTGCCCTCGCCTTGGTCGGGCTGCTCTCCTGCGCCGACCCGCCCAAAGAGGTCGCCGAAGACAGCGCGGCGCCGGCCGTTGACGCCGACGGCGACGGCTTTGTCGAAGAAGAGGACTGCGACGACGCCGACCCGCTCAGCTACCCGGGCGCACCCGAGCGCTGCGACGCGGCCGACAACGACTGTGACCGCGCCATCGACGAAGACGCCGTCGACAAGGCCAGCTACTACAGCGATTTTGACGGCGATGGCTATGGCGACCCCGACCGCGGCCAGGCCGCCTGCGCCCAGCCGGCGGGCATGGTGCGCAACGGCGATGACTGCGACGACGCCGCCTACGAGGTGCGCCCCCACGCGGTCGAGCGCTGCGACGAGGTCGACCGCGACTGCGACGGGCTCTCGGCGCCCGAGGGCTGGGCCGCCACCCTGCGGCGGGCCGACGGCAGCGTCTTGGTGCTGACCGAGGCCGACAGCCCCTGGGTGGTCGCCGAAGCCGAGGCGCTCGAGCTCTGCGCGGGCAGCTTTGACGCCACGGTGCAGCTCGACGGGGGGCGGGTCTCGGGCCTCGACAGCGACCGCTCGACCCTGCGGCCCAGCGCCGGGCCGGCCATTCGCATCGGCGCCGCGCTGAGCTCTACGGTCATCTCTGATCTGGCGGTCGAGGGGGCCCGTGCCGAGAATGGTGCCGCGGTCCTCGGGCCCTTTGAGGGCGAGCGCACGGTGAGCCTCGTGCGCCTGCGCCTCGAGGGCAACCTGGCCGACGAGGCCGGGGGCGCGGTGGCCCTGGCCGGCACGGTCAACCTCAGCGACAGCGCGCTGATCGACAACCTCGCCGGGGGCACCGGCCCGCGCTGCCACGGCGGCGGGCTCTGGGTCGACGGCGACCTGACCATGGTGGGCAGCAGCCTGCAGGGCAACGGTGCGGTCTGCGCGGGCGCCGGGGGCCCCGCCGAGGCGGCCGGCGGCGGGGCCTGGGTCTCGGGGCAGCTCACCGTTGAAGACAGCGTATTTGACGCCAACTTCGCCGAGCTGACCGGCAGCGCCAGCGAGGGCCTCGCCCGCGGCGGCGGGGCCTGGGCCGCCGGCCTCGAGCTGCGGTCGGGCGCCCTGCTGCGCGACAACCGCGCCACATTGACCATGGCCTGCGTGGCCACGCTGCCCGTCTGCGCCGGCTGGGCCGAGGGTGGGGCGGTGTGGACGCCCGGCGACCTGCTGGCCACCGACGCCATCCTCAGCGGCAACCGCGCCGAGCGTTCCGTAGATGGCGCCGGGGTCGGCATTGTCGACGGCGCGGCCCTGGGCGGCGCGCTCTATAGCGCCGGGGCCGACCTGCACCTGCTCTGTGACCGGGTCCGCCCCTGCGGCGTGACCACCAACACCGCCGAGGCCGGCACCGGCCTGTGGTGGGAGGCCGCCACAGGCCGCCTGCGCAGCGACGACCACGACTGGGACGCCCCCGGCGCCGTCGAGGCCATCGACGGCGCCCACGCCCGCAGCCCGGGCGCCAACGCCTCCTTCACCTGCACCGCCGGCGGCGCCTGCACCGAGGGCTGAGCCCTCCCCTCCCCTGGAGCCCGTTTGTCTCACTGGATCGCCACCGTCACCCCTGGCCTCGAAGGCGCCCTCCTGGCCGAGGTCCGCGCTCGACGCCCCCAAGCCCGCCCCGGCTACCGCCGGCCGGGCCTGCTCACCTTCTCCGAGTCCGAGCTCAGCCCCGAGGCCCCCCTGCTCGAGGGCGCGCGCGGCGAGGCCGGCCCCATCTTCCCCCAGCTCTGGGGCCACAGCCTCGGGATCATCAAGGACGACGCCGATCTCGCCGCGGCGGTCTCGGCCACCGGCCTCAACAAAGCCCAGGTCTTCGCCCGCCCCTCTGGCGAAGATGACGAGCCGCCGGCCAACACCGCCCGGGTCAGCGCGGTCGAGGCCCGGCTGCGCGCCGCCTGCCACGATGTGGTCCAGGTGCCCGGCGCCCGGCGCGGCGAGCCGACCCTGGGCGTGATCGTCGCGCCCGACGAGCCGACCCTGCTGGTGCGCCTCGTGCGCGGCGGTGCCTGGGGCCCCCTGCCCGGGGGTCGCTGGCCCCACACCACCCCCGAAGACAGCCCCAGCCGCGCGTGGGCCAAGCTCGACGAGGCGCTGGCCTGGTCGCGCCTGCCGATGCGGGCCGGGCAACGGGCGCTCGAGCTGGGCAACGCGCCGGCCGGGGTCAGCCTCAACCTGCTGCGCCGCGGGCTCTCGGTGCTCGGCGTCGACAGCCAGCCCATGGCGCCGGCCCTGCAGCCCTACATCGACAGCGGCGCGCTGACCCAGCTCAGCCGCCCGATGAGCCAGCTGCGGTGGGAGGAGCTCACCGGCCACTTCGACTGGCTGCTGATGGACGTCAGCATCGCCCCGGCCCTGGCCCTGCGCGGCCTGCGCCGCCTGATGCCGCCGCTGCGCAAGCAGCTCAGCGGCGCCCTGCTCACGCTCAAGCTCAACGACGAGGCGGTCATCGCCAGCGTGCCCAAGCTGCTCGAGCAGGCGGGCGCGCTGGGCCTCGGCCCGGCCCGCGCCCGCCACCTGCCGGCCAACCGCCGCGAGCTGACCGTCGCCCTGGGGAGTGCGGGGTGAGCCCCGCGGTCGAGGCCCTCGCCGCCGCGCCGCCCGGCGAGCAGATGAGCCTGCTGCAGGCCCTCGCGCTGGGCTTGGTCGAGGGCATCACCGAGTACCTGCCGGTCAGCAGCACGGGCCACCTGCTCATCACCCAGCGGCTCATCGGGGTGCCTGAGGGGCCCGCGGCCAGCGCCTATGCGGTGGCGATACAGGGTGGGGCCATCCTCGCCGTGCTCGGCCTCTATCGGGCCCGGGTGGTCGATATGGTGCAGGGGCTCGTCGGGCGGTCGCCAGGGGGGCGAAAGCTCCTGCTCCTGCTCATCGCGGCTTTTGTGCCCGCCGCGGTCGCCGGCCTCACCCTCGATGACCCGATCGAAGAGCTGCTCTTTGGGCCTTGGCCCATCGTCGCGGCTTGGGCGGGCGGCGGTCTGCTCCTGCTCGCCTTCGCCAAGCAGATCAAGGGCCGGCAGGGCCTCGCCCTCGAGCAGCTGAGCCTGCGCGGCGCGGCGCTCATCGGCCTCTGCCAGTGCGCGGCGCTCTGGCCGGGCACCTCGCGCAGCCTCGCCTGCATCCTCGGCGGGCTGCTCGCCGGGCTCTCCTTGCCCGCCGCGGTCGAGTTCAGCTTCTTGCTCGGCTTGCTGACCTTGGGCGCGGCCACCGGCTACAAGGCCCTCGACGACGGGCCCTTGATGCTCGAGGCCTACGGCTGGGGGCCCATCCTCGTCGGCGTGCTCGCCGCCTGGGCCTCAGCGGTGGCCTCGGTGCGCTGGATGGTGGGCTGGCTCAATACGCGCGGGCTCGGCGTCTTCGGCGTCTGGCGCCTGCTCGGGGCCGCCCTGGTCGCCGGCCTGCTGCTCACCGGCCGCATGTGAGCGCGGTCGGGCCGCGGGGCGCGCTCAGGCCCCCGGGACGGTGGCGCTCACGCCCATGACCAAGCCCGGCAGCCGGGGGTCATTGCGCAGCGCGGCCAGCGCCGTGCCCTCGACCGTACAGGTCGGGGCCCGAGTCGTCGTGCCCCGCAGGTCGAGGGTGCCCCGCACCGCGCCGCCGACCAAGCGCAGCGAAGCGCCCTCGCGCAGCTTGAGATCACCCTCCACCACACAATTCACGAGCTCTGCCTCGGCCACGCCAGTCAACATCAGCTCGCCCAGCACCTGACAGCCCACCAAGCGCAGGCGGCCCCGCAGCGCGCCCACCGCGTCGCCCCCCTGGCCGGCGAGGCCCGCCTCGATCACGCAGCCCTCGGCCTCGACCCCCATGTCGCCGTCGACCCGCAGGCAGGCCCCGAGCTCGCTGCGCCCGCCGCGCAAGCGCAAGCCGACGATGCGCAGCAGACCCTCATCCCCCGCCGCGTGCACGGTGGCCCCGCGGCCGTGGGCGTCGAGGGTGGCGCCCGCTCCATCGACCTGCAGGGCGGCCTCGACGAAGAGGGCCCCCCGGTGGGCGCCGGGCAGCAGCAGCACCGCACTGTCGGCGGGCAGGCTCTCGGGCAGGTCGGCGCCAGGCTCGACGCGCAGCGGGGTCAGGATCGGGTGCACGCGGGCGCTCCGGGGCGACGGGTGAGGTGCGCGGCTCAGGCGCTGGTCTTGCCCTTGGGCACGGCGTTGGTCGAGAGCGCGTCGAAGTAGCGCAAAAACTCGGCCGCGGTGATCGGCTTGGGCTGGTAGCTGCCCCAGGGGTTGTAGAACTGCAGCTGGTCTTTGCCGACCACGCGCTCAAAAGCGTAGCCGTGGTTGCCGATGATGACCTTGGCTGGGTCCATCATGCCGTGGAACTCGAACTGCACGCTCAGGTCGCTGGCGCTCTCGGGCTGCTTGCCGCTGCGGTACTGCAGGTCGAGGCGGCTGCCCTTGTAGTCGATGCTGCCGCCGCTGAGGTCTTTGCCCTTCATCGCGCCGGTCTTGTCGCCCTCCTCGCCCTCGTCGTAGGCGGGCTGCACGCGGCCCTTGCCGTCGGTCACCCGCAGCGTGCCCGGCTCGACCTCGCTCCACGCGTGGTTTTGCCGCAGCTGGCCGCTGTACTTGCCCGAGCCGCCGGTCAGGGGCTGCTGCACCGCGCCTTGGCTTGTGTTGCGCACGCCGGCGTACACAGCGAGGCCGCTCTTCTGCGCCGCCTCAAAATAAGGGATAACCTCAGACTCTTTCATGCTCGCCGGGTTCTTGCTGCGCGAGCGCACGCCGCTAATTTCGGCCATGGCGGTATCACCCACCCCGCCTTCGCCGATGACGTCGTAGCCGCCCTTCCACTGGGCGTAGGCCTTCTCCATGATCGCGGGCCAGAGCGGCTGGCCGGGCTCACCAGCGAAGGCGGGGTCGTTGCGCGCGCCGCTGGTCGGAAGGTAGGCGTCGACCGTGATGTAGACCGGCTTCATGCTGCCGCCGCGGCCCTCTTCGTAGAAGCGCACGGTGTACTTGCCGGTGGCCTTGTCGTAGGTGATCGCCTCGCTGATCGCCGCCGGGCTCGCGTTGGCCACCGCGGCCATGCTGGCGATGAAAAAGCAGTCACCCAGCGCGCCCTGGGCCGTGTCGGTGCCCTTGGGCGCGGTCGGGTCGTGGTCGCCGCCAAAAAACGCGAAGGGGAAGTCAGCGGTCAGCGCGGGATCTTCGTCGGACTTGATCATGCCGGGCTGCACGCTGAACGAGGCCGCCTCGACCCAGCCCACCACCATCTTGTTGTTCAGGCGCACGCGCACCTGCACCGCGGCGCCCTTGCTGCTGATCACCTCGCAGGGCGTGCCGTCGGGCACGCGGCCCAGCTCGCGGCTGCGGCTGGTCTGGCCGCTGCGCACCAGCACATCGGTGCCCTTACCGATCAGCGCGCCCTTCTCGCCGGCCTCAAAACGCGCCGCCCGGTTGGCCGGGTCAAAACCCGCGGTGACCTCGGGGCCCCGGTGCTGGGGGATGGGCGTGCCGTCGTCGAAGGTCGGGCCGGCGCCGCTGCCGAGCTCGGCGGCCAAAGCGGCGTTGCCGACGCTACCTTCAGCGCCACGCTGGGCAGAGGGCGCGCCCCGGCCGGAGATCGCGGGGCCGGCGGAGCTGGCAGGGCCTGCAGGGGCACGGACGGGCCCGTTCGAGGCGGGGGAGCGCTGCGGGGAGAGGGCGCGGGCGGACATGGGACCTCCGGACGCCCCAGCCTATCCCCAGCGGGGCCGCCGCTGCGCATGGATGTCATCGACCGGCTGATCGCCACGCGCATCGACGCGCCCGCGGGCATCCCCAGCGCACAGCGCCCTCCGCGCTCAGCCGAGGGCCAAGGCGCCCCAGGCCAAGCCCACCCCCACCGAGACCAGGCCCGCGGCCGCCTGCGCCCGCGCCTGCCCCCGGGGAGAGCGCAGGGCCCGCTGCAGGGGCAGCCCGAGCAGGCCGCTGAGCGCGCCCATGCTCAGCGTGCTGCCAAGCCCAAAAGCGAGGACGTAGCCCAAGCGCCCCGCGGTGTCGGGCAAGGCCAAGGCGGCGGCGCTGAGCAGGGCGCCGCTGCCCGCGAGGCCGTGCACGAGGCCAACCAGCAGCGGCCGCGCGGCGAGGGTGGCCGGCCCGAGGTGCACATGCGCGGCCGGACCGGGGTGGACGTGGGCCGCCGCGCCGTGGGCGTGCGCGCGCGCCGGGCCGTCGGCCGCCGCCTGCCCCGCCGCCACCCAGGCGCTGCGGGCCCGCAGCAGCCCGCGCAGGCCCAAAGCGACGAGCATGACGCCCACCAGCAGCTCGAGACCCGCGTCGAGGCCCGGCGGCACCGCCGCGCCGACGAGCAGCAGGGCGCCGACCACCGCGGCCAGGGCCAGCGCATGACCGAGCCCCCACCAGAGACCGGGCAAGGCGGCCCGCAGGCGCCCCCGACCCGGCCCACCCTCGGCGGAGAGCACGGCCACCGCGGCGAGGTGGTCGGGCTCAATCGCGTGGCGGGCCCCGACGACCAAGCCCGCGACGGCCGCGGTCGCGGGAGCCCACGCGGCGAGCAGCACCAGGGACCCCAGCCCAGCCTCGACATCCATCGGCGCCCCTCTGCCTCTCGGCCGGCCCACCCGCGGGCCGCGCGCGGGCTAACCGGCGCCCACCTGCGCGCACCACCTCCCCTTCGCGCGCCCCAGAAGCACCATGAGCACGTCCTCTCCGCCGATCTCCGCCCGCCCGCTCGCCGCGTGGTCCGACGGCCAACCGCCCTCCGGCCCCTGGGCTCTGCGCGGCGCCCTGCTCTGGGCCGAGGCCGCGCCCACCGGCTGCAGCGCCGACCTCTCCACCTGCCCCACAGGCGTGCACCAGCACGAAGATGGCCTGCTGGTCATTGAAGGCGACAAGATCATCGAGGCGGGCCCGGCCGAGGCCCTGCTCGCCGCCCGCCCCGGCCTGCCGGTCGACGACCGCCGCGGCGCCCTGCTCGTGCCCGGTTTCGTCGACACGCACGTGCACGCGCCCCAGATCGACGTGACCGCCAGCTTCGGCGCCCAGCTGCTCGACTGGCTCGAGCGCTACACCTTCCCCACCGAGGCCGGCTTCGCTGACGAGGGGCGTGCGGCCGCCGACAGCGCGGCCTTCCTCGACCTGCTGCTCGCCGCGGGGACGACGACAGCGATGGCCTTCGCGACGGTGCACCCGCACACCTCGGCCCACCTCTTCGCCGGGGCCGAGGCCCGGGGTCTGCAGCTTCTCACCGGCCCCGTGTGGATGGACCAGCACGGTCCGCCCGCCCTGATGGTGCCGCCCGCCCAGAGCGCGGCGGCGACCGCGGCGCTCATCGAAGCCTGGCAGGGCCGCGGCCGGGCGAAGGTGGTGCTCACGCCCCGCTTTGTACCGAGCTGCACCCGCGAGGCGCTGGCGACCTGCGCGGCGATGGCCGCGGCCCACCCTGACCTGCACATCCAGAGCCACGTGGCCGAGAACCGCGCAGAGGTGGCCTGGGTGGCCGCGCTCTTCCCCGAGGCCCGCAGCTACCTCGAGGTCTACGCGCGCCACGGGCTGCTGCGGCCGGGCGCGGTCTACGCCCACTGCATCTACCTCGACCAAGCAGACTGGCGCTTGATGGCCGAGACCGGCGCGACCGCGGCCTTCTGCCCGAGCTCGAACTTGTTCTTGGGCAGCGGCCTCTTCGATTTGGCGGCGGCGCGGGCGGCCGGCGCGCGGGTCGGCCTGGGCAGCGACGTGGGCGGCGGCACCTCGCTCAGCGCCCTGCGCACCTTGGGCGACGCGTACAAGGTGTTGAACTTGCAGGGGCAGGCGCTGCACCCGGCCGAGGGCCTGCACCTCGCCACCCTGGGCGGGGCCGAGGCCCTGGGCCTGCCTTGCACCGGCAGCTTCCGCGCCGGTGACACGGCCGACGTCGTCGCGCTCAGCCCGGGCCCCAATCCGCTGCTGCGCCGGCGTTGGGGCCTGCGAAGCAGCCCGCTGGACCACTTCTTCGCGCTGATGACGCTCGGCGACGAGGCCAACACCGCCGCGGTCTGGGCGGCGGGTCAGCAGCGGGTGGGCGCGCCACCCACACCCTAAAATAATCGCCAGCACGGCAATCTGGGCGCCCGGGCGGCACCCCCTGGGGGTCGGCGGCAGGCTCCGGGCGCGCCAAGGTCGCGCCCGGGCCGCCTCCGTCGGCTGCGCCGACCGCTGCGCGCCCCCGGGGGCGCCTGGCGCGGCAGAGGTCGTGCTCCGAGCCGTGCTACGCTCCCGGCGCTCGGGCCGCGCAGCGCGCCGCCCCCCCTTGTCAGCGGCCCGGCCGCGCCCAAGACGGCCCCGCCCCCACGGGGGGCCCCCCAACACCCCACCGGTGGAGTGATCTCATGGCCATCAGCCTGACCAAAGGCGGCAACGTCAACCTCTCCAAGTCGGCCCCCGGCCTCAGCAACGTGGTCGTCGGCCTCGGCTGGGACGCGCGGGCGACCGACGGCGCCGGCTTCGACCTCGACGGCAGCGCCTTCTTGCTCGGCGCCGCCGGCAAGGTGCGCAGCGACAGCGACTTCATCTTCTACAACAACAAGCGCAGCGCGTGCGGCAGCGTCGAGCACGCCGGCGACAACACCACCGGGGCCGGCGACGGCGACGACGAGACGGTGAAGGTCGCGCTCGACAAGGTGCCCGCCGACGTGCAGCGCATCACCTTCTGCGTGACCATCCACGAGGCCGAGGTCCGCCGCCAGAACTTCGGCATGGTGTCCTCGGCCTACATCCGCGTCGTGAACGCCGCCGGCGGCGTCGAGATCGCGCGCTACGACCTGTCTGAAGACGCGTCCACCGAGACCGCGATGAGCTTTGGCGAGCTCTACCGCCACAACGGCGAGTGGAAGTTCAAGGCCATCGGCCAGGGCTACGCCGGCGGCCTCGGCGCGCTTGCCGGCAGCCTCGGCGTCAACGTCGGCTGAGCCAGCCGCGGCTGCGCCGCCTGCCCCCGGGCCGGCGCGCAGCCACCCCTCCCGTCCCTGACCGCAGCACCCACCCGCGGGGCGCCCGCCCGACGGCCGCCCCTCCCTCTGGAGATCACCATGGCACTCTCCCTCTCGAAGGGCGGCAACATCTCGCTGAGCAAAGAGGCCCCCGGCCTCACCCGCGTGCTCGTCGGCCTCGGCTGGGACACGCGGGCCACCGACGGCGGCGACTTTGACCTCGACGCCAGCGCCTTCCTGCTGACCGCCACCGGCAAGGTGCGCAGCGACGCCGACTTCATCTTCTACAACCAGCTCAAGTCGGTCGACGGCAGCGTGGCCCACACCGGCGACAACCGCACCGGCGCCGGCGACGGCGACGACGAGGCCATCGAGATCGACCTCGCCAAGGTGCCCGCCGAGGTGGCCAAGGTCGCCATCGCGGTCACCATTCACGACGCCGATTCGCGCCGGCTGAACTTCGGCATGGTGAGCAACGCATACGTGCGCGTCGTGAACCAGGCCAACAACCAAGAGGTGGCCCGCTACGACCTCGCCGAAGACGCGTCCACCGAGACCGCCCTCATCTTCGCCGAGGTTTACCGCCACAACGGCGAGTGGAAGTTCAAGGCCGTCGGCCAGGGCTTCAAGGGCGGCCTCGGCCCCCTCGCCCGCAACTTCGGCGTCAACGTCTGATCTGCCGCCGGGCGCCGCGGCCCGCGCCGCGCGCGCCCGCGCCCCGGCGGGGGCCCACCCGCCTCTGTCTGCGCGGCTCCGCCGCGGGAGCGACCGATGACCGAGCTCGTGCGCGGCCAAAAGATGAAGCTGTCTGACCTGACCGGGGCCCGGCGCCTCGAGATCGGCCTGCAGCTGCAGCCCGGTGCGGGGCAGACCCTCGACGTCTCATGCTTCGGCCTCGACGCGGCCGGCAAGCTCAGCGACGAGCGCTACCTCATCTTCTACAACCAGCGGTCCAGCCCCTGCGGCGGCCTGCGCGAGACCGGGGCGGCCGGCGACGAGCAGGCGGCCTTCGCCATCGACCTTGACCGCCTGCCCCCCAACATCGTCAAGCTCAGCGTGGTCGCCACGCTCGACGGCACGGGCAGCCTGGGCGCCTTGGGCCAAAGCAGCCTGCGCCTGCGGGCCGAGGGGGCCGAAAAAGCCCGCTTCCGCTTCGACGGCGCCCTGTTCACCACCGAAAAGGCGGTGATGGTCGCCGATCTTTACCTCAAAGACATCTGGCGCCTCGCCGCGGTGGGCCAGGGCTTCGCCGGCGGGCTCTCGGCCCTGCTCGCCCACTTCGGCGGTGAAGAGGCCGGCGCGGCCGCCGCGCCCAAGCCCGCGCCGACCCCACCGCCCGCAGCGCCGGCGCCCGCACCGTCTCCCGCACCTTCGCCCGCAGCAGCCCCGACGCCCGCGCCCGCCCCCAAGGTGAACCTCGGCAAGGTCACCCTCGAGAAGCGCGGCCAGAGCCAGCCGATCAGCCTCAAGAAGGGCGGCGGCCTGCAGAAGTTCCATGTGAACCTCAACTGGGACGCGCCCAAGAAGAAGGGCGGCTTCTTTGGCATCTTCTCCGACAACACCCCGCCCGATCTCGATCTGGGCTGCATGTTCGCCCTGTCTGACGGCTCGGCCGGGGTCATCCAGCCCCTGGGCAACCGTTTCGGCAGCCGCACCGAGCCGCCCTTCATCTACCTCGACAAAGATGACCGCAGCGGCGCGGCGACCGACGGCGAGAACCTCTACATCCTGCGCCCCGACCTCATTGACAAGGTCATGCTCTTCGCCCTGCTCTACGAGGGCGCGACCAAGTTCAGCGACGTGAACGCCCGCCTGACCATCAAAGAGGAGAGCGGTCAAGAGGTGCTCATCAAGCTCGACAACCCTGACCCTGGGCTGCGCTTCTGCGCCATCGGCACGCTCATCCGCAAGGGTGATCGCATCGAGATCGCCAAAGAAGAGCGCTACTACCCCAGCCACAAGCAGGCCGATGAGCACTTCGGCTTCGGCTTCAATTGGGTGGCGGGGCGAAAATAAGCCAAGCCGCAGCCCCGAAGGCAGAAGCCCCGAAGCCCCACCCGGCGGAGGCCCCATGATGCTCCAGCGCGGCCAGCGCGCCCCTTTGCCCGGCAGCGCCCTCGGCGCGCCCATCGAGCTGCGCTGCGTGATCGAGGGGCCGCCGATGTCCGACCTGCGGCTGCTCTTGCTCTGCCTCGACGCGGGCGACAAGCTGGTCGAGGGGCGGATCATCGAGGCCACCGGCCGCCGCGCCACCGCCGGTGTGCAGCCGGTCAGCCACCCGCCCGGCTTCACCCTCGAGCTGGGCCGGCTCGCCCCCGCGGTCGACCGCCTCGTGCTCGTGCTCGCCACCACCGAGGGCGCCCGGGCCCGCGGGGTCTCGGCCCGGGCCATCCGCAGCGGGCGGGCGAGCTTGGTGCAAGGTGGGCAGGCCCTGGTCGAGTATGCCTTCTCGTCGGCGGATTTTGGCGCCGAGGCGGCCCTGCTGCTGCTCCAGCTCTACCGCAAAGATGGCTGGCGGGCCTGGGCCCGCTGCGAGGGCTTCCTCGGCGGCCTGCCCAGCCTCGTCGCCCAGTTCGGCGGCGGCCCGACCGACCTCGACGCGGGCGCAGGGGTCGCCCCGCCGCCCGCGCCCCGCCCGAGCGGCGGCCCCAGCCCCGCGGCCCACGCGGGCGACGGCCCCCGCCAGAGCCCCGCGCCCGCCGGCCCCTTGCCCCTGCCCCAAGAGTACGCCGGTCGCCAGACGCCCGCGGTGCCCGCCGATCTGACCCGCGCGATCGGCGTGGTGGTCGTCGATCTGGGCGATAAACAGGCGACGGGCACCGGCTGGATGATCGGGCCCGGCGGCCTGCTGATCACCTGCGCCCACGTGGTCGAGGGGGCGCGGGCCCTGCACTTCGTCGGCGAGGGCAGCGAACAGGCCCGCGAGCTCTCGGTGCTGCACGTCGACGTCGAGGGTGATCTCGCGCTGCTGCACACCACCGACCACCTCGGCAGCCCCGACTGGATGTTGCTCGCCAGCCCCGCCGAGACCCCGCGCCTCGGCGACGAGGTGGGCCTGCTCGGCTACCCGCTGGGCGGCCAGCTCGGCCACAACCTGACCTACTCCCAAGGGGTGATCAACAGCCTGCGCAAGCGCGAGAACCGCGACGTGCTGCAGCTCGACGCCGGGGCGGCCCCCGGCAGCAGCGGCGGCCCGGTCTTCCGCCGCCGCGACGGCCGCGTGGTCGGCGTGCTGACCAGCGGCCTCGCCGACGGCCCCGGCGGCATGTTGATCAACTTCGCGATCGACGTGCGGCGCTGCTACCAGCTCGGCTGGCTGCGCTAAACCGCCAGGCCGGGCCGGCGCCCCTCAGGCCAGGTGCGGCCGAATCGCCGGCAGCAGCTGCTCAAAAGTGCGCCCGCTGGCCTTCTCGCCGATCGCGTGCACCTGCCAGCCGCCGCCGTCGCGGTAGAGCCGCAGCATGACCTGGGCGGTGTGGGTGCCGCTGCCCGAGAGCGCGTAGCGGGCGAGCTCGGCGTTGCTGCGGGCGTCGACCAGCCGGCAGGTGGCGTTCTCGATCTGGTCAAAAGACTGGCCGGTGAAGCTGTTCACCACGAAGACCAAGTGCTTGACCTGGGCCGGCACGCGGCCCAGCTCGACGATGATCTGCTCGTCATCCCCATCGCCGTCGCCGGTGCGGTTGTCGCCGGTGTGCACGATCGACCCGCACTTGCTCTGCAGCTGGCGGAACCAGATGGTGTCGGTGATGCCACCCGCGGCGTCAAACATCACGCAGGACGCATCGAGGTCGATCTCTTGGCTGACCTCTTTGGAGAACATCCCAAAGAAGCCGCCGGTCTTGACCTTCTTGGCGTCCCAGCCGAGGCCCATGATCACGCGGCTAAGGCCGGCGTCAGCGGACTTCTCGAGCGAGATCTTCTGCCCTTTGGCGAGGCTGATGGCCATGAAACCCTCCTGCGCGGGGCGCGGGCCGGGGCGGCCCTCGTCGCGGAGCCGCGCGCTCCCCGCCCGACCTATCCCCCTCGGGCGGCGCGCGCGCTCAGCGAAACACCGCCACCTTCAGGGGCGGCGCGCCGTCAAAGCTGGGGAAGTCGGCCTCGCCGTCGATGATCTCGACCTCACGCACCGGGCGGCCGGCCTTCTCGGCGCAGCGCCGGCAGCGGCTGACCCAGTCATCGATCATCACCCCGGGCGCGTGGTTGGTGGCCAGCAGCGCCCCGCCCTCATCGAGGGCCAGCCAAGCCGGCTTGAACAGGCTGGCGTAGTCCTCGACGATGTCGACCGTGCCCCAGGGTGAGCGCGCCAAGGTCGGCGGGTCGAGGATGATGAGGTCAAAACGCGCCGGGGCCACCCGCGGCGGGCGCCGGGTCTGTCCGCGGCGGCCGCCCACCGGCAGGCCGGCCATCTGCCGCACCGCGGCGAAGTAGTCGAGCGCGAGGTGCTCCATCGGCAGGCCGTTGCGGGCGCTGTTCTCGACGCCCACCGCCGTCCATCGGGCGGCATGGTCGAGGTTGAGCACACGCGCAGCGCCGCCGGCGGCCGCGGCCAGGCCGGCCCCGCAGGTATAGGCAAAGGCGTTGAGCACACTCTTGCCGGCGCTGTTCTGGCGAATCCACCGCCGCGCGGGGCGCAGGTCGAGGAACAAGAAGGGGTCGATGCCGTCGTGGGCCGCGCGCACGCCAAAACGCAGGCCTCCCTCGCGCGCCTCGACCAGCGGGCTGGTGGGCAAAACTTCGCCCCGAGCGCGCCAAAACACCGGCCCCAGCGCATCTTCGACCGCCGCGCGCTCGGCGGCGCTCGGCGGGTCAAACCAGATCTGCGCGAGCACGAGCGGCCCGTAGCGGTCGATGCTCAGGCCAGGGCGCCCCTCGGCCACCCCGTGGAAAATACGCCAGGTATCGGTGCCCTCGGCGGCGAGCTGGGCGCAGAGGGGGGCCCGGCGGGCGGTGGCCTCGGCGAGGGCGACGGACAAGGGCTGCAGCAGGCTGGTCATCCGCGGCGATAACGCCAGCGCGCCGGGCGGGCCGCTCAGGGCGCGGGCTTCAGGCTGCGCAGCACACGAAAGCCGACGAAGGGGTCACGCACCTCGGGCGCCACCGCCGACCGCCGGCTGACCCGGGCCAGGGCGGCCTCGGCCGCCGCCGAGCCGCCGCGCACCACCTTGCGCTCGCCCACCTCAGGCCCCTGGGGGGACTCTTTGGGCGCCTCGGCGTAGGCCTCGGGGGCATACCAGTCGTTGCACCACTCCCAGACATTGCCCGACATATCGAAGAGACCATAGCCATTGGCCCGGCGCATGCGCACCCGCCGGGTCTTGCCCTGGGCGGTCTCGATGGTCCAGGCGCAGTCCTTGGCCTCATCTCCACCGGCGTAGAGCTGGCGCTCGGGCCCCATGGCCGCGGCCTCCCACTCGGCTTCGGTGGGCAGGCGCCAGCCGCTGGCCTCTCGGCGGCAGCGGGCGAGGCCCCGCGCCTCGTCGATGAGGTAGGCCTCGCGCAGGCCGTGGATCTGCGACAGCGCGTTGCAGAAGCGCACCGCCTCGAGCCAAGACACGCGCTCGACCGGGCGCCGCAGATCGACCTGGGCCGCCGGGTTGTGGCCGATGACCGCCGCGTACAGCCCTTGGGTCACCGGGGTCTCTCCGACCAGCAGGGGATGGGGCAGCACCACCACCCGCATGGGCAGCTCGTCGGGCCGCTCTGCGCTCCCCCGCATGCGTGGGCCCGCGGGCACGGTGCGGGTCAGCACCGAGGCGCGCCCGTCGAGATGGGCCAGCCCAAAAGGTTCGAGCCACAGCGGCAGGGTACCCGACTCTTCACCGTGGGCGGCGGCGGCCCGGCGCATCGCCGGCAGCTCGGCCTCGAGCACCAGCAGCTCGCCCTCGATCAGCGCCTGGTCGGCCTCGGCCGAGGCGGCGCGGTGGGCGGCGCGGGCGGCCTGCTCCTCGTCGGCCAGGGCCTGCAGCGCGGCCTTGTACCCGCCAAAAAGACGGTCCAGCACGCTGGTCTGGGCCTCGAGCGCGGCCCGGCGCGCGGTGATCGGGGCCAGGGCCTCGACCAGCGCGGCCTCACGGGCGGCGGCGGCCGCGGCCACCGCGCCGAGCTGGGCGCGCAGGCGGGTGGCGCGCTCCTCGGCCTGCACCAAGCGCAGGCGGGCCGCGCGGGCCTCGGCCACGGCGGCGGGGTCACCCGAGAGGCGGGCGCCCAGCGTCGCGTAGGCCTCGCAGACGCAGGGCGGCGGGTCGGCCACCGACACGAGGTGCCGGCAGAGCTCGACCTCGATGAACGTGGTGCGGCGCAGCTCTTCGTCGACCGCCGGGCCGGTGAAGAACTCGAGGAAGGCCTGGGCCACCCCGCGCACGGGCGCCCCGGCCTCGATGGCCCCCAAGGCGTCGAGCCAGCGGCCGGTGACCTGCTCCCGGCGGGCGGCCTCGCGCTCGAGCCGCAGGGCCCGGGCGTCTCGGGCGGCGGCGGGCGCCGGAGCGGGCGCGGCGGGGGCCGCGGGCTGCGAGAGCTGCGCGAGGCGGCGGCTGAGCTCGTCGGCCATCGGCGCTGCGCTCCTTCAGGTGGCTGCGCTTATCGCGCGCGGGCCGCGCGGGCCTGGGCCCGAGGGGGGCGCCGATCAGGGTGATGGGCGCCCGGGCGGCGCCCCCCAGGGGTCGGCGGCCACCTCCGGGCGCGCCAAGGTCGCGCCCGGGCCGCCTCCGTCGGCTGCGCCGACCGCTGCGCGCCCCGGGGGCGCCTGGCGCGCGCGAGGCGGGTGTTCAGGCCGCCGCGCCGGGGCCCAGGCTGGCGCGGCGATCAGCCGCAGCGCCGCGCAGCAGGCCAATCTCACCCCGATGACCTCGGGCCGAGCACCTCGGCCGCCTGTGTGCGCCGGCACACGCACAACAGCGCCCCAGGCGCCATCCTCACCCATCTGCCGTCGCCCCGCATGACGCACCCGCGCAAGCCCGCCTGTGGCATCCTCGGGCCATGACGCCGCACATCTCCGCCCGCGCCCCGCTCTTGCTCCTCCCCCTGCTGGCCCTCGCCGCGCCCCCGGCGGCGGCCCACGGCCCGGCCGCGTCGGGGCTCCGCGCCCACGTGCTGCCCGATGATCCGCTGACCGCTGCGGCGCGCCTCGCGCGGGCGCCGACCAAAGACGGCCTGTGGCGCACCAAGCTGCGCGCGCCCGAGGGCGCCGGCTCGCGGGTGGCCGCGCTCATCGAGGGGGCTGGCTACCGGCCGGTGGTCGCCCGGGCCCGTGGCCGCGACGGGGCCACCGTCGGCCGCTGGGTGGCCTGCGAGGTCACCCACATCGACGCCGGCCAGCAGGTCTTCGTGTGCGGGCTCGGCGGGCGCTGGCCCATGGCCGAGCTTGAGCTGCCCGCCGCCGTGGCCGCGGGGGCGGGCACGCTCTGGTCTGAGCTGCTCGAGCCCCGCTTCCCCGAGGCCGGGCGCCAAGCCCGCGCGGCCCTGGCCGCCCGCCGCGGCGCGGTCGCGCCCCCCAGCCTCGACCCGACCCTGGCCGGCATCGGGGTCATCGACCGCGAGACCTGGGGCGCCCGGCCGACCACCTGCAGCTCGACCGAAGATGACTGGTACCGCATGGCCATCCACCACACCGCCGGCAGCCAGACCAGCGGCGGCACGGTGACCGGCGCGGTGGTCGGCCTGCAGGCCTACAGCCAAGACAGCGGCACCTACTGCGACATCCCCTACCAATTCCTCGTCGGCTACGACGGCAGCCTCTACGAGGGTCGCCCGCTCGACTACACCAGCGGGGCCACCGGCGGCGGCCAAAACGACGGCAACGCGGCGCTCAGCTACCTCGGCTGCTACCACCCGAGCGGCTGCCCGGCGGGCAGCCACAGCGCCACCGAAGACATGTTCACCGCGGCCAACCTGCTCGTGCAGACCATGGTCAGCCTGCACGGCATCCCCAACGACCGCGACGCCATCCGGGGCCACCAAGAGTGGCCAGGCAACAGCACCGCCTGCCCGGGCGACTACGTGATGGACCGCATCGACGAGCTGAACACCCCGCTCGACCGCTGGGGGGCCGAGGTGGCCGGGGGCAGCTTCGACCCCACTGGGTCTGTGCCGGTCGAGGTCATCGCGGGGGTCGAGAGCCTGCACACGCTCGAGCTGCGCAACCTCGGCACCCAGCCGTGGACCAGCAACACCCGCCTCGCCCCCCTGCCGCGCGACGTGGACTCTCCCCTCGCCCACCCGAGCTGGATCAGCCCGCACCGGGTCTCTTCGCCCCTCGCCGACACCCCCGCCGGCGCGGTGGGCCAATTCTCCATCGCCCTGCCCGCCCTGCCCGAGGGTGAGCACAGCCTCTCGCTGGCCCTGGTCGAAGAGTGGGTCACCTGGTTCCCCGACGCCCCGCTCGGCCTCGGGCCCGCCGAGGGCAGCCTCGTGCTGCGGGTCCGCGCTCTGCCCCCGCCGGTGGAAGAGCCCGACACCGCCGCCCCGACCGCCGACAGCGGCGGCGCGCTCGCCGACGACGACGGGGGCGCAGATGGCGCCACGCCCGACGACGCGGGCAGCGTCGCGGGCGACAGTCCCAGCGCCGACGAAGAGCGCGACGGCGCCGGCCAAGCCGCCCCGGGCAGCCCGGCGAAGTTCGCTGACGCGGGCTGTAGCGCCGCCGGCCCAGCGGCGGCGGGCAAGGCCGGCTGGGCGCTCGCCGCGCTCGGCTTGATCGGGGTGGGCCGGCGCAGGCGGCTTCGCAGCTGAGGCGACCCCGGGGGGCGTTGCGGGGGGCAGGGCCCCCCCCCACCATACTTTGGGTGCTGGTCCCTCCCCGCGCGGGTGAAGAGGCCGCCCGGCGCGCCCCGCCCGCCCTCAGCGCGGCGCGTCTCGGAAGGCGGCGGCGAGGTTCCCGACGTCTGAGCCCGCGTGCCCCTCGGCCGCGGCCTGCAGGATGGCCCGGTCGAGCGGCAGCGCCGGGTTGAGCTCGTTGAACACGCCCACCAGCTGCATGCCGAAGCCAAAGGGCTGACCACGCCGCAGGGCCTCGCCCTGGGCGGCGGCGGCCTCGGCGGCCCGCTCGGACAGGCCCGGGGGCACCACCCGACCGCCCCCGCCCGGCCAGTCAAAGCCGCCCGGGGGCATCGGACCGGGCAGGCCGCTGGCCCGCCACGCGTCGCGGTAGGCCTCGTCCGAGGGGGCCCGGGCGGTGACCGGCCCGCTGCCGCCCGCGCCCGCTTGGCCCGCGCCGCCCTCCGCCGCCGGACCACCCGCGGCCGGGGCCTGGCTGCGCCGCACCTGGGGGCGCCGGGCCCCCGCCGCCGCGGGCTCGGCCGCTGGCCCGATGCCCGGGAGCGTGCCCCCGGCGCGCGCGGGCACCGCCGGCGTCACCGCGCCGAGCCCCGGCATCGTGCCCCCGCGGGCCACCTGCGGCATCGTCCGGGCCAAGCCGGGCAGCGGACCGGCAGCGGCCGCGGGCACCTCGACCGTCGCGGCCGTCCCGCTCACCGGCGGGCGCGTCGACCCCAGCCCGGGCTGGGTGCCCCCGCGGGCCACCTGCGGCATCGTCCGGGCCAAGCCGGGCGCCGGACCGGCCGCCGCCGCCGGCACCTCGACCGTCGCGGCCGTCCCGCTCACCGGCGGCGCCACCTGCGGCATCGTCCGCGCCACCCCGCTCACCGGCGGCGTCATCTGCGGCAGCGTGCGTGCCAAGCCGGGCAGGGGGCCAGCCGCCGCCGCGGGCACCTGCACCGTCCGCGCCGTCCCGCTCACCGGCGGCGTCATCTGCGGCATCGGCCGCGCCACCCCGCTCACCGGCGGCGCCATCTGCGGCAGCGTCCGGGCCAAGCCGGGCAGGGGGCCCGCCGAGGCCGCGGGCACCTGCACCGTCCGCGCCGCCCCGCTCACCGGCGGAGCCATCTGCGGCAGCGTGCGCGCCGCCCCGCTCACTGGAGCCGACATCTGCGGCAGCGTGCGCGCCACCCCGCTCACCGGCGGCGCCACCTGCGGCAGCGTCTGCGCCAAGCCCGGCAGCGGGCCCGCGGCGGCGGCGGGCACCGCGCCCGTGGCCCCGACCGGAGAGACCCCGGCGGCCGGCCCGGCGGCCTGGCCCGTCTGCCCGAGCGGGTCGACGGCGGCGCCTTGGCGGCCGCGGTTGACCATCGACCACTCCCCGCCGCGGACCGGCGGCAGCACCGCGCCCCGGGTCGAGGTGAAGCCGCCCGCCGGGGCCGGGCCCGCGCCGCCCGCCGCCCGCCAGGCCGCTTGGTAGATCGTGTCATCGGCCGCCCAGGCCGCGCCAGAGGCCGCAGGCGCCTCGGTCGAGAGCACCGCGGGGCCGCCGCCGGGGGCGCCGAGGGCCGGCTGGGTGGCCGCGCCGCCGATCCCCGACCCGGACCCGCCGCCCGCCGCCGCGGGCCGACCGGCGACCTGGCGCACCGGGCCGGCGCCCTGGGCCCAGCCGGCGGGCGCGGGGCCGCCGACCGCGGCGGGGTCGACCGCGGGCATCTGGTGCACCTCGCGCGAGGCCGGCGGAGGCGCGGGGCGGTGCGCCCGCCGGACCGGGCCGGCCGCTTGGGCCCAGCCAGCAGGCGCGGGGCCGCCGATGGCCGCGGGGTCGACCGCGGGCATCTGGTGCACCTCCATCGGGGCGGGCGGAGGGCCGTTGACCGGGCCCGCCGAGGCGTTTCGGGGCCCGAGCCGCCCGGCCTGCGCGTCGGCGGCGGAGACCGCGGGCATCTGGCTCACCGGTCGTGGGGCCCGGGCGGCCGCCGCAGCGGGGGCCGGGGCGGCCGGGGTCGCGGCGACGGTCGGGGTCACCGGGGCGCGGACGGCGGCGGCGGCCTCACCGGCGCGCCCCGCGGCGGAGACCTCGGCGGCCCGGCCCGCTTGCCCGGCGGCGGAGACCTCGGCGGCCCGGCCGGCCTGGGCGAGCTCACCGGCGCGGGCGGCGGTTCCGACCTCTCCGGCCCGGGCGAGGCCGCCAGCCCGACCGGCCGTGCCCGCGCCCCCGGCGGCCATCGCGGCCAGATCGGCCCCGGCGCGGCCGATCGCCCGCACCCGGTGGCCGCTGCGCCAGTCGTCGCGGGCGGCGGCGGTGAGGCCGTTGCCCAGCTGGGCGCCGACCTGGCGGCGGTCGTTGAGCACCACGCCCATGGCCGCGCGGGCCCGCGTGCCCACGCCAGCGCCTTGGGCGCGCTGGCGGGCGTCCTCGTCGACCACCGCGCCGGTGGCGTGCAGGGGGCTGAGGCTGAGCGCGGTGCGGGCGAGGCCCAGCTGCGCCTCTTCGTCGACGCCGAGGCGCACGAGGCCGGCGGCCATGTTGCCGCCCGCCCGGGCCACGCCCGAGTTGAGCTCGATGCCCGCGTCGATGGCCGTGCCCGCGCCGCGGACCGCCGCGCCGACGCGCCCGAAGCCGGCCCGCTCGGCCGCGCCGGCCAGCCCGCCGGTGACCGCGTGGTTGGCGCCGTGCATGGCGCGATCCCGCAGGTCCATCGCTTGGCCGCCGAGGTTCGTGGCGGCGTTCACCGCGCTGGCCAGGGGGTTCTGCCACCAGGGCCGGGCAGCCGGGGCGGCGGCCTGGGCCGGAGCAGCGGCGGCGACCTGCTGCTGCCGGGCGGCGTTCCCGGCGCCCGCGGGGGCCTGGGCGGGGTGGGCCGCGTCGGCGGAGACGGCGACCTGCTTGCGCGTGGCCTTCTTGTGCTTGCTCATGCGGACCCCCCGGGGGCTCCGTCGATCCCCGTACCCAGCGCCGCTCCAAGGCGCCGAGCACACCCGACGAAAGCCGCCCCACAATGACCCGTTTCGGCCGCACCCGCCAGGGATCGCAGCTGCGCAAGGCCCGCAGCCCTCGGCCTTGCACGGGGCCCAGGGTCGGGTGGGCGCCTCGTCCGGTGCCCTTCGGGCTTCGCCGGGGAACCGCGCCGCGCCTCCTCGCTGCGCTGCGGGGTCGCGGCGCGCCCGGCTCGGTCGGCTGCGCCGACGGCTGCGCCCCCGCGGGCCCCGGGGCGCGTCCGGGCGCGGCCGCGGACCGCGGGGCCCGGCGCCGACCGCGGGGCGCCGCAACCCACCTGCCCGGATGCCCGGTGACCACGATGGGGCGTCGCATCGCGCAGGTCGGGCTGCCCGGTGACCACGATGGGGTGTCGCATCGCGCAGGTCGGGGTGCCCGGTGACCACGATGGGGCGTCGCAACCCACATGCCCGGGTGCCCGGTGCCCAACTTGGGGCGTCGCATCGCCCACACCCGGGTGCCCGGCGCCCACCTTGGGGCGTCGCATCGCCCCGACCAGCCCTGGGAGGCCCGCCTGTGGACCGCCACGCACGAGGTCGACGGCAAGCGGGTGGTGGTGCTCGGGGCTTGAGCGCGGGGGCGGGCGGCATGGCGGGTTAGGCCCGCCGACCCACGATCGAGGACCACCCGTGACCAGCACCGCCCACACCCCGCCGATCCCGCGCCCCGCCTGGATCGAGGTGGCCGGCTTCAAGGCGCTGCGCGAGGCTGCGCGCCTCGAGCTGCGCCCGCTCACGCTCATCGCGGGGGCCAACAGCGCCGGCAAGTCTTCGGCCATGCAGCCCCTGCTGCTGATGAAGCAGACCCTCGAGGCGGCCTATGACCCGGGGCCGCTGCTGCTGGACGGCCCCCACGTCCAGTTCACCCAGCTCGACCAGCTGCTGACCCGGGGGGCGGGCCAAGGGCCCCGCGCGCTCTCGGTGACCTTCGGCACGTGGTCGATCGGCGTCGGCGCGGCGAAGCAGGCCTGGGGCCCGGGCCCCGTGCGCGTCCGCCTCGTCGCGCCCGAGCAGGTGCCGCCGCCCTTCTCCTTCGACCCGCCCATCGTCGAGCAGGCCATCGCGGGGGGGTGGGTCCACATCCGCGAGGGGATGCCTGTTGAAGACTACCTGCGGGTGCTCTACGCACGGAGTCCGATGGCCGCTGCGATGATGCACGCCGAGGCGGATAGCCTCGGGGTGCAGACCTACCGACCCGGCCGCCTGCTGGCGCCGAGCGTGGTCGTCCGGCCGCGCCCCGGCCAGGAGCCCGAGTACGGCGGGCCCGTGTTCGGTCCTGGCATCGTCGAGCCCCTCGATGGGCACGAACAATTCCTGCGCGCCATCCTGCACCTGCCCGGCCTGCGCGGGCACCGCGAGCGGCGCTACAACGTGGCCCAGGTCGCAGAGCGCGCGGGGGGCATCCAAGCCCAGGGGCCGTTCACCCCCTACGCCGCCAGCCTGCTGGCCCGCTGGCAAGACGAGGGTGACGCCCGCCTCGGGTGGGTGCAGGCGGCGCTGCAGGCCACCGGCCTGACCTCGACCGTCGACGCGCGGCGGGTCAGCGCGGCCGAGCTCGAGCTCAAGGTGGGGCGCACGGCGGCGTCGACCCCGGGCGGCGCGCAGGACCTGGTCGACATCGCCGACGTCGGCTTCGGGGTCAGCCAGGTGCTGCCGGTCATCGTCGCCCTGGCCGCCGCGGCCCCGGGCCAGCTCGTCTACGTCGAGCAGCCCGAGCTGCACCTGCACCCGCGGGCCCAGCGGGCGATGGGCCGGCTGCTGGCCCAGGCGGCGCAGCGCGGGGTCTGCGTGGTGGCCGAGACCCACAGCCGGCTCTTGCTGCGGGCGGTGCAGACCGAGGTCGCGCGCGGCGCGCTGGCCCCCGACGAGGTCGGCCTGCACTGGTTCAGCCGCGACCCCGAGAGCGGCTTTGCGACCGTGCGCCTCGCCGAGCTCGACCGCCGCGGCACCTTTGGCGACTGGCCGGTCGATTTCGCCGACGTCGAGGCCGAGGCCGACGAGGAGTGGCTTGACCTCGCCCTCGCCGCGGAGGCGCGATGAGGAGCCCCGGCCGCCGCCTCGTGGTCGACGCCGACGTGGGCCGGGCCGCCGCGGACCCCGCCAAGATTGAGCGCGGCGCCTACTCCGTCGACCGCAAGCCGGTCCTCGGGGCTTGATCCGGCAAGCGCCCGCATCGGCAGCGTCAGCGCACACCCGCCCGCGGCGGGCGCGGAACCGCAGCCCGGGCCTTCGCGGGGCTCCGCCTCATCGCCCAAGCAGGCTCCAAAACGCGCCGACACGGGGGGTTTCCAAAGGGGGGCCTTTGCGCGCTGGCGCGCGGCGCTGCCATGCGCCGCGCCAAGCCAGCGCGCTGGCCCCACTTGGCGGGGGATGCAAGGGGCCGCGGAGGCCCCTTGCCCAGGGGGCCTGGGGGCGGGGACCGCCCCCAGCATCCACCCGCAGGGCCGCGCCCGACCGCGCGCACCCCCCGCAAGACACGATGGACACCGACACCTGAGGCGAGCCCCAAGACCCATACCCTGATGGTTCGCGGGCGCCTCGCGCCGACGAAGCGCAAGATGGGGGGCGTGGCGGGGGGCTGGCCCCCCGCCCACATCCCCGACCACCCATGTCGCCCACCCTTTCGGCGCAGGGTCAAGCGCACAAGAACGGCCCCGACAAGCGCCGGGTTAGCCTGCGCCCATCGAGGTCCCCATGCGCTGCCCGCCCCGCCCTCTCGCCCTCCTGGCGCTGCTCTGCGCCCTCCCCGCGGTGGCTGCGCCCGCGCCCGCCCCGCCCCTCGAGGGTGAGGCGGCCGTCGTGCAGGCCCTGCTCGCCCGCGCGCCCGCCGTGCACGCCGCCCGGGCCCAGGTGGGGGCGGCCAAGGCGGCGGCGGTGGGCGCGGGCACCCGACCCGACCCCATGGTGATGCTGGGGGTGATGAACCTGCCCACCGATAGCCTGCAGCTCGCCGATGAAGAGATGGCCGGCTGGACGATGGGCGTCGAGCGCATGATCAACCCGCCCTCGATGCGGGCCGCCGCCCAGGGGCTGGCCGCGGCCCGGGTCGAGCGGTCGGCGGCCGAGGTCGCCGTGGTCGAGCGAGCGCTGAGCATCGAGCTGCGGCGCACCTATTGGCGCTGGGTGGCCGCGGCGCTCGAAGCCCAAGACCTGCGGGCCGAGCTCGGGCCCATGGACGCGCTGGCCGCGTCCGTCGAGGCCCGGTCGGGCCAGGGCTTAGAGATGGGCGCCGCCGCCGCCATGGTGCGCTTGGAGCGCGGCGGGATGGAGGACATGGCCCTCGCCATGGAGGCCGAGGCCGCCGGCCTGCGCGCCCAGCTCGAGGCCCGCGCTGGGGGCCCGCTCTCGCTCGCCCTGCCTGCGGCCCTGCCCCGCCCGAGCGCGCCGCCGCCCCTGCCCGCCGCCTGCGCGAGCGCCGCTGCCGCGCCGGCCGACCCTGCGCTGCAGGCCATCGACCCCATGCTCGGGGCGCTCAGCGCCATGGCCGACGAGGAGCGGGCCATGGCCGACGAGGCCCGCGCCGCGGGTCGGCGGGCCCCGACGGTACAAGCCGAGCTGCTGCGCCGGGCGATGGAGCACGAGGGCATGTCGCGCCACCTCTTGACCGTGGGGGTCGCCGTGCCGCTGGGCCGCCAGGCCGCCGACCGCGCCCGGGCCGAGGAGGCCGCCGCCCGCTCCCGCGGCCAGGCCGCCGACCTCGCCGCCGCCGCCGCCGCCGAGGAGGCCTGCGCCATGGCTCGCATGGCCCACGCCAGCGCCGCCGCCGCGCTCACCCGCGCCCACAACCAGCGCCATCCGCGGGTGGGCGACGCCCGAGCGCTCGAGCAGCTCGCTTTTGCGGCTTACCAAGCCGGCACCGGCGCGCTGCGCGACCTGCTCGACGCGGCCGCCCTGCGGCGCAGCTACGAGCGGGCCGAGCGGCGGGCCACCCTGGACTTCATCGAGGCCAGCCTGCCCTTGTGGGAGGTGGGGGCCCTCGAGCGGGCCGACCGGGGGGGCGCGGCCGATGTGCCGCGCGCCGATAGCCCTCGCCCCTAAGCGTGGGCGAGGCCCCGGCGCTTCCACAGGGCGAAGACCGCCGGGTAGACCAGCAGCTCGAGCAAGAAGCTGGTGAACAGGCCGCCGACCATCGGGGCCGCGACGCGCTTCATCACGTCAGCGCCGGCCCCGTCGCTCCACAGCAGGGGCACGAGGCCGATGAACGTGGTCAGCACGGTCATCAGCTTGGGACGGATGCGGCGGGCGGCGCCGTCCACGATGGCCTCTTCGAGGGCGGCGGGGGTCAGCGGCGCCCCGCCGGCCTGGCGCTCGCGCCATGACAGCGTCAGGTACAGCAACATCACCACGCCCGTCTCGGCGTCGAGGCCGGCGAGCGCGATGACCCCGACCCAGACCGCCACGCTCAGGTGGTAGTCGAGCGCCCAGAGCAGCCAGACCGCGCCGATGAGCGAAAACGGCACCGCGAGCAGCACGATCGCCGTCTCAGTGAGGCTGCGGGTGTTGAGGTAGAGCAGCAGCACCACCAGGGCCAAGGTCAGCGGCAGCGCGACGGTGAGGCGGTCTTGGGCCCGCTGCATGGCGGTGAACTGGCCCACCCAGGTCCAGGCCGCGCCCTCGGGCGGCTGCACCGCGGCCCGCAGCGCCGCCTCGGCCCGGTCGACGTAGGCGCCGATCGCGCCTGCGCCCGGGTCGACGAAGACGTTGCCGATGAGCCGCCCGCCCTCAGAGCGCAGGGCCGGGGCGGTGAACCCCGGCGCCACCCGCGCGACCTCGGCGAGGGGCACGGGCGGCCCCATGCCCTGGACCGGCAGGCGCCCGAGCTGGTCGAGGTCCTCGCGCAGGTCGTAGGGCGCGCGCAGGGCCACGCCGTAGCGCCGCCGGCCGATGAGGGTCTCGCCCACGGTCATGCCGCCGATCGCCATGCGGACGGTGTCGTTGATGTCCTGCACGCTGACCCCGAGCTGGGCGGCCCGGGCGCGGTCGACGTCGACGTCGACGGTGAAGCCGCCGGTGCTGCGCTCGGCCTGGGCGCTGCGGGTGCCGGGCACGGCGAGCAGGGCCTGCTCGAGCTGCAGGCTCAGCTGCTCGATGTCGGCGAGGTTGCGGCCGCTGACCTGCAGGGCCAGGGGGCTGCGGACGCCCGTGCTCAACATCTCGGTGCGGGTCTGGATGGGCATCCACCAGAGGTTGGGCATGCCCGGCAGGCCCACCGCCGCGTCGAGCTCGGCCACGAGGCCGTCCCAGTCGAGGCCGGGCCGCCACTGGTCGCGGGGCTTGAGCAGGATGGTGGTCTCGGCCATGCCCAGCGGCGCGGGGTCGGTGGCGCTCTCGGCCCGGCCCATCTTGCCGAAGACCTGGGCGACCTCGGGCACCGCCTTGATCTGCCGGTCGAGCAGCTGCAGGGTGCGGCTGGCCTCATCCGCCGGCATGCCCATGGGCGAGGACGGCATGTAGAGCAGCACGCCCTCGTGCAGGGGCGGCATGAACTCGCGCTGCAGGCTGAGGAAGGCGGGCACGGTCGCCGCCATCAAGCCGAGGGCCGCGCCCACCACCAGCAGGGGCCGGCGCACCACCGCCCGCACCACCGGGGCATAGGCCGCGCTCAGCCGGCGGCTCAGCGGGTGGTCGGCCTCGCGCCGCACCGGGCCGCGCAGCAGCAGGGCGACCAGGGCCGGGGTCAGGGTCACCGCGAGCAGGGCGGCAAAACCCATCGCGTAGGTCTTGGTGAAGGCCAGCGGGCGGAAGAGGCGGCCCTCGGTGGCCTGCAGCGAGAAGACCGGCAGGAAGGAGACGGTGATCACCAGCAGGGAGAAGAAGATGCTCGGGCCGACCTCTTGCATCGCGCCGACCACCACCGCGCTGCGGGGGCGGTCGCCGGGCGCCTCGGCCCACTCTTCGAGGCGCTTGTGCACGTTCTCGACGAGGATGATGCTGGCGTCGACCATCGCGCCGATCGCCACCGCCACGCCGCCGAGCGACATGATGTTGGCCCCCAGGCCCTGCGCGGCCATGGGGATGAACGCGATGAGCACGGCCACGGGCAGGGTGAGGATGGGCACCAGCGCGCTGCGCACGCTGAGCAAGAAGAGCACGATCACCGCGCTGACCACGATGAGCTCTTCGATGAGCGTGCCGCGCAGCGTGTCGATGGCCGCGTCGATGAGCTCCGAGCGGTCGTAGGTGATCACCACCTCGACCCCAGGCGGCAGGCTGGCCTGCAGCGCCGCGAGCCGGTCCTTGACCCCGGCGATGACCGCCCGGGCGTCGGCCCCCTGGCGCATGACGATGATGCCGCCCACCACCTCGCCTTGGCCATCGAGCTCGGCGATGCCGCGGCGCATGGCCGGGCCCCAGCGGGCCTCGGCCACGTCGCCCACGGTGACCGTCGCGCCGTCGGGGGCGCGCATCAGGGGGGCGGCGAGCAGCTCGTCGGGGCCGCGCAGGTAGCCCCGGCTGCGGATCATGTGCTCTTGGCCGCCGAGCTCGATCACGCCGCCGCCCGCGTCGGCGTTGGCGGCGCGCACGGCCATCTCGACGTCGGTCAGGCGCAGGCCCCGCGCGGCGAGGGCCTCGGGCGAGACCTCGACCTGCAGCTGGCGCTCAAAACCGCCCAGGGTGGCCACCTCGGCGACGCCGGGCACGGCCTCGAGCTGGGGCCGCAGCTCCCAGTCCTGCACCGACCGCAGCTGCGCGAGATCGGCCTGCCCGGCGGTGTCCTTGAGCGCGTACATCAGCACCCAGCCCACGCCGCTGGCGTCGGGGCCGAGCGCGGGGGCCACGCCGAGCGGCAGCCGGCCCTGCAGGGTGCCCAGGCGCTCCGACACGCGGCTGCGCGCCGCGTAGAGATCGGTGCCGTCCTCAAAGATGACGGTGACGAAGCTCAGGCCGAAAAAGGACTGGCCGCGCACGGTCTGCACGCCGGGCGTCGACACGAGGCCGGCGCTGAGGGGGGCGGTGAGCTGGTCCTCGACCAAGGGGGTGGCGTGGCCCTCCCACTCGGTGAGCACGATGACCTGCACGTCGCTCAGATCGGGCACCGCGTCGAGCGGCACCCGGCGCATGGCGACCAAACCGAGCCCGGCGAGCAGGGCCACCAGCGCGAGCACGAGGCCGGGGGCCGCGGCGCAGGCGGCGATGAGGCGCCCGACCAGCCCGGGGTCGGCGGCGGGCTCAGGGGGCCGCAGGGGGCACCTCGGGCGGCGCGTCCCACAGCGACGCGGCGGTGCGCAGGCGGCTCTCGGACGCGACGAGGAAGGTGCCGCTGACCACGATCTGCTCGCCGGGCTCGACCCCGCTCACGAGGTGCAGGCCGCCCTCGACCCGCCGGCCCACGGTCACCACCCGCGGGGCCAAGCGCCCCTCGCCGCGGTCGACGAAGACCACCCGCTCTTGGCCGAGCACGAGCACCGCCTCGCTGGGCGCGACGAGGCCCTGGCCATGGTCGAGGCGGACGGTGGCCTGCAGGTGGGCGCCCGGGCGCAGGGCGCCGTCGGGGTTGGCCACCGAGGCGCGGGCGGTGGCGCTGCGGGTCTCGTCGGAGAGGAAGGGGTCGATCTGGGAGAGGGCGCCCGTCCAGCGCCGCCCGCCGGCCCGGTCGACCAGCTCGACCACCGCGCCGGGCTGGAGCGCGGGCACGTCGAGCTCGGGCACGCGCAGCTCGACGGTGACCGGATCGGCCCGGCCGAGCGTGAGCAGCACCATGCCCTCATCGACCGGAGAGCCCACCACGAAGTCTTTCTCGATGATGAACCCACCAATCGGCGCCCGCAGGGGGAGGGAGGGGCGCGGGGCCCCGGCCTGGAGCACGGCGTCGATGTCCTGGGCGGCGATGCCAAAGCGGAGCAGGCGCTGGCGGGCCGCCCCGCCGTCGGCCGCCCCCCGGGCGGCGAGCAGCAGCAGCTCGTCCTGGGCGGCGCTGAGCTCGGGGCCGCTGAGCTCGAGCACCACCGCGCCGGCCTCGACCCGCTCGCCGGCCGTGCCGACCCGGGCGCGGGTGACCACGCCGTCGACCCGCGCGGTGAGCGCCGCGCGGGCCCGCTCATCCCAGGCGACCACGCCGAGCAGGCGAAGCTCCTCGATCAGGGGCGCGGGCGTGAGCGCGGCGGTGCGCAGGCCCATGGCTTGGCGGCGGCCGGCGTCGACGATGACCTCGCCGCTGGCCAGGGCCGCGGCCGAGACCGGCACCAGATCCATGCCGCAGAGCGGGCAGCTGCCGGGGTCGGGCTGGCGCACCGCCGGGTGCATCGGGCAGGTGTGAAAGGCGACCGCATCGGCGGCGGGCGCGGCGGCGGGCCAGGCGAGGGCGTCGCCGCAGCGGGGCATCTGCTCGGTCAGGTAGGGATTGTGGAGGGTCGGGGCGTCTTGGACCCAGGGCGCTGGGCCCTCGCCGACCATGGGGCAGGAGAAGAGGTGGAGATCGGGCTGCTGGCCGGCCGCGGCGGCCGCCGCGGGCACCAGCAGGCGGTTGGCCCGGGCCGCGGCCGCGCGGGCGCCGGCGAGGTCG
>JAEUKK010000126.1 GCA_016792625.1 Deltaproteobacteria bacterium | reverse complement strand
CCGCTGTTCCGCCGAGACCTCGTCGTGGCCGTGCTCTCCAGCGGGTCGAAGGGCAATTGCACCTACATCGGCGACAGCCGCGAGGGCGTGCTCATCGACTGTGGCGTCAGCACCAAGCAGATCCAGACCCGTATGGATCAGGTGGGCCTCGGCGAAGCCCAGATCCGCGGGGTGCTGGTCACCCATGAGCACGACGATCATGTCGGCGCTGCGCGGGTGCTCTCCGCCGCCCTCCGCAAGCGCCAAGGCGAGGGGGTGCCCTTTTACATGACGCCGGGCACTCGGGCCGGGATTCGCGACAATTGCCTTCCCGACGCCGTTGAAGAGGTTGACGCCGGGGCCACCCTGCGCATCGGCGCGCTGCACGCGGCCTGCTTCTCGGTGCCCCACGACACCCGCGACCCGGTGGGGTGGAAGGTCGGGCTCGGCGGCACGTGGGCGGGCGTGATCACCGATCTCGGCAAGGCGACGCCCCTGGTCCTCGATGTGCTTCGGGGCCTGGCGGTGGCCGTCCTCGAGTTCAACCACGACGAAGACCTGCTGATGGAGGGCGGCTACCCCTGGGCCCTCAAGCAGCGCATCCGCGGCAACAAGGGCCACCTCTCGAACCGGCAGGCCGCCCAGCTCTTGGCGGATGGCGTGCACGACGGCCTCTCCCACGTCATCCTCGCGCATCTCTCCGGCGAGAACAACACGCAGGCCCACGCGCTGTCCGCGGCCTACGCGGCCCTCCGCGAGGCCGACGCGATCGGCCAAGTCGACGTGCAGGTCGCGCTTCAGGCAGAGGCCCTCCCCCGCATCGAGCGCCCGACCGCCGGCTGGTGAGGCCTGCGCCGGGACGCCCCCCGTCGGCGGTGATCAGCCGCCGAGCTCGATGCCCACCGCGCGGGCGGTGGCGAGCAGGGGCTCGTCGGGGCTGACCCGGCGCGGCGCCTGCGACACCTCGACCAGGGGAACGCTGGTGACGTTGTTGTCGCGCAGGCACACCATCTCGCCCCACCGCCCTTCCCGCACCAGCTCGACCGCCTTCACCCCGAAGCGGGTGGCCAGGACGCGATCATAGGGCACGGGGCCGCCGCCGCGCTGCAGGTGCCCGAGCACGGTGGTGCGGACCTCGCCCGAGATGCGCGCCTCGAGCAGCTCTGCCAAGGTCTGGGCGGCGGACCCGGCCTTGACCTTGGTGGTCTGGCTGCCATCGACCCCGGCGCCCAGGCTGCCGCCCCTGGGGACGGCGCCCTCCGCGACCACGATCATGGTGAAGTGGCGGCCCCTCCGCGCCCGCTCTTTGATCTTGTGGACGAAGCGCTCGACGTCGTAGGGGATCTCGGGGAGGGCGATGCAGTCCGCCCCGCCAGCGACCCCGGTGTAGAGCGCGATCCAGCCGGCGTCTCGGCCCATCACCTCGAGCAGCATCACCCGGTCGTGGGCCTCGGCCGTGCTGTGCAGGCGGTCGAGGGCCTCGGTGGCGACCTCGACCGCTGACCAGAAGCCGAAGGTGAAGTCGGTGTCAGCGAGGTCATTGTCGATGGTCTTGGGCACCCCGATCACCGGGACCCCATGGGTCGCCATGAGCCGCGCGGCGATGCGCTGCGTGCCGTCGCCGCCCACGACGATGAGCCCATCGAGGCCCTCTTCCGTGATCGCCGCCGCCAGCTCGGCGCTGCGGTCGGTGACCCGCCCGTCGGGCCAGGCCCAGGCGAAGGGGTCGCCGCGGTTCGTGGTGCCGAGGATCGTGCCGCCGCGCACCAACAGCCCCCGACAGGCCTGCGGCGTCAGATCGACGAGCCGGCGCGGATCATCGAGGAGGCCGTTGAAGCTGTCTTCGACGCCGACCAGCTGCCAGTGGTGCCGACCGGCGCCGAGCTTGGTGACCGCCCGAAGGACCGCGTTGAGGCCGGGGGCGTCGCCGCCGCCGGTGAGGATGCCGATGCGCAGGGTGCTCATGGGGGCGCGGCTAACCTGCGCCCCCGCCGGGGGTTAGCGGCGGCGCCCGCCCCGGAGGCCCCCTTGACCGCGACCCCGACCGCCGCCCCGGCGCGCCCGCCCGACCGGGTGATGGGCCTCGGGTTCACGCTGCGCTGCCACGTGGGCTTCTTGCCCATCGAGGCCGACATTCTCCAGACCTTGTCGTTGGACTTTGAGGCCGAGACCGACTGGCGGGCGGCCGCGGCGGCCGATCAGCCCGACGGGCTCGTCGACTACGCCGAGGTCTACCGCGCCCTGCGCGCCCACATCTGCCCGCGCCGCTACAAGCTCATTGAGCGGGTCGCCGAAGACGCCGCTGCGGTGATCTTGGCCGGCTTTCCGGTGGATCGGGTGCGGGTGCGGGTGACCAAGCGCCCGCTCGACATGCCCGAGATCGGCGCGGTCGCGGTGGAGTGCTGGCGCACCCGGGCAGAGCTCGGCTTGGCCTAAGCGTGCGGGTCATCGCCAACCTCGCCGCGGCCCTCGACGGCCGGCTCAGCCCGGCGCGCGGTCCCGCCATGTTCGGCGGCCCCGAGGACCGCGAGCGCATGGCCCGCCTGCGCGCCCAGGCCGACGTGGTGCTGACCGGCGGTCGGTCCTTCTGCGACTGGCCCCTGCCGCCCCGCGCCTGGCACCGCTGGTGGGCCGAGGCGCCCGCCCGGCCGCCTCCGCCGCTCTTTGTGGTGACCCGCGCGGCCCGCCTACATCCGCGACCGACGGCAGCCGGCTTCCCCCAGCCCGACGCTGCTCTCGAGGTCTTTGGCGGCGCGGAGCTCGATCCCGGGCATGTAGAGGCCCTCGGCGGTCGGGCCCACCGCTGCGCCAATCCGGTCGGGGCGGCCTTGGCTGCGGCCCGCGCGCAGGGCGCCGCGCTGCTCGTGGTCGAGGGCGGCTGGGGGCTTGTGTCGGCCCTGCTCGCGTCCGACTCCGTGGATGAGCTGCGGCTGACCCTGTGCCCGCTGCTGCTCGGCGGCCCACCCGGGGAAGGCTCGACGACCGGAGTGGCGCGCCTGCGCCTCGACGCTGCGGAATGGACCGCAGGGGGGCTGTTCCTGCGGTACACTCGCCCCTGACCCCGCTTCAGGCTGGGCATCGGCGGTGACGCGCACCGTCGGGCGGAGGTTGCATGCACAGCCACGCGGATCTTGGCTGGTGGGGGGCGCTGTGTGAGCGCCTCCGCCGAGAGCCCCTCCACGAGGTCTGCGCCGCGCTCGGGGTGAGTGTGGACGAGGCCGAGCGGGCGCTCGCGAGCCGCGACCAGCCCGAGTGCGTGACCCGGGCCGCCTGGTGGCCCGAGGTCCTCCGGCGCCTCGCGCTGGGCGGCTCGATCCGCGACACCGCGCGCCGCTTCGGGTCGAGCCCACGACGGCTCCGGCGGGCTCTCGCCCGGGGTGGCTGGCGGGTGCGCGGCCGCGATCTGCACGGCGAAGGGGTGCCTGAGCTGGTCTCGCTGGTCGACCGCATCGGCAAGATGCCCGACATCGTGATCGCGCGTTTGGCGGGCGTCGGCGTCGAGGCGGTCATCGGCGAGCGTCGGCGCCTGCGCCGGCGGCCCTTCCGCCTGCGGCGCCAGCGCACGGTGGCCCGGATGCGCGCGCAGCGCCGCAAAGCCGCGGCGCCCCCGCCGGTCCGCCCCCGGTCCCGGCCGGCGGCGGTGGTCGAGGTCCCCACGGTCGTGCGGCGGCCCACCCGCGCGCCGCCCCCGGTCGTGATGGGCGTGCGTGACGCTGATGAGCGCATTGGCGGCGCCATGGATCGCGCCCCGCTGCGAAGCCCGGCGGCCTTCCCCGGGCGGGCGCTGGGCGCGGGGCCCGCGCTGGTGCCCGAGCCGCTCCCCGTCGCAGAGCCGCCGGCCCGCGCTGCCACCGCCGCGGGCGGCGAGGCCCCCCGCCGACGGATCGTCCGGCCCCCGGCCCCGGGTGAGCCGGGCGCCAAAGCCCGAGGTTGAGCCGGGGGGCATGGCGCCGGCGGCGGGCGGCGTAGGGTTAGGGCCGACCCGAGGTCCCGATGTCGCAGCCCAGCACCCGTCCGCCAGCCCGCCCCTCCTCCGCCCCGCTCCTCGCCATTGTCGGCGCCGCGGTGGGGCTGCTGCTCGGCTGGGTGGGCGGCGGGGTCGGCCCCCGTCGCGAGCTGGCCGCCGCGCAGGCCGACCTGGACCGAGCCCGCGACGAGCTGGTCAAGGCCCAGCGCACCACCGCCCGGCGCAGCGGTTTTGGCGCAGGGCTGCTCCCCGGCATGGGCGAGCTGCTCGGTGGGTCTGACGGTCCCGGTCCGGCTGAGCCAGCCGCGCCACCCCCGCCCAGCGGGGATGCCGGCGGGCCCGCCGTGGTTGTCGACCAGCCGAACGGCGCCGGCGAGGGCGCAGCGGCGGCTGAGGGGGGTGGTCCCGCGCCCGCTGAGCTGATCTCGGGCTTCAACCAGGCCGCTGAGCTGCAAGCGGTGCGGGCGGCGCAGACCCGGGCGGCGATCACCGAGCAGGCCGAGCTGAACGAAGAGGAGCAGGCCCAGCTCGACGCGGTGGTCAGCAAGCTCGAGGCCAAGCTCGCCGATCACGCCGATGAGCTCATCGATCTCGCGCTCGAGGGCGACCGGCCCCCGACCGCCGACGCCCTGCGGCTGACCCACGAGGTCACCGGCGCCCTCTACGAGGCCCAGGCAGGGATGGAGGACCTCATCGGCGCCGAGCGCCTCGAGGGCGTCGACGCCGAAGCCCTGCAGATCTGGAACCTCGTCGAGGTCGAGGCGATGCGCCCCGCCGTCGAGCGCGCCGCGGCCGAGCTGGCAGCCGAGGGGCAGCTCTAAAGCTGCGGGGGGCTGACCATGCGACTGCTCCGAGACATCGCCCTGGTGGCTGGTTTTGACCTGCTCGAGTCGCTGCGCTCGTGGCGTGCCCTGCTCCTATTGCTGCTGTTCCTCGCCGGGAGCGTCTTCGCCACGCTGATCTTCGTCGAGGTCCTCAATGAGATTGAGCAGGTCGCGGCCAACGCCCTGCGCGTGCCGGCGACCCGCCGACCGGGGGCGCTCACCGACAGCCTCCGCCAGAGCGACGAGCTCATCCACGCCCTGACCAACCTGGTCGGCGAAGAAGAGCTGGTCCGCCAGATCCTCGGGATGCCCGTGCTGGCCATATTTTATGGATGGGTGGCCCTGACCTTCACCCCCGCCCTGAGCACCTTTGTCGCCGGCGGCAGCGTCGCCTCTGAGCGCGCCTCCGGCTCGGCCCGCTTCGCGCTGGGTCGCACCGGGCGCACCGCCTGGGCGGTGGGCAAGCTCTGCGGGCAGGCCCTCGTGCTGCTGGTGGGCCTGCAAATCGCCGCGCTGGGCGTGTGGGTGGTCGGCATGATCCGCACGACGGGCATGCCGCCGGTCGAGACGGCGCTCTGGCTCGCCCGCATGGGGCTGCGGGGCTGGGTCTATGGCCTGCCCTGGCTCGGCCTCGCGCTCGGGCTCAGCCAGCTGACCCGCTCGGTCTACGTGGCCTGGGGCCTGTGCATCGGCGGGCTCATCCTGGGCGGCGCGCTGCGGGGCGCGTTGAACCTGCCCATGGTCGTCGATCTCGCCCCGCCGCTGGTCGAGGCCGCGCGCACGCTGCTCCCCGGCTCCCACGAGCTCGACCTGTGGCGCCCCGCCTTCGTCGACCGCGCGCCGGCCATGGGCTTGCTCGTGGCCATGGGGGTCGTCGGCTTCACCCTCGGTCACCTGCGCTTTTTGCGCGCCGACGCCTAGCCCCCGAGGAGCCCGATGCTCGCCCTGCGCTTCGATGCGGTCACCAAAGCCTATGGCAAGCTCCGCGCGCTCGACCAGCTGAGCTTCTCGGTGCCCCGGGGCGCGATCTGCGGCCTCGTTGGCCCGAACGGCGCAGGTAAGACAACAGCGTTTGGCATCGCCGGCGGTTTTGTCCAAGCTGACGAGGGCCTCGTGGATGTGCTCGGCGAGGGCGCTTTCGACCCGTGGGCCCACAAGGGGCGGGTCCTCGTGCTCCCGCAGGACTGCGAGCTCAACCCCCACACCCCGGTCGCCGCCCTGCTCCGCTACTTCGCCCGCCTGCAGGGCATGAGCCGCGCCGAGGCCGATCAGGCGGTGGACCACATCCTCGACGAGGTCGAGCTGCGCGACCGCGCGGGCGCCCTGGTCCGCCAGCTCTCACACGGCATGAAGCGGCGGGTGGCGGTGGCCCAGGCGCTGCTCGGCGCGCCCGAGCTGATCCTGCTCGATGAGCCGACCAACGGCCTCGATCCCGAGCTGGTCGTGCGCATGCGCGAGGTGCTGCGGCGACGGGGCGGGCGCTCGACCCTGGTGATCAGCAGCCACGTGCTCGCCGAGCTCGAGGCGGTCTGCGATCACGTCGTGTTCATGGAGGCGGGGCGCTGCCTGCGCGCGGGCTCGCTAGCCGAGGTCACCGAGCGCCAGCGCCGCCTTCGGTATGTGCTGGGCGAGCCGGCGCAGTCCGCCCTCGACCGGCACCTCGGCGGCGGTGAGCCCCTCCGGGCCGCGATCTTGGCGGCGCTCCCTGGGATCGCGCTGGATCTCAGCGATCACACCCTGCTGGTCGTCGCTCCCGCGGGGACCGAGGCCGCCGCGCTCAACCAAGCGCTCCTGCCCCTGCTGTTGGGCGCCGGCGTCCCCCTGCTCGAGATCGGCGCAGGGGAGCGGCTGGAGGCGGCCTGGATGGCCCGGCGCGCCGAGGCCCGCTGATCCGCGCCACGGCCCGCCCGCGCCGCTGGCCGCTCGCGCCAAGGGGCTCAAGCCGCGCCGCCCCGGCGCCGTTGCCCCGGCTTGGGGGGCGCCATGGACAGCGGAACGGAAGAGCCACCGCTGCGCCTGCGGGTGCCCCGCCGCCCGATGGCCGGTCGGGCCAGCCTGAACCTCGCCGCGCTGCGCTCAGCCGCCGTGGATGCCCGCCAGGCCGGTGATCTCGCTGGCGCGCGGGCGCTGCTCATCCGCTGCGTCGAGCTCCACCCCGCGCAGCCTGACGCGCTGACCGACCTCGCCGCGCTCTGTCTTCGCCTCGGCGAGCCCGAGGACGCCTTGGCTGCGCTCGGGCGGCTCGCTGGCCCACTGGGGCCACGGGCAGCGTTGATCTCTGGGCGCGCCCTCATCGAGGTGGGGCTCTACCCCGCCGCGGTCTCCACCCTCGACGCGCTGTTGCGCGACCTGCCCGCCGATCTCGAGCTGCGCGTCCTGCTCGCCGAAGCCCAGCGCCTCGCGGGCCACCCCGGCGCCAGCCGGCACCTGCGCGCCGCACGCCAAGCCCAGCCAGAGCACCTCGGCGCGCTCGCCGCAGAGGCCCGCCTGCGCCTCGATCTGGGCGACGCGCACGGCGCGTTGGCGCTGATCACCACGCGCGGCCAAGCCGACCCAGCCGATCCTCGGTCCACCGAGCTCGTGTTGGCCGCCGCAGACGCCGAGCTCGCCCTCGGGCGGGCCGACGCGGCAGAGCTGCGGCTGCGCCGGCTCGGCCCAGAGCGCGGGGCGACGACCCCAGTGGTCGAGCGGACGGCCGCGGCACGCGCGCAGCGGGGGCTGGCGGTTGAGGCGCGCGCCGCGCTCGAGCGGCTCGATGGGGGAGGGGAGCTCAGCCCGGCCGGCCGCTTGGGTCTCGCGGCCCTGCGCGCGCACATGGGCGACCCGGAGGGCGGGCTGCGGCTGCTCGACGCGGCCGTGGGCTGGTCGGCGGCGGAGCTCGTGCGACGGGAGCAGCTCCGCGGGCGGCTGTTCGAGGCACGCGGCGATCACGCAGCTGCGAGCATGTGTTTTGGCGAGGCCTTCGAGCGCGTTCGGGTCGGCGCGCCCCGGCCGGGCCCGCTCGACTGGTCGGAGGTCGACGCGCTCGCCGCCCTGCACTCCGCGCTGCCCTGCGGGCGCGTCACGGCTGCCCCCGCGGAGGGGTCCGGGCCGATCTTCGTGGCCGGCGCGCCAGGCAGCGGGGCGCGGCTCGTCGGCCGGCTCGTCGCGGGGTGGTCAGCCGGCGCGACCAGCGGGCCCACGCGTGGGCTCCCCGGCCTGCTGCGCCAGCTTCGGCCGGACCCGACGCGAAGCCCCGCCGCGGCGCTGGCCGCGCTGCCGAAGGCGACGCTGGCCGCGGTGGCGGCGCGCTGGGCCAACGGCGCCGAAGCTCGAGGGCCCCTGGTCGACGCGAGCCCCGACCTGCTGCTCTACCTCGGCGTGGTGGCGCGCACCTTTCCCGACGCACAGGTCATTTTCGTCGAGCGCGAGCCCCTAGACCGCAGCCTGAGCGCCTGGAGCCGCTGGAGCCCGGCCGACGGGCCCTGCGGCGGCTTGCTCGACCTCGTCGAGCGGGGCGCGGCGGCGGAGGCCCTCGCCGACCACTGGCGCCGGGCCCTGCCGCTCCGCCAGGTCACCCTCCACTATGAGGCGCTGGTCGCCCACCCCGAGCGGGCGCTCGCCGGACTGCGCCGCGCGCTGGGCCTGAGCCCCCTCCCGGTCGGCGCGCTGCTGGCGGGGGCCACGCCCAGGCGCCTCGGCGACCCCGCCCTCGACCCCAGCTCGGTCGGCCGGTGGACGCGCTTCCCCAACCTCGCAGAGAGCCTCGACCTCACCCGGCGGCTCGGGGGCGGGCGGGCTGCGCCGCGGCGGCTCAGCGCTCCGCTTCGGCCCGGATCGTGAAAAACCGCACCCGGTCGGTGCTCACCAGCGCTGCGACCCGGCCATCGGCGCTGCTCACCAGCCCGGTGGCGGCGACCCCGTCGAGCTCGGTGATCCCCACCACCGCGCCGTCGTCGGCGTGAAGCGCGAGCAGGCGGAGCACACCGTCGACGTTCACCGCGGCGAGCGCGGCGTCGACCGCGGGCAGCGCGGCCACGCCGACGAGCTCGCCGTCGAGCGCGCTCGACCACCGCACACCGCCCTGCAGGTCGAGGGCGCGCAGCGCGCCGCCGCCCACCGACCCGGCGTAGAGCTGGCCCAGGTCTTCGTCGAGGGCCAGGCTGGCGCTGCTCGTGTCGTCGACGGGCTCGGCCCCGCGGGCGCCGACCCGGAGCAGGCCGCCCCCATGACCGAGAAACGCCACACCATCCGCGCGGTCGACCACGAGCCCGACGCTCAGGTCGCAGGCCTCGGCGGGCAGGTCGAGGCGGCCAGGTGCGGCACCGCCGAGGTGGCGCTCGAGTTGGCAGACCCCCTCGCGCTCGACGACGAGCAGGTGGTCGTCCGCGTTGAGGATGCGCCCGTGCACGACATCTTGGCCATCCAGCGGCCGCCCGGCGAGCTCCTCACCGGCGCTCTGGCGCAGCTCACCGACGCCCCCGTCGAGCCACAGCAGGCCGCGCCCGGCGTGCACGTCGAGGACCAGCTCGAGGCCCGGCCCCGCGTCGTAGTCCTTGCCCACGCTGCCGCTCTTGCTGTCAAAGTCGCAGGCCTGTTGGAACATGCCGGCGAAACCGTAGGAGCCGTCTTCGGACAGGCCGATGCCGTTGACCTGCACCTCCATCTCGGAGCGGGCCTCAATGGCGACCGAGGGGGTGCGGCAGCCCGCGGCGAGCGCGGCGCCCAGGCAGAGCACCGGCCAGGGGCGCACAACCCGTGGAGGCGCGGGCTGACCCGGGCGGATCGACAGGCAGAGCAGCGGACGGAGCGGTGGGCGGAGGCGGGGGCTGCGCATGCGGTCCTCAGGCGGTCGGAGCGGCGCCGACGCCGCTCCAACGTAGCGCCGGGGCGGGCGCAGGTCCAGGCGCAATGGGCGGCCACACGGCCTCTGATTGAACGAAAATCAACAGGCTGAGCGATGGGGCCCGCCCTCAGCCGCCGGTCGCGAAGGCCCCGCCCGCCTCAGGGCGGAACTGGCCGCCATCCCAGGCGTAGCGCTCCACCCCGCGGAGCTGGCCGCCCTGGACGTCATAGACGCAGAAGTGGGCGGTGCGGCGGCGGTCGGGCAGGTGCGCGTAGCCCGAGGCGCCCGGGTTCAGGATGGGGATCGGGCCGCGGGAGCCCGGCAATGCGCTGCGGAAGCCGTGGTGCTCGTGCCCATGCAGCACGGCGCTGATCTCGGGGCGGGCTGCCAGCACCGCCTCGACCTGCGGCGCGTCAGCGAGGCAGCGGGTCGCCGGCCCATAGGGGGCGCCGCTGCGCCCGCGCAGGGGGTAGTGCTGGCACCAGAACACAAAAAGCCCCTCCTCCTCTGGGGTGCGCCCGCGCATGCCCAGGGTGTCGAGCAAGGTCGCCGCCTGTTCGAGCTCTCCGGGCGGGGTGTGGCCCCGGCTGGTCAGGTGCGCGCGGCAGGTCTCGACGGTCAGAAAGGCCGCCTCACCGAGGCGCTGCAGGCGCGCGCCGCGCGGGCCCATCCAGGGGCCGAACCACCGCCGCATGTTCGCGCCGGGGTGGGCCTCGCGCACGTAGGTGTCGTGGTTGCCGGCCAGCAGCACAAAAGGCTGCCGGTCGAGCAGCGGGCGGAGGAGGGTGCGCGCTGCCTCAAACTCGTCGTCGGTGGCGATGGCGGTCAGGTCCCCGGTACAAACAACAACGTCTGGACGGAGATCCTCAACTGTTTGGACCAGCGCCTGCTGCACCGCGGCGGAGAAGTGGGCCCGCCGGCCCAGCAAGTAGAGGTTGAGCGCGCCGATCAGCCGCTTGGGCCCGGTCACCAGATCGATGAGCCGCGGCGGCCGCTGGACGTGCAGGTCGGTGATGTGCGCCACGCGCATGGCTCTCCCGGGCGCGCCTGAGGACCGTGCGTGTCGGCGCACACGGCCCCGGCGGGCGCGCCGGCGGGATAGCCCGGACCGGGGCCGTCGACCCGCGCGGCCCGGCTTGGGGCGGCGCCCGTCGAACCGGCGGCAGGGGGCAATATGAAGCCAGACCCGCGTCGGATGCTCGAAGAGGCCGCGCAGCGCCGCATCAGCTGCGAGCTGCTCCCCCGCGGCGGCGGCATGGTCGCCGCCCAGCTCGTGCGGGTCGAGCGCGGCGGGGTGGTGGTGACCGCACCGCTGCAGCGCTTCGTGGGCGGCGAAGATGTGCGCGTGTGGGTCAACCTCGACGGTCAGGCCTGGACCTTTGAGGCCAGCGTCATCCGCGCGGGCGTCCCGGTCCCCGACCGCAGCCAGTCCGGCTTGTTGCTTGGCTTCATCGACCGTTTTCAGCCCTTGGGGGTCGCCGCCTCTGACGATGGGCGGGTGCTCGCCCTGGTGCCTCCGCGGGGCCAAGCGGTGAGCCTGCTGCACAGCCCGGCCCAGCTCCTCCAGCTCAGCGTCGAGGGCGCCACCTTCGCGATGCCATCGAGCTTCAAGCTCATCTTCGTCGAGAGCGGCACGCTGCAGGCCCGCATCGCCGCCCCGGGCGTGCCGACCATCCACGTCAAGGCGCGGGTGCACGCCTTCGCCCCCGGTGACGGCCACCTGCTCTACGAGCTGCGCTTCGAACAAGCAGAGGACCCGGACGCCCTGCGCCAAGCCGTCGACGCGCTGGCCGCGACCGTCGACCGCTGAGGGCCGACCCGCGGAGGGCCGACCCTGGGCGCCGACCACCCCGCGCAATAGCCGCGGCGCGCTGGAGGAGCACAGGGGATCGCCGGCGGATCCGCTGGCGCGCTGGAGCACGGGCCTCGGCCCGAATCGGCAGCGCCGGCACCGCGGGAGGAAAGTCCGGGCACCACAGGGCAGGATGCCGGGTAACCCCCGGTCAGGGCGACCTGGAGGAAAGTGCAACAGAGAGCAGACCGCCACCTACGGGTCCGGCGCCGCTCGCCCCCCATCCCTTGGGTCGTTGGGGGCCAGAGGTCCGGGCGCGGGGTTTACCCGCGCGGTCAGGTTGAAAGGGTGCGGTAAGAGCGCACCGGCGCCCCTGGAGACAGGGGCGGCCAGGCAAACCCCATCCGGTGCAAGGTCAAATGGGGGGCACATGGGGCGGCTCGCCCCAGCTCCCGGGTAGACCGCTTGAGCCCGCCGGTGACGGCGGGCCTAGACGAATGATCTCCACCGCGGGCGGCGCGAGCGGCCCGCGGAACAGAACTCGGCTTATGGGCGCCTCCAGCCCGCCCCGTTCGCTTCACCGCGGGCGGGGCGGTTCCTTTTTTGGGGGGCCGGCACCGGAGGGCCCGCGACCACGCCGATGGATCAAGATGGCGTGCAGGTCGATAATCTGCGGCGGGTGGCGGGGATGGGCCCGGGTGCGCCGGCCCTCCGCCCCGGCTATGCCCCGGCTCCGCGCGGGCCCTCGTTGCCCCGTGCTGAGGGGAGAACATGGGCCTCCGCGAAGACGCGCTCGACTACCACCAAAACGGCCGGCCAGGGAAGCTCGCGGTGGTCCCCACCAAGCCGCTGCTCACCCAGCGCGACCTGACCTTGGCCTACTCGCCGGGGGTGGCCGAGCCCTGCCGCGACATCGCCAAAGATCCCGAGCGGGTCTTTGATCTCACCACCCGGGGCAACCTCGTGGCGGTGGTGACCAACGGCACGGCGGTCCTCGGCTTGGGCAACGTTGGCCCGCTCGCGGCCAAGCCAGTGATGGAGGGCAAGGCAAACCTGTTCAAAAAGTTCGCCGACATCGACTGCTTCGACATCGAGCTGAACGCGCCCACGCCTGACGAGGTCATCGCGGCGGTCAAGGCCATGGCCCCCACTTTTGGCGGGGTCAACCTCGAAGACATCCGCGCGCCGGACTGCTTTCGCATCGAGCGCGAGCTGCAGGCCGCGCTCGACATCCCCGTCTTCCACGACGACCAGCACGGCACGGCGATGATCGCGTCGGCTGCGCTGATCAACGCGGCCTTGGTCACCAACCGTCGCCTCGAGGACATGAAGGTCGTCTTCTCCGGCGCGGGCGCGGCGGCCATCGCCACCGCGCGGATGTTCGTCTCGGTCGGCGTCCGCCGCGAGAACGTCTGGATGTTGGATCTCCACGGCTTGGTCTATGTGGGGCGCCCGGTCGATATGTTCCCCGAGAAAGAGGCCTTCGCTCAGCCCTCTCCGCCGATGAAGCTGGCCGAGGTCTTGGTGGGCGCCGACGTGTTCATGGGCCTGAGCGTGGGGGGCATCGTCACCGGCGACATGCTCAAGGGCATGCGGCCGCAGCCCATCATCTTCGCGATGGCCAACCCTGACCCTGAGATCACCTACGAAGAGGCCAAGGCCGCCGTGCCTGACGCCATTGTCGCCACGGGTCGCAGCGACTACCCAAACCAAGTCAACAATGTCTTGGGCTTCCCCTTCGTGTTCCGCGGCGCGCTCGACTGCCGGGCCCGCGCGATCAACGAGGAGATGAAGGTCGCCGCGGCCAAGGCCCTGGCTGAGCTCGCCCGCCAAGACGTGCCCGACAGCGTGCTCGCCGCCTATGGCCTCGAGGCCATCCGCTTTGGGCCTGACTACTTGATCCCCAAACCTTTTGACCCGCGGGTGCTGCTGTGGGTGGCGCCGAGCGTGGCCCGCGCGGCCGAGCTCTCGGGCGTCGCCCGCGCGCCGATCCCCGACTACGACGCCTACCGGCAGCGCCTCGAGCGGATGGTCGAGCGCAGCAAAGAGATCATCCGCCCGCTGATGAACCGGGCGCGGATCAGCAAGCCCAAGGTGGTCTTCGCCGACGGCACGCACCCCCGGGTGCTGCGCGCGGCCCAGCTGCTCGCCGACGAGGGCATCTGCCAGCCCCTGCTCATCGGCGAGGCTTGGAAGGTGCTGCAGCGGGCCGAGCAGCACGGCGTGCAGCTGCGCGGCATCGAGATCGTCGAGATTCACGACGACGAGCGCATGGAGGAGTACGCCCAGGCGCTGTGGGCCGAGCGCCAGCGCAAGGGCCTGACCTACACGGCGGTCCGCGGGATGATGCACAACCCGACGACCTGGGGCCTGATGATGGTCCGCCAGGGGCACGCCTGCGGTTTTGTCGGCGGCTTGGCCACCCCCTACAACGTCACCCTGCGGCCGGCGCTGCAGGTGCTCGGCCCGGCGCCCGGCGTGCGCGTGATCAGCGCCGTGTACGCCATGCTCTTCCAAGAGCGGCGGCTGTACCTGGGCGACTGCACGGTGAACCGCGACCCCGATCCGGCGACCCTGGCCCAGATCGCGATCAACACCGCCGAAGTGGCCCGCACCTTTGGGGATGAGCCCCGCATCGCCATGCTCAGCTACAGCGATTTTGGCGAGATCCGCGGCGCGCCCGAGGTCGACAAGGTCGTCGAGGCCGTGAAGATCGTGCGCAAGCTTCGACCTGACCTGGTGATTGACGGCGAGATGCAGGCCGACACCGCGGTCAACCCGGCCAAGGCGCAGGCCGACTTCCCCTTCTCGCAGATCGCCGGCGACGCCAACGTGCTGATTTTCCCCGCGTTGAACAGCGGCAACATCGCCTACAAGCTGCTGCGCGACCTCGGCGGCGCGACGGCGATCGGCCCCATCCTCTGCGGGCTGCGCGCGCCGGTGAACGTGCTCGCGCTGGGCGCCACGGTGCAGGACATCGTGAACATGGCGGCCATCACGGTGAAGCAGGCGATGGACAGCGGCCGGCTCAGCCAGGCGGAGCGCGCATGAGGCCACCCCTCGCGCTGCTCGGCGCGCCGGAGCCCGACGGCGCGGTGCCCCTGGTCCTCGTGCTCGGGGAGGGTCCCTGTCTGCTCATCGCCGGCGCCCTGGTCGCCGGAGAGGGCCTGCGCGAGCCCGAGCTCGCCCGCCTCTCCGCCGAGGACGCCGTGCGCCTGACCACAGGGGTGGTGGGCCAGCACGGCCTGCAGCCCGTGCCCAGCCACGTCGGCCTGCACTACCTGCTCCGCGTGGTGGAGGGTGAGGGCGCGACCCCTCCCGAGGGCTGGGATGCCGTGCTGGACGCCATCCCCGCTGATGTGCTCACCAGCGGCCGGCTCATCGACCCGCTCTCCCGCCAGCCCCAGGGTCCGCCCGCCGGTCCGCCCGAGGCGGGCCCCCTGCTCGCCGAGGACGGTGAGCTCCGCTTCGGCGTCGAGGCCGACCTGCTCTCCGACGCGCTTGAGCCGCTGCTTGAGGCGCTGCAGCCCCCTGGCCCCGACCACGCGCAGATCAACGCGCTTGTCGAGTCCCTCGCTGATGCTGCCCTCGACGCAGGCGCCCGCCTGCGGTGGACCTTGGCCCTAGAAGTGCTGACCGCGCGGGCCTTGTCGGCCGATGAGCACGAGCTCGCGCGCTGCGCCCACCAGACCGCGCTGGCCTTGCGGGCCGGCTGGGCGGGGCGGGCCGTGCCCTTCGTGCGCGGCTGGGTCGATCTCGCGCTGCGTGAGCTGGCGATGTTGGCGCTCCAAGGCCAGCTCGGGCCACGCTGACGGTCGAGGGTCGACGCCTCAATAGGCCACGCTGTCCTCGCCGAGGGCCAAACGAAGGCCACGCGCCGCGTGCGCCGCGTCGCCGATGAGGTCGAGGTACATCTGCTCGTTGCTGGTGCGCAGCGCGTCCATCTTGGCGAGAACACCGCGCTGCTGCAGCGCCTCGACGGTCAGCACCACCTGGTCCGCGGCCCCGACCAGCAGCTTCTGTTGGGTCGGGTCGGGCGAAAAGATGCCCATAGCGGCCATTTTGTGCATGGACTCGAGGAAGTGCCCCGTGTATTTGAGGCGCTGGACCAGCAGCAGGTCCGTGTGCTCGGGGTGCTGCTTGGTCAGCGCGTCGTAGAGGGCCAGCTCTTGGGGCAGACGCCAGAAGGCCAAGCGCACCTGGCCCGCGACGGCTTTGGCGCCCAGCTCGGTGTTCAGGCCGCGCGCGGTGGCGAAGGCCACGCCCTGCAGCAGGTGCGCGCCGCCGCAGGTGTACTTCACGATGCCCTGGCCCTTCTTTTCAAAAGCCGCCCCCGACTCCATCGCCACGAACAGGGGCTGGCTCTCTGCCACGAGCACGCCGGCGTTGAACACCGACAAGTCGCGCAGGCTCATCCGGGTGCCGTCGGCGGCCACCCAGCGCAGGTCGGGCGGGCCCGCCGCTGCCCCGCCTGCCGCCGGGGGCGCCTGCAGTGGCGCCCAGGTCGCGAGGGCCTGCAGGGCCCAGGGCATGTCGTTGGGGCTCTCGAAGGTCGAGTGGTTGGTGCGTGGCTCGAGCGCGCTGTGGATGAGCACGCCACGGTAGAGGTCGGCCACCGTATACGCGTTGCCGCCGACCACGACGGGAAGGTCGGGAGAGACGCCAATCTCGGCGAAGATCTTGAGCATCAGCGCGGCGTGCGGCTCGACCCGGACCTTGCCCGCCGACCGGGGGAAGCGGATGAGCGAGCGCCCCCCTGCGCGGTACTCCACGGCGAAGGTGCGGAACAGCCAAGGCACCGCCGCCTCGCCGTTTGACAACATCATGTCGGGGCCCAGCGCGAGCAGGGCGTGGCCGATGGCCCACGCGTCCCCCGGGGTCCGGCCCCAGGTGCGCACGTGCTCTTCGAGCTTGCGCGCGGTCTTGGGGTAGCGCCCCTCAGTGGCGGGCAGCGGCGCGGGGGTCTTGGCCGAGCGGAGGGGGAGGGTCGGCGTGAGCGCGCCGATGCGGTCTGCCGTCCACACATCAGGGTCGAGCGCGGGGACGACGATGGCGTCCGTCTTTTGCGCGGCGCCCTCGGCTGGCGCCGCACCGGCTGCGGTCGGCGCTGGCGCTTCGCCTGACGCGGCGGAGGGGGAGGGTGCGGGCGATCCGGGCGCCGGGTCGGGGGCGGTCGCCCCGCCGCTGCATGACACGAGCAGAGCGGCGAGCAGGAGCGCAGAAGCCAGGTCGGCGCGCGCCCGCCCGCCCCTCACTTGCCAGCCTCGGCGGCCTTCGCGGCCTCGTCGAGCCGCATCTGGGCGACGTCGATCCGCTCGATCTCGTCGTCGCTGACGATGTAGACGACGTCTTGGCGCACGGCGAAGCGGGGGTGCTTGAGCGGCCGGTCGATGACCTTCATCGAGAACTCTTTTTTGCCCGGCTTGGCGAAGACGTGGACGTGCCCGGTGTCAGTGAGGACCCAGATCCGCCCGAGCTCGTCGAGCGAGATGTCCATGTCCTCAAAACCTTCGTTGAGGTCTTGGTAGAAGATGACCGCGCCGTGTCGGAAGCCGTCGTGGTTGTACAGCACGACCTCGCGGCCCTCGGCGACGAAGATCTGGCCTTTTTTGCCGATCTCGACCGCGTTGGGCACGCCGCCGCTGAACTTAAAGCGGCCCAGCTCTTCGGACTCGAGGCTGTAGATGATGCCCTCGTCGCGCATCACGGCCAGCAGGGCCTTCTTCTTGGGCAGGTAGGAGAGGTAGGCCTCGCCGCCCACGCCGGGCTCGGGCTTCCGTTTGGTCTCGACCTTCCACCCAATCTTGGTGTTGCCCTCAGCGTCGACGACCTGAATGCGGCCCAGCGCGTCAATGGCCGCAAAACCGTCCGCCTCTTTGCCCGGGATCAAGGTCACGTCGAGCGGGTTGGTCCAGCCGCCAGGCTCTTCACTTCCATTGGCGCCCGAGGCGTACCACTTGCGGGTGCCTTGGAACCACACATTGGTGATGTCCATCGCGAGGCCCCACTGGCGCTCGGGGCGCCCCTCGTCCGAGAAGGCCTGGATGCGGTTGTTGCCGATGTCGGCCACCAGCACCCGCCCGTTTCGGTCGATCTCGATGCCCATGGGCTCGCCGAAGCTGCGCAGGGCGCCGGGCACGAAGCCGCTCTCACCCCAGTAGCGGACGTTGGTGCGGTTCCGACCGCCGATCAGCTCGTTGTAGGCCTCGAGCGCCTCGACGTGCCCCTCGAGCTCGGCCGCGTCCTCGCCGGTGGCCCGCAGGGCAGCCATGCGCAGGGCGGGGATGCCGTTGGCATCTTTGAGCAGGCGCAGCGCCTTGCGCGCGCGGCCGCTGCTGCGCACCGCTTGGGCCCGGAAGCCGGCGGGCACGGTCTTCATGATCTGCTCGTGCACAAAGGCCGGGCCATCGGACACCGCGCGCTCGATGAAGCGGAAGGCGTCTTTGGTGTCGCCCTCGGCCTTTTGGCAGATGTCGAAGCTGGCATCGAGCTGGGCCTTGAAGGCCTCGGCCTTCTTGGCCGCGTCTTTGGACTCGACCCAGGCGTCGAGCCGCTTGGTCTGGTCGGGGTCGTTTTCGGGGAAGTTGACCGCGATTTCGGCCACATAGAGGTCGTTGTACACGTAGCCGGTGTAGACCTCGTCAAAGACGACCCTGACCTTCCGACCGGTACCCGAGAGCTTCACGTCGACGCGGCTGATCTCGTCGCGGACCCGCGCCGGATCGCCCATGGGCTTGCCGTCCACCTCGATGTGGAGCACCTTCGGGCGGGAGCTCTCTTTGAAGCTGCGCTCCCCCTCGGACAGGTCACCGGCCCACACCGAGACGCCGCGCAGATCCATCACCTTGCCGAGGTCGATCTCGACCCACTGCCCCTCGCCGGGCCCCTTGTCGGCCTCGGCCCAGGCCGTGCTCAGCAGGCCGTCAAAGGCAAGGTCCACCGGCATCTTGCCCTTGTCGTTCTTCAGCTCGGACGAGGCCTTGGGCACGCCCGCCATCGCGGCGAGGGTCGAGAGGAGGAGGAGGGTCATGGGAGCTCCACGGGTCGGCGCTGCGCCGAGGGGAGGGGAGGAGAGGGGTGGCCTGGATCCCGCGGGCGGGCCGCGGGCGCAGGCCCACGCCGGGCCCGCGCAGGGTCCAAAGCCCCGACCGCGGCGGGCTATTGCGGCGCCGGGGCGCCCTCCACCACCGGCGGGCCTTCCTTGCGGGGCCCACACACGGCCCACAGCGCGCCCAAGCCGCAGCGGCTGCGCTCAGCGGCGCCCGCCGTGGGTGGGCCGCCGGGCACCGCCGGCCGCCCGGACCACCGGCCGCTCGCCCGACCAGCGCACGGGCCCGGTCACCGGGCCGGGCCAGGGCAAACCACCGAGCTGCCGCCCGCACCAGGGGTTGAGCAGAAGGTGGTCGCGGAGCTCGACGCCGTCGCCGATCCGCTCCAGCACGCAGACCCCGCCGAGCCGCGCCTGCAAGGGGTCGCGGAAGATGCTGTGCGACATCTCGGGCCCGTACGTGAGCAAAAGGCCCTCTTCACCGCCGCTCTGCTCGGCTGCTTTGCCATAGAGCAGCTCGCGCAGGCCGCCCGGGGGCAACGAGAGCGGCTGGTCGGCGACCACGGCGACGAGCAGCGGGCGGCCGTCGCGCGGCGCTGTGGCCCGCCATGCGTCGGCAGCGCCGAGCACGAGGTCAGCGACGGCGTCCAAGGTGCGGTGGCCGTCGGCGGGCGGTAGCGCGAAGCTCACCGCACCTTGGCGGGGCGCGCGGGTCTCGCCGGTCAGCGCGAACTCGAGGCTGACGTGCTCATCGTCATAGGCGGCGTATCGGCCATCCCAGCCGCCGCGGTCGACCTCGCGCAGCCACAGCTCGATCGCCCGGCGCACCGGCTCGGGGTCGAAGCCCTCGGGTAGCCAGCGGCGGACGAGCACGGCGATGCGCGCCCGCGAGCTCACCCGGTCCAGGGCGGCGACCAGCGCCCGCACCTGCTCGCCGTCGGGAGCGGCACGCACGCCGCGAATGAGCCCCAGGACGAGCAGGTCGGCGGCGCGACCGTCGGCGGCGCGGAGCGAGATCGCCGCCTCGGGCCAGCGCAGGCCATCGGCGTGGAGGCCCGCGCCCGCCGCCCAGCCCACCGCGAGCAGCTCAGCGAAGGCCTGGAAGAAGCGGCGGTTGTCGAGGCTGGGGAGCAGGCGCTGCCAGCGCTGGCGAAGCTCCGGAGGCTGCCGCGCGCCCACCCGCTCGATGAAGGCGAGCAGCTCACCCGGATCGCTCGTGCTGAGCTGCTTGAGGAAGCTGTAGCTGGCCCCGGGCGTGCGCGCGGCCTCAGCGAGGGCTTGCGCGTCGAGCAGGGCGCTCTCCAGCGGAGAGGTGTGCAGCGAGGGCGCGGTGAGCAGCGCATCCTGGGCGGCGTGGTGCACGATCTCCCCGGGCCACGGGGCGGGGAGGCTCCCCGCGGCCGCCGGCACTCTGCCCGCCGCATCATCGAAGCGCCAGCGCAGTCCGGCAAAGTCCGCGAGCGTCGCCGGCTCTTCGCGCACGCCGCCGCTCAGGAGTGGGCCTGGCGCGGCGCAGCCGGGGATCTCTGCCTTCCGCTCCGCCGAACCACCGCCCCGAGCCCGGCGAGCCCCCAGAGCCCGGCTGGTGCGCCACCTCCGCAGCCGCAAGGGGGCGCGCCGAGCTGCGCCCGCCCCGCGCCGCTGCCGGTGTCGGCCCCCGGTGGGCCCGCGTCGACCGCCGCGCCCCGCAAGGCCGCGGCCGCGTCGGCGCGCCTGCGCGCGTCGAGCTGCAGGGCGAGCAAGCTGGCGATCACCGGCGCGGCGGCTGAGGTCCCCCGGAAGACCCCGCCCAGGCTCGTAGACGCGAAGCCGTCCACTCCGCAGAGCTGCGGGCGGAGCCGCCCGTCCTCGGTGGGCCCCCGCGAGCTGTAGGGCGCGGCCACCCAGCGCGACGGGGCCGCGGCCGCGGCGACCTCTTCGTCCGGTGCGCCCTGTGCGTCCTGTGCGTCCTGCGGGGTACACACGCCGACCGCCAGGGCGCGGGAGGCGTCAGCCGGCACGGTGAGCTCGTGGCTTGGGTCCGCGGCGGCCAGTCCCCCAGGGCCGTAGACCACGAGGCGCCCGCCCGCGCCGAGGGTAGACCAGAGCTCCAGGCGCACCTGATCGCCCTCACAGCCGCTGATCACATCGACCACCGCCGCTGTGTGCGCGGGCTGGACCGCCGCTGCGCAGGCCCCGCCCCAGAGGTCTCGCAGCTCAATCCGGAGGTCAGCGGGCGGCGGCCCGCCCCAGCGCAGGCGCGCGGCGAGCTCGCCCTCGCGCGCGCGCAGGCTGAGGCCCTCTTCGCCGTCGATCTCGAGCAGCCCGTCGTGATCGTGGTCGGTGACCAGGCCGCGTCGGTAGCGGCCCCCCTCGTTGCCAGCAGCGGCGACCCAAACCGCCCCGGTCTCGTGGACCAGCGCGTCGACCGCCCGCGCGACGGGGCTGGTGCCGTCAGCGGCCCAGATGTTGTCGAAGCCGAGGCTGGCGACCACCAGATCGGGCTGCAGCGCGGTGATCGCGGCCAGCGCCTCGAGGAGGTCGAGCTCGTCCGCCACGGGCGCGGTCCACACCTCGACGCCAGGGCTCAGCCGGCCGAGCACCTCGACCACGGCGGCCCCGTGGGCTTGGCCGGGGGCGCCCTCTGCAGGCAGCCGAAGGCCCGCCACGGGCCGCACCGCGCGGGGGCGTGCGCCCGCGGGGAGCGCGTCGAGGCCATCGAAGCCGACGTCAATCACGGCGATTGTGACCCCGCGGCCGTCGAAGCCCGCCGCTGCCCAAGCCGCGTGGCCGTGGGCCTCTGCGGCCCGCCCGACCAGGGCCGGCGGAGGGGGCGCGCCGCTGGCGATGGCCGCCAAGGACGGCGGGCGCGGCGAGGACAGCGGCCACGGCGGCCGGATCACGGCGCCAGGGTGCGCCGCGCGCAGCCCGGCCAACTCCGATGGCGACAGCGCGCCACCCCACAGGCGGCGGTCCCGCGAAAGCGGGCGCAGGCGGGTCGGGAGCGGGCCCGCGACAGGAGCGTCCTCCAGCTCGACGATCAGGCGCTGCGGCGGCGACGCGGGGCTTGCCTCGGCGGAGGCTCCGACGATATTGATGGCGAACACCAACGATATCGTCTTCACCGATTGGCCGGCGAGCACCAAATCAGACGTTTCTGTCGGTGCAGTCAGACGTTCTTGATGTGCCGCGAACCGGCGCGACCGGGGTCGGCTCATCGGGCCTCCCAGGGTGGCCGGGGTGGGCCAAGGCCCTCCCAGCGCAGCTGCACTGGCCGGTCGGACCGCAGCTCCAGCACGTCCATCGGGCAGACCTCGACGCAGACGCCGCACTGGATGCAGGCGCTGTTCCCGTTGTGCAGCGGCGTACCGGTCTGGGCGAAGCGCTGCACCTCGATGCCCATCTGGCAGTGGCGGGTGCACTGCTCGCAGCCGATGCAGCGGCTGTCGGCGACGATCTGCGGTTTGGCGAAGATCCGGGCCAGCACCTCCATGTAGGCGCGCAGCGGGCAGAAGAAGCGGCACCAAGCCCGGTTGCCGAGGGCTGGGTAGAGCGCGACGCCAGCGAGGCTGGCGAGGCCGAAGTCCACCATCAAGCCATACCAGCGCTGGGCGAAGGCCTTGGTTGATCCGAGGGCCGCGCCGCCGACCCCCCACGCGTCGAACAAGATCAGCGCGGTGGTCGGTATCGCAGCGAAGAAGACCAGCCGGCCAGCCCACTCGGCTTGGCGTGAAGCCGGGCCCCGCGGCGCGCGGCTGCGCCAGACGTCGCCCATGGTCTCAGCGAGCCCTCCGCATCCGCAGAGACGGGAGCAGAAGGCCAGCCCGTTCTTTCGCACGTACAAGGGGATCAGCACGAAGGTGCTCAGGCCGCCGAGCGCCAGCCAGCCCGCGGCCGCGACGAGGTCGCCGCCGGCCCAGCCCGGCGCGTCGACCAGCGACCAGATGCTGAGCGGCCACGGCACGGTCAAGGCGTAGACCTTCCACGGCCGATCAAGCATCAAGGGCGCGATCAGCTCGGGCACGGCGAAGAGGGCCACCACCTGAAAACTGATCAGGCTGAAGTAGCGGCGGCGCTGCGCAGGGCCGCGGTGGGCCGAGAGCGCGCGCAGGCCGAAGACCAGCACCAGCACGCTGTAGGCGAGGGTCCCCCAAAAGGGCGGGCCGAGTTCTCGCGCCCCGATGTGCAGGGTGAGCGCGGCCGCGGCGCCCTCCAGCGGGTCGCCCGGGCCGAAGGGGAAGAGGCCCCACTTCCCCTTGAGCACGTAGAAAAGGTAGACCAGCACGCCAAAAGCGGCCACACCTAGGGCCCGCGCCCACCGCCAGTCGCCCTCGATGGGCAGGCCCCAGCGGCGGAGCGCGGCGTAGGGCGGGCTGGCGCCGAGCAAGGCGTAGAGCCGGTCGCAGGGCAGCGTTTGATCGGCAGCTTCACCGCGGATGCGCACGGCGCCGGTCGTACGTTCGGTGACCTCTGCCCCGGTCCACAGGCGGATCTTTCCGGCCTCGACCATGGCCCGCACCCGCGCCTGGTTTCGTGGTCGGGCGCGGCTGAGGTCGGGGCCCCGCACGACGAGGCTGACCTCTGCGCCCGCCTCGGCCAGCGCGACCGCCGCCTCGGCGGCGCTGTCCCCGCCGCCCGCCACCACGCAGCGCCGCCCGGCGCCCTCGGCCGGATCGCCCAGGCTGGTCAGCGGTGGGTCGCCGGCGAGCGCCGCCAAGGGGAGGGGGACAGGCTGCCCGCGACGCCCGATGGCCAGCACGACCTCGCGGGTCTGGACGTCGAAGACCTCGGCCCCCCGCCGCAGCTTGGCGCGGAGCAGGCCGCCCGCGCGCTCCAGATCGACGAGCTGGACGCCGGTCTCGACCTGGACCCCGGCGGCGGCGAGCGCGGACCGCCACCGCGCCACCTGCTGCTCTTTGGTGCCGTCGGTGAAGGGCAGCGGCGGAGGGCCGACGAGGCCCTCGGCATAGATCATCTTGCCCGTGGGGAGCGCGGCGATGGTCGCGAAGGCATCGTGCTGGTCGATGATCCGGTAGCGGAGCCCCGCGCGCTGCAGCGCCATCGCCGCGCAGGCCCCAGCCGGGCCCGCCCCGACGATCAGCACGTCCAGCACAGCATCTTCGGCGCGCGGGGCGCGAGGGCGGGCCGCCAGCCGCTCTCCAAGGCGGGCCCCGGCCGTCATCGCTGCGCCGATCAGCGGGGCGTCGAGCAGGTCGCCGACCACGGTCACCCCAGGCAGCGCGGTGGCCCCGCCATCACCCGCCTCGGGGCGGGGCGTCAGGCCGATGAAGCGGGCCGCTCCGGACCAGACCTGCAGCTGGGCCCGGGCCGTCGAGCGGAGCTGCGCGGGATCAAGGGCGGTCATGGTCGGCTCCGCAGGTCGCTGCCCGCCCGCTCCGGTATCCTCTCGGCGCCCGGCGTCCCCGGGCCGGGGGAAGAGCATGGGCGGCGCACACCATCCGGTCTTCGCGCGGGGCCTCGCCTTGGTCTCCGCGCTGGCCCTCCCCAGCTGCCGCGCCCCGGTCGCGCCCCCTGCGCCGCTCTGGGCGCTGCTGACCGTCGATACTTGGCGTTTTGACCACTGGACCGCCGCACGCAGCCCAAACTTCTGGGCGCTCGGTCAGCAGGGCGAGGCCTACACCAACGTTTGGTCGCCGATCGGCCTGACCACGCCGGCGCACCTGACCATGATGACGGGCCTTCAACCCTGGGAGCACGGGGTCGAGGCCAATAACCACCACGGCTTCAGCCTGCCCGCCGCGGTGCCCACCCTCGCCGAGCAGCGCCCCGGCTGGGACAGCGCCGCCTTTGTGAGCGCCTGGCCGGCCGGGCCCGAAGGTGGATTGGCCCGTGGTTTTGACCGCTTTGAGGGCCCCGAGCAAGGGGAGCGCGACGGGCGCTTCGCGGTGGACGCCGGCCGTGCCTGGCTCGAGGCCCACCGCCCCGACCAGCCGGGCTTACTTTGGGTGCACCTCTACGAGCCGCACGGGCCCTATGTGGGCGATGGCCCTGACGACCCCAGCCGCTATGCCGAGGAGGTGGCCCGAGCCGATACCCTGCTCGGCCCGCTGATCGACGCGCTGGTGGCCCGTGGCGCGACCATCGTGGTCGCGGCCGATCATGGCGAAATTTTGCTCGAGGAGACCTGCGGGCGCCAGCACGAGCGATCCGTCGGAGACCACGTGCTGCACGTCCCTCTCCTGCGGCATCGCCCGGGGATTTCACCCCGCGTCGACGGCGGCCTGCGCAGCCTCGCGGATGTCCCCGCGCTCCTGGCTGGCGAAGATCCGCCTGCGCGGCCCTACATCATCGCCGAGAGCGGCATGTGTGAGCCGAGCTGCGCGCCGGGCTGCGCGCCGCCGGGGATCCAGGGCCGGGACCGTGTGCTCATCGGCCCTTCGGGGCGGGTGGGACTGCGGCCGGGCCGAGGCGCGCGGGTAGAGGGGCGCCCGCCGGTCGAGGCGGCCGAAGCGGAGCGCCTGCTGCGCGCGCTGCCGCCGGTGCCCATCCCGGCGGAGCCAGAGGACGCGGCCGGGCTGGAGGCCCTCGGCTACCGCCCCCGGGAGGGGGGCGCTGGCCGCTGAGTCTCTCGACGAAGCTGTAGGTACGAACAGACAATTTCGTCGAGCCTTACAGGCGGTTGTGTCGGTGGAAAATTGCAGGCCCCGCGGTGGTCGGGGCCGGCCATCTATCCAGAGACCCTTGCGCCGAGGCGCGGCGTGCGCGAAGCTTGCCCGGGAGCTTTGGTCGGGTGGGCCCGCGAGGCCCAGGGGAGCACGTATGGCTGAGGAGGAGCACGTATGGCTGAGGAGCTGGTACCGTCGGTCAGCAGTGACATCGGCACGCCATCGCAAGAGAGCGGCCTGCAAAGTGATTCGCCCAGCAGCCAGCAGTCGCCGAGCCTCGGATCGGGCTCTGGGCACGGGCTCTCGTCCCCCGAGCCGCCGCCCGAGGTGACCAGCTTCGGCGATGACCAGCTCCGCGGTGTCTTCGGCGAAGGCTTTCGGGGCATGCAAGACCACTTGCGCCTGTTGATGAAACAAAAGACGGTGTACCAGTCGGCGAACAAATCAAGTCAAGCGCTGGGTACGATCCTTGATCATCGCGCGGTCACCGTGCTGCAAGAGCCGTCCCGAGCCGGCAAGGCCTCTCGGAGCTGGGCGAAGGTGAAGGCGAACACCCCCAGCGGCATGGTGGAGGGGTGGGTCAACACAGAAAATGGGATTGAAGATCACGCGCTCGCCTTCCAAGGCAAGGGCGAGGCCATCATGGACAAGGCCGGTCCGAGCCCTTCCGACGTGAAGCAGGGCATGATCGGCGATTGTTACTTGTTGGCCAGCCTCATGGCGATCGCGCGCAGCAAGCCGGACTTTATCCAAACCAAGCTCTTCCGCACTGACCCCACCGAGGCCGCAACCCAGCACACGCTGGAGTTCCACGAGGACAAGTCGGGCACTGGGCAAGGCCCGTTCAAGGCGCAGCGGGTCCAGGTGCAAAACACGGTGCTGGCGACCACAACGCAGGTCCGCACCTCCGACAATTCCCTCAAGGAGGCCGGCGAGTCGGTGACCAGCCACGGCGACTGGGCCTGGCCGGCGATCGTCGAGAAGGCCTTCTTTGCGTGGCCCGGGCGCAACAGCCTCGACACGGTCAGCGGCGGCCAGAGCTCCCGCTCCTCGGGCATGCTAACTGGGGAAGAGCATGAGTCGATTGGGATTCAGCCGACCCAAAAAGACCTTCGAGAGAACTCCAACGCGGTCGCTGACGCGGTCGCCAGCGCCAAAGAGGGCATCCTCGCCGCGCTCGCCGAGGATGGCAGCGGCGCGCTGACCGCGAGCACCATGGCTGGGCCGCCAGACTCTTGGAAGAACGAGCCCAAGGGCGGGGTCGGCGGCGCTGGCGAAGGCAAGGTCGGCGGCATCGCTTTTGGGCACGTCTACAGCATCGTTCGCGCCGATGACAGCACCGTGACGGTGCGTAACCCTTGGGGCAAGTACGGCCGCGTCAACGGGGTTGTCGACGAGAGAGCCGCCGAGAGCGTGCTGAGCTGGGAAGAGTTCCAGCAGGTCTTTGGCGGCTGGTCGCGCAAAAAGGCGCGCCAGACGACGCCCTCATCGACCGGCCCGAGCTCCGACTCCCCGCCCTCGAGCAACTGAGCCCGAGGTCTCCCGGCCCATGGGCTGGCCAGGGTCTGCCCGCCCCCTGGTCAACTGTGGACATCCTCCGCCCGAGGCCGCGCGCATAGCCAGCCGCCGTGGGCGGAGCTGCGCGGAGTCACGCGCCAGACCGCCCCAGACGCGCGGGCGGACGCTCCGCGCAGGGAGCAGGCATGGCGCAGGAGCTCGTCCCCACAGTTGAACGGTCGCCCGCAACCCAAGCGCCCACGTCGGGCGCGGCGCCTTCGGCCGTCGAGCAGGATGCCCCGACCGTCGCGAGCAGGTCGGCCCACCGCCTCGCGCCGCTGAACGGAGGGGCCGGCGCACCCAATGCGCCCACCCCAACCGAAGCGCGGCCGGTGCCCCTCGAGGACGTCAGCGACGCGCTCGCCAAAGACCGGCTGACCGGCGACACGAAGCAGCGTGTGGATCAAATGCACATCTTGTCCAAGGGCAAGACGCTCAGAGCCACGGCGAGCAAGTTCGGGACCAAGCTTGGGAAGATCCAAGAGCTTCGCGTGGTGCTCCCCACGGGCAATGTGGCCGGCGGCGGGTGGTTTGAGCGCTCTTGGATCCAGGTCAGAGCCCGCACCGAGAACGGCGTACAGGACGGCTGGATCAACACCAAAGACAGCGTCGAGAACAAGCCGCTGGACTTCTCGGGCGAGGCCGAGGCCATCATGGACAAGTCCGGCCCCCGGCCCGAGGACGTCAAACAGGGCGGCATCGGTGACTGCTACCTGTTCGGGCCGCTGATGAGCCTCGCCCAGCGGAAGCCGCAGTTCATCCAGAACAGCCTCTTTCGCACGGATCCCACCGAGCCCGCGGCCACCTACACCCTGGAGTTCTACAACGACGACAGCAAACGTGGGGCAGGACCCTTCACTCCGGAGCGGGTGAGCGTGCGCCCCACGATCTTGCGCAACCAGGCCAAAAGCAGAAGCTCCGACGGGACGCTCAGCGAGGCCGGCGAGGCCTATGGCGCGAAGGGCCCAGTGCTCTGGCCGGCGATCGTCGAGAAGGCCTTCTTGGCTTGGCCCAATCGCAACCCAAATGATGACGCGAGCGGCGGGCAGGCGCATCGGGCCGCCGGCACGTTGACCGGGGAGGTGCATGACAACCGCCGACTGCATGCGTCGGAGGGCGCGCTGAAGGCCGACCCAACGGCAGGCGAGAAGCACCTCGCCAGCGAAAAAGCGGCGATCATCCAGGCCCTCGCCGACTCGGGCAGCGGCGCCCTGACCGCCTCGACCGTCGCCAAGGCGCCCTCGGCCTGGGCCGATGAAGAGCAGGGGCCGGGCGGCGCATCGGGCGAGCTGATGGCTGGGGGCATCGCCTTTGGGCACGTCTACAGCATCGTGAGCGCGAATGACAGCAGCATCACCCTGCGCAACCCTTGGGGCACCTATGGTCGGGTGAACGGCAAGGTCGTTCAGGACGCCGCCGAGAGCGTCCTGAGCTGGGAGGAATTCGACCTCTGCTCCAGCGGTTGGTCGGTCCGGTCTCCGACCCAGCCGCGGGCAACACCCTCGCTCCTGCCTCGCCGCCGCGGCTGAGGCTGCAGGGGTCGGATAGGCTGCCAACAAAGGTGTTGAAGCCTGTAGGGTGCCAACGACGGATCTGTTTTGAGTGCCGGGCCCGCCGGAGGGCGCCACGTCAATGTACGACAAAAGCGTTGGTATCGGAAGAGCGAGCCCCGTCACTTTTGCCTGAACCCGGAGGGCGCGCCGGGCTCAGCCCTGGCCGCCGCTCGGCTTGGGCACCGCGGCGCGACGTTTGGCGTTCGCGGCCCGCTTCTTCGACAGCGGCTTGTTGGGCTTGGGCTTGGGCAGCGCGAAGCCCGGCTTGTACTTGCTCCCGTGGCCGGCCGACTCGGGCTTGCGGCCCTCGGCGAGGTCTTCGAGGCGGTCGACCTCTTCCGCGGTGAGCGTGCGCAGCTCGCCGCGCTCAAGCCCGCGCAGGCTCACGGTGCCGAAGCTCTCGCGGCGCAGCTTGCTGACCGGGTGGCCAATGTTCTCGAACATCCGGCGGATCAGGCGGTTCCGGCCCTCGGTGACCGTGACCTCGACCCAGCAGTTCCCGCCTTCGTCGGTCTCTTTGACCACCCGCACCTTGCAGGGCTGGGTGCGGCCATCATCCAGGTTGATGCCGTTGGCGAGGCGGTTCAGCTTCTTTTCGTCAGGGCGCTTCCACACCTTGGCGAGGTATCGTTTGGGCACACCCTTGCTGGGGTGGGTCAGCGCGTTGGCCATCTCGCCGTCATTGGTGAACAGCAGCACACCTTCGGTGTCGAAGTCGAGCCGGCCGACCGGGCGCAGGCCCAGCTCGGGCATGTTGGCCACGAGCTCCATCACGGTCTTTCGACCTTGGGGGTCGTCCATGGTCGTGAGGTAGCCACGGGGCTTGTAGAGCACGAACCAGGAGGTGCGGGGCTGCGGGGGGAGCGCCTCACCCTCCACTTGGATGCGGTCGGCGGACGGGTCAACCAAGCAGGCCGGGGTCTGGATGAGCACGCCGTTGACCGTGACCAGGCCGTCTTCGATGAGGCGCTCGGCCTCTCGGCGGCTGGCGCGCCCGGTCTTGGCGATGGCTTTGGCGAGGCGAATGCGGGTGTTCGTTGAGTTGGCCACGGTGGGCTCCTTCGCTGGCCCTCCCGGGCGAGCTTTTTGGTCCCCGTTGGGGGAGGGGGCGCCTATCGGGCCGCGCCACGCCAGCGCAGGGCGCGCGCGTGACGGCTGTGGGGCGCCCAGCGAGGAGAGGGCGGCTGCGCCCTGGCGCGGAGCACGGCCGCTGGTCAGGCTGGCTCAGCGTCCCGGCGGCGCCTTTCGAACGAGGCCGAGGTGCTTGCGCCCGCGGCCGCCCTGGGGCTCGGACGGCGGCTCGGGTTCGTCACCGTCGTCGTCCGGCGCGCCCTCGTCGGCCGGCAGCTCGACCGAGGCGGGCGCGTCAGTCGCGGCCTCCTCCTCCTCGTCTGCGCCCGAGGCGTCTTCGTTCTCGAGCGGGTCTGGGCCAAGCTCGGCTTCGTCGGGCAGGCGGTCGCCGTAGAGCTCACGCAGGTCGCGCAGCGTGGGCAGGTCGGAGAGATCGCGGAGGTTGAACAGCGACAAGAAGCCGCGGGTCGTGCCGTAGAGCAGCGGCCGCCCCGGCACCTCTTTGCGGCCGACCACCATGGCGAGGCCACGCTCGCACAACATTCGCAGCACGCCGCCGCTCTCGACGCCGCGCAGCTCTTCAATCTCGCCGCGGGTGGCCGGTTGGCGGTAGGCCAGGATCGAGAGGGTGTCGAGGGCGGCGCGCGACAGGCGCAGGGGCCGACCGCCGCGCATGGCCGCCACCCAGGGGGCGAAGCGCACGTCGGTGCGAAGCTGCCAACCCTTGGCGACTTGGACCAGCCGAATGCCGCCGTGCTCAGCGTTTTGGCGTCGGGCCCAAGCGTGCAGGGCCGCGCGAACTTTGGCCGGCCCTGGGTTGCCCAACCAACGGTCGAGCTGGTCGACCGTCACCGGTGCCTCAGCGGCGAGGAGCAGGGCCTCGACCGCCGCGGGGACCAGGTGCTCGGGCGGAGGGGCGAGCGTGCCATCCTCCTGCACGACGGCCTTCACTTCCTCCTCATCGTCGGCCCGGAGGCCGGGCAGCATGACGAGGTTGTCCTCCTCTCCCTCCCGGTCGGACCGCGTCGGGAACAGCGGGATGGGTGGAGGGAGCGGGTCGACCGGTCGGCGGTCGGTCAGCTGCACCACCTCGGCGCCGCCATCGGTCTCGCCCCCCTCGCCGTCGCCCGGCCCCTCGCCGTCGCGCCCGCTCATGCGCGGATGCCGGCGAGCAAGGCCAGGTCTGCCGCGACCAAGCGGCCGCGGGCTTCGACCAGGATGGGCTCGAGGTGGCCGCCCTGCTCAATGTCGAGCATGCCGAGGCGGGCAAGCTCGAGCGCGGCGAGGAAGGCCATCACCCGCTCGCCGCGCGGCCCGAAGGTGCCGAGCAGCTCGTTGAGGTCGCGGCGCGCGCCCCCGAGGCGGTCGAGCAGCCGCTGGGCGGTCTCGGCGAGGTCGTACTTCTCGGACTGGATCGCGTGGACCGGCTGGGGACCAGCCCTTTTGCGCAGCAGGCGGTAGTAGCGCAGCAGCAGGCCCATGCCGTCGATGTCGGCGTAGACCGGCCGGTCGTAGGTGATGCCCGGGTCTTGCGCGCGCGCGAAGACGTCGCGGTCGAGCAGGGCGCCAGAGGCCAGGGCGTCGGCGGCGTCGCGGTAGCGCTGGTACTCAAGCAGGCGCCGCGTCAGCTCGGCGCGCACTTCGGCCGGATCTTCCTCGTCATCGCTCACCGCGATGCCGCGGGGCAACAGCTCGCGTGACTTGAGCCAGCACAACGTCGCAGCCATCACCACAAACTCGGCCGCCACGTCGAGGTCGAGCTGATCCATCAGCTCGAGGTGGGCCAAGTAGGCGTCGGTGATCGGCGCGATGGAGACCTCGCGCAGGTCAATTCCGTCCCGCCGGACGAGGAAGAGCAGGAGCTCGAGCGGACCGTCGAAGACGTCCGTGTGCACGGCGGGATGGCGGGTATCTTGGGCGTTCAAGGGCCTGCTCGCAGTGGAGGGAGCGCCCAGCCAAAGCCAGGCGCCACGGTGCGGGGGGATGGCCTGGGCCCTGGGGGACAGGGCCGCGCGGAGGGGAGCAGCGGGGGCGGAGGGCCCGGGAGGGCGAGCGCGCGGGGAGCGGTGCGCGTCGCCTTGCTCAGCGGGGATTTGGGGAACGTTCCCCGCCGGCGCTGCGAATCTACCAGCCCGGGTCGGTTCTTTCAACGTGTGTGGGACGGGAATTTCAAGTGTTGCACGCCTTCGGCGCAGGTGAATGGCCGTGGTTCAGCCGACCACGAGCACGCTCATGTCGGTCTGATCGAGCAGGCTGTCGGTGGTGCTGCCCCAGAGCCGGCGACCCCAGCGCGACTTGTCGCTGGCCCCCACGACGATGAGGGTGGCCCCGCCCGCCGCGGCCTCTGCGGTCAGGGCCTCCCAGGGCACGCCGGGCGCGGCCTGCACCTGAATGGGCAGGTTGAGGAGGGCGGCGTGCTGGAGCACCTCTTCGCGCTCTGGCGCCGCCTGCTCTGGCTCGTGAACAGCCAGCACCTCGAGGGGCAGCCCGGTGGCGCGGGCGAGGCGCGAGGCCGCGCGCAGGGCCCGCTGCGAGGCCCCGGACTCGGACCAGCCGAGCAGCAAGCGCCGGGCGGGCTCGGCGCCGGGCGGGAGCACGGCCACCGCGCCACGCAGGCCGGCGATGACGTCATCGACGTAGTCGACGCCCTCTCCGGGGGCGGGCTCGTCGGCGCTCGGCGCGCGGTTGAGCACCACGAGGTCTGCGCTCTGGCCGTGGTGCAGCAGGCGATCGGCCCAGGCGCCGACCTCGAGCCGCGCCTGGTGCCGAACCCCCGCCGCGGCGCACAGCTCGCTGAAGCGCGCCAGCAAGGCCTCACCTTGGGCGCGACACCAAGCCGCGACCTCGGCAGGCACGGGGCTGGGCTCCTGCGCGAGCAGCGCTTGGAGCGCGCTGCCCTCTTGCGCGGGGATGACGTTGACGACGTGCAGGCCCACCACCGCGACCGCCGGGCGCCCGGCGGCCAGCTCGACCGCTTGGCGGAGCGCAGCGCCGCCAAGGGAGGCTTCGTCAATCGGCACCAGGACGATGTAGTCCACGACTCCTCCCGCGGCGGGCGCGCACGACCGGCGCGGGTCATATAGCGAGGGGGCGCGGCGGCGGCGCGCATGGCGGAGGGCGGATGGGCGCGGCGGCGGCGGTGGCTCTCGGTTGCGGCCTCCTGCTCGGGGTGGGAGCGGCGGCCCTCCTCGGCGCATGGACCGCGCCGGTTCATGTGGATCGTGCCGACCCTGCGTTGCTTGAGGCCGCCCAGCGCGCCGCCGCGCGGGCGCGCTCGCCGGCTGCGCTGACCCCAGAGGCGGAGCTCGCGCTGCGGGCCTACCTCAACCTCGTGGCGACCGAGCTGGGGCTCTTGTCCGAGCCCGCGCACTTCGTGCCCGCGGGCGTGGACGGGGGGGTGGAGCGGGTGGTCCTGCGGTGGACCCTCCGGGGTGACCCCCTCGATCTCCCGCCCCTCTTGGCGGCCTTTCAGCACCAACGGCACGCCATCCTCATTGACCGGGTCGAGGTCCGCGCCGAACCGGCCCAGCCCCGTGGTGCGTCGATTCGCCTTCGCGCGACCCTCTTTCGCCCCTGGTTGCCCGACCGGGATCACATGCTGGCCGTGTTGCGGACGCGCGCCGCCACGCCGGTCGGGCAGCACCGGGTGCTGCTCGCCGCGGCAGAGCTGTATGGCTGGCGGCGCTTCGCTGAGGTCGAGGCGGCTGGGTTGGTCGAGGCCCGGGCCCGCGGCGCCGACCTGCAGCGAGCCCTGCCCGCGGCCCTGGTCGCCGCCCGTGAGCAGGGCGAGATCCTGCGCTGGGCGGCTGACTCTGGGCTCATCCGCGCCGCAGGGGCCGGGGCGAGCGGCCCGTCGCTCCGCACCGGGGTGGCGCCCACAACTTCGTCGGCTGGGGACCGGTAAGCCTCGACAAGAGCGTTTATCGGTGTCAACTGATCTGTTTGCGGCGCATACCGGGTGAAGACAGGGCCGTCTTCACCCGAATACTCCGCCTAAAGCAGTTTCGCTGCGAAGTGCTATCGTGGCCTTGGGGAGCAGCAACGCCCCTGCAGCCACCGGCACCGGCTGCAGGCGCCCTAGCCGGGCAGGTGGAGGCGCTTGAGGCGCGACACGTTGTTGATGCGCTCCTCGGCCACGGCGTTGCCCGCGGCGGTCGACGAGATGCCCCGCTGGCGCGACAGGTTCACGATGCGCTTGACCGTGTCGAAGATGCCCGCGGCGTCGGCCATCGCCTTCTCGGCGGGTAGACCCTTGAGCTCTGCAGCGACGTTGATGAGCCCGCCGGCGTTGATCACGTAGTCGGGGGCGTAGACGATGCCCTTCTTCTCGAGCAGGGCGCTGTCGCGGCGCTCGTCATCGAGCTGGTTGTTGGCGGCGCCGGCGATGATGGGGGCGCGGATCTGCGGGATGGTGGCCGCGTTAATGACGCCGCCAATCGCGCAGGGGGCCAAGACGTCGCACTCGACGCCATAGTAAGCGTCGCCGTCGACCACGGTGCCGCCGAAGGCGCTGCGCACCTTCTCGAGCCGGCGGTCCGAGATGTCGCTGTAGATCAGCTTCGCCCCGGACTCATGGAGGAATTTCGCCAAGTAGTAGCCCACCGAGCCCGCGCCTTGGATGGCCACGGTCTTCCCGACCACGTCGGGGGAGCCGTAGACCACCTCGAGGCAGGCGCGGATGCCCTGGAACACGCCATAGGCGGTGACCGGCGAGGGGTCACCCGAGCCGCCGCTGAAGGTCGAGGCGCCGGTGACGTGCCGGGTCTCGCGCCGGATCCAGTTCATGTCTTCGACGGTGGTGTTCATGTCCTCGGCGGTGATGTACCGGCCGTTGAGGGACTCGACAAAGCGACCGAAGGCGCGGAACAAGTGCTCAGACTTGACCGAGGCGGGGTCGCCGATGATGACCGCCTTGCCGCCGCCGAGGTCGAGACCGGCCACCGCGGCCTTGTAGGTCATGCCGCGAGAGAGGCGAAGCACGTCGCGGATCGCGTTCGCTTCGTTGGCGTAGTTGTAGAGCCGGCAGCCCCCCAGCGCGGGGCCGAGCGCGGTGCTGTGCACGCCAATGATGGCCCGCAGGCCGGCTTCATCGTCGCGGCAGAAAACGACTTGCTCATGCCCCAGCTCGGCCATCTCCGCAAAAATGCTCATCTCGGGCTCCAAGGCTCGTGGGTGGTCCCGTCACCTATCCGCTCCACAGCCCCGGCGGAGCTCCGTGGGTCAGGGTGCGGCCCGGTCTGGTTCGCGCACTCCGCCGGAAAATCGCCGATAGTCTGCGGATGTTCCACGGGGAGCGGTGGCTGGGTAGTTCCGACCGCCTGCAAAATCGGCGTGTGCTGTCCCACCTGTCGGGCCGGCCCCTCAGGCCCCGCCGCGCCTGTGCAGCGCCCGCACCAGCTCGAGCACCTGCTCGACGGGCGTGTCCATCGGGAGGATCCGCGCAACCTTCGGCGCCCAGCATGCTGGATCGGTGGGACCGAAGAAGCTGAGGACCTGCGCGCCGGCGGCCGCAGCGAGGTGGGTGGTGCCTGTGTCATTGCCCACCCAGACGCTGCTTTGGGCGGCCCGCTGAATGAGGCCAGGCAGGTCCGCGGGCGGCCCGGCCGGGCCCGGCATGCCTGCGGGGAGGGGCTCGTCGAGCCCGGCGATGACGTCGATGGGCAGCGCAGCCGCGCGGAGCGCGACGGCCAGGGCCGCGAAGCCCGGCCATACCTTGGCCGGCGCGGAGGCCCCCGGTGCGAGCGCGATCAGCGACGGTCGGGCGGGGTCGCGTGGGTGGGGGAGGCGAGGCGGGCCGCGCACCTCCAAGCCCAGCGGGGCCAGCGCAGCGGCCATCGCGTCGGTCGCGTGCACGCCGGCCGGTGGGCGCGGGGGACCCTCGAGCACCTCGACCCCTTGCGCCCGCAAACGCGCTGCGACACCCGGGGTGAACACGAGGGCATGGGTGAACGGGGCCGGAAGGGGGCCAGGTCGGTGCAACCAGGCTGCTTCGAGGCCGTGCAGGTCGACCACGCGGCGCGCCAAGTCGGGCCGCAGCCGCGCGTACCGCGGGTTGGCGTAGAGCTCGACCGGGCCAAACGCGGCCACCAGGGACTCGATCACCGGGATGGTCAAAATATAGTCGCCGAGGGCGCCGCCGCGGACCACCAACCAGGGGGAGGACACCGGCTCAGCCTCGCAGCTTCTGTTCCTTGAGCTTCTCGACATCGATGCCGCGCTCTTTGACAAACCGACTAAAGTTGGGCCGCTGCATCCCCGCAGCTTCAGCGGCGACGGTGAGGTTGTAGCTGGCTTTCACGAGGTGGTGCATAGCATAGGCTTGGCCGAAGTGCTCCAATACATGTTCTCGGGCGTCGACCCAGTGCATCGCGAAGAGCTCGTCGAGGCCGACCCCGCCGGTGATCACCTGACGGACGCTCGCCTCGGCGTCGGGCTGCGCGCCAACAGCGCGGAGCACCTCCTCGGGCAGCGCGCGGGAGCGGCTGACGATGTCCATCGTGATCCGGTCGGAGTCATCCACCCAAACCATGATTCGCTCGATGACCCGCTCCAGCTCGCGCACGTTGTTCTTCTGCCAATCATAGCCCTCAAGCATCGCCCACACGTCGTCGTCAATCGCGCGCACCTTGAGGTTGTTGCGTTCGTTTTCGCGGGCGATGAAGTGCCAAGTCAGCTGCTTGACGTCCTCCCGCCGATCAGCGAGCGAGGGGACGGTGATCTCGATGCTGGCGAGCCGGTAGAGCAGGTCCTCCCGGAAGGTCTTCTTGACAACCTCGGCCGGCAGGTCTCGGTTGGTCGCCGAGATGATCCGGCAATTGAACGGGATGTCCTTCGAGCCGCCCACCCGGCGAAAGGTCTTGGTCGACAGCGCGCGGAGCAGCTTGGCTTGCTGCTGGAGCGGCATCTCTCCAATCTCGTCGAAGAAGAGCGTGCCGTTCTCGGCTTGCTCAAAGATGCTCGGCTGCATCCGCTCGGCGCCGGTGAAGGCGCCTTTCTCGTGACCGAAAATGAAGTCCTCTGCGAGGTTTTCGGGGAGAGTAGCCATGTTCAACGAGATCAGCGGGCCCTTGAGGCCCTGCTGCTCGACCGCTGCGTCATGAATGGCGGTCGCGACGCGCTCCTTTCCGGTTCCGCTCGGGCCGTAGATGACGACGTTGTGGTCTTTGTACCGGCCTGCGCGTTGGATTTGCTCGCGGAGATGCACCATCGGCGGCGACGCGCCCACGATCTCGCCGCGTGGGCGGGTGTTGAGGATGAGCTTGCGGAGGTAATCGGCCCACTTCGCGTCATTTCGGAGGCGCTGCACTTCGCGGTGCAGCACGCGGCCCACCTTTTCTAGCGCGGCTTGGCCTTTATCGACGTAGTCGACCGCTCCATTGGACAACATTTGGAGCGCGACCTTGGCGTCGCCCTGCCCGGTGAACCCCACACAAATGAGCGTGGGTTGGATGTTGCGTAGCTGGAGGATCAGCTCGTCGCCCATCACGTCAGGCAGGTTGTAGTCGACGATGGCGGCGTCGGGTTTTAGCTCGCGGCAGGCCTGCACGGCATCTACCCCCGACGCGGCGGTGCTGACCTTAAAGCCCATCTTTGTGAGGTTGCGCTCAAGCCCGCGCAGCAGGTCGCGGTCGTCGTCAATCACCAAAACGTGGATGGGCTGGTCGGACATGCGCACCTCCCCCGGCCGGCGCCGCTGGAGCCCTCGGCGGACCGGCCGCCCTCCTACGCCACCGATCGCGCCGCGGCCACGCGGGTGTGGCCGGTGGAGGCCCATCGCGGCCGGCGCGGAGCTCGGCGCGCGCCAACGGAGCCGGGGGCACCTCGCCGCTTGCTACACTGGACCGACGGGCGGCGTGGGCCGCGGGGAGGCGGCGTGGATGACCTGCTGGTCGAGCGGTGGCGCAAGGGGGATCCGACGGCCGCGACCGCTGTGCGCAACGCGATCCGCAGCGTGGGAGAGCGTGTTCTCGCGGATCGTGCCTTGCGCGCGGCCCTCGGGCCGGTCGCCCGCAACCGCTTGCGCCAAGAAGAGCAGCGGCGCGAGATCACGGCGACCATCGCCGCTGAGGTGATGCGGCGCCCGGGCGAGACCGCGAACCAGGTCAAGGCGGCCGCGTTGATGGCGGCCTGCCGGGTCGCGGTCGAGGGCATGCAAGAGGGCCGCGCGGCGAGCGCGGACGCGCACCTCCCGCCGCCGCTGGCGGTCACCTTCGCGCTCGCGCCGGGCTCGGTCGTCCCCCGGATGCGCGAGGCCGCTGAGCGGCACCTCGGGTCATGCGGAGCATGCCGTGAGGATGTGCGGATCGTCGACGCCATCGTCCGCAACTGGGACGCCGCTGACACCGAGGCCACCCGCGACGACATCGCCGAGGCCGTCGAAGACGACGACTTCGCGCTGCCCCCGGGCATGAACCTCGCCGAGATCATGCGCGAGGCCCTCGATGAGCAGACCCGCCGCGACGCAGGGCCCGCGGGCGCGACCGCCGCCCCGCGCGCGGCCAGCGCGCCCGCTCCGCGAACCGGGGCGGGCCCAGCGCCACGGGCCTCGGCGCGGGACGCCGCTCCGGTCGACGCACCACGCCGGGCCCCCCTCCTCATCGGCGTGGTCGTGCTCGTCGCTGTGATCGGCGCTGGCGCCTTTGCCCTGCGCGGCGGGGACGCGCCCATCACCGGCGGGGCGCCGAACGCCGCCCTCCGCCCGCTGGCGGTCCGCGACGTCCCCGAGCTGCCCACCGGCGCAGGGTTGCCGAGCGATTTGAGCTTGGTTGCGACCGATCTGCAAAACAACGACTGCCGAACGGCGGCCGGCCGGGCCCGCCAGCTGCGGCTCGCCAACCCCGGCATCGGCGCGCTGCAGCTGCTTGAGGGCGCGGCCTTCGTCTGCGCCGGCGATGGCGCGAAGGCGGTCAAGGCCCTCGAGGGCGCGCGCAGCGAGGCGAGCGACCCAGGGCGGGCGGAGTGGCTGCGGGCACAGGCCTTTTTGCTCGAGGGGCGGGGCGCCGAGGCGGTCGCTGCGCTGAAGGCCTCGCAGGCGGCCGCTCCGGACGAGGCCGTGCGGGTGCGCGCCCAGCTGCAGCAGGTCGAGGACGTGCTGCGCTGAGCCCCGGCCCGCACGGCTTAGGGTGCTGGGCGCAGCGCGGGCAGCCCGGGCATTTGACCCGCCCCGTCAAAGTAGCCGTCGCAGCGCGAGTCCAGCGCGCAGAAGCGGCATAGGTCGGCTTTGGCGAAGCGCACCACCTCGGGCAAGAAGAGCACTGCCTTGTCGCGCTGGTGATGGGCGTCGACGTACCAGCGGTTGGGCGTGCGCCAGCTCGCCCGGGCCGCGCTGGTCGGGCGCAGCACGCAGGCAGGGAGCCCTTTGATCGAGGCGGAGACCTCGGCGGGGAGCGCGTCAAGCAGCGCCTCGGCGGCGGCCGCGGCGGCGGGCACCGGGGGCGGCGGCGGCCCGCCGGGGAAGGGGTAGCTGAGCTGGACCCCGCGGGCGCCGGCGGCGACGACCTCGAGCCCCAAGGCGGGGATGGCGTCCAGATCGGCCTCTTCGAGCAGGAGCGAGGCCCGCACCTCTTGCCCGCGCGCGGCCGCGCGCCGAATTGCGGCCAGCGCGCGGAGCCGCTCGGGGCCGGCCCCGACCCGAAGCGCGAGGGCATCGGCGGACGCCCCGAGCTCGGCCTCGGCCACTGCCTCGAGATCGTCGATGTCCACGTGCATGACCACGCGGCGGATGCCCTCTGCTCGACCGATGAGCACGGCGGCGGGCAGGTCCCCCCGGGTGGCTAGGCCCGCGCCGGTCAGCACGAGGGTGTCGCAGGGGCGGGTGCGGGGGCCCCGTGAGCCGGCCGTGAACCAGAGGATGTTGTCGACGAGCTCGCGTGGATCGAGTCCGCGGCTCGGCGCCTGGACGCCGACAGGCACCCGCCCGTCAAAACGCCGCTGGACGCGGATCTGCACGGTGGTCGGCGCTGCGACGGCGCCTGCCTGGGTCCAGCGGAGCATGTGCACCTCGCCGCTGACTCTACTCCTCGGGGCGCTGGAGCGGTCGGGCGTGGCGCAGCCTCGGGCCGCGATTGGGGTTGGGATTGGGAATGGGAGGGAGAACGCGCCGCATGTTGGAAAAGCAGCGACGCCCGCCAGAAGGGCGGGCGCGTGGGAGAGGGGCGCTGATCAGCAGCCGGAGGGCTCACCCTCCGCGCGGAGGCCGACGAGATCGCCGTCCAGCGCAGCGCCGGAGCTCCATAGCCGGCGCCGCTGCGGGCCACCGGCGGTGCTGCCGCTGTCGATGATCAAGTCCAGCGCGCCATCCTCGTCGAGGTCGCCCGCCCACTCGATCACCGGCAGCGCGTCGTGGGAGGCGCCGCGGCCGAGGGCCTGGGACCGGCTCGCCGCCCGCTCGGGCTGCCCGTCCTCGTCCAGCGCGTGGAGATCGAGGTGCAGCACCAGCTCTTCGTCGAGGCGCGCGACCCATACGCCGTCTGCGCTCTGGCCGACCCGCTCCGCCTCGCCGGGGAGGAGCGCGGTCTCGGCGTGGGCCCGCGGCGCGCTCGCCGCAGCGAGCCCGGGGATCAGCGCGATCACCTCATGCTCGTCGACCGGCTGGCCCTCCACCAGCTGCAGGCGGGGCCCGCCGAGGCCCTCGGCCAGCTCGACCTGCAGCAGGATCACTTGGCCGCCCGCGGTCTTGTGGACCAGCCCGGCCACCTCGATGCGTGGCCGACCGGCGAAGAGGGCCGCAGCGGCGGGGCTCACCGGACCGAGGCTCAGCAAGGGGGCCGGCGGGGCGCCCTGCGGCGCGACGTGGGCGAGGAGGGCGGCGAGGCTGAGCGCGAGGGCGGCGGCGGTGTGCATGGTGAGCTCCGGCGAGGGTTCGCCGAGCGCCCGGCAAGGGCCGTGCCAACGACCCTTCTGTCCACCTGAGCGGCCTCATCGTCCCGTTGCGACGAATGATCGACACGAGCGGAGCGCGGCCCGCTAGGGGGCCCAGTCCACCGGCGGGTGGCCGGGGAGCAGGCCGGCCTGCACGCCGCGGCGGAGCAGCTCCTCCACCCCGCGGCGGCCGTCTTCGCCGTAGTCGAGGCTGTCTTCGTTCGCATAGAGCGAGAGGTAGGCGTCGACCGCGGCGGCCGTCTGAAGCGGGCCCCCGCGGCGCAGCAGCCATCCGATGGCGGCCTCCCGGTCGGCGAGGCCGTCGGCGATGCTGTCGCGCAGGGCCGCGCTGATCTCGGCGATGGTCTCGGGGCCCAAATCGCGGCGGATGACGTTGGCGCCCAGCGGGAGGGGCGCGCCCACCTCGGTCTGCCACCAAGCACCCGTGTCGGCCACCAAAACGAGGCCGTGGTCGCCATAGGTGAGCCGCCCCTCGTGGATGAGCAGGGCCGCGTCGACCTCGCCGGCGGCCAGGGCCTCGAAGACCCGCTCGGGGGGCACGATCGGGATCACCACCGGCTCGAACTCGTCGAGCATGAGCCGCAGCACGGTGTAGGCGGTGGTGCTCGTGCCCGGGACGGCGATGCGTCGGCCGCGCAGCGAGGTGAGCGTGGGCGCCTCGCCGTCGACGGGCGGCGCGACCACGACCGGGCCGTAGCCCCGCCCGACGCTGCCGCCGTGGGGGAGCAGCTGCCAGCGGTCGGCGAGGCGCGGGTACCAGGCCACGCTGATCGCCGAGACCGCGGGCAGGGTCGCCGGATCAGCGTCGGCGCCCATGTTCAGCGCGTGGGTGTCGGCGGTGCGGACGACGAACTCATGGCCACGCGGGTCGACCCGGCCGAGCATCAGGCCCCGCAGCATGAACAGATCGTCGGCGTCAGGGCTGATCGCGCACTCTACGCGCATGGGGGGCTCCTGGTTGGCGGTGTGGGGCGCCCTATCCGGCGACGCCCCGCCGCTCCCCACCCGACCGGCTGCTCAGCCGCCAAGCTCGCCTGTCGCCCGCACCGCCAGCGAATTCGCGGCCTGCAAGCGCTCACCGAGCGTGGCGAGCAGCCGCCAGAGGATGGCGTTGCCCAGCGCGGGCTCCCGCTCACAGAACTCCACGAGCTGGCTTCGGCGGATCACGATGGCCGATCCCCAGCTCTCCCCCGCCACCGTCGCTGTCCGCGGCCGGGACTCGAGAAGGCCGAGCTCTCCGAAGTGCTCGCCCGCGCCGAGCCGGGCCAAGCGCAGCTCGCCGCTGGTGACCACCGCGCTGCCCTGCACGATCACGAACATGCTGTCGCCTGCGTCACCTTCGCGGACGAGCACGGTCCCGGGTGAGAAGAAGAGCTCTTCGCAGATGCGGCTGACCCGCAGGCGGGTGTGGAAGGGCATGTCTCTGAACAGGAAGAGATCCTGCATGATCTGGGCGCGGGCCCGCGCCGCCTCGGTCTGGGGCGTGGCCTCAGGCTCGACCACGATGACCGAGACGTTGTCGGGGCCGCCGGCCCGCAGCGCGGCCTCAATGAGCTGCTGACCGCAAGTCTGGACGTCGTTTTGGCAGGCGATCTCCTCGATCTCGTCGGCATCGACGGGGTCGCTGAGCCCATCGCTGCACAGCAGCAGCCGGTCGCCGGGCAGGATCTCGGCGCTGAGCAGGTCGGGCTTCTCGTTCGGCTTGATGCCGACCGCCTTGGTGATGACGTTGCGGTACTGCGAGCGAAGCGCGTCATGGGCGCTCATCGCTCCGTTGCGGATCATCTCGTTGACCACGCTGTGATCTTCGGTCAGCTGGCGAATGAGGCCGTCGCGCAGCAGGTAGATGCGCGAGTCGCCGACGTGGGCGAAAAAGGCGCTCCCTCCACCTACGAGGGCGACCACGAGCGTGGTGGTCATGCCCCGGCGGTGCGTGCGCTCGCCCTCCTCGTAGACCCGGGCGCTCGCCTCGAGGCAAGCCACCTCAAGCGCCCGCAGCACGCCATCCCGGCTCTGCCAGTCGCGGCGGCGGCTCCAGCCGGCCACCGCGGCGGCGAGGCGCGCCGCGTGCTCGGCGAGGACCTCGACGCAGAGCGCGCTGGCCACCTCACCGGCGGCCCGCCCGCCGACGCCGTCGGCCACCACAAATAGGCCCTGCTCGGGCAGGCAGAGCAGGCTGTCCTCGTTGTTCTCCCGCCGCAACCCGGGGTGGGTGAGCGCCGCGTGCCGGATCATCGGCTCTCCAATCAATAGATCATAGCAGGGGAAGGGGCCAGGCCCGGGTCAGGACGGTCTTGGGGCCGCTCGCCCCGCCCACCAGCTCGCGGTCGACGCGCACCCGCAGGCTGGCGGTCTGCGCGGCGAGCTTTTGGGGCACCACGAAGCTGTGCGCGAGGCTGAGCTCGGCGCCGGGCGCGAGGCGGTTGTCGGTCACCGTGTCCCAGGGCGGCGCGTCGGTGACCGTGCGGCCCACCCGGACGCTGCTGCCGGGGTCGATCACCTTGCCGTCTGCGCCCACCAGCTCAAGGTGAACCACGAGCACCTTGTAGGGCGATCCGGTGGGGATCATGTGCCCGGCGCCGCTGTTGAGCACCCGCACCGACACCGCGAAGGGCGCGCCGCGCTGGAGCTCGGCGGCGGGCATCGACAGGTACAGGCTCAGGCCATGCTCAAGCGGCACCGCGAAGCTGTGGTCGGGCTCGGCGGCGAAGCGGCCGCCGATGCTCCCGGTGGGCTTGGGTGGCATGTGGCAGTCTTGGCATTGCACGCCAGACTTGGCGTAGGCACTGCGACCCCACTCGCCAAAGGTGTCGTAGAAGGCGGACTTTGCCTCAGGCCAGCTGAGCTGGTGACAGGTCGCGCACAGCTCAGAGCTGTGCAGCTCGGCGCTCGCGGCGACCGGGTGGGGCGCGCCGGGGGCGGCCCGCGGCCCGATCACCAGCCCGTCGCGCACGTGGCAGGCCGCGCAGCTGACGCCCTCGCGCATGAGCGTGGGGTCCCAGCTTGGGTTGGGGAGCAGCTCAGGCCGGTCGATCTGGTTGTTGTGGTTGGCCGCGGCGAGCTTGGCGTGCTGGTTGGTCAGGGGCAGGTGGCAGGCGCGGCAGGCCGTCGCGTTGCCCACGCGGGCCATGGCGGCCTGAAAATCGGCGTCGTTCCACGCGTTTGCGTGCGCGCTCTGCTCCCAGGCCCCGTGGGTGCCGCCGTGGCAAGCGGTGCAAGCTTGGCTGGAGATCGAGGCGAGCCCCTCGGGCACCTTGTCGATGTGGAGGGGGAGGGGCTGGCTGAACAGGGCCGGAGCCGGGGGCGGAGGCGGCGCGGTGACCGGCGCGGCGGCCACAGGGTCGACCGGGGGCGGCGGGCTGCCTTTTCGGGTCAGTCCGCCGGCGAGCGCGACCCCGCCGACGACGGCGCCCAAAAGCAGGCCGATGAGCGGGAGCGGGCGAGCGATGGTCCACCTCGAGCGGCCCGGGCGCGCCGCGCGTGAAGCGCGGGAGCGAGGGGCCGGCCGAGCCGGAGTGTAGCACCGCAGCCCGGCCGCCCCCCGCTGCGCTGGCACGCCTAGGCCGGCATGAACGATCTGCACGTCACTCTCAACCAGCGTACGGCGACGGGCTGTCGACGGGCGCGGCGCCGCGCCACCGCTCGGGGCGCTCCGCTATGCTCGCCGCGGAGGTGCCTTTGGCCGCCCGCTCCTGCCGCTCCGCGTCGATCCTGACCTCGCTCCCCGCTGTGCTGGCCTCGCTCTTCGTGGGCGGATTCGCGCAGGCGGCCGAGGCACACCGCGCCTTGATGCTCGGGAACTCGTACACGCAGTTCAACGAGCTCGACCAGCGGGTCGAGGAGCTGGCCCGGGGCAGCGGCCCGCCCCTCGTCGCGATCGACGGGGAGCGCCTCGCTGACGGTGGTCTCACGCTCAACGACCACTTCACCCGTGCGAGCACCACCTCGAGCCCCTGGTACGCTCGCTTCGGCGAAGGCAGCGTGCCTGCGCGGTTTTTGGTCCTTCAAGATCAGAGCCAGGTCCCCGGCTTCCCCGAAGACCACCCCTTCTGGATCACCAGCGCCGCCGCGGTCGGCCCCCTCGCCGACATGGGCGCCGCCGCCGGGGCCACCCCCTTCCTGTTCGTGACCTGGGGTCGGCGCGACGGCGACTCGGGCAACCCGACGCTCTACCCCGACTTCACCACGATGAACACGAGGTTGGAGCAGGGCTATCGGCGGTACGCCGAGCTCGCGGCGACGATCGAGCGCCCCATTTACCTCGTGCCGGTGAACCGGGCCTTCGCGCACATCCATGACCATATCGTCGCCGCGGGGGCCGATCCGCTCGCCGACGGCAGTGAATTTGTGGCCCTCTACGATGGCGATGGCAGTCACCCCTCCCGTCAGGGCAGCGCGCTCATCGCAGCGGTGATGGTGCCCGCCCTCACCGGCTGGTCGCCCCGCTGGCTCAGCCCGCCCCCAGACCTGGATCGGGAGGAGGTCGAGCCCTTCATTGACGTCGCGGAGGCTGTGGTGGTGCCCGATGGCGACCTCGCTTGGCCTTGGGCGGGGCCCTGGCTCAGCGACGAAGAGGACGGCGCCCCTCCAGCTTCAGGGCGCCTCATCTCCCACCCGGTCTACTTATGGACAGAGGTCCTCCCCGGCGGAGAGACCATGGTCGCCGACCTCGCCCTGGGCGGCGCGCACGAAGACGGGGATGGGTGGACGGGTGGCGGCGGCCGCCTGTGGGTGCCCAGCGGCGCCACGTTGACCTTGGATCGGGTGGCCCTGGGTCAGGCGGAGGGCGGCGCTGGTGAGCTCGTGATCAACGGCGGAGTCGCCATTGTCGGTGAGCTGCACGTGCAAGCCGCCCGCGGGCGGGTGCGGGTGCGGGCCGGTGAGGCCCACATCGACCAGCTCCTCATCGAGGAGAGCGCGGTGGACGGCGTCTTCCTCCAGTCATTGGAGCTCGACGGCGGCACGCTGAGCGTGAACGCGGCCGACGACCTGCTGCAGCGGGGCGGCACGCTCCGCTCGGGTGGGGCCACCTCGACCTTCGACCGTCTGGAGGTCCGCGGCGGCGCGGTGCAGGCCGACCCTGGCGCGCGGACGGCGGAGGCCGCGCTGCTGGTCGGCAGCGGCGGGTGGACCGTGATCGCCCCGGACGGGGTGGGCTGCGCGCCCGACATGCCTGAGCTCTCGGTGGTCTGGGCAACCGCCTGTGACGTGGGCGGGCTGAGCCTCGACGCGTCGCCCGGCTGCGTGGCTGAGGTGCGGTCGACTGGGGACGGCACCTGTGGTGTGTTCTTGCGCGGCGACGGCCCGGTGGACCCGGGGGGAGACGACACCTCCGCCCCCGAGCCCACCGATACCGGCGACGAGAAGATCGACGCGCCGGCTGAGGACTCAGGCGAGGACGGCCTCAGCATCGTCAAAACACCCGATTCTGGCTGTGGCTGCGCCGGTGGGGGCGCGCCGCTGAGCGCGATTGGTGCGGCCCTCGCCGCGCTGGTCATCCGGCGGCGTCGCCGGGCCTGAGGGGCCACGCTGGGCGCCACGCCCCGGGCCAACTTAGCGCGCGGGCGCGGTCGCCGCCTCGAGGGCCGCCAGACCGGCCAAGGCCTCGGCTGCGTCGCGCCCGCACATGCTCGCGGTCGGACGGAGCGCTCCGCACACGGCGGGGCGCTCGGGGGAGCCGAATAGGGCGCAGCTACGGTCGGGGCGCAGCTGCACGCAGGGCACACCCGCCGGTTTGCCCGCGGGCATGCCGGGGATGGGCGAGCTGATGCTCGGGGCGATGCAGCAGGCCGCGCAGCCGCTGCGGCAGGGGAGGGCGCTCTCCATGCCGACCGGTAGCGCGCCGGGCAGGCGGCCGCCCGCTCAGTAGGTCGGCAGGCCTGGCTCCACCGCGCCGATCCAGCCCAAGATCCCGCCCTCGAGGTTGTAGACGTGGGTGAAGCCGCGCGCGGCGAGGGCCGCGGCGGCCTTGGCGCTGCGGGCGCCCGACTTGCACTGCAGCAGGATGGGCTGACCGAGATCGACGCCTGGGAGACCTTTCTCGATAAGGTCTTCGTGCGGGACGAAGCGGTCGGCGGCGGTGAGCTTCACAATCTCCCACTCATGGGCCTTTCGGACGTCGATCCACAGCGGCTGCCAGCCCGCCGCCCGGCGCTCCACCACCTCAGCCGCGGACAGTCGCGCGAAGCCCTCCGGTGGAGCTTCGGCGCTCGGTTTGGGCACACCGCAGAACTCTTGGTAGTCGATGAGCTGGGTGGGCGGCTGGAGTGTGGGGTCGCGGCGGAGCTTGAGCTCGCGAAAGCGCATGTGCAAGGCGTCATAGAGGAGGAGCCGGCCCGAGAGGCTCGTCCCCTGACCGAGGAGGATCTTGATCGTCTCGGTGGCCTGGATGCAGCCGATGACGCCGGGGAGCACGCCAAGCACGCCACCTTCGGCACAGGAGGGGACGAGGCCGGGCGGCGGGGGCTCTGGGTACAGGTCGCGGTACTGCGGCCCACCTTGGTAGTTGAAGACCGAAGCTTGCCCTTCAAACTTGAAGATGGAGCCGTACACATTGGGCTTGCCCAACAGCACGCACGCGTCGTTGACCAGGTAGCGGGTCGGAAAATTGTCCGTCCCGTCGACCACCACATCGTAGGGCCGGAGGATCTCGAGCGCGTTTTCGCTGGTCAGCGCCACGGGGTAGAGGTCGACCACGCAGCGCGGGTTGATGTCGAGGATGCGCTGCCGGGCGCTCTCGAGCTTGGGCCGGCCGATCGCGGCGGTGCCGTGGATGATCTGGCGCTGGAGGTTGCTCGCGTCCACCACGTCAAAGTCGACGATGCCGATGCGGCCGACGCCGGCGGCGGCGAGGTACATCAGCAGCGGTGAGCCGAGGCCGCCGGTGCCCACGCAGAGCACGCTCCCGCCTTTGAGCCGGCGCTGGCCGTCGACCCCCACCTCGTCGAGGATGAGGTGCCGCGAGTAGCGGGCGATGTCGTCGTGATCAAGCGCCGGCAGCGCTTCGAGCGCTTCGGGCCCAGCGGCGGCGCTCAAAATGCACCGCCGGCGATGCTCGGGACGATGGTGAGCGCGTCACCCGCGCGCAGCGGGGTCGCGTCGCCCTGCGGCAGGTGCCGGACGTCGTCTTCGCCCAGGTACACGTTCACGAAGCTGCGCAGCTTGCCTTGCTCGTCGCGCAGGTGGCGAGCGAGCCCCGGGTGGGTCGTGGTCAAGGCGTGGAGAGCGGCGGCGACGTCAGCCCCGTCGACCTCGACGGTGGGCTTCTTGTCTGTGAATGCGCGGAGCGCGCTGGGGATGTGGATCTGCACGGGCATGGATGGCCTCGGTTGCGGCAAGACGCCGCTGTTTGGTGGGAGCGACAAGAGCGTCGTTGTGTCTGATGCTTCAGACGCGGACGTCTTGACGGTCCCGATCCCGGCTCCCGCTTGACGCCCGCGCCCAAAAGCGCGGCACCTCAACAACAGCGAGGGTCGGCGGGGAGGCGCTCAAGGGCCTCGGCGAGCATGGCGGCGCGGTCGTCGGACAGGCGCCACGCGGTGGTCTCGACGACCTGCGGAGCGGGGCCGACCACCGACACGATGACATAGGAGCGGTCGGGGAGGGCTTGGTCGCGGTCGGCGTCGGACCAAGACGCGGGATGATCCGGGTGGCTGTGGTAGTAGCCGAGCACGTCCAACCCTTCGGCTTCGAGGGCCGCTTCGGTCCGGGCGAGCCTGAGCCCGCTGACCACGAAGCGCCGCGCAGGGTCGAGCTCGGCCTCGTTCCGGAGGGGCGCTGCCCGCCTGACCGTCGCGTCGGCGGCGTGCCCAGCGAGCACGCCGACCACCTCGTGCGGGTAGCCCTCGACCACGTGCGCGTGAAGGCGCGCTAGCGCGTCGGCTTCGATGCGCAGGCGGGTGCCGCTGTCGGTGGGGGGTCGCCGCGTGAGGCTGCTCATCGGCCCGCGCGCCCCCAGAGGTGGGCGTCGCTGAGGTACCGCTCGGCGCCGTCGGGGAAGATGGTGACCACCACGCCCTGATCGAGCTGCTGGGCAACCTCGAGGGCGCCCCAGAGGGCCGCGCCCGCGCTCGGGCCGACCAGCACGCCCTCTTCGCGCCCGAGGCGCCGGAGCAGGGCGAGGCTCGCCTCAGTGGGGGCGAAGAGCTGCGCGTCGGCCGAGGCCGGGTCCCAAAAGGCCGGCTGGATCGATGACTCCATGTGCTTGAGGCCCTCGAGGCCGTGAAAGGGGCCATCGGGCTGGACGGCCACGCAGCGCACCGCGGGGTGCACGCTGCGCAAGAAGCGGCTCGTGCCGGTGAAGGTGCCGCTGGTGCCGAGGCCGGCGACGAAGTGGGTCAGGCGCGCGCCGAGCGCGGCCCAAATCTCGGGCCCCGTGGTGCGGACATGCGCGCCCCAGTTCGCCGGGTTGCTGTACTGGTCGAGGTAGACCGCGTTGGGGTCGGCCGCGGCGAGGCGCCGGGCCTCGCGGATCGCGCCGTCGCTGCCCTCGAGCGGGTCGGTCTCGATGACCTCGACGCCCAAGGCCGAGAGCAGCGCCTTGCGCTCGCGGTTCGCGTTCGCGGGCAGGCAGAGGCGCACCGCGTAGCCGCGCGCCGCGCCGACGAGACCGTAGGCGATCCCGGTGTTCCCGCTGCTGCTGTCGAGGATGGTCATGCCGGGGCGCAGTCGCCCGGATCGCTCGGCCTCAAGCACCATGTGGAGGGCGGCGCGATCCTTCACCGAGCCGCCGGGGTTGAAGCCCTCGAGCTTGGCCCACAGCTCAACCCCAGGGCGGAGGAGCCCCGCGCTGAGCCGGTGGAGAGGCACCAGCGGCGTGCCCCCGATGCGCGACAGCAGAGGGCCCAACGGCGGGTGGCAGCGCCCAAAGCCGAGCGGCGGGGGGCCCCCGCTGTCGGCCTCGGGCAGGTCTGGACCCTCGCCCTCGCGGGGCCCCTGCTGCAGCGCGTGCTCCACCGACCGCTCCGGCACTTCCCTGTGCGGGGGAGCCCGGATGGCTCCCCCATCCTCTACCCGGGGCGCGGGCGAACGGAAGCGGGCCCGTCGATGGGGCTCAGAGGCCCTCGCCGTAGAACAGGTAGGCCGCCCCCGCGGTGGCCCCCACGGTCGAGTTGTTCTGCGCGCCCATCAGGATGTCGTTGTAGCCGTCATCGTTGAAGTCGCCGGCGCCCTTGGTCCGCACGCGGTCACCGGCGGCGCCAGGCAAGAAGCGGGCGCCCGCCGCGACAGTGAGGTTGCGGGTTCCGGCCGTCCAGCCCGCGATCAGGTAGGCCGCGCCGGCGTCGGCCGCGCCGGCGTCGTTATAGCCCGAGCCGATGAGCAGATCGTCGAGGCCGTCGCCATCCACGTCGCCCGCACCAGCGACAGAGTCGCCGGTGAGGTCGCGGGCCGCCTGCCCAAGCAAGATGGCGTCAGCGGCGCTGGCCGACCACACGCCCGCCGGGACCGGGCCGCGCACGATGTACACCGCGCCGGCGTTGGTGCCCGCCGCGTCGTTGTTGCGCGCTCCAAAGGCGATCTCGGGGTAGCCGTCGCCGTCCATGTCGCCGGCCGAGGTCACGCTCGCGCCGCCGCCGAGGTCATCCCCCGCGCCGATGGCCGTGTAGATCGCGGCGGACAGGCCCAAGTCGACCTCGCCGCTCACCGGGCCGAGCACCACGTTCACCGCCCCGCCGTTGGCCGCGCCGCGGCTGCTGTTGCGCGAGCCGATGAGCAGGTCAGCGAAGCCGTCGCCGTTCAGGTCACCGGCGCCCGCGAGCGCAGAGCCGGCCTCGACCGCGCCGGCCGCGCCGCGCAGGGTGGCGTCGGCGACGCTGACGCTGAGGTCGCCGCTCACCGGGCCGAAGAACAGGTAGGCGGCGCCATTGTTGGCGAAGGCGCCGCTGTCGGCGAACTGCGCGCCCAGCAAGAGGTCATCGACCCCGTCGCCGTTGACGTCGCCTGCCACGCTCACATCGGCGAGCAGGTCGTCTGCGGCCGCGCCGGTCAAGCGGGCGATCGCCAAGCCGCCCAGGCCGACGCTGCCGCCGCCGGAGATCGGGCCGGGGATGATGTAGGCGGCGCCCGCGTTGGCCCCGGCGGTCGACTCGTTCTGCGCGCTGAGCACGAGGTCGTCGAAGCCGTCGCCGTCGAGGTCACCGCCGGCGAGCGAGCGGCCGGCGAAGTCGTTCGCCGCCTCGCCGGTCAGCTTGGCGTCGGCGAGGGCGAGGCTCTCGACCCCGCCGTGCCCCGTCGCACCGAGCAGGATGTAGACGGCGCCTGCGTCCACCGCGATGTTGTCGTTGCGCATCGCGCTCACCGCGATGTCGGCGATGCCGTCGCCGTTGAGGTCGCCGACGCCGGCCACGCCAGGGTCACCCTGCGCAGCCGTGTCGCCCGCGGCCTCGCCGAGCATCGTGAGATCAGCGTCGGCCGCGAGGTAGTCGCCGGACATCCCGCAGGTGCCCACCGTGCCGTCGCAGTCGTTGTCATAGCCGTCGCCGCAGACCTCAACCTCGCCCGGGCGGGCGAGCGCCGAGCTGTCGTCGCAGTCGAGGCCGCCGTGGAGGTCCGAGTCAAAGCCGTCGAGATCGGCGTCGTAGTCGTTGCCGCCCAAGCAGTCCTGGTCAACGCCGTCGTACCAGAGCTCGGGCGCGCCGGCGTAGGCGTCGGCCCGCGCGTCATCGCAGTCGGTGCCGGCCGCGCAGCCGAGCGGCGCTTGGCCGTCGCCGTCGCTGTCGACGTCGTCGATGAGGCCGTTGCAGTCCTCGTCGGCGCCGCCGCAGACCTCGAGCACCGCCGGGTTGATCAGCACGTCGGCGTCGTTGCAGTCGGTGCCGTCGAGCACCGCCTCGGGTGCGGGGGCGCAGGTGACCGAGGCGGTGGCCGGGTCGCCAAAGCCGTCGGCGTCGGCGTCGATGTGCCAGGTGGCGGTCAGCCCTTCGTCGACCACGCCGTCGCAGTTGTTGTCTTCGGCGTCGCAGACCTCGACCGCGCCGGGGTTGCTGACATCGGTCAGGTCGTTGCAGTCGAGGTTGTTGTCGGCGAAGCCGGGGCCCGGGTCGCAGGCCTCAACCACCGCAGCGGCGCTGTCACCGAAGCCGTCACCGTCGGCGTCGGGCCAGAAGGGCGAGGTGAGGCCGTTGTCGATGATCGCGTCGCAGTCGTTGTCGAGCCCGTCGCAGACCTCGGTGAGGCCCGGCGCGGCGGCGGCGCTGCTGTCATCGCAGTCGGCGTCGTTGTCGACGAGGCCGGCACCCAGGCCGCAGACCTCGACCGCGCTGCCGGCGGCGCCGAAGCCATCACCATCCCCGTCGGTGAAGGCGCTGATCGTCAGACCCGGGTCGACGGCGCCGTCACAGTCATTGTCGACGCCATCGCAGACCTCGTCGGCGCCTGGATGCACGCGGGAGTCGTTGTCGTCGCAGTCGACGTCAGCGGTGTGGCCGTCAGCGTCAGCGTCGGTGCCGCCGTCGTCGTCGGGCGTGGTGCCGGTGCACCCAGCGGCGACGAGGGTCAGGAGCAGGGGGAGGAGGAGCGTCGGGGGGCGCATGGGGGCTCCTGGGCGGGGGTGCGTGGCGTTGGGGAGGTGATGCAGCGCAGCGACACGACTGTTTGGGCTGCGGAAGGCTTGGGTGGTGATGGTACACCCTGAGGGGCTGTTTTGCGCGACGCTGACTGGGCCGGCCTGAGCGGGCTTGTCCACATGTTGAGAACAGCGGGCCGGGCTACCTCTCGCGCTGCCAGCTTGATCCACGCACAGGCGACCTGCGGGGGGAATTCCATGCAATTGCGAGGACCAATTTTGGGCCTCTCCGACCCGCCGCCGCCGCGGCGCGTGGACGCTTGCTACGAAGATCCCCTGAGCCTCGTGTGGCGCAGCTGCGCGGAGGCCCTCGGTTGGCGCGTGGAGCGCAGCGCCGAGGTCTACGCTTCGTGGGATGGGCGGGGCACCCTCCGGATCAGCGATGATGCGGGCATGGACGCCGATGACAGCGTGGCGCAGCTCATCCTCCACGAGATCTGCCATGCGCTGGTCGAAGCGCCCGGCGGGCTGCTCCTCCCCGACTGGGGCTTAGAGAACGTCGACAGCCGGCACCTCGTGCGCGAGTTCGCCTGCCACCGCCTGCAGGCGGCGCTGGCCGACCGCGTGGGGCTCCGGCGCTTCTTCGCCCCCACCACCGACTGGCGCCCCCACTACGACGCGCTGGGCGCCGATCCGCTGGCCGCCGACCCCTTGGACGACCTTGGCGCCGAGGCAGCGCGCCTCGCCCGGGCGGCGCTGGCCCGGGCACGCGACCCGCCATGGGCAGCGCCCCTCGGCAGCGCGCTTACGCGGACGGCGCGAATTGTGGCGGTCGTTCGCGAGATCGCCCCACCAGACAGCACCTTCGCAGCACCTGCAGCAGCGGCTGCGCCGCCACTGGCCGGGGTCGCCGGCGGCCACATAGGAGCGGACTGAGGGTCGCGCGGCCGGCCAGGGAAGGGACGATGTCGTTGGGACGGGCAGGTTCGCCGCGCGGGGAGCCCGCGGGCAGCGGACGCGGGGGACCGGGCGGTCTCGCCGCGCTGTGGGGTGGGCGTGAGCTGGCCCCGACCTTGGAGCGGGGGCTGCGGGCGATGGCCCGCCGCGGGCCGATCTGCGCCCCGCTCGGCGAGCCGCGCGGCGTGGGCCTTTTGGGGCAGGTCGGCGCGGCCGCGGCGACCGGGCGCCTGCGCGGGGGGAGCCTGACGGTCGTATGGTGTGGCGCGGCCCGAGATGGGGATCGCCTGCGCGAGCAGATCCTCGCGCGGGGGGCTGTGCTCCGCGCCGAGGATGACGCCGAGCTCCTCCTCCACTTGGTGGCGGCCTCTCGCCAAAGCTCCTTGAGCTCCCGGGTGGTCGACGCGCTCTACCAGATGACCGGCGCCTTCACCACGGTGGTGATCGGCGACGACCGGCTGATCGCGGCCCGTGACCCCGTCGGTCTCTGGGGTCTGTGGCTGGGGCAGCGGGCCGGCGGCTGGGGCCTCGCCACCGATCCGGGCGCGCTGCTGGCGATGGGCCTCGAGGTCCTGCGGGAGATCGAGCCTGGGGAGGTGGTGATCGTCGGCGCGGACGGCTTGTCCAAGGCGCGGGCTTGGCCGGCGGCGCAGCCCCGCCCCTGCGGGCTTGATCGCTTGCGGTGGGCGCGGCCCGACGGCCCCGAGGTGGCCCAGGCCCGCATGCTGGCCGGCAGTCGACTCGCCGAAGAGCAGCCTGCGATCGTCGATCTCGTCGTCCCCCTTACGCCAGACGACGACGCCGCGGCCGAGGGCTTCGCCGCCGTCCTGGCCCGCCCTTGCGTGCACGGGCTGATCGCCGAGGCAGGCGACTGGTACGCCCTGCCGGCCGCGGTGGGCGGGGCGCGCGTGGCGCTGGTCGCCAGCGGCCTGACCGAGGTGGAGCCGGGGATCGCCGCGCTGCGACGGGCCGGGGCCGCGCAGGTCGAGGTTCGGTGGAGTGTTCCGTCAAATCCGGCGCCTTGCCCCTACCGCGCTGCGCCCAGTGCTGCGCCGCCCGGGCCCGAGGCCGACCCGCGCCGCGAGGAGCCGGGGGCGCTGAGCCGGGCGGGGCTGGCGGCCGTGCTTCACGGTCGGGGCACCGTCTGTGCGGGCTGCCTAGATGGCCAGTGGCCGATCGTCTGGGCGTCCGAGCCAGAGACCGTCCAGCTGCCCTTGTTCGGCGGGGACGAGCGGAGCAACGCACTCGTCTGAGATGGTCGACATATTCGTCCTGACGACCAAACGGATTCGTCTGATGTGCGCGCCGGGATTGTCTGCGGTCCCATCGGCGCACTCCTGAGCGAGGTTTCGGCGCGCGCACCGTCGGCGCCCCGACCCGAGATTGCCACACCCTCGTAAGCTGGCGATCAATCGGAGCAATGTGAGGGGGCGTAGGCTCCGCTCCGCCGTTGCTATGCTTCGCGCCGCGCAGCCCTCGCGGTCGGGCGCGGACGGGCCTGTTTGGGTGCGCCGCCGAGCCGCCGGGACGGTCAAGCTGGACCCGACGGGGCCGACCAGGGCCGCGCGGTCACCTCGCGACGCGGCAGGGAGCATCGGCATGGGTAAGGCCATCGGCATCGACCTGGGCACCACGAACACGGCGGTGGCGGTGCTCGTGGATGGCCGCCCCCGCGTGCTTGAGGACGAGAAGGGCTACAAGGTGCTCCCCTCCTGCGTCTCGCTCAAGCCGAGCAAGAACGGCGAGGCGAGCTTCGTGGTGGGGCAGGCGGCGAAGAACCTCATCGTCACGCGGCCCGACCGGACGGTCTACGCGGTCAAGCGACTGATGGGGCGGCGTTTTGATAGCCCTGAGGTTCAGGCGATCAAGCGCCTCGTCGGCTACCCCATCGCCGAGGCCGAAGACGGCACCTGCAAGGTCAAGATGGGGGACATGTGGTACACCCCAGTCGAGATCAGCGCGCTGATCCTTGATGTGGCCAAGACCACCGCCGAGCGCACCCTCGGCGAGCCGGTCGACGAGGCCGTCATCACCGTCCCCGCCTACTTCAACCATGCCCAGCGCACGGCGACCTTCGAGGCCGCTCAGCGCGCAGGCCTGCGCTGCGAGCGCCTGCTCAACGAGCCCACCGCCGCCGCCCTCGCTTATGGGCACCGGCGCGACGTCGACCGCACCATCGTCGTCTATGACCTTGGGGGCGGCACCTTCGACGTCTCGGTGCTGCGGCTCAGCCACGGCGTGTACGAGGTGCTGTCGACCAGCGGCGAGACCCACCTCGGTGGGGAGGACTTCGATCAGCGCGTGGTGGAGCACCTCGCGGACCAATTCGCCAGCGACACCGGGGTGGACCTTCGCCGCGACAGCGCCGCGCTGCAGCGCCTCAAGGACGCGGGCGAACGCGCGAAGTGTGAGCTCTCATTCACCGACCGCACGTCCATCCTGATCCCCCGGGTCACGATGGCCGACAACCTCGAGACCTCGCTGACCCGGCTGGCGCTCGAGGGCATGGTCGAGGACCTCATCCAAAAGACCCTGGAGATCACCAAAGCCGCGGTGCGGGACGCGAACCTCCGCATCAATCAGGTGGACGAGGTCATCTTGGTCGGCGGCCAGACCCGGATGCCGCGGGTACGCGAGGCCATCGGCTCCCTTTTTCAGAAGGAGCCGAGCCGCACCGTACACCCCGAGGAGGTCGTGGCCATCGGCGCTGCGGTGCACGCCAACGCGCTGACGGCGGCGCCGCCGGCGGGCACAGCCCACGCGGTGTTGCTGGACGTGACGCCATTTGACTTGGGCATTGACATCGTCGGCGGCAAATTCGAGCCGATCATCAAGCGGAACTCGCAGGTGCCCACCCAGGCTACCAAGACCTTCTACACCAACAAGGATGGGCAAGACACGGTCAAGGTCACGGTGCGCCAGGGAGAGCGGGGCGCGGCGGCCGACAATGAGTTCCTCGGCGAGTTCGTGATGACCGGGCTGACCCCCGCGGCGCGGATGCAAACCAAGGTCGAGGTCACCTTCCGGCTGGACATGAACGGCATGCTCCATGTCGCCGCGGTGGAGCCTGGATCGGGCGAAAAGAAGCGCATCACCATCCGAAACTACGCGGAGTTCGCCAAGGGTGGCGGTGTGGGTGTCGACGTCGAGGGGGACGTGCAGCCTGTCGCGCCCGCGCCGACGGCGGAGGCCCCCCGTCAAGGCGGCCTGTTGAGCCGCCTCTTTGGTGGCGGCAAAAAGAAAGAGGCCGCGACCGCCTCGGTGACACCGGCGACCCGCCCAGCGGCGCCGGTCGCGGCGGCGCCGGTCGTTGTGGCGCCAGCGGTGCCGGCGCCGACCGCGTCCGCGAGCGGCGTGGATCTGGAGCCGGCCGGGCTGAACATGGGCGCGGGGCTCGATCTGGGCCCCTTGACCATGGACGACGTCAGCGGTGAGGCGTGGCCAGAGCCGCCGCCCGCGCTCGACCTCCCGCTGGACGCGGAGGTCATCGAGGATCTGCCGTTGAGCGAGGTGGACGCCCTCGAGGAGCTGAGCGGCGGGGTGAGCTTGGGGGGCGGGCCGAGTTTTGGCGGCGGGCCGAGTTTTGGCGGCGGGCCGAGCCTCGGCGGCGCGGCGGCGCCGTCGCCTACGGGCGCGCCCTTCGCCAACGACCCATTCGCCGACGCTCCGTTCAAAGACAACCCCTTCGAGGACAGCCCCTTCGGCGACAATCCCTTCGACGACGGCCCCTTCGACGAGGCCGCGGCGGGCTCGGGGGGCGCGCTGGGGTCCCACGACGGCGCAGACCCCTTCGGGGCCGCAGCGGGGAGTGGCGCAGCCGCCGCGCAGGACGAGCTGGGCGAGGTCTTCGCCTTCGAGGATGAGGACCTCGAGGTGGCCCCGCCCGCGCCCAAGCCGGCAGCGCCACCGCCCTCGGCTCCGGCCGCGCCTTCGACGGGCGGGCTGAGCTGGGGGGACGACGACCCCTTCGCTGATCTGCCGATGGAGCCCCTCCACGATCCCTTCACCACCAGCGCCGCCGAAGAGCCCGAGACCTTCGCGCTGCCCGAGGAGGAGGAGGAAGAGGAGCAGGAGCTGGCCGGCCTCGATGCCTTCGACACCAGCGACCCGACGCCGACCTTGGGCCTGACCGAGACCCCCACTGGCCACGGTGAGGCGGGGGTGGACGACTTCTTGAGCAGCCTGACCGACGTCGATGACGACCTGAAGGCCATGCTCGACGCGCTGGAGGAGCCGGCCGCCCCCGCGGCGCCCCCTGCGCAGCGCGGGGCAGGCGCGGGCTTCGCGCCCTTCCGGGCGCCCGCGGGGTCCAGCCCGCAGGCTGGGACCGACATCTTCGACCGCGGCGCGCTCGCGCTCAGCGACTTTGAAGACGAGGACTCGGACATCGAGCTCGTCACGAGCGCGAGCGCCGAGCTGCGCCCGGCGGGCAACGCCGACGCCGACGCGCCGATCGCCGCGGGCGGGGCCGAGGACGGGGACGTCGACTACGACGACATCCCCGATGACGATCTGGTGCAGTTCAGCCGGCAAGGCGCGGGGGCCGCGGAGCTGACCGAGGCGTCCTTCGGCCTCAGCCTGGATGAGGAGGAGGACGTCGACGACGAGGCCACCGATCCCGGGCCGACCCGGGCCGGCGCGGCCCGGCTCCGGGTCGAGTACCGCCGCCACGACGCGATGCTGCGGGAGTACCGCGAAAACCTCTCCAAGAACGGCTGCTTCATCAAGACCGGCGCGCCGCTCCGGCTCGGCCGCAGCTGCCTCATCGAGGTGCGGGCGCCGGGGCTGCGCAGGCCCCTGGTCATCCCGGGCGTGGTCAGCTGGACGAGCCAAGGCATGAGCCGCCTGCCGCCTGACCAAGCGGCGGGCATGGGCATCACATGGCAGCTCGATGCCGCGCAGCGCGTCGAGCTGGAGCGCATCCTCACCGGCTGAGTCAGCGGGGCACCCGCTGTCAAACAGGTCGCCCGGGTCAGACGGTCTTGTCGTCCGACCCGGGCAGAGCTGTTTGGTGCCGCAGACGACCGCGTTGGGCGTTCAAACCCCGAGGCCGCCGTCCACCAGCCACTCTTGGCCGGTCACGTACGAGGCGTCGTCCGAGGCCAAGAAGCGCACCACCTTGGCGACCTCGCTGGCCTTGCCGAGCCGCCGCATCGGCACCGCCTGGGTGACCCCCTCGACGATGCGGGGGTCCATCGCGCGGACCATGTCGGTGTCGATGAAGCCAGGCGCGACGCAGTTGACGCGGATGTTGCGCTTCGCGAGCTCCTTGGCCAAGGAGCGAGAGAGGGCCGCGACCGCCGCCTTGGACGCCGCGTAGTTGGCCTGGCCGGCGTTGCCCCGCACTCCGCTGAGCGAGGTGATGTTGATGATGCTGCCGCGGCGCTGGCTGAGCATCACCGCGGAGACGTCGCGGCACATGCGGAACACGCCGTCGAGGTTCAGGTCCATCACGCCGCGCCAGTCCTCGTCGGACATGCGCAGCATGAGGCCGTCCTTGGTGATGCCGGCGTTGTTGACCAGCACGTCAATCGAGCCCAGCGCGCGCGCCGCGTCGACCAGCGCCTTGGCCCCGGCCGGGGTGGAGACATCGGCCTCGACGGCAACGCCGCCGAGCTCGGCGGCCAGGGCCTCGGCCGCCGCAGCGCTGCGGGCGTAATTGATGACCACGCGGGCGCCAGCGGCGGCGAGCTCGCGGGTGATGGCCTCGCCGATGCCGCGGGCGCCGCCGGTGATGATCGCGACCTTGCCAGTGAGGTGCATGGGTGCTCCTTGGCCCTCAGCGGACCTGGACGTCGGCGATGTCTGCGGCGCCGGTGAGCGCCATGACCAGCCGGTCGACCCCGAGCGCGATGCCGGCGCAGCGGGGCATGTGGGGCAGGGCGGCGAGCAGGCGCTCGTCGACCGGGTGGGGGTCGCGCCCGGCGGCGCGGCGGGCCTCACCAGATGCGGCAAAACGCGCGCGAATGACGTTGGCGTCACCTTCTTCAGCGAAGGCGTTCGCGAGCTCGAGGCCGCCGAGGTAGACCTCAAAGCGGTCGGCTTCGGCGCCGCGGACCGTGGCGAGGGCCGCCGCCCAGGCCGGGTAGCCGTGCACGATGGTGGGCGCGCCGAGGCGCGGCTCAACCTCGTGAACCCAGGTGTAAAACCACCGCTCGGGGTCGAGCGTGGGGTCAATGAGGTCGCGGACGGCCACCCGGGCGAAGCGCGGGAGCGGCGCGCCCAGCGCCGCAGCGCAGGCCTGGACCAGCGCCTCGACCTCGTCCATCAGGTCAGCGGTGCCCGCGTTGGCGCGGTACCACTCGAGCAGCGTGAACTCGCGGCTGTGGTGCACGCCCTGCTCTTCTTCACGGAAGCAGGGGCCGAGCTGGTAGATGCGGTGCAGACCAGCGGCCAGCACACGCTTCATCGCGAACTCAGGGCTGGTGTGGAGGAACATGCGCCCCACACGCACCGCTTCAAGGTTCTCCTCCAACGCGGGGGAGGGGACCAAGCAGGGCGTGTGGACCTCGAGGTAGCCCTCCGCGTCAAACCAGCGGCGGAGGGCCGAGAGGCAGCGCGCGCGCGCGCGCAGGAGCGCGGGCTCCATCCCTGTCTTTACTTCTTGACGCGGGCGACGTACTCGGCGGTCCGGGTGTCGACCTTGATGCACTCGCCGTTCTCGATGAAGAGCGGCACCTGCACGGTGGCGCCGCAGGCGAGGGTGGCCTGCTTGGTGGCGCCGGTGGCGGTGTTCCCCTTCACGCTGGGCTCGGTGTAGGTGATCACGTCCTCGATAAAGTTGGGCAGGTCGACGTTGATGGCCTTGCCCTTGAAGAACAGGATCTTCACCATGATGTCGTTGATGAAGTACTGGCTCTGATCTTCGATGGCCTTGCTGGGAACCGGCACCTGATCGCCGTTCTCGGGGTTCATGAACCAGTGGTTGTCGCCGTCGGCGTACAGGTACTGCATCTCGATCTCGTCAACCTCGGCCACGTCCACCTGCTCGCCGGTGCGGTAGGTCGGGTCGATGACCGAGCCCGTGATCATGTTCTTGAGCTTGGTGCGGGTGAACGCGGTGCCCTTGCCGGGCTTGACGAACTGGAAGTACACCATCACGTAGGGCTGACCGTCGATCTCGACCTTCAGGCCGTTGCGGAACTCAGAGGTATCGTACTTACCAGCCACGTTGGCTCCTTCCGGGCGCGTCGCCCAAATCCAAGCAGGGTGCGGAGCGCCAGCCACGAGTGCGGTGGCCGTATGCTCCGCGCGGAGGTTGGGCCCCGACCCAAGATCGCAGGGCCCCCTCGGGCGCGAGGTGCGCCGGCGGGATCGCGGCGGGCTAACGCGCGGGCCCGCGCCGGACAGCGTGGGCTCGGGCTCGGATCGGTGACAGCGCGAAGCCCGCGCGGTCCGCGCAAGCCGCCGTTGATCAACCGACGACGCCGCGCCGCGGCTTAGGATGCGCGCGGAGGTCGGCCCCCCATGCCCATGCGCCGCGCCACGCACAGCTACACCAGCATCGCGCACTTCGTCTCCGACCACGAGGGGCCGCTGCGCGAGGGCTTCTTGCTCTTGCCGCCCGAAGCGGTCACCGACGAGCCGGTGAACCCGCTGAAGCTCGACCTGCAGCTGCCCCTGGTCGGGCGGGTCGGGCCGATCACCGCCCAGGTGGTCAGCCGGACGCCCGAAGGCGGGCTGGCCCTGCGCTTGCCTGACCTGCAGAGCGAGGCGGGCGCGGGCTTTCAACGCCTCTTCTCGGCCATCGACGAGGTGCGGGCCTGGCTGCAGGAGAGCGGCCAGCTCACCGCACCCGCGCCTGCGGTCGACACCCAGGCGCTGGAGGAGCGGCTCGCCGAGCTTGAGGACGAGAACCAAGCGCTGCGCGAGGCGGTCGAGGCCCTGAGCGCGGCGGTCGACGATGGCCCCCACCGCGGCGAGAACGGCCTGGAGAGCGCCTCTCTCGATGAGGGCGGGGGAGGGCTGGACGACGAGCTGGTGGACGACGAGCTGGTGGACGACGAGCTGGTGGAGGACGATGACCGCGGGGATGATGAGCTGGTCGATGATCTCGCGGATGGTGACGCCGCGCCCGCGGCTCCTGCGGCGGCGGCGCCCCAGGCTGCAGGGGCCCGCCCTCGCGGCTTCCTCATCCCCGACCTGCGCGCGGTCAGCCCCCGCCTGAGCGGCGCTTTGGGCGGCCTCGAGCTGCAAGACGCCCTGGTCACCCTCGCCGTGGACCGGGCGACCGGCCTGTTCACCGCCCGGGGCGCCGATGGCCGCGTGCGGACCGGCTTTTGGGACAAGGGTGGCCCGGTGGGCTTCCGCACCGACCCGATGGTCGAGACCGAGGTGCTCGGCGTGCTCCTGCTGCGCGCACAGCAGATCACCGAGGCGCAGCTGCGCCAAAGCTTGGAGCTCATGCGCGCCCGGGGCTGCCGCCAAGGCGAAGCCTTCATCGAGATGGGCGTGATGAGCTACCCGCAGCTCATCATGGTGCTGGGCAAGCAGGTCGAGTACCTGTTCACCCAGCTGCTCGCGATGGGGGAGGGGACCTTCACCTTCCACGACCTGCCGGCGCTCCCCGAGCCCTTCTTGCCGCCTGGGCTGCGCATCCCCAACCTGCTGTTCCGGCGCAGCTCGGCCAAAGCCAAGGAGCTTCGCAGCGAGGAGCTCGCCGCCCACTTCAAGCCAAACATCAACGCCTATGTGGGGCTGCACCCCGAGGCGCGCCGGCTGCTGCACGACGTCAAGCTGAGCGAGGTCGAGCGGAAGTTGGTCAGCATCATCGATGAGACCAACCTGCGGCTGCGCGAGGTCTTCTCGGTCTCGCCGATCTCGCGGGCGGCGACCGCGTGCATGATCTACGCGCTCGATGAGCTGAAGGTGCTCCAGTACGATGGGGGCGAGAGCCGCGCCGGGTACCTGGCGCGCGCCGCCGAGGTCATCGCGAAGAAGAAGCGGCAGCTCGCGCGCTGCACCGAGTTCGACGTGCTCGAGGTGCACTGGATCTCGCTGCAGGACGAGATCGACGCCGCGGTGGCCAAGGTGACCGCCGAGTACGCGCCCAGCGCGTTCAAGGACCTGCCCGCCGAGCTGATGGAGGACCTGGTCAAGATCAACGAGCGCATCCGCCACGCCACGGCGGTGCTGAAGGACGGCCCCAAACGCCGCGAGTACCGCAAGAGCATCCTCGAGGCCTTCATGATCGAGCAGTCCGCTGAGCTGCTCGGCCGGAAGGGCGAGATGGCCATCATGCGCCACGACCGCCGCGAGGCAGTGGCCTGCTTCGCCAAGGCCCAAGAGCTGGACCCGCGCAACCCCGAGTACGCCGAGGGGCTGGCCCGCTCGCAGGCGATCTGAGGGGTCGGCCCAGTTCAGCCGCGCTTGGGGAGGGGAGGGGAGAGGCGCGCTTCGGCCGCCTCGCGCCGCGCCCGGTCGACGGGAGCGCGCGGCGCAGCCGCGGTCGCGGAGCGACCGAGCCCGGGCGGTCGGGGAGCCCGGGGCGGATGCCCCGGCGCCCCGACCGGGGCCCCGGGCGAGCGCGGACGGGGACCGTCGGCGCCCAGATGTTGCGATGGCCGAACGCAGCGGATCGTGGCTCCAAAACGGCGACGGGCGCCCCCGAAGGAGCGCCCGTGAAGCTTGGCATCAGCCCCCAACCGTGGGTCGAGGGGCCGGCCTTCGCTCAGTGACCGTGGGCGTGCTGCTGGCTCTTGGGGAGCACGTGCACGTGGTCGGGGTCGGCCTGGAGGAAGGGGTCGGTGAACACGAGCGGGGGCGCGCTGGTCATGAAGCTCCACACCGTGAGGATGAGGAGGCCGATGAAGCCCGCGGCCATGCCGAGCTCGGGCACGCCGAGGGGCAGCGTCTCTTTCATCCACACGCCGGGCATGTTGACCAAGAAGCGCTCCAGCCAGATGCCCGAGGCGAGCAGGAAGGTGACCATCAGGTAGGCGGTCGGGGTCTTCTTGAGGCCGCGGCTGGTGAGCATCGCGAAGGGCATCACGAAGCACATCATGAACACGGCCTTGGTGACGGTCGACCAGGGCTCAAGCTCGGTGCGGAGCAAGATGTACCCGATCTCTTCGGTCATGTTGCCGTACCAGATGGGCAGGTACTGGGCGAAGGTGGTGTAGCCCCAGAACATCGTGAGGCCGAAGGTCATCTTGCCAAGGTCGTGGTACATCGCCGGCTTAATAACCGCGTCGAGGCCCAGCTGCTTCTTGAACAGCAGCGAGAGCATGCCCAGCCAGATGATGCCCGTCCAGAAGGACGACATGAAGTACCAAGCCGAGAACATGTTGGTGTACCAGTGGGGCGCTAGGCTCATCGACACGTCGACGGCCATGACCGAGAAGGCCACCGCGTAGACCATCGCGAGGGGAGGGGCCAAGTTCACTTGGAACTTCTGGCTCGCCTCGACCTCGGCCTTCTCACCCTTCCAGTTGCCGATGCCGGCGATCATCGCCGCGAGGCCGGTGGGCTCCCAACCGAAGCGCTCCTTGGCCACGCCCATGTCGGAGCGGACCGAGGCCCGCACGAACAGGATGTTGAGCACCACGAGCAGGCCGTTGAGCACGCCGAGCCGACCCAACACAAACATGGGCTGGAAGTAGGTGTGCTTGTGCGCGGGCATCGACTCGAGGTCGTAGGCCCAGGGGTAGACATGCGCCTTCGTCAGCACGACGAAGGACATGAAGCCCATCAACAAGATGTACATGGGGATGGTCATGAGGCTGAAGGCCTCGGCCATCCGCTTGATGGGGCGCGCCCAGCGGCCCTTGGTGATGACCGAGGCCACCGCCAACATCAGCGCGCCCTGCGACAAGCCCATGAAGTACATGAAGTTGGTGATGAAGGCGCCCGCGGTGCGGGTGGGGTCGGTGGCGACCCCGAAGGCCGCCGAGCCGAGCCCGATGACCAGGAGCGCGAGAGCCACGCTCTTGATCGGCCCGGGAATGGCGCGCGGAGCGTTGGCGATTTTGGCGCCGTAGTCGACGTGGTGCGCAGACATGGGTGTTCCTCGCTCCGCTCAGTTGCCGGTGTACTGGGCGCCGTCGAGCGTACGCATGTAGGCGACAATGGCCCACATCTCGTCGTTGTCGAGCGCCTGAGAGTAGCCGGACATCAGCGCCGCGCCGTTCCGGATGGTCAAGTAGAGGTAGCCATCGGTGCGGGTGGGCGTGGTCGCGCCCTCACCCGAGAGCCGCGGCGGCATGATGGGGAAGCGGTGCCGCCCCTCGGCCGGGTTGTGGTCGGCCACCGGGCTGCCGCCCTTACCCTGCGCGCCGTGGCAGGCCTGACAGGTCTTCTGGAAGGCCCGCTCGCCCTTGGCGATGTGCTTCTCGTCGACCGGGTAGGGGTTGGTCAGCGCCTTACCCTCGGGGGTCATCCGGTCGTAGTTGGCGGCGTAGCGGTTGATGCTGACCGCGCCCGCGGGCACGTCCATCATCTTCCACTCGTAGCCGCGGTAGTAGTAGGCATCGACCATGTCGATGTCCCAGGGGGCGGCCGCAGCGGGGGCGGCGAGGCCGAGGCCGAGCGCGACCAGCAGGCCGGTGAGGCGGGGGCTACGCATGCTCGTCGTCCTCCATCCCGCTGACCTCGGCGGCGCCGGCGTCACGGAGGATGTGGTGGACCTTCTTGGAGTCCGCCGCGCCCAGGCCGTTGACGACGAGTCCGAAGACGTCATCGGAGAAGCGGGGATCCTGCAGCTCAATCTGCAGGTCGTTCGCTGGCAACCGGCAGTGGTACAGGAGCCCGAACAGGGTGAAGAAGCTGCCAAAGAGGATGGTGGCCTCGAAGGTCAGCACGATGAAGGCGGGGACCGAGACCAGCGGCTTGCCGGCCGGGATGATCATCGGCCAGTTCGCGTGGGTCAGCGAGGTCACCAAGAAGCCCGAGCTGCCGCCAAAGAGCGCGCCGAAGAGCGTGAACCAGCGGACAGGGCTGGGGCGGCCCTCGTAGATCTGCTCTTCGATCTCGTGGCGGGGCAGGGGCGAGGTGACCGAGAAGTTGGTGTAACCGGCCTTCTTGAGCTGATCGATCGCCTCGATCAAGCAGTCAAGGTGGGGGAACACGCTCTTCACTGCGCCCGGAGTCGGCGGGACATAGATGATGTTGCTCATTTCGCAGCCACCTTCTCGTCGCTCTTGAGGGGAGGACGGATGAGCTCCTTGATCTCAGCCACCGCCACGCTCGGCATGACCTTCATGAACATGACGAACCACATGCCGAACCAGCCAAAGCTGCCGACCATGATGGCCATCTCGACCCAAGTCGGGGTGTAGTAGGTCCAAGACATCGGGTCGAACTGGTGGGCCAGCGACGAGGCGATGATGTTGTACCGCTCGAACCACATGCCGATGTTGATGACGATCGAGATGAGGAAGAGGCTGATGTAGTTGCGCCGGAGGGCCGGGATCCACCACAACAGCGGGATGGTGCAGTTGCAGAGGACCATCGTCCAGAACACCCAATCGTACTGGCCCGTGGCGCGGTCGACGAAGATGCCCCACTCGTACGGGTTGTCGGAGTACCACGCAATGTAGTGCTCCATGCCGTAGGCGTAGGTGAGGATGAAGCCGGTCAACATGCACATCTTCGCCAGGTGCTCGAAGTGCCACACGTTGATGTAGTCTTGCCACTTGAAGGCCACGCTCATCGGGAGGAGCAGCGTGATGACCATCGCGCAGCCCGAGAAGATGGCGCCGCCGACGAAGTAGGGCGGGAACAGCGTGCTGTGCCAGCCGGCGGTCTGGGCCATCGCGAAGTCCCAAGAAACGACGGAGTGCACCGAGAGCACCAGGGGGGTCGCGAAGGCGGCGAAGAAGCCGTACGCGGCCATGTAGTGGCGCCACTGGCGGTCGGTGCCGCGCCAGCCCAGGGCCATCGCGGAGTACAACTTCTTGATCATGCCCGAGGTGCGGTCACGAACGGCCGCGATGTCGGGGATGAGGCCGATGTAGAAGAAGATCGTCGACACCGTAAAGTAGGACGAGACGGCGAAGACGTCCCACATCAGCGGGCTCTTGAAGTTCTGCCAGAGCTGCCGCTGGTTTGGGTAGGGGAACAGCCAATAGGCGTTCCAGGCGCGGCCGACGTGAATCGCCGGGAACAACGCCGCGCTCATGACCGCGAAGATGGTCATGGCCTCGGACGCCCGGTACACGCCCGTCCGCCACTTGCTGCGGAAGAGGAAGAGCACCGCCGAGATCAGCGTGCCGGCGTGGCCGATGCCGACCCAGAACACGAAGGTGGTGATGTAGACGCCCCAGAAGACCGGCGGCTGGTACCCAGCGACGCCCAGACCCCAACGGAGCTGGTAGAGGAAGGCGTAGCCGCCCACCGCCAGCATGGCGATGCAGAGCCCCAACAGGCCGAAGTACGCGGCCGAGGGCTTGAACAGCGGGCGCAAAATGTCACGAGTGACCGCGCCGTAAGTAAGGCCTTTCACGGTGTGCTCCGCTTCGGGTCAGTGGTGAGCGCCAGAGGGGGCCGCTTTTTCGCCGTGATCACCGCCGTGGTCGTCGGTGGCGTGACCGCCGCCGTGACCACCACCGTGACCGCCGTGATGCAGGGCGCTCTCGACGTGGTTGATGCGAGCCATGTAGCGAACGCCCGGCTTGGTGTTGAGCTCACCGAGCATGGTGTAGGTGCGCTCGTCTTGGAACATGGCCCAGAGCGCGCTCTGCTTGTCGTTCGCGTTGCCGAAGGTGATCGCGTCGGTCGGGCAGGCCTGCGCGCAAGCGGTGAGCTTGAGCAGGGCCTTCTCGGGCACGACCTCTTTGTTGTCGCGGTACTGGTCCTTGGCGGCCCGGAGGCGCTGGACACAGAAGGAGCACTTCTCCATGACGCCCACCTCGCGGGTGCTGACGTCAGGGTTGAGCATCAGGTGGAAGCTCTCGGGCCACCGGAAGTTGTGGTAGTTGAAGCGCCGCGCGGTGTAGGGGCAGTTGTTGCCGCAGTAGCGCGTGCCCACGCAGCGGTTGTAGACCATCGCGTTGAGCCCATCGAGGTTGTGGTAGGTCGCGAGGACCGGGCACACACCTTCGCAGGGAGCGTGGCTGCACTGCTGGCAGATCACCGGCTGGAAGCGGATGTCGGGCTGCTCGCCCGTGCCCTCCCAGTAGCGGGAGAGGCGGATCCACCCCATGTGTCGGCCCTTGCGGACCTGGTCGGGGCCAACCACCGGCGTGTTGTTCTCAGAGAAGCAGGCCGTCTCGCAGGCACCGCAGCCCGTGCAGCGGTTCAAGTCCACCGCCATCGCGAAGCGGTAGGTGGGGTGCTCGGGCTCGGGGTACATGTCGGTCAGGCCCGCCGCGGTGACACGGGGGTCGATCGGCACGTGGTGCGCCGGGACGATGCTCGCCGGGCCGCTGCCCTTGCCGAGGTCGTTGATGCTCACGGCGAAGTTGACGCCGCGGCCGTCGGTGTTGATGTGCCCGAGGTAAGGGTGCAGGTTGGGGCCGGCGGCCTTGCTGACCGAAGCCTTCGCCTGCACCAGCTGCAGCTCGCCGGACTCATCGAACTTGCTCGAGATGAGGCTGGCCGGGTTGGCGCCCCACTTGGTGTAGCGGCCGCCGCGCTGCTGGCCGTTGCCCATCACGACAGCGACCACGTCTTCGCGGATGCCCGGGCTGGCGAACCAGCCGACGTCGATGGCGCCGACGTCGGTCTTGACGCTGATCTTGTCGTCTTTGGTCAGCCCCAACGACTCGGCGGTCTTGGGGTGGATCTCGGCCCAGGTGCCCCAGGTAAACGAGCTCAGCGGCTCGGGGATCTCTTGCGCCCAGGGCTTGTTGGCGTGCCGGCCGTCGTAGATGAAGGGGTGAGGGAAGAGCACGAGGCTCAGGTTGCCCGCACCGCTCAGCGCCGGCGCCGCGGCGCTCGCCGCGGCTTGCAAGACCACCGAGGCGCCCTCGCGGGGGAGGGTCTGGAACCAGCCGCCGCGCTGGAGGCACTCCACCCAGAAGGCCTCGAAGCTGCCAGGCATGCCAGCCTTCGGCCAGACCACGCCGGCCCACCAGCTCTTAAGGTAGGCGAGGAAATTCTCGGCCTCGAGGCCGAGGACCTTCGGAGCAACCGGAGCCGGCGGCGCAACCGGAGCGGCGGCCGGATCGACGGGCGCGGCGCCGGCGTCACCAGCGGGAGCCGCGGTGGCGTCGGCCGCCGGAGCGGCCTCGGTCGGCGCGGGGGCGGCGGCGACCGGGGGCGTCGAGAGGCCCAGACCCTTGGCGAGGGTCAGTACGGTGTCGCCGAGCTGCTGGCTGTCCTTCAGCGGGCGCATGGTGGCCTGCTGCAGGGTGTGCCAGCCGCTCCGCGCCTCGGCGTCGCCCCAGCTCTCGAGCGTGGTGCCGCCGGGCAGCACGATCGCGGTAGGGATGAGCGAGTCGTTGGCCTCGTTGGCGAAGGAGATGACCGTCGCCTTGGCCAGCGCGTCGAAGGCCTTGACGTCGGAAGGCAGGTTGTAGGCCGGGTCAGAGCCGTCGAGGAAGATGACGCCGACCTTGCCTTCGTTGAGACGGGTGAAGAGGTCGACCACCTGCTGCGCGCTCGCCTGCCCGGCCACATTCGAGGTCTGCCCGAAGTAGACGGAGGTGCCGATGTTCCCGGCCACGTCGTTGAGCAGGAGGGTCGCGACGGCCAGCGCGGTCGGGTTGCCGGCGGTGTGGGCGCCGCCCGGCAGGACGACGCTGGGGTTGGCGGCCAGCCAGCCGATGACCTCGGCGACGCGCTCTTTCTTGAGGCCCGCGGCGGTGATCAGCTCATCAGCGTTGACCGCCGAGAGCGCGGTCGCTGCGAGGCCCGCGTAGCCCTTCTTCTCGGCGAGGAGCTTGGCGATGGCCAGCGCCACGCCCGCCTCGCTGCCCGGCACGGCCTGCAGGTGCAGGTCGGCGACGCAGGAGGTGTTGCCGATGCGGGGCTCAACGCAGACGGTGCGGCTGACGAAGCCGCCCACCTTGGGGTCGCGCCCCGCCGCCCAGCCCTGGCGCAGCTCGACGGCGCCCCAGGTGCTCAGGAACTCGGCGCCGAAGCTCAGGACGGTGTGCGCGCCGCTGAGGTCATAGGAGGGGACGGTGTCTTTACCGAAGACCACCTTGGTGGCGGCGCGCAGCGAAGCGACGCCGCTGGCAGGCTCCCAGAACAGGGGCTTGCCGCCGAGCGCGCCGATGAAGGCCTCGATCAGCGCGCCGGTCGCGCCAGTGCGGGCATGACCGAGCCAAGCGACCTCTTTGCCCCCGGCCTTGGCGGCCTTGATGGCCTCGACCGCGGCGGCCTGGGCATCGGGCCAAGCCTTGGGCTGGCCGCCGATCATGGGGCCCGCGAAGCGGTCGGGGCTGTAGGTGCTCTGCAGGCCAGCGAGGCCCATCGCGCAGAGGCGGCCGTTATTGGCCGGGTGCTGGCGGTTGCCCTCCAGCTTGATGATTCGGCCCTCGCGGTTTTTGGCCTCAACGCCGCAGTGCGCAGAGCACTCGTTGCATTGGGTCGCAAACCAAGTGGGGAGGCCGGGGACGATCTGTTCGGGCTGCACCACGTAGGGCAGCACCTTCTCCATCGGGACCCGGGGGTCGCAGGCGACCGCACCCGCGGCCGCCGTGACGCCTGCGACCTTCATGAAGTCGCGTCGGTTCAGCATGGTCATCTCAAGCTCCGAAAGCGTTCACTGGTGGCAGGTCCAGCAGTCCTTGAGCTCAGCGCGGCGAAGCTCAGCCTGCGCGCCGTAGTTCTCGTCGACCTTGGGGTGGTTCTCGTGGCAGTTGAGGCACCAGCCCATGGTCAGCTCGCCGGTCCGGTAGGCGACGGTCATGTCGTCCTGGACTTGGCCGTGACACTCCTGGCACTGCACGCCGCCTTTGATGTGCCGCTTGTGCGTGAAGTACACGAAGTCAGGCTCATCGTGGACCTTGACCCAAGGGATTGGCTCACCCTTGTCGTGGTACTCTTGGAGGGTGGCGAGCGCCTTGAGCGCCTCTTCAGACCGCCCCTCTTTGGGCACGTACTTGTGGCAATTCATGCACGTCGACGAGGTCGGCACGCCCGCGTGACGGCTGCGCCGCGCGTTGAAGTGGCAGTACTCGCACTCGATCTTCAGCGTGCCGGCGTGCAGCTTGTGGCTGTACGCGATGGGCTGCTCGAGCACCCCTTCGGCCCCGACGGCGCCGTAGGCCACGCGCTCGGTCTCCCACGACCGGCTGGGGTCGGCGAGGAGGGGCGAGGGCGGAGGGAGGAGGAATTTCTCACCGAGGGGAAAGGTCTCTTCCGTCGCGGTGTTCGGATCTGCGTGGCCGCTGTTCGCGACGACTGCGATCAACGTCGCCGCGACCGAAATCGGCGCGACGAAGAGGATTGCCCGCTTCCACTGAGCCATTGCGTTGCCCTTTGGATGCCCGGGGGTGGTCCCGGTGGGGTTGCGTGCCGCGCCCTCGGGCGCGGGGGACGAGTTGATGGGGAGGAGGAAGCCACACGCGGGGCGGTGGATGGTCGGCGGCCGTCGAACAGACGACACTTGCCGACGGGACCGCTGGTCACGTTGAAGGTGGGCGATGAGGCGAGGGCGGGGCCTAATGCGCCCACCCGGGGGCCACAAGGCGCGGGCGCGGGCTCCTCGGCGGACCTTACAGCTTGCACACGATCCACCCGCAGAGATGCCGCCCTGGACGCCGATGCAGGCGAGGCTCGGGATCTGCCCGCCCTCGGCGGGGCCCGCAGGGGCGGCCAACGGCCCCCTTGTTTCGCTGATGTGGATCAGGAGCGTCGGGCTCCGCTGTGATCGGCGCCAGCTCCCCAGGTGGCGGCGCGCGCCCAGGGGCGGGCCGGTTAGTGCGGGCCGGTCACCGTCGCGGAGCCCACGTTGCCCTTGCCCTCCTGCGGCCCGCTGCCTTTGAGCTTGCGCAGCGCGGCCCTCAGCGCGCTGCTCGCCTGCGGTGGGTCTACACCGGCGACCCTGACCGATCCGGCGCAGGTCGCGGCGCCCGCCGCCGCTCCCGCCGCCCCCGCTGCAGGCCCCGACCCGCGCGCGATGTACGCCGGCTGCGTCGACCGCGTCGAGGGCCCGTCTGCGGCAGGTGAGTGCAAGGATGACGCAGGCTGCGCGACAGCCGGCTGCGGCGGCGAGCTCTGCGTGAGCGCCGCCCTCGCGGCCAGCGGTGTGAGCACCACCTGTGAGCAGCGGCCCTGCTTTGTTGCTTTGGATCGATGCACCTGCCAAAGTGGCGCTTGTACATGGACGATCAAAGACAGTCTCCCCGCGTTGCCGCCGCATGCGCGGCCGGGCCCGCTCCCGCCGCGGGCCAGCGAAGCGCCGCGATGAGCGTGCGGATCACGGGCGGCGCGCTGCGGGGGCGCCTCGTGGACGTTCCCACGGCCGAAGACCTGCGGCCGACGCCGAGCATGGCGCGTGAGGCGCTGTTCTCGATGCTGGGTCAGCGCCTTGACGGCTGGCGCGTCGTCGACCTGTGCGCGGGTAGCGGGGTGATGAGCCTCGAGTTCGCCAGCCGCGGCGCCCGGGTCGAGGCCTGCGAGCGCAATCCCAAAACCGCGCGCCAACTTCAGGCCACCTTCGCGAAGCTCGCCGTTGAGATCAACGTGCGGGTGGGCGACTCCGCCGTCCTCGTCCGCGACATGCCGACGCGCCCATCCCTGGTGTACCTCGACCCTCCCTTCCGCCAGGACCTCTCGGGCTGGCTGAACCTGGGGGCCTCGCTCGCCCCCGAGCGCCTCGTGCTCGAGCACCCGCCAACCTTCGCCGCGCCCCAGCGGGTCGGCGGCCTGACCCTCGACCGGCGGCGAACCTACGGCGGCGTCGCCATCGCGATCTACGTCGAGCTACCGGCCATTTCGGCGGGCTGAGCGCCGCTCAGCGCGGGCCATCACCCGGCCGCGGGCGGGCGCCGGTGGCGAAGAAGCGCAAGGCGTCGCGCAAAATGAGCGCGTGGTCGAACACGATGGGCGCGCCGCCAGGGCCCGCGCCTTGGTCGGCCATTGGGCCAAGGTCTGTGATCGGCACGAGGATCGCCTCAGCGGCGTCGTCCTGACCGACGGGCTCGCCGATGGCCCGCGCCGTGAACACCGCCGAGACCGTGTGCTTGCGCTGGTCGCGCCGCGGGTCGGAGTAGATGTAGAGCAGGTCTTCGAGGATCACGTGCAGACCAGTCTCTTCGAGCGCCTCGCGTGCGCATGCGAGGTCCATCCGCTCACCTTCGTCGACGAAGCCGCCGGGCAGGGCCCAGCCGGCGGGCGGGTTGTTGCGGCGGATGAGAACGACGTGGTCGACGCCATCCTTTTCGATTCGGATCACCGCGTCGACGGTGGGCGTCGGGTTCTTGTAGGTGGTCGCGGCCATCGTCCCCCCTGCGCCGCGACAGCGGCGGTCAAGGGGACGGTTATGCCGCCGCGGGCGCGCGCGCCGAGGTGCTCGGCGTGGCCACCGGAGCGGTCGAATGAACGGAAAGCGCGTGGTTTTTGGCTCCGGCTTGGGCGCGTTGCGGGTCGCCGTCGCGCTGGCCCGGCGGGGCGAGCCGGTCCTCTGGCTGGATCCATCGCGCGCCCCGAGCCCAGAGGTCGAGCCCACCCTGGAGCGCGGCCCTTGGCGCGCGCCGGCCGGTGAAGCTGCCCCGCTTGAGGCCATTGTCGGCCCGCTCCGCCCAGCGCCTGGTCGCGTCCGCCTCGCGTCCTGGGGGGCGCGTTCGGCCCGCCTGCCGCTGTCCTTGGCCGACCGCCTGCGCTTTGTCGGGCTCCGTCACGCGCAGGCTCCCGCCGAGCGGCTCGTCCGCGCCCGGGTCCGCAACGCGCTCGCCGAGGCGCTGGGCGGCGGGCTCGAGGAGCGGACCTATGAAGATTGGGTGGTGCGGCGGGTCGGCCGGCCGCTCTTCGCGCGCCGCTACGCGTCCTACGCCCGCCGTCGCTGGGGGCGCGACCCAGGCGCGCTCAGCGCGAGCACCGCGCGCTGGCACCACTTCGTGCAGCACGACCAGCGCCTCGTCGCTGCGGCTGAGCCGACGGTCGCGGCGGCTGCGCTCAGCGCGGCGCTCGAGGCGGCCGGCGGCGTGCGCAAGGTGGGCGCCCAGCTCAGCCGGCTCCACGTGGAGCAGGGGCGGGTGGTGACGGTCGAGCTCGACGGCGGGGAGCGGATCCTCTGTAGCGCCGCCCCGTGGCTGGCCCTCGACCCGGCGGCGGTCGCCGGCCTGCTCGACCCCGCCGACCTGCCGGCTGACCTGCGGGTGATCGCCCGCCGCTGCCTGAACCTGGATCGTGTGGTCGTCGAGGTCCCCGACCCTGACGCCCGCGAAGATGAAGAGCTGCACGTGCTCGACGACGCCCCGTTTTGGGCGGTGCTGCGCGGCGGTGGGCGCGCCCAGCTGATCAGCACCATCGATCCGACCGCCCCGTGGGATGAGGCCGACCACCTCCGCCGCTGCGCCGACGCCGGGCACCTGATGGGCCTCGCCCTCCGGATTGACGAGCGCACGGCGGTGCGGCGCGTCGCGGGCGCGCAGCCGAGCTGGGGGCCGCAGACCCACGCCTACCTGCGCGACGTGCTGCTCGCCTGGGAGCGGCTCGGCATCGTGGCTTTCGGGCGCCAAGGCGCGATGGCCGACCTTGACCCCCTCGAAGAGCTCGCCCACGCGCTCAGCCTGATGGGCCCTGGAGCCGAAGGGGCGGAGCCCGACCAGCGCGAGGCGCAGCGGGTCTTCGCTGAGCCGTCAGCGCGCGAAGACGACGTGCTGGCGCCGATCACGCCATTTATCACCCGCTGAGCAGTCCAGGTCGCCGCCGCCTCGGGTGCCCGCTCAGTCGCCCTTGAGGTTGTTGCACCACTCGATGTCAAAGTCACCCTCAATGGAGCCATCCTCGAAGCTGACCGCCACGCTGCCCGCCGCGTTGCCCTCGTCTTCGACCTCGTCGACCTTGAGCGAGCCCTCTTGGGCGATGTACACGTCCATCTCGCCGTCGTTGACCGAGATGAACCGCACGTCGACCGGCGCGACCTGGCCCACAGCGTAGTCCCCCTTGACCACATCGGTGTCAAGGAAGGTGATCAGCACGGCGTTCAGGTCGCCCTCGACCGGGGCTTCATCGCCAGAAGCGAAGGTCGGGCCGGGGTCGGCCCAGGCCACGTCTTTGCATTCGCCCTCGACGTCAGTGAACACGATGTAGGGGCCACCCCACCAGAAATTCGACGCGGTGAAGCGCGTTCCGGCCACGGCCCCCTCGACGGTGGCGCTGGCCTTGCTGCCGCAGCCGGTGGCCGCGAGCAGCAGCGCCGCGGCGGCGAGGGGGAGGCGGTTGGTGCGTGCGGCGCGGATCATGTTCGCGGCTCCGGGCTGAGGGGGGCGCACGGCCATCGGCGGTCGGTGCGGCTGGGGCGCAGGTTATCGCCCAGCCGCCGCGGCGGCCGCTTCGGGGCGGGCCGCGACAGGAGTGAGCCCGTGCGCGCAGTGGACGTCGACGACCTGTTGGCCCGCGCGGTGGAGGGGCCGGCGCCGCCAGGCCTCACGGTCCTCGAACGCCAGGCCTGGGATCACCTCGCCGACGGTGATCTCGGCGAGGGGGGCCTTCGGGTCGAGCCGCTTGGGCGCCACCTGCAGCTGCGCTTCGACAACCCCGCGGCGCGGGGCGCGCTCAGCCTGCGGATGATGCTCCAGCTCGCTACGGTGTCGCTGACGTCGTTCCCGCCAAGGATGGGGCTCCTGCTGCGCGGCGGTGCCCCCGGCAGCTTCTGCGCGGGGGGCGACCTGCGGGCGGTCCGGGCCCGGCTGGGCGCGCCATCGGGCGGCGCGGCGATGCACACCATCATGGTCGGCGCGCTGCAGCGGATTTTGGCGCGCGATGCGCCAGTCGTGGCGCTGGTCGAGGGCCCGGCGCTCGGCGGCGGCGCCGAGCTGTGCACCTGGGCAGACGAGGTGCTGATGGGCGACGGGGCGCAGATCGGCTTCCCTCAGCTCCGCCTCGGGTTGAGCCCCGGATGGGGTGGAGGAGTCCGGCTGATCCGGCGCGTTGGCGCGGGCGAAGCAGCGCGGCTCCTCCGGCGGGGTGGGCCCATCTCCGCCGACCACGCGTACCGAATTGGCCTCGCTGACGAGATCGTCGCGCTGCCCGAGGCCGAAGCGCGCGCAGAGTCGGCCTTGGACCGCCTGAGCGCGCTCCCGTCCGGCGCCCTGCCGACGCTGCGGCGGCTCATTGACACGGCCGATCCGCAGGTTGAAGCACAGCTCTTCTTGGAGCGCTGGGGCGGTCCGGCCCACCTCGCCGCGCTGGACGCCGTCCCGCAGGGGCGGCGCTCTTGATCGGGCCGCTCCTCCTCTGGGCCACGCTGGTGGCCTGCAAAAAGGCGCCCGCTCCGCCGCCTCCGCTCGTCGGGCCGCCGGCCTCGTCCGCTCCACCGCCTTCTGGCGCGGTGGTCGACGGCGTGTTCCACGACGCGACGCACGGGCTCACCATCCGCCTCCCGCCGGGGTGGACGGCGGAAGTCGGGGCCGACGCCGGGGAGCTTCGGGTGAGGCTCGACGGTCGGGGCGCGAACCCCACCCGTGTGGAGGTGTGGCGCTTCCCCGGGGCCGACCTCAGCCCTCGGCCCAAGTCAGGCTGCGCTTGGACCTTCCAAGACCTTGGGCCCCACCACGGCGTGCCGGGGAGTGAGGACCTCATGCTCGCCAGCTGCACGCCGAACGCGCCAGCGGCAGACCGAGTCTTCGCGTGGATTACGACTCGAGGCGGCGCGACTTGGCAGCTCGAGGTGCACGCGCCGTGGGCCCGGATGCTCGAAGGCCACGACGAGGGCGCCGCGGTGCTTCAAACCATCCGTTGGAACGACCAAGAGAACTGACCCCGAACCGGGCAAGATCCCGGGGGGCGGCCCCGGAGGCGCGAACACCTCGAGGCCCCGCTGGGCGCGCTCAGCGGCGGCGGCGCGCCAACACGAAGGCCAAGGGCAGCACGCCGAGCAGGGCCAAGCGGCCGCCGGGCTTGCCGGTCACGCCGCAGCCGCCACCACAGCCACCGTCAGCGCTGTCGCAGCCCGCGCCGCCGTAGCTGACCGCGCCGATGCCGGCGTATACGCCGAGCCAATCCTCGGCCTCACCGTTCGCCGAGACCTCAAGCGAGGTGAGGCCGAAGCCCGAGATGGCCGGTAGGCTGAACGCGAGGTCGCCGAGCAGGCTGCCCAGGAGGGGCGTGACCAGGGTGTCGAAGACGCCGGCGAAGTTGGCCTCGATGTCAGCCTCAGCGCCGGGCGCGAACTCGTTGTCAGTGACGACGGGGACGATGTCCTCGCCAGCGAGCGCGACCTCAATGCCCAGCGCGCCCGAGGCGCTGTCCAAGGCGAGGTCGATGCCGGCCTCGGTGTTCACGTCGACCGCGACGATCATCGCCTTGCGGTGGTCGAGCTCGGCGTAGAACTCGAGCCCCAGATCAGCGATGTCGAGCGCGACGTCGTGCTCGCCGTTGTAGACGAGCTCGGGCGGCGTGCGGGGCGCAGTCTGGATGAAGATCGGCCGGGACTCGGGAAAGAGCGAGTCAAAGGTGTCGCCGGCGAGCAGGCCGAGGATGTTGGTGTCGAGGGCGAAGCCGGTCAGCTCTTCGTCGACGGTGTAGCAGAGCAGACCGCCCCGCCAGAGGCTGTAGAGGGCTTGGTTTCCAAACTCATCGCTCAGGTGCACGCCGAGCTGGGGGTTCGGCGAGGCGTCGGGGCCGGCCGAGCCGATGTCGGGGAGCGGGCTGTCGACCGCGTTGGAACCGCCGGGGTCGTATGCGGCGATGCAGCTGGCGACCTCGGCCACGTCGAGCGAGCCGTCCATGCGGATGCGGAGGCCCTCGGGCTTGATCTGAACCTCGCCCGGCGCCAAGGACACATGCGCCGAGATGCCGTTCAGATCGACGTCCTGCTCGATGTTGACGGCGTCGAAGTTGTCTTCGAGCAGGGCTTCGATCTCGGGCACGAAGCCGGCGACGGCGTCGTCGATAAAGCCGCCGGCGAAGGTGAGGATCAAGTCAAAAAGGCTGAGCCCGACGAGGTTCAACACGTCCTCGACGGTGCCGATCGCGCACTCGTCGAGCTGGATCATGCTGCCGGTGAGGCTGTAGTCGACGCTGATGCCGCCGACGTTTGCGTCGAGGGAGCGGGTGCCATCGGGGTTCTCGACGATGCTCAGGTCGACCCGGGTGGCCAAGGACACGTCGAAGGGCGCCACGTGACCGTAGCAGGTGTCGCCGATGCACTCGAGCTCGGTGTAGAGCTCGAAGCGGTCGGAGGGGTCGTTGATCTGGACCTGCGCTTCGATGAGGATGTCGAGGTAGCCATCGCGGGGGATGATGTCGGCGTTGGTGACCGCAATGCCCACCCACAGGCCGTTGAGGCCGTACTCGTAGCCGCCAAGCCAGCACTGCCCGAGCGCGCCCTCGTAGCCATCGCCCAACGCGTCGACCTCGAGGTTGGGGGGCAGCAGCGTCGGGATCAGCCCGGTGACCGCCTCAAAGCCCGAGGGGGTGATGTCGATCGCCGCGGCGCCGGTGATCGACTCGCCCGCAGGGACCACCGCGAAGGCGAGCTTCGGCGCGCAGACCGCGGCGGCGCTCCCGAGCGCGAGCAGGGTCGCGAGCGCTGGGCGAAGGGGGAGGGGCCGGCGGGTGGTGGGGGCCGAAGGCATGGCTTCCTCGCGAAGGCTCGGGGCGTCCGGTGCGGTCGGCCCCGTGCGTGGGGCCACCGCCGACGATGGCGGGGGGCGGAGTCCGGCCGACTATAGCAGAGGAGCAGCGCGCCACGCGTGGCCGAGTGCGGGGTCTGGCGCGTGGTCAGCCGCCCGTGCCCAGCGCCGCTTCGACCTCGGCGACATGCAAGAAACGACAGCCGAGGGCGGCCGCCGCGCCGCCGTCGGTGTCGTCCCGGTCGCCGATCAGGAGCGCCTCGCTCGGGGTGACGCCCACCTGGGCCAGCAGGCCCCAAGCGCCGTCGGCGTGCGGCTTCAGCGCCCCGACCCGCCGGCCCGCGCAGACCGCCGCCCATCCACCAGATCCCATCGCCGCGAGCTTGTCGAGCGCCGGGTGATCGCTGAACACAGCGCGCTGGAGGCCCTGCTGGTCGGCGGCGGCGAGCAGGCGCTCCAGGCCCCGCGGAGGCCGCGCGCCCGCGAAGAGGCGCGGCCAGTCGGTGTCCACCACTTGGTCGAGCACCCGTCGCGCGCGGGCGGTGTCGGTCCGCCCACGGGCGGCCATGCCGGCGGCGATGACCACGTCGAGATCGGGCGCGCGCAGCCGTCGGGCCTCGGACATGGCGGCCGCGAGGTGCACCAGCAGCCGCCCCTCGCGGATCAAGGCCGGGCCGAGGCGGAGCACCCGCGGGCCGATCGAGGCGAGCGTGCCATCGAGATCGAGGATGAGCAGGCGCGCCTGACCGAGCAGCAGCGCGGGCGTGGTCGGCGCGGGGTGGCGGGCAAGCGTGGACACGGTGCTCCCGCGGGCCCTCCGTCGGCCTTGACGGAGCGCCGCGGGGAGCATACACCACCACCACAATGCGGGCGGCACAAGCGCGCCCGTGATTTGGCCAGATAGCTCAGTCGGTAGAGCAGGGGATTGAAAATCCCCGTGTCGGCGGTTCGACCCCGTCTCTGGCCACCTCCTCCGGCCGCCCCTGGTTACCAGCGGGCGGCCGGTCTGCTTTTCGCCGCAGCGTGGCCTCGACGAGCGAGGGGAGGGGAGATGGCGCGCCTGCGCTGGCTGTGGTTCTGCGCTCCGGTCCTGCTCGCGGCCGACTGCCGGCAGGACACCTGCTTTGCGCTCTGCACGACGATGGCGCGCACCTTGGACGCCTGCCTCGACCAGTGGCCAGTCGGCTGGGAGGAGGAGGGGGAGCGCAGCCGCGTCGCCTTCCGGACCGAGTGCGAGAACGAGTGGTCCGACCTCCGCGCTGACCTCGCTCCGCGCGAGCTCAGCGACGCCCTCGATCAGTGCGAAGAGGCCGCGACCGCGCTGGAGCGGATGTCCGCTGACGATACGACCTGTGACGAGCTGCGGGCTTTGTACCTGGACCCTTGATCTTCCCCGGAAAGGAGAAGGTCGAAGGGGACTTCAGACGGTCTTGTCTGAATAGCTTGGGGTGCCAACAGTTTTGTCGCCATCCCCGTACGCTTTCGTCTGAGCCTCGGTGGCCCCAGACAAAATTGTTGGAGCTACTCCATACCGGACGCCAAGCCGGACCATCCCGAGGCGCTGAAGGCGATAGCTCAGGTTCGACTTGGAGATCCCGAGCCGGCGGGCTGCACGGGCCTGTACGCCGCCCTCGGCGTCGAGCGCCTCGCAGAGGAGCTGGCGCTCATAGGCCTCCAGCGCGGCGTGCAGGTCGAGCGGGCCGGCCTGTGCGGGCGAGGGCGCGGGGCTGGATGGAGCCGCGCGGGGCGCAGGGGCCGGAGCGTCGACCGGCGCGGGCGTGGGCTCGGAGAGAACCGCCACCGGCGCACGCGCGGCGCGGATCATGTCGGGCAATGACGCTTCGCTGAGCTCGGCGCCTGGCTCCACCAAAACAGCCCGCTCCACGGTGTGTTCGAGCTCCCGGACGTTCCCCGGCCAATCCCAGGCCACGAGGCGCACGAGGGCGTCGGGGTGGATCCCGCGGACGACCCGGCGGTGCTTCATCGCGTACCGGCGGAGGAAGTGCTCGGCGAGGAGGGGGATGTCGTCGCGTCGCTCGCGGAGCGCTGGCACGTCGATGTGGAAGACGTTGAGGCGGTAGAAGAGGTCCTCGCGGAAGCGGCCGAGGCGCACCTCTTCGCGGAGGTCTCGGTTGGTCGCCGCGACGACCCGCACGTCGACGCGCACGGTGTCGCTCCCGCCGACCCGTTGCAGCTCGCCCGACTGCAGCACGCGCAGCAGCAGGACCTGCGTGGAGTGCGGGATCTCGCCGATCTCGTCGAGCATCAGCGTCCCGCGATCCGCCTGCTCGAACTTGCCCTGGTGGCGGCGGACGGCGCCGGTGAACGCGCCCTTCTCGTGCCCGAACAGCTCGCTCTCGAGCAGGCCCTGGGGGAGGGCGCCGCAGTTCAGCGCCAACATCGGCCCAGCGGCCCGGCTCGAGCGCGCGTGGAGGGCGCGGCTGACCAGCTCCTTCCCCGTGCCAGTCGGGCCGGTGACCAGCACGAGGGCGTCGGTGGGCGCCACGGAGCGGACCAGCGCATACACCCGTTGCATGGCGGAGCTCTGGCCCACCATCCCCTCAAAGTCGCCGCGGCCGCCGAGCTCGGCGCGCAGGTCCTCGACCTCTCGCCGTAGGGCGCGGTTCTGCAGCGCGCGCTCCAAAACAACCAGCAGCTCGTCTTTCCGGACGGGTTTGATCAGGTAGTCGGCCGCGCCAGTCCGCATCGCGGCCACCGCGGAGGCGACGGAGCCGTGGCCGGTCATGAGGATCACCGGAAGGTCGGGCCAACCCGCCCGGAGCCGGCTGAGCAGGTCCTCCCCGCTGATCCCCGGCATGCGAACGTCGGAGATGACGACGTCTGGCTCCTCCTCGGCGACGGCGTCGAGCGCTTCTTCTCCGCGGGCGGCCGTGGCGACCGCGTAGCCAGCCTTTTGCAGGTTGACGGTCAGCGCGCTGCGAACGGCCTGATCGTCGTCCACCACGAGCACGCGGGCGGCCCGCGCCCTGGCTGCGGGCGGCGGCGCGCCCCCAGCCTCGACCGCGCCCGGGGCGGGCTGAGGGTCGGCTGGGCTCACTTGATCTCGATGTCGGCCGGCATCATCGCCCAGACATGATCGCCGCGCAGGCGCAGCGCGTCCTCGAGCCGGGCGAGCTCGGCGAAGGTCGGGACCGAGGGGCGGGGCGCCGGCGCGAAGCCGACGAGGTCCACAACGCTGCGCACGCCGCGCTTCATCGCCTCGCGGTTGGGCCCCAAGCGGTCGCCATAGGTCACCAAGCTCACCGATTGGCGTTCGGCGATGCCGGCCTCGGCGCGGGCCCGGGCGATGGCCTGCTCGAAGCCGCCGAGCTCATCGACCAAGCCGTTGCGCTTGGCCGCAGCGCCGCTCCAGACGCGGCCGCGGGCGACCTCCTCCACCTGCTCGACGCTCAGCTTGCGGCCGACCTCGACCCGCTTCTTAAACTGGGCGTAGGTCTCACCCACCATGCGATCAATGGCCGCAAACTCGCCGGGATCGGGCGCTTTGGAGTTGGAGTACATGCCCGCGTGGCGACCGCGCGTATACAGCTCGCTGTGGATGCCCACCTTGTCGTAGAGGCCCTCCAAGCTCAACAAGGGCCCAAAGTAGACCCCGATGCTGCCGGTGATCGTGGAGCTGTTGGCGTAGATCGCGTCGGCGTTGGCCGCCACGTAGTACCCGCCCGAGGCGGCGACGCTCCCCATGCTGACGATGACGGCCTTGTCCTCTTTTTTGAGGCGCTCGACCGCCCGCCAGATCTCCTCGCTGGCAAACGCGCTACCGCCGGGGCTGTCGATGCGCAGAACGACCGCCTTGACGGCGTCATCTTCTTTGGCGGCCTCGAGCTGGCGCACGACGGTCTCGCTCCCCGTCGAGAACCCGCCGCCGAAGAACCCGGGGCCCGCAGACTCACCGCCGGTGATGGCGCCGGTCACGTAGATCACCGCGATCTCGTTCTGTGCGCGCCAGCCGTTGACCCCGCTGTCGAGGGCGAAGTCAGCGACGAGGTGCGGCTCACCCTCAAAGATCTCTTCAAGCTTGGCTTCGAGCTCGTCGGGGTACATCAGGCCGTCGACCAAGCCGCGCCCTTCGGCTTCGCGGGCGCTGTAGGGCCCGCCGTCGACCAGGGCCCACACATCGGTCGCCTCGCGGCCGCGGCCCGAGGCGATGCCCTCGGCCCAAATGCCGCTCAGATCATTGAGCAGCGCGTTCATCTGCTCACGCGAGCCCTCTGAGCCCTCGGTGTTGGTGAAGGCCTCGGGGGCGGACTTGTAGGTGCTTCGTTTGGCCACCGTGGGCTCGATCCCCACCAAGTCGAGCGCGCCGCGGAAGTACTGAAGCTCAGCCGACAGGCCGATGAGCTCGAGCTCGCCGGCCGGATGCATGAAGACCTTGTCTGCGCCCGCGGCGAGCAAGTAGGTCGCGTTCCCCGGAGAACCACCCAGCCAGACGACGACCTTCTTGCCCTTGTTTCGAAGCGACGCGACGACCCGCCGAAGCTCCTCAACCTGGGCCAGATCGAGGTTCGCCGACTCCAAATCGAGCAGCACACCGGCCACCGAGCTGTCGCGACCGGCGGCGCCCAGGCGCTCGAGTAGGTGCAGGTAGGTCTCTTGGTCGCGGGCGAAGAAGCCGGCGGGGGCCCGGTACGGCACGTCGCCGTCGATGGTGACACCCGCGATCTTCGGCCGTTGACCGCGAATATCGCCGTCGCCGCGCTGGGCGTGCAAGTAGGCCGCCATCGCCGGCCCCGCGGCGTCTTCACCGAGCGGCGCGCTGCCGAAGAGGCCGTAGCCTGCGCCGCCGTAGCCAAGCTCAACGCCCAAGCCGACGGCCCCCACCGAGTCGGCGCTGGCCCGGAGCACGACCCCGTCGGCGACGCGGGCCCGCAGCGCGGCCCCGACCGTGGTGGGGGCCTGCACTGCGGGGTCGACCTCGCGCAGATCGTGGGGGATCTTGACGTCCAAGCTGACCAGCAGGCGGTCCTCGAGGGGGCGACCGGTGAGGCCCAGGCCGAGCACCGCGGGCACGCCGGCCAGCCGCGCAGCGCCGCCGACGTTGCCCTCGGTCACCGCGGCGCCGAACCACGGGGTGGGACGCCAGGTGAGGCCGAGGTCGCCAGTGAGGAACCGATCCCCGGCCGCCTCGGGCAGCACCCAGTTGAGCCGACCGCCGAAAGCGACGCCGCGACCGAGGTTCAAGCCCAGCGACTCGGACAAGGTCCACGCGCCGTAACCTTCGGCCGGGCTCCACCAGGTCACGCCGGTGCCGAGCACGCCGAGGTTGAAGGCCCCCGCGAAGCCCATGTCGCTCTGCGCGCCAAAACCGCGGCGCAGCTGCATGTGGTAGCTCGGGTCGGGGTCGAGGCCGAGGTTGGCGGGGTTGGTGAAAACAGCGCCTGCGCCATCATCCCCCGCGAGGCTGTAGGCGGGGAGGGCCGGCCGGATCGCTGTGGCCGCGTCGAGCGCGACCTTGCCCGACTGCGCCGCCGCGCGCTGCTGCGCCGCAGCGCGGAGCGGGACCATGGAGATGCCGACGGCGACGCCGAAGATGGCGAGCGGAGCACACGCGACGGAGCCGAGGCGCCGCGGGGCCGAGGGCTGGCCCCCCATGCGGAGTGCGAGGGGCGAGCGGGAGCGTGGCATGGCGGGGACCGGCGGTGAAGAGCGCGGAGCGCTCGGCGATGGCGAGGCGGCGTCGTCGCCGCAGGCAGCGGGGGGCGGACCATAACACCCTGCAGCCACGCACTCCGCGGATGTACGCGGGCCGTTCGCGCGCGGCGCAGCGTCTTCGGCTGAGATTCGGTCGCGGGCCGCTCTTGACGCCGCACGCTATGCTTGGCCGGCTCGGCAGCGGTCATGGCGCGGGCGCCGCCCCGCCGCCGCACCACCCTGCCGAGTTCCACCCCGCCGTCCCTCTCTGTACCAGGGCGCAGCCGACGGTCTCCGGGCCGAGCGGACCGACCGCGCCCCGCTCCCGACACCGCACCTGGGCGTCCCATGCGCTTGCCTCCCTGTCCCTCCGCCCGCTTGTTGGCCCTTACGCTGGCGTTCTCGCTCGGCGTGGCACCGGCCAGGGCCGACGACACCAGCCGCGCCGGGAGCGCGCGCAGCTACGCGAAAGGTGAGGCATTTCGCCCGATCACCGAAGACGCCGACTTTAAGTACGCCAACTACGCCATTCAGGTCGTGAACGCGCGCACCGGCGACGAGGTGTGGAGCTGGGACGCCGACGAGCTGCTCGCCCCCGCCTCGGTCACCAAGGTGGTGACAACGGCCGCGGGCCTCAAGCGCCTGGGCGCGGGCTGGCGCTTCCACACCTGGGTCATGCACGACGGTGAGATCACCAAAGATGGCGTGCTAGAGGGCAACCTCTACATCAAGGGCGGCGGTGACCCCACCTTCGTCATCGAGAAGGCGTGGAAGATCGTCCACGACCTGCGCCGGAAGGGCATCACCGAGATCAAGGGCGATCTCATTTTTGACGACGGCTACTTCGACCGCGAGCACCTGATCACCGGCTGGGACAAGCGCACCGACATCGCGTCGGGGCCCTCGTACTTCGCGCCGATCGGCGCGCTGACCCTCGCCAACAACACCGCCGGGATCGTCGTTGAGCCCGGGTTCGAGGTCGACAGCCCGGCCCGGGTGAGCTTCGAGGTCGAGGCGCCCAAGCACCTGATCATCGAGAGTGAGGCCAAGACGGTGGCCAAGGGCCGGCGCCCCTGGCTCGAGCTGGAGCGTGAGGTCGACCCCAAAGACTTCACCGTGACCTTCAAGCTCAAAGGCGACGTTCCGCTCGGCTCGGACCCTGAGGTTCACTACCGCGCGGTCGGGAACCCGCTCGCTTTCACCATCTCGGCGGTCGAGAAGGTGTTCCGCGACGAGCGGATGAAGTTCACCGGCCGGGTGAAGGTGGGGGAGACCCCGCGCCCCGGCACCGGTCCGAAGGACGCGAAGCTCTTGATCGACATGGCGAGCCCTCCGCTGCACGAGATCGCCAACCACACCAATAAGTACAGCTCCAACCTGATGGCCGAGCAGATCCTCAAGGCGCTCGGCGCCGAGATCAAGGGCTTGCCGGGGACGACCTCCAAAGGGGTCGGCGCGGTCAGCGAGTACCTTGCCCAGATTGGTGTGCCCGTCGGCACCTACACCATGATTAACGGGAGCGGCCTCGCCCGCGACACCCGCTTCACCCCCGCGCAGATCAACGCGGTGCTGCTCGACATGGTCAACGACCCACGGGTGGGCCCAGAATTCCTCGCGAGCCTCTCGGTCGCGGGGGTGGATGGCACGCTGCGGCGGCGTTTTGATGACGCTGGTGACGGATTGGTCCGCGGCAAGACCGGCAGCCTCAACAGCGTCAACTGCGTGACCGGCTACGTCCGCGGAAGCGACGGCGACATGTACGTCTTTACCGTGCTGGCCAATGATGTCGAGAAGGGGCGCGCCGCTCGGAGCATCCAGGACCAGGTCGCCCAGACCATCATGAAGGGGCTCGGCGCGCCGCCGCTGCAGCGCTGACGAAGGTTGAACAACCCTGCGGCCCTGCGGTGATACCTGCCGGTTTGCCGCGGGCGGAGTAGGCTCGCCGCCCCGACGTGGGCAGCCACTGTCGGACCTCTCTTTCACGCAATTTCGCTCGGCGACCCCCGATAGCGTCCCCGCGGCCCTCAAGGGTCCCGTCGGCGCGCCGTGGGGTGGCCGCAAGGCCGATGGGGTGCGAGACTGGCGCGCGGTGCGCCACACCCAGCGGCCGGCGCTGTGCGCCTCCGACCTGGAGCGCCCGCAGCAGCTCTCGGGCGCCAGGCCCCGCGCGCACCGGATCGGAGTCGGGACGATGAACTGCAAGCAGCGTAGCCCTGTGATCGCCCTCGTCTCCTTGCTGTGGCTGGTCGCCAGCTCGGCCTCGGCCCAAGAGACGCCCGCCACGCCCGCTCCGTCGGCAGCTCCGGCGCCCACCGCAAGCGAGACCGCGGCCGAGGACCCTGCGCGCAGCGCCGAGTTCAACCGGCAGCTCCTCACCATCGAAGAGGATGTGCACGCCCTCAAAGAGCAGGTCTTCCGCTCGAAGGCGACGCTCCAGCTCCTCAAAGAGATCGTGGTGCAGGGCTCGACCTCGGGTGCGCGGGCGACCATTTGGCACGAGAACCGCCTCGGGCGCGCCTACACCGTCGAGTCGATCGCGTACTACCTCGACGGCCAGGGCAAGTTCTCCAAGGCCGACGCGAGCGGCGCGCTGAACGCCATGCCGGACTTCAAGGTCTTCGAGGGCGGCCTGCCGCCGGGCAATCACACCCTGACCGTCAACCTGCGCCTCCGGGGCAACGGCCTGGGCGTGTTCAGCTACGTGCAGGACTACACGGTCAACGTCCAGGCCAGCACCGCTTTCGCCGCCGAAGAGGGCAAGACCTGCACGGTCCGCGTGACCACGAACGAGCGCAAGGGCATCGGTCGCAGCTTCGTCGAGCGCCCCGAGGTGGTCTTCCAGACGCGCTGCGTGCGGACCACCGACGCCGGCGCGGCGCAGTGAGCCGACGCCACGAGGAGGCGGGGAGATGCCGGTGAACGGGCGCTTTTGGGGTCAACTTCGCCGATGGACCGGCCCGCTCGCCGCGGCCGTGGCGCTCCTCGTCGGCGTGGGGGACGCGGCGGCCGCCGACTCGTCCATGGTCGCGCGCATGCGGCTCGCCGAGGACGACGCCCAGGTCACCAGCGCCCGCATCGACAAGCTGCAGCGTGAGTACGGCCAGCGGCGCGGGCTGATCGGCGCCGAAGAGGCCTTGGCGCGCTACGAAGAGGGCGTCTACGCCTATCTTATCGGCGACTATGACCGGGCCGCGCTCACCTTCTACACGCTGGTCGAGTCCGAGTCGCTGACCACTGAGGCGCTGGCCCTCGACAGCGAGTGGTACCTGGCTGAGTGCGTCTTTGAGCTCGAGAACTGGAACACCGCGCTGGACGGCTATCAGCGCATCATCGCCCGCGGGAACCGGCACCCCTTCTTCCCTGATGCGGTGCGCCGAACCCTCGAAGTGTACGGCATCCTCGGCGATAACGAGAAGTTCTATGAAGTCTACCGCACCTGGATCCTCTCGGGCAAGGTGCCCCCCACCGACGCGGTGCGGTACACGGTCGCGAAGAGCTTTTACCGCCAGGGTGAGTTCGCCCGCGCCAAGGCGATGTTCACCGAGCTGAGCCCAGAGAGCAGCTACTACGCCCGGGCTCGCTACTTCCTCGGCACCGTGCTCGCCCGCGAAGGGCAGTACAAGGACGCGCTCGCCGAGTTCGAGCGCGCCCGCCAGGGCAAGCCGAGCGCCGAGGTCGCCGAGCTCACCGACCTCGCGATCGGGCGTGTGCACTACGAGATTGGCGGCTACGCCGATGCTGTCGCCGCCTACCAGCGGGTGCCGTCGAACTCGCCCTACTTCGCCGACCAGCTCTACGAGCTCGTCTGGACCTTCATCAAACAAGAGGCGTGGGCCGACGCGCTCGACAGCGTCGAGATTTTCCTCGTCGCCTTCCCCGACCACGCCTACGCGATGACCATGCGGCTCTACCAGGGCCACCTGCATCGGAAGGCCGAGCAGTTCGAGCGCGCGCTGACCACCTACGAAGGTGTGGTCGACGCCTACCAGCCGATCGAGCGCCTCGCCGGCGAGCTCGAGCAGAGCCGCGAGCAGCCCGCGATCTTCTTCGACCGCATGGTGAAGACCGACGCCATCGACAAGCAGGACCTGCCGCTGCCCGACTACGCGGTGCAGATGCTCCGCGCGAACAAGAGCCTGGATCGCGCGATCACCGCAGCTCGCGCGCTGAATGGGCAGTCCGCCGACCTTGAGCTGAGCGACGCGATGGCCCGGGAGATCCGGACCGTGCTCCAGGCCTCCACCGACGCCATCGGCACCTTCGCCCGCGGCCGCCAAGGCCTGCGGCGGGTGCATGACGACGCACTCGCGCTGCGCATCAAGCTCTTGGACATCGAGCTGACCCAGCTCGAGGCTGGGGTCGACCCGCTGGTTCGCCCAGAGGTCGACCGGGCCCGGGCGCAGCTCGCCCGCCTGACCGGCACGGCTGACGCCATCCAGGGCGCCGACAGCGCACGCACCGAGCGCTACCAAATCCACGAAGATCAGGTGCTGGCCGTGCAGCAGGTGGCCTTCCGCCTCGACATGGACATCGCCGACGCCAGCGCCGAGCTCGAGGCGCACCGGCGCATGCTGGAGGCCAAGCGCAACCAGCTGTCGCCCGACGCGATCGCCGCGGCCGAGGCCCTCATCGCTGAGCTGGGCGCGGCGCTCACCCGCGAGCGGCAGACCGCAGATCGCCTCCGCAGCGACTCGACCCGGCGGGCGGTGATGGCGACCATCCCCCGCGCGAGCAGCGCCGACACCGACAGCGGGCGCGCGACCTTGGCCTCCACCCTCGACGGCCTCCACCGCGACCTGCGCGGGGTGCGGAGCCGGGCGACCGCGGTCGAGGCGCCGAACACCTTCGCGCGGGTCGACGAGCTTTGGCTGCGCGCCGCTGACATGGACGCGCGCGCCGACTCGACGCTGGTCGCCCTTGAGGCCGCTGAGAAGGTCGAGCTCAAGCTGCTTCGAGAGAAGCTCGAAGAGCACACCGCGAAGGTGCTGGGGCTGCAGACCGAGCTCGCCTCAGCCCAGTCGAGCTCGACCGCGCTGGCCGACGCGATCACCCGCGCCGGGCTCAGCGAGCTCGAGCGGACGCTCTACAACACGATCATGGAAGCGGACATGGGCATCGTGGACGTCTACTGGCTCCGTCGGACGGAGGTCGAGGACGAGCGCCTCCGCCTGAAGACCGAGCGGACCGAGCGCCTCGAAGAGCTCGAGGACCGCTTCAGCCTGATCCGCGACAAGCTGGAGGAGTGAGATGCACGTGCTTTTGGGGTACGGGCTCTGCTCCCTGGTCAGCGCGGTCGCGTTGGCCGCCGAGGTAGACCCAGCCGAGCTCAAAGCTTTTGAGGAGGCCCGCTCAACCTTCAAGGCCCGTAGCGAGGAGTTTGCCTCAGAGGCCCGCGCCACGGTTGCGCGCCAAGAAGCTGCGGATCGCGAGGCGGTGAACGCTAACTACGACGCGATCATTGAGAACCTGCAGACCGACAGCGCCGGGCTTCGAACGACCGCAATGCGGCGTTTTGAGGCTTTCCTCGAGCGTTATCCCGATGCGCCCCACTCCGCGCACGTCATGTTCCGCCTCGCCGAGCTCTACTACGAGATGGCCGAGGAGGACTTTGCCGTCCGCTCGATGGAGCACGACCGTGTGATGCAGGCGCTGACCGCCGATCAGCTGGATGAGGCGCCGGAGCAGCCGACCAAGTCCTACGCAAAGTCGATCGCGCTCTACCAAAAGATCCTCGAGCGCTTCCCCAGCTACGAGTACATTGACGGTTGTTACTACATGCTCGGCTACACCACCGGCGAGCCGGCGGCCGTTGAGTATGATGAGAAGCGGTCGATCGCTTGGTACAACACGCTCATCACCAAGCACCCCAAGTCTCCGTTCTTGGCGCAGGCGCACTTCCGGGTCGCACAGTACCACTTCGACTTCAATGAGCTGCCGCAGGCGCAGGCCAACTACACGCGCGCGGTCGAGATCGAGGGGGTCGAGGGCAGCCTGTACGGGCCGTCGCTCTACAAGCTCGCGTGGACCAACTACCGCCTGAACAACTACGACGTGGCGCTCGACGAGCTCAACGCGCTGCTGGATTGGTCGCACAACGTGGTGCTGCCCAAGACGGGCCGCAAAGCCGACACCGACCCCGAAGCGGTGCGCTACACGGCGATCTCGCTGGCCGACAAGGCTGACATCCTCAAGCAAGACCCGATCACCGTCGCGCAGGCATTTTACGGGCGGGTCGGCCCACGAGAGTTCGAAGTCGACGTCTACAAGCAGCTGGCCGACGTATTGACCCAGCAGGCCCGCTACGACGACGCGATCGGGCTCTACTCCTACATTCAGACGCGCTGGCCCTTCGACAAAGAGAACCCGACCTTCCAGTACCGCATTGCGCAGCTCCACATGTCCAAGGCGCCGCCCGACACCGAGTCGGCGAACGCCGCGATCGCCGCGCTCACCGAGCGGTTCAACGATCGCGGGGCTTGGTACAAGGCCAACCGGGCCAACCCCGATGCGCTCAAGGTCGCTCGCGACTACATCGAAGAGTCGTTGATCTCGGTGGCGAACGGCTACTACGAGGTGGCCACCCGCACGCAGGACCAAGCTGACTATCGGCGTGCGGCCGACGCTTTTGGTGAGTACCTTCGCAAGTTCCCCTTCGCGGACGACTATTACCAATCCCAGTGGGCCTACGCGCAGATGTTGGTCGGCGCTGGCGACGTCGGCGGAGCCCAGCGCGAGTTCCAGCTCCTGATGAAGGGCGGGGAGCACCATTACAAAGAGGCCGCGCTTCGCAACCTCGTGCTCATCGAGGTCGACAGCCTCCTGCGCAAGTACAAGCGCTACGAAGAGGTTCCGCCTGACGCGGTGGTCGAAAAGACCGTCGAGCGGCTCAACGGCGAAGGTCCGCGGCCTGTGTACAAGCTCGGGCCGGACCACCAACGCCTGCTGGACCTCACCGACCAGCTGCTCAAGGCCGACTTTGGCGCCCGCCTCGCGGCCATCGAGCGGGATCGTGCGGCGGCCACCGACAAGAAGCGGCAAGAGAGCCTCGACTACGACAAGCTCGTCGTCGAAGACGTCGCCAAGTACGTCGAAAAGAACGGGGTGCCGCTCGATTACAACGTCGCGCGGATTTTGTGGGGCCATGGGCGTTTTGACGAGGCGCGTGAGCGCTTCGCCCGCATCATGGCTGATCATCCCGAGCGTGACGAGGCGGCCTTCGCTGCCAAGCTTGACGTCGACGCCTACAAGATCGAGGGGGACCTCCTCGGGCTGCGCCGTGCGGTCGCCGAGTACGCAGGGAAGTCCTACGGTTCGGGCGGCGTCAAGGCTGACGACTTCAAGAATGAGCTGGAGAAGGTCGACTTCACCATCGCCGAGAACCTCGGCAAAGAGAAGAAGTACGCCGAGGCCGCCGAAGCCTACCTCAAGTTCTTCGAGACCTATCCCAAGTCGCCCTACCGGACCTTGGCCTTGTCCAACGCGGCGAACAACTACGAGCGTTCGGGCAACATCGCCGAGTCGAACCGCTTGATCGAACGGTTCGTCCAAGCTTATCCAGACGATCCCGCGAGCCGCGTGTACTACATGCGCCTGGCCAACAACTATGGGCAGGTGCTCGAGCTCGAGAAGGCGATCCAGTATTACGAGAAGCTCTACGCGCTGACCCGGGGCCGTGGGATCGCGGATCCTAACGCACCTGACGCGATCTTCAACGCGGGCATGATGCGGGTCGGTATCGGCGACTACAAGGGCGCCGCGCTGAACTACGAGCGCTACGCCAAAGACAACCCCGAGCAAGAGGACGCTGCGACCATCGCCTTCCTCGCGGGGGAGCAATGGGAGCGGGTCGGCGAGCAGGACGCGGTCCGCTTCTACCGCCGCTACATCAACGACTACCCGGATGCCGTGCCTGACGCCGTGATGGAGTCCCTGCACAAGATCGCCATCATCACAGAGAAGACCGGCAAGGAGCGCGAGGCGGACGCCGCTTGGGCCGATGTGGCCGCTGGCTTCCGTCGGCTCGCGCCGGGCGGGAAGCTTGGAGTGTCCGGCCGAAAGGCGGCCGCACAGGCGGCATATCGATCGCTCGTTCGAGAGTACGACGCCTTTGTCGCCATCAAGTACACCGCCGACGACGCGAAGAACGCCGAGCTGATGCGCGGGAAGTTCGAAGAGCTCAAGGCGCTGGAGACCAAGGGCACCGAGCTCGCGTCCGTCCAGGACTTTGAGTACGGCTCGGGTGGCTTGGTGTTGGTCGGCAAGGCCTACATCGCGCTGGGTGACATGCTGTTCAACGCGCCGTTGCCGAAGGGCCTCAGCGAAGAAGACCAGATGTTCATCCGCGAGGAGATCGACAAGCAGCGCATCCCCATCGAAGACAAGGGCAAGGCGCGCCTCCAGACCGTCGTCCAGGTGGGCCTCGACCAAAAGCAATGGAGCCGCTTCCAAGACGAGGCGCAGGCCTACTTGGCCGAGCGCTTCCCCGCCGAGTTCGCCCCGGTTCGGGCGGAGGTCCGGGCCAGCGGCGCGGCCTCAGATGTGCGGCTCGGTGGGCCGATCAGCTTGGAGGATCCGAAGCCGAAGCCGAAGCCCGCGCCCGAGCGCGCGGGGGGAGGGGACAAGTGACCCGCACCGCCCTGTCGCTGCTCCTTGGCGCGGCCGTCGTCTTGAGCGCATGCGCACCGAAGGCTCCGCCCCAGGCTGCGCCCGTCGCCCCCCAACCGACGCCGGCCGTCGCCCCCGACGCCGCGCCCCAGGCCACGCCTCCGGCCGCTGCATCGGAGGACTCCGGCGAACTCCTGAGGCTGCTGCAGAGCAACAAGCCCGAGGACGCCCGCGCGGCGATCGAGCGCCTGACCCGCCTGGCCGCAGATCGCCCGGAAGACGCGCGCATCCCGTACAACCAAGGCGTCGCGTGGCTGACGGTCGGCGACCCGGGTGAGGCACGCAAACGTTTTCTTCGCGCCACCGACATCGACCCGAAGCTGAGCGCCGCATGGCTCAACCTCGGCGCGCTGGCCGAACGCAACGGCGAGCTTGAGCGCGCGGGCCAGTCTTACCAAGCGGGCCTGCGCTACGCGCCAGAAGACAACGCCCTCGCCGTCGCCTACGCCGGCGTGCTTCGGCAGCAGCGCAAGTACGACGAAGCCGAGCGCCTCTGCCGCGATGTGGTCAAGCGCGACAGCAACAACATTCGCGCCTATGACGAGCTGGGGCAGATCTTCATGGCGAAGGGCGAGCACGGGCTCGCCAAGTTCGTCTACGACCGCGCCTTCTACTCGGTGCCCGGGACGCAAGACGATCCGGCGATGCACGCCCACCTCGGCCAGGTGCTGCTCGCCCTCAACAGCAAGGTTCGGGCCCGCGAAGAGATGGAGAAGGCCGTGGCCATGGACCCGACGCTGGTGTCTGCCCGCCTCGCGCTGTCCTCCTTCCACATGGACAACCACGACTGGAACGCCACCCTGGCCACGTTGGAGCCGGCCCGCGATCTCGCGCCCACCAACGCGAGCATCCGCATGAACCTGGGCACGGCCTACCGCGGGCTCGGCCGGGTCGAGGACGCCAAGGCCGCGTGGGAGAAGGCGCTGGAGCTCGATCCCGCGAACCCCGATCCGCTGCTCAACCTCGCGATCCTCTACGGCGACACGCTCAAGGATTACCCCCTCGCGCTGAGCACCATCGACACCTACCTGTCGAAGGGCGGCACGCGCACCGCGCTCGCCAAGGACTGGCGCGCAGCCCTCGAAGAGGCCAAGAAGCGGTACGAGCGCGCTCTCGAGCTCAAGAAGCGCAAGGAAGATCAGCGCAAGAAGGCCGAGGAGCGGGAGCGGCTCGCGGCCGAGGCCGAGGCGCGCATCAAGGCCGAGGAAGCCGAGGCCGCGCGCCTCGCCCAAGAAGAGGCGGCGCGCGCGGCGCAAACGCCGGCGCCCAGCCCCGAGCCCGCCCCGGCGCCCACGCCCGCGCCGGAGTGGCCGAGCACAGCGACGCCCACGCCGGTGCCGCCGACAGAGCCGGCACCCGCGCCCGCTCCTGCGCCCGCTGGGGATCCCTGGGGTGGCGCTGCGCCCGCGGCCAACCCGAGCGCCTTGGGTATGGCCTGCCAAGCGCGGGGGGCGTGCGGCGATCCTGCGTTGGAGTGCGCGCAGGACGCGGTCTGCCGCCAGGCAGGCGGTCCCGGCACCGGCGGCGCAGGGATCGGCTGCGTGGTCACCGCTGACTGCGCCTACGGCCTCAGCTGCGTGTCGAACGCCTGCAGTGTCGCCCCGGCACCCGGGTCAACGCCCGCCGAGAGCCCTTGGGGGAGCCAATGAGCCGCCCGCCGCTCGCAGAAGCGCATCGCCACATTGGGGGTCAAATGCGGAACATCATTGGGTTGCTGGTTCTCACCCTCGCAGCCCCCGGGGTGGCGAGTGCGCAGGAGCGCAAGAAGCGCAAGACCCTGGCGGAGATCCTGGTCGAGGGCGAGGTGCAGAAGCCCCAGGTGACGATGTTCGTGAACCGGCAGAACCTCAACACCGACGCAGGGCTGGTGCTCAAGCAGTCCTTCATCCCGCGCATCGTCGAGAGCGTGGAGAAAAAGACCTTCTGAGCAGGGGGTCGCCGCGGCGCTCGCCACCCGATGGCGGCGCCGAGCGGAGTGCGGGAGGGGGCGCGAGGCGCCCCCTTTTTGCGTCTCGACGGCCTGACACCAGTCTGACACAGCGTCCGCCGCGCAAAGGAACCGCAGCCACGGGCTCCTGTCGATGGGGGCATGTGCATCCACGGCGGGCCGGTTGACGGGCGGCGGAATATGCAGGCGGGGAGGGGAAGCGCTGCCGTCCGGCAGCTGCCACCTCCCGGCCGCGCACCTTCGGGCGCGCCGGGCCGGGCCCTCCGGGTTGGGGCCTCTGCCCGTCAGACCTCGCCTTCCCGCTCCGGCTTCCCGGGGCTTGAAGGCCGCCTCTGGTACTGACTGACAGGCTTCTCACACCCGGGCTGTGACAAAGATCACGGCGTTTCGGTAGAGTCAGCGCGCAGTTCAGGGGAGGGTCTCAAGCTCCCCGTACGACCTCACAACTGGTCTCCCTAGGAGGGTGGCAGATGGACTTCTTCCTCAGCTCGATGGAAAAGGGCGGCATCTTTATGTGGCCGATCCTGGTCTGCGCCGTTTTCGGCGTCGCGATCACGGCCGAGCGGCTCTTCTACATCATGTTCCGCGCGAACATCGATGGCACGGCGTTTATGGCCCAGGTTCAGAAGCTGATCATGGCCAACAACATCGACCGCGCCATCAAGCTCTGCAACGCCGAGCCCAACCGCGCCCTCCCCCGCGTGCTCAAAGCCGGCCTCACCCGCGCCAACCAGAAGGGCAGCGACGTCCAGAACGCGATCGAAGAGACCGTTCTTGAGGTCTACCCCCAGCTGAACAAGCGCACGGGCTACCTGCCCATGCTGGCCAACGTCGCCACCCTGGTCGGCCTGCTCGGCACCATCCAGGGTCTGATCCAGGCCTTCGAAGCGGTGGCCCACGCCTCCGCCGAGACCAAGGGCGCGCTGCTCGCGGCCGGTATCTCGACCGCGATGTTCACCACCGCCGCCGGTCTGATCGTCGCGATCCCGCTGCTGGTCCTGCACTCCATCGTGCAGGCCCGGACCGTGAAGATCATGGACGAGGTCGATCAGTTCTCGCTGAAGACGATCAACCTCCTCGGCGCCCGCAACCGCGGCACCCTCACTGACGACAGCGCCGCTTCTGGCTGAGCTTGTGGGTCGGGCGCCCCGCAGGGGCAACCGGCTGGGCGCCCCCGCTCTCACGCACCGATCAGGGAGTTGAGCATGTCCGAACGAAGGAAAGTCGAGAACCCGGATCTTGATCTCACCCCGATCATGAACTTGGTGACGATCCTGATCCCCACGCTCTTGATGGCAGCCCAGTTCGTGCACTTGGCCGTCATCGACAGCACATTGCCCGCGATCGGCCAGCCGCAGACGACCGAGCCCGATCCCAACGAGACGCCCCCGCTCAACCTGCAGCTGTTCATCACGGCCGGCGGCTTGACCTTGATGGGCACGGGCGCCGACGAGATCCTGTTCCCGGACGGCAAGCCGACCCTCCAGCCCGGCGAGGCGATGCCGCCGACCATTCCGTGCAAGAGCGGGGCGGTGTGCACGGGCGTCGAGGACTACGACTGGAAGGCGCTCACCAAGAAGCTCGGCGTGCTCAAGGACCGCTTCCCCAAAGAGCAAAACGTCATCCTCGTCCCCGACAACGCCGTTCGGTACGAGCTGATCGTGTCTGCCATGGACGCGGCCCGCGCGGACATCGAGGTCAAGGACGAGAACAACAAGAGCCGCGAGCTCTTCCCCTACGTCGTCATCGCTGGCGGCGCGCCCTAGGCGCAGGAGTCGACCATGAAGAAGCCGCGCCGTGGCGAAGCTCCGGGCCCGCTGAACATCAACTCGATGATGGATATGATGACCATCATCCTGGTGTTCTTGCTCAAGTCCTACTCTTCTGAAGACGTGTCCGTCGCTCCGAGCGACAACCTGCAGCTGCCCTTCTCCACCGCAGAGGCCGCGCCCAAGCTCGCGGTCAACATGGTGGTCGAGAAGGGGCAAGTCATCGTTGACGGTAAGCCCATCCTCCAGCTCGGCACCGCCGACGATCCGACCAAGCCGGGCTCCAAGGTCCCTGCGGTGCCAGAGACCGAGCTGCAGGGGCAGCTGGTGCCCAAGCTCTTCGATGTGCTGACGCAGAAGGCCACCGACGCCAAGGCGCTCGGCGAGCGGGCCGGCGGCTCGAGCAAGGACTTGGGCTTCAAAGGCCAGATCCTGATGCAGGTCGACAAAGACATGCCCTTCAACGTCGTCCGCACGGTGATGTACACCGCCGGGCAGGCGCAGTTTGGCGAGTTCAAGTTCGTCGTCGTCAAGCTGAACGAGTAGCGGAGCTCCGCTCCACCCCGAGGGTCGCCACAAGTTGGCGGCCCTCGCGGCGTTTTGGCCCGGCACCCCCTTGGGTTCCGCGCCGAGGCCGTAGCGCCGCAGGGGGGTATTCGGGTTGGGTACGGCGCTGATCCTGCTCACCTTTCCCGTGATCGCAGCGTCGTGTCCGAAGCATGCCAAAGGGGTGCGCCCCTCCAACGCCGGTGCGATAATGCTCGGGGAGGGTCGCGCGGTGGCCCAGGCTTGGGCGGCGATCCTCTCCGGACCGCGCGCAAGAATGGGCCCGGCGGGGCGCAAGTTCTGTGAACCAGATCCGATCACCGTGGTCAGGAGCCCAGGACACAAGCGGCCCCCGATCACCACGTCGGGCCGGCGACGAGGCGGACTTCACCGCCATCGAGCGCCTGGGGCAGAGGAAGCACACCCATGGCTGAAGTGAAACAAGCACAAGGTCCAGCGGCCAAGGTCCTTCGCATCGGCGTGGTCCAGGGCGGCAAGGTGATCCATGAGCAGCTCATCAAGCCGGGTGAGAGCGTCACCCTTGGTGAGTCGCCCAAGAACACCGTCGTGTTCGAGCACCCTGGCCTGCCGAAGCGCTTGGCCTTGTTCGAGTACAAGGGCGGCCGCTACCTGCTGAGCTTTACGACCGCGATGGCCGGCAAGGTCGCCGCTGACGGTGAGCCGCTGGCCCTGGAAGACCTGACCAAGCGCCCCGGGGCGGTTGAGCGCGGCGGCGTGTGGCAGGTCCCGATCGACCCAAGCTACCGCGGTAAGGTTGGCATCGGCGACATCACGGTGCTGTTCCAGTTCGTCGCTGCGCCGCCCGAGCCGGCCAAGCAGGTCTCGTCCAAAGACTTCCGGCCGAAGCTGATCGAGCCCGACGACTACACCTATGCGGGCTTCCTCTCGTTCTTCTCGGCCATCGCCATCGTGCTCGGGATCTACTCCGCGGTCACCGACGCCCCCGAGATCAAGTCGCTGGATGAGGTCGACGAGCGCTTCGTGCAGCTGGTCCTCGCGCCGAAAGAGGACCCCAAGCCACCGGAAGAGCTCCCTGTCGACGAGAACCTCCCTGCCATCGAGAAGGAGGACGCCGAGGTCAAGAAGAAGCCCGAGCCTGAAGCCAAGCAGCCGCCCAAGGCTAAGAACGCAGCGGAGCAAGCTCAGAACGAGGCCTACAACAAGGAGCAGGCTCGGCAGAACGCGCTCGGCCGCTCGGCCATGATCGCGCTGCTCGGCACGGCGGGCAGCAACAACAACGGCAGCGTCGTCGCTGACGTGCTCGGCGACACCGACGGCAACCTCGGCAGCGTGGCCGACATGCTGGCGAGCGGAGCGAACGTCGCGGTCGCCACCAGCTCGGCAGATGTCGGCCTGCGCGGCGGCAAAGGCACCGGGCGCGGCGAGGACGCGAGCGTCGGCGGCGTCGGCCCCGCAGGCACCGGCGGCGGTGACAGCCAGGTCGCCAAGGCTGAGGCCACCCCCGCGCGCAAGTCCAGCGCGAAGCTGGGCGCGGTCAGCGCTTCGGCTGAGAACGTCGACTCGCTCACCGCCACCATTCGCAAGTACCAGGCGGGCGTGAAGCAGTGCTACGACAACGCCCTGAAGTCGAACCCCAACCTCGCTGGTCGCATCGAGGTCGACATCGACATCAACGCCGGGCGCGTGACCTCGGTCTCCGTCTCTGAGAACACCCTCAAAGACGCGAACTTCGCGTCCTGCGTGTCCACCAAGATCCGCAGCTGGCGCTTCGACGCGAGCGTGTCCGACAGCATTAGCCTGCCGTTCACCTTCACCGCGGGCTGAACACCCTGGTGCACTGGGCGGTCGACCCCTTCGGGTTGACCGCTTTTGTGCGTGGAAGATCAACCACGTTTCGCGCTGGAGGCGGTGATGCGTGTCCGCCTAGTCCTCATCGGCGCGGTCGGGGTCGGGGTCGCGGTGGCCATCATCTGGGTCATCGCACGCGCCGTCGCCGACCACCGGGAAGCGGAGCACCTCGCCAAGCTGCGCGCGACGCTCAGCATCTACAGCCCGGCCGTCAAGAAGTGCTACGACGACGCGCTTCTTCTAAGGCCTGGTCTCTCCGGGCGGGTGCTCCTGCACCTGGACATCGTCGACGGCCTAGTCATGAGCAGCGTGATCGCCGGCGACACGACCGGCGACGCCCGCATGACCGCCTGCATCAGCACACAAGCCCGAAGCTGGCGCTTCGATCCAGCGGTCTCCGACCTGATTGAGCTGCCCTTCACGTTCACAACCGCGGACACGCCCTGAGCGCTGGACCGTCCGCGGCAGTGGTCGGCCACCGCTCCCGGCCGCGGCCCCGCCGGGATAAGCCGCGGTGGTTGCGAAAGGGCGTGAAAGCCCCCTGGCGTTGACTGAGGGTTCAGGTCGGCCTACCCTCGGACGATACCGACCACACGGAGGCTTCATGCGCCTGTCTGCCCGATCGCTCATTGGCGGGATCGTCCTCGCCGCCGCCCTCTCGGGGGCCCCGGCCTTCGCCCAGCAGGCGCCTGCGGGCGCGCAGGGCCCCGGCTCCGTGCTCGACACCAGCTCCCTCACCACGCCCGAACAGCAGCTCCGGTACGGCCGGTCCTCGCTCGACCGCATGCTCGAAGCCGAGCGGCGGGTCGGCAAGCTGCTCGAGCAAGCGGTCAAGGCCGCCGACGAGGATGACATCCAGTGCGTAAAGAACGCACAGGCCAGCATCCAGGCCTTGCGCAAAGTGGGTGAGCGCACCCTCGAGCAGCTGCGCGACGCGCTGAGCGCGAGCGACGCGGCGCGGGCCCAGTACGTGATCCGCCAGATCGCGGTCGCCGACACCAAGGTCGGCGTCTTCGTGGCCCAGGCCGAGTCCTGCATGGACCAGGGCGTGTCGAACAAGTCGGACTCTTCCGTCGACAGCAACGCCAGCGCGCTGGCTGACGGGGGCGATACCAACCCGCTCCTCGATCCCAACGCTGTGGTCGACATCGAGAGCCCCGACGCAACGCCCTTTGAGTAGCGCACGGGCTCGCCTTGCGGCGCCCGCGCAGACCGGTGAAGGGTGCCGGTCTTCCGGGCGGTGCTCCCTCGCGAAGGGGCGCGTCGCGCCTCCGCGCAGGACTTACGGACGGGATTGAGCTTGCCGACACCATCCTTGCGCTCTGTGTTCTTCCTGATGGCCGCGTGGTCCGCCGAGGCCGCTGCGGATCCGGGGGATCACATCAAGGTCGCAGGGGGTGAGCTGACCCCCTCGGTCTCGCTGATGACCACCTGGCGGTCGAACAACTACCTGACCCCCGGGGCCGCCTTCAGCAGCGAGGACCGCTACCGCGCGATCCCCGGCTTCAGCCTTCAGGTCTCGCCCGCGCTCAAGCTGAAGACTCGCAGCCGCTACCTTCACGTCGACGCCGGCGCGATCTACGACGCGCGGAAGTACTTCAGCGAAGAGCTGTCCAACCTCGACCGCTTCAAGAACGTCAACCTTGGCCTTGGCACGGTGATCTTGCCCGAGTCCGTGGTCGGCGCCAAGATCGGGTCGACCTACCGCATCACCGGCCGCGAGACCGAGGCGGTCAACTCCGACGACGCCTACCTCCAGCAGACGATGTCGCGCACCCAGGCCAGCCTCACGGTGCGCCCCGGGTCCTCGATGGAGATTGACGTCGGCGGCATCTTCGACATCAAAGACATCGACACACCACAGCCCGTCGATGGCAACCAGCAGTACAGCCTCAACAGCAGCGCCGGCTACGGCGTGCTGGGCACGCTTAGCTGGAAGTTCTTCCCAAAGACGGCGCTGGTCGCCTCGTTCGAGCGCTCAACCTTCTCCTGGGACAACAACACCAACGTGCTCTACGACCGGGCCGACGGCCCCGTCGACACCAGCCGCTACCCAGGTGTGCTCCCCTTTGTCATCGAGTCCGACGGAAAGGGCGTCTTGTATGTCCCTGACGGCAAGCTCCTCCACGCGGACGGCGGCATCCGGGGCCGGTTCACCGACAAGCTGATCATCGGCGCGGTCCTGGGCTTTACGCGCATCATCTACGATGACGCGCTGGACGGTAGCTTCAACAAGGAAGACCGCGCCACGGGCTGCGATGTCCCCAAGCGGGGCACGCAGGCAGCGGTAGAGGATGACCTCGTCGGCTTCCCCTGTACGCTCACCGGCAACTTCGAGGTCGGGTACGACATCACGAAGGACCAGCGCGTCACCCTCGGCTACTTGCGTGAGCACCAGGACGTCTTCTTCACCAACTATGTGACGATGAACCGGACCTACCTGAACTACGCCGGCAAGGTCGCGAACCGCCTACAGCCAGCGGTCGGGTTCGAGTACAACGAGCAGGCCTACCAGGGGCAAGTTCAGCGCACGGACGGCTGGTTCCGCCTCCGCGCCGACCTCACCTGGAAGGCCGTCCCCTGGATGGATCTGACCGGCGGCACCTGGTACACCGGCCGTCGCAGCATCGGCGGCGACTTCCCTGAGGTCGAGTACGACGACGTCAACATCCACATGGGCGCCGTCTTCAGCTACTGAGCGCCTGCTGCGGCAGCCCATGGGGCGCCACGGTCGCGCCGAGGCTGGGCCTCTCCCCCTGAGGCGGACGCGCCCGTCAGCACCGCGCGGTCAGAAGCGCGGCGCGGCGGCCCAGCGCGCGGCGGTGCTGACGATGGCGTCGATATTGGCGTATTGGGGCTGCCAGCCCAGCTCTGACATCGCGAGGCGCGGATCCGCCCAGAGCTCGGCGGGATCGCCGACCCGACGGGGGCCCTCGACTACGGGCACCGGCGTCCCGACCGCACGACCCACCGCGTCGAGCACCTCGCGGTTGCTGGTGCCGCGCCCCGTGCCCAGGTTCCACGCGTCGCCACGGTCACCGTCGAGCAGCCGCTGCAGGCAGGCGAGGTGCGCCGAGGCGAGGTCGAGCACATGCACGTAGTCCCGCACGCATGTGCCATCTCGGGTCGGGTAATCGGTGCCGAAGAGCTGCAGGGGCGGCCGTTCCCCCCGCGCTGCGGCTACCGCCAAGGGGATGAGGTGGGTCTCAGGGCTGTGGGCCTCGCCCAAGCGGGCGTCCAGCGCGGCCCCGGCGGCGTTGAAGTACCGGAGCACCCCGGCCTGTAGGCCCTCGTGCGCACGCGCACGCTCGATGATCTGCTCGACCATCAGCTTGCTCTCGCCGTAGGGGCTCAGCGGTCGGCGCGCCTGGCTCTCGTCGAGGGGGCAGCGCTCGGGATCGCCAAAGACGGCGCAGGTGCTCGAGAAGACCAGCCGGCGGACGCCTTCGTCAAGCATCGCAGCGATGAGGGCAGCGCTGCCGCCGACGTTCACGTCAAAGTACAGGCTCGGGCGCGCCACGCTCTCGCCGACCAGGGCCTTCGCTGCGAAGTGCATCACCGCGTCGGGGCGGTGCGCGCGGAGCACGCGGCGCAGCGCGGCGCCGTCTCGAATGTCCCCGACGACTAGGGGCCCGGTCACCGCCTCGGCATGCCCTGTCGAGAGATCGTCGAAGGTGACGACCTCGAAGCCATCTTCGGCGAGGGCCCGGGCGCAGTGGCTCCCGATGTAGCCAGCCCCGCCCACCACCAGCACGCGCGTCGCCATCCGCCCTCCGCCGCCCCCCGGGGCGCCCGCTCAGGTGTTACGTGAGCCCTTGGGGTGACACGTCACCCGTCTGCGCGCCACCGCCGCAGCCTCGCCACCGCCGTGACCGCGCCGCAGACGCCGCACCTTGGACCCTCGCGGTCCTAACCGCGGCGCCCCACCACCACGGGGGCGGTCGGTGGTCTTGCAAGGGGCTGCGAGCCGCGGCTGGCGCGCGCCTCGGGAGGCAAGGTGGCGCGCAGCGAAGAGGGCACCAAAGGCGGCAAGCGTGCGCGCACGACAGCCGCAGAGCCAGCCTCCGAGGCCGAACGTCCGGCGCGAGCGTCCGCGCGGCAGCCGAAGCCCGCCGATCAGGGCGCCGAGCCCCGCGTCGCACGCCCACGTGAGCGCGCGCAAAAGGCCGCGCCAACCGGGTTTCTGAGCCCCCAGGTGGTCCAAGTCGCGCTGCTGTGCATGATGTTGGCCAGCGTGTATGCGACCGTCACGCTCGCGTCCTATGACCAAAACGATCCGTCGTTCAACCAAGCCACGATGCGGCCCGTGCAGAACGTCGGCGGTCGGGCGGGCGCCTACCTCGCCGATCTGCTGCTCCAGGCCTTCGGTCTCACCGCTTGGGCGGTCGTCCCGCTGACCGGCTTGCTGGCCTGGCTGCTCGCCGGGCGCCCGCTCGGGGGCTGGGCCCGCGTGGTGGGGAGCGCGCTGCTCTCCTGGGCGCTGATGCTCGCGCTCGGGCTGATCTTCGGGGCCGACGCCTCGGGCGGCTACATCCTTGGCGGCTACCTCGGCGTGACCTCCGCCGAGCTGTTGCTCGGGCCGCTTGGACCGGTGGGCGCTTGGCTCAGCCTCGCCGCGACCCTGGTGCTCTCGCTTTCGCTGCTCACCCGCATCGATTGGGGGCGCCTCGCCGGCAAGGCCGTCGACGGCGTCGAGGCGGGCGTTCCGATGGTGCGCGGTGTCGGGCTTCGGCTCGGCCGCAGCGCGGTCCAGGGTGTGCGCTCGGCCGGGGGCGCCTTGGTCGGGGCGGCCCCGAGACGCGCCGGCCCCGAGATCACCGTCACAGGCGCTGAAGACGAGGATGACGACGAGCTCAGCGATGCCGACGATGAGCCGGCGAGCGAGGCGCTCCGTCCGCCCGCGCCGCCGGTGCGGGTGGCCCAACCTGCGCCCCGGTCAGCCGCCGCCGAGCCGCCAGCCCCCGAAGCCCCGCGCGGCCCCGTCCGGATCCGCACGCACGAGGGCGCCGCGCTCCCCGGTCGGCGGGTCGACGCCCGCAACGAGCCCCTCCCACCGGGCCTCGCGCTGCAGCGCCACGAGGCATCGGGGCTGCGTCCGGTCCGCATCGGCATCGCCGAGAGCGCCCAGCGCAGCAGCGGTCTGCCGGTCACCACCTACGAAGAGCCCAGCCTCGGGCTGCTCTCGCCCCCGACCGCGCGACCACCCGAGCTGGGGGACGCCGTCCCCGACCGCACCCAGTTCGCGCGGCGCAGCCTCGCCGAAGTGGAGTGGGAGCCCACCGGGCTGGAGCGACCCGACCGCACCGTGGCCGAGCCGCCTTGGCCGGTCCGATCGGCGCCGCGGGTCGAAGACGCCCCCTCGCTGATGGACGGCTTCGACCGTCCCCGTCAGGCGGTGCGGCCGCCGATCCGGCCCGCGCCCGCCGCGCCCTCCGACGAAGACGCGCTCGACGACGAAGGTGAGGTCTGGGCCGAGGCCCTGGCCCGCAAGCCGGTCGCGCCGGCGCGGCCCCTTGACCCGACCCCGGTCGCCGCACCGGCTCCCGTCCGGGCTCCGATTTCCCAACCGCGCCCCGTCCCAGACCCCGAGGATGAGGCTGAGGCCCCTCCGCCCGTGATCCTCCGCCCCGCAGGGGCCTCCCGTCCGTCGCCGACCCCCGCGGCCAGCAAGCCCGCCCGACCGCCGGCCCCCCCTCCCGAAGATGAGGATCTGGACGATCTGGACGACGTTCTCGACGACGAGCGCTCGGAGGGCCTCGACGCGCCCTCCGCGGTCGCCGACGAAGAGCTCGACGAAGATGACGACTCTGACGCTGAGTCCGACGAGGTGCCGGCGTTTGTCGCTCCGATGGTCAGCCCGCGGCGCGCGGGCCCCGCGCCGGCGGTCGCCCCCGCTGGCGCAACAGCCGGCGCGGCCTTCCAGCGCGCCGCGGTCACGCCGGGCAGCCTGATCTCCGGCGGCGACGACGACGGCGGGGTGGTCATCGCGTCAGAGGAGGCAGCGACCTTCGAGCTGCCCCACCTCGGCCTGCTCGACAAACATGAGCGGGTCATCGCCCAGTTTGACGAGGAGGAGCTGCGCGCCCTCGCCGACACCCTCGAGGCCAAGCTCGCTGACTTTGGCGTGTCAGGCGAGGTTGTGGCCATCCGCCCCGGCCCGGTGATCACGACCTTCGAGTACCTGCCCCAAGCGGGCATCAAGCTGTCTCGCATCGCCGCGCTCGAGGACGACATCGCGATGGCGCTCAAGGCGCTGCGGGTCCGCATCGTCGCCCCGATCCCGGGCAAAGGTGTGGTCGGCTTCGAGGTCCCCAACAAGAAGCGCCAGACGGTGTGGATCCGCGATCTGTTGGCCAGCGACACCTTCCGAAAGGATGAGCGCGCGCTCCCCATGTCGCTCGGCAAGAACGTCGAAGGCAAGCCCGAGATCGCCGACCTGGCCAGCGCCCCGCACCTGCTGGTCGCGGGCACCACGGGTTCGGGAAAGAGCGTCGGCGTCAACGCCATGCTCCTGTCGATGCTCTACCGGCGTACACCCGAAGAGCTCCGGATGATCCTCATCGATCCCAAGATGTTGGAGTTCGAACTCTACCAGGACATTCCGCACCTGCTGCACCCGGTGGTGACCGATCCAAAGCTGGCCAGCGCCGCGCTAAAGTGGGCCTGCAACGAGATGGATGAGCGATACCGTTTGCTCGCCCGCTGGCAGACCCGCAACATCGCGTCCTACAACGAGAAGGTGCGGCGCGAGCTCGCCGAGTGGACCCCCGCCAAGGCCCGAAAGTACGCCCCCAAGGACTGGACCGCGGTGGTCCCGCCGCCTCCGCCGCGGACCTTGCCCTACATCGTCATCGTGATCGACGAGCTGGCCGACCTCATGATGGTCGCGGCCAAAGATGTCGAGGTGAGCATCGCCCGGCTGGCCCAAAAGGCCCGCGCGGCGGGCATTCACCTCATCGTCGCGACCCAGCGCCCCGAGAAGACCGTGGTCACGGGCATCATCAAGGCCAACATGCCCAGCCGCATCGCGTTTCAGGTGCGCAGCAAGCTGGATGGCCGGATCATCCTCGATCAGAGCGGGGCCGAGGCCTTGCTTGGCAAGGGCGACATGCTGTTCCTGCCCCCCGGTGTCGCGGAGCTGCGCCGGATCCACGGGCCTTTTGTCGACGACGAAGAGGTCCGTCGGGTCACCGACTTCCTCCGCGCGCAGGGCGCGCCGGTCTACGAGGCCGAGATCAAGGTCGACGACCCAGACGGCGAGCCCGATGAAGAGATCGAGTACGACGAGCTTTACGACCAGTGCGTCGCCTATTTGTCCGACCAAGGCAAAGCGTCGACCTCGATGATCCAGCGCCAGTTCAAAATTGGCTACAACCGCGCCGCCCGGATCATCGAGGTGATGGAGAAGGAGGGCCTCGTCGGCCCCGCCGATGGCGCTAAGCCCCGGAAGATGTTGGTCGGCGACCACGCGAGCTGAGCCGGCGGCCGCCCGCACAAGTTGACCCCAATGTCAAACTTGGGCGGGCCGGGGCGCTTTCTGCCCGCGCCGCCAGGGGATAGGGGACCAAAGGTCCGCCGCCCCGGTTCAAGCGCACGCGGCCCCTGCCGCCCTCCAGCGCCGCCCTTCGCGTCCGCCCACCCTTGGAGTCGTTCGCCATGCAGGCCCTCTCTCGCCGCCTGGTCCTCGCCCTCGCCCTCGCAGCTGCGCCCGCCCTCGCGTTGCAGATCGGCCCCGCTGCGGCCCAAGAGGCACCCGAGCCGGCGACGGTCCCCGAGCTCGTGAAGGCGCTCGAAGCCACGTACAAAGACGTCAGCAGCTTGCGGGCCGATTTTGTGCAAGTGGTGCGCTCGCCGGTCGCCGGCGAGCAGCGCCAGCGCGGTAAGGTCCAGGTCAAGAAGCCGCGGAAGGCCCGGTGGGACTTCGTGAGCGAGCCGCAGAGCCACTTCATCACCGACGGCAAGCAGATGTGGCTCTACACGCCCGCGAGCAAGCAGGTCATCGTGATGAACGACCTGAGCCAAGCGGGTGGTGCCGACATCGGCGTCCTGCTCGATGATCTGGGCAAGCTCGACCAGAAGTTCAACCTCAAGCTGCTCGCAGGCGGCGGCGCCGACCGCACCCGCTCCTATGTGGTCGAGGCGAGCCCCAAAGACGCCAACGCCAAGTTCAAGAAGGTCGAGCTGGCCATCTCCCGCAAGAAGTACATGCTCGAGCGGGTGACCATCACCGGCACCATGGGCGAGGTCACTGAGCTGACCTTCTCGGGCATCAAGCTGAACACCCCGATGCAGGACGCCGAGTTCAGCTTCACCGCGCCGGCTGGGGTTCAGGTCATCAACAGCGGCATCTGAGCCGCCGTGGGGCACCGCAGACGCGGCTGTCTTCCCACGCAAACGGCGTCGTCTGACGCCCACGACGCCGCTGTCCGCCGGCTGGAGTCTTCGTGACGGAACGTGTGCACCTCGTCAGCCTCGGCTGCCCCAAGAACCGGGTCGACAGCGAGGTCATGGTCGGAAAGCTCCAGCGCGGCCCGTTTACGATGGTCGACGACCCCGAGCAGGCCGACGTGATCATCGTCAACACCTGCAGCTTCATCCAGCCGGCCACCGAGGAGTCCATCGACACGGTGCTCGAGATGTCGGGCTACAAGACCAAGGGCAGCTGCAAGAAGCTCGTGGTCACCGGCTGCATGGTCCAGCGCTACGGCGCAGCCCTCGAGTCCGAGCTGCCTGAGGTCGACCACTTCCTTGGCACGGGTGAGTACCACCGCATCGATGACCTGCTCGCCGCGCGCGCGGGCGAGGCGCCCAAAAGCTACGTCGATACGCCGCTTTACCTCCACGACGAGACCGCGCCGCGGGTCAACTCGTGGATGGGCCACTCGGCCTACCTCAAGATCAGCGAGGGCTGCAATCACCGCTGCAGCTTCTGCATCATCCCGACCCTTCGGGGAGAGCTGCGCAGCCGCACCATCCCGAGCTTGGTGGCCGAGGCCGAGCGCTTCGTCCAGAGCGGCGTCAAGGAGCTGAACCTCGTCAGCCAGGACTCCACTGCCTATGGGCGCGACTTGGCCGATGGCAGCGAGCTGGGCGGGCTGATGCGGGCGCTCAGCCACATCGATGGCCTGGAGTGGCTGCGCCTGCACTACGCCTACCCGATCGGCCTGCCCGACAGCCTGCTCCGGGCCATCGCCGAAGAGCCGCGGATCGTCAAGTACTTGGACATGCCGCTCCAGCACGCCAGCGGTCCGATGCTCAAGGCCATGCGGCGGGGCGTCACCCGGGCCGGGCAAGAGCGCATCCTCGACCGGGTGCGTCGGTCGGTGCCAGGGATCGCGGTGCGCACGACCTTCATCGTCGGCTTCCCGGGCGAGACTGACGCTGACTTCGCCGAGCTGGTGGACTTTGTCAAGGCGCAGCGCTTCGAGCGTGTCGGCGTCTTCACCTACCACCGAGAGGATGGCACCCACGGCGCCACCCTCCCCGATCAGGTGGAGGATGAGGTCAAGATGGAGCGCCAGCGCATCTTGATGGAGGTCCAGCGCGAGATCTCCGCGCAGCTCCACGCGGCGCTGGTTGGGACCGAGCACACCGTGCTCGTCGACGGCCCCACCAAAGAGAGCCCCCAGGTGATCAGCGCCCGGCTGCCGAGCCAAGCGCCCGACGTCGACGGGCAGGTCTTCCTCGACGGCCCCCCGGCGGATGTGCGCCCGGGGCAGCTGCGCCGCGTCCGCATCACCCGCGCCAGCGACTACGATTTGGTCGGACAGGTCCTCGCCTGAGCCCGACCGCCACAGGAGCCGCCATGCACCGCTCGCCCTCGCGCCGCGCCCTCTCCCTCAGCTTGTTGCTCGCCGCCTGCGGCGGCGGCGGAACCGAGGCCATCAAGACCGGCTTTGACGACACCGGCGCCGATGTGGACGAAGACCCGCCAGAGATCACCCACGAGCAGCTCGGCACCCAGCTCTTCGGCCAAGCCGCGCTGGTGCAGGCGACCGTCGTTGATCTCGAGAGCGAGATCGGCGAGGTCAAGGTCTTCTACCGCCGCAACGACGTGACCACTTGGTCCGAGCTTGCGCTCACCCCCGCCGGCGACGACCTGTTCGGCGTGCAGATCCCCGGCGATGAGGTCTCGGGCAGCGGCATGAAGTACTACCTGACCGCGGCCGACGTCGTCGGGAACACTGTGGCCTACCCCATTGAGGGCGAGGCCCTCCCGCTGGACTTCCGGGTCAGCGCCGACTGATCCGCCCGCCGCAGGCCGCGGCCCCTCCGCTCGACGCCCCCCGCGCCCCGCCGTGCCCCATGCCGCTCCGCCCCGCCCTCAGCCTCGTGCTCCCCGCGCTGAACGAGGCGGAGAACCTCGCCTTGGCGCTGCCTGGCGCCCTCGCCCAGCTCTCGCTCCTGTGCGAAGACTTCGAGATCATCGTCGTGGACGATGGCTCCGCCGATGACACGGCGGGCGTGGTTCGGGCGGCGGCGGCCAGCGACCCCCGTGTGCGCTTGGTCCAGCACCCGCGCAACCGCGGCTACGGCTCGGCGCTCCGCTCGGGCTTCGCCGCCGCTCGGCTTGAGCGGGTCGCCTTCACCGACGCGGATCTCCAGTTCGATCTCGCCGAGCTCGGCCCGCTGCTCGACCTCTCCGCCTGGCATGACGTGGTGATCGGCTACCGCGCCCAGCGCCAAGATCCGTGGAACCGCCGGCTCAACGCCTGGGCCTGGGGTCAGCTGGTGAACCGCACCTTCGACTTGAGCGTGCGCGACGTCAATTGCGCGTTCAAGGTCTTCCGGCGTGACCTGCTGCAGAACGTGCCGCTGCGCAGTGAGGGCGCCTTCGTGAACACCGAGCTCCTCGCCCAGCTGCGCGCCCGGGGGGCCTCGATCCGCGAGGTGCCCGTGACCCACCGCCCGCGGCTGCGCGGCGAGCAGACCGGCGCCAAGCCCCGGGTGGTGCTCCGCGCCTTTGTCGAGCTGGCGGGCCTCTACGGTGATCTGCGGGCCCAAGAGGACCGCGGCTCCGCCCGGGCCGGCCTCCGGGCAGCGCTCTCCCGCTGAGCAGCGCCGGCCCTCGCGCCGCTCAGCAGGTTTTGAGGCCCCGCGTTCACTCCCCGTTCAGCTCCAACGTGCCCAGATCCCGCCCGGTGATCGGCACTGGTTCTATCGGCCTTGGCGAAGTGGGCCCCGTCGGTGCGCCAGCAGGCTCATCGCGCACCTCCGAGGGGAGGGGTGATGCGCCCGGAGCTGGGCCCAAGCCGGCGGCCGGCGCTGCCGCAGGCAAGCTCACCCGGCCCACCACCTCGTCGAGGCGCGCGACCTCGCCGGGCAGCGCGAGCCGAAAGCCGTCTGCCTCGGCGCGGTGGGCCGCCCAATCCAAAACCTCGCGCAAAGCGCCGTGCTTGGCGTCGATCACGATGGTCGCGGCGCCATGCAGCTGGGCGAGGCGCTGGGCCTCAGCGAGGCCGGCGATCGGGTCCGCGGCGACCAGGACATCCACGGGGCGGTAGCCCGCCTCGCCGGCCCGCCGCTGCCCCTCGGCGCCCGCATCGGACAAAAACGCGCCGAAGGGCAGGGGAGGGAGGGAGGCCGGCGGCCGGCCGATCACCAGCACGCCGCTGACCCAGGGGACGGCGGCCAGCGCGGCGGCGCGGGCCTCGGGGCTGCCGGCCTCTGCACGGGGGAGGTCGAGCAGCACCTCGTGGCCGCGCTTCACCGCCTCGCGGGCGATGCGCGGGCCGTGCGGACGGTAGGGGAGCACGGCCAGCCCAAGCGGGAGGGGCACCTCGACCAGCCGCGCCGCGTCATCGTCGCCGAGGTTGTGGACCACCACGGCGATCAGCGGCCGCTCACGGGTGGTCGGGGCCGCGCCAGCCTGCTGCAGCGGCTGTCGTTCCGGGCGCACCTCGGCCCGCAACGCGATGCGTCCGTCTGCGTAGAGGCGCAGCTCGGCGCCGGTGCTGCCGACGGCGGTGGCGTGCGCCTCCCAGCCGGCCTCGCGGGCCCGGCGCAGCAGCGGCTTCAGCTCGTCGATCGGGGGGAGGTGGACCGACGAGAGGGTCGCGCCCCACGCCTCGCCGTCGTGCCGGAGGGCCTCAAGGCGCATGCCCGCCGGCAAGCCGCCCGGGAACAGGCCGCGGGCGGCCACTTGGTCGAGCGGGTCGTTGCGCTCGGTCGGGGGCGCGACGGGAGCGGGCGCGAGCCAACCGGGCAGGTGCTCGAGCCCGAGCCACAGGGCGCCCAGCGTGAGCACGGGCAGCAGGATCCAGCTCCAGCGGAAGCGGGGCGGCTCGCTCACGCGCCCCTTCCATCGTGGCCCGCGGCGCTCACCGGCCTGGACCGCGCAGCGCCTGCCACGCCGCCTCGAGCTGCGGGTCGGCCTGCCGCCGGGTGGCGAGGTCTCCGCCCCGCGGGATGGGCGCGCGCTCCCAGTCGTCTTCCGTGGCTGCGGCGCGAATGGCGCCCAGCAGGGCTTTGTCGTTGGGCGCGGCGCGTTTGGCCTCGGCTTCGACGCGAGCGAGCTGCCCCCGCAGGCGACGGCCCCGCGACACCTCGGGCGTTGGGCGCAGGCCCACCCGGTCCCCGACCTGCTCGCCGCCGGGTAGGTGGTAACGCGCTACGGTGAGCTTGATCGCGCCGCCGTCGTCAAAGGCGAAGAGGTGCTGGACGCTCGCCTTGCCCCAGGTCTGCTCGCCGACGACCGTCGCGCGCCCCAGCCCGCGGAGGGCGCCCGCGGTCAGCTCGGCCGCGCTCGCGGAATCTCCGTCGACGATGACGACCAGCGGCTCGCTCCGGTCGTCGGGGCTGGACCGAGCCTCGTAGCGGTCGATGGCGGCCCCGCCGCGGTCGCGGGTCTCGACCACCAGCCCATCTCCGCAGAACAGGTCGACCAGGCGCCCGGCCTCGTCCATCAGCCCGCCGGGGTTGTCGCGCAGATCCAGCACGATCCCGGTCAACGGGCGCTCCGCGGCGGCGGCGTCCACCAGCGCCTGGACCCGCCCCGCGACGCCGCGGGTGAAGCGGTCTACCCGCAGGTAAAGCACGTCGCCCTCGCGCTCGGCCTGGACGGGGATGTCGATGAAAGTGTCGCGCACCACACTAATCTCGGCGACTGCCCCGTCGACGCCCCGCAGGCGTAGGCGCACCGGCGCGCCACGGGCGCCGCCCAGCGCCGCTTGGGCTTGGGCGCGGCTCGTGGGGGCCTCGCCGTCAATATCGAGCAGTACGGCGCCTTCGCTGACCCCCGCTTTGTCCGCTGGCCCGCCCTCGACCACCCGGTCGACCACGAGGGGGCCGTCAGCGCGCCGCAGCTCGAGGCCGACCCCGTCGAGCTCCCCCTCGGTGGCCGCAGCCTGGGCTGCGCGCGCCGCTGGCGGCAAGAAGGCGGAGTGTGGGTCGAGGCTACCCACCATGCCGTTGATCGCCGCGGCGAGCAGGGCCTCGGCCGAGGGCCCGTCGACGTGCCGCTCTTCGATGGTGCTCAGCGCGCGGCCGAACACGCCCAGCGCACCGTAGGAGGACCGCCCCGCCGCGTACGCGCCGCGGACCGCACCCAATCCAAACAAAAAGCTCAGGATACAGGCGCCGATTAGCCCGACCCACACCCCAAAGCGGCGCAGGCTCACCGCCGCTCCAGCCACAACATGGGGTCTTGTGGGCTGTTGTTATAGCGGACCTGAAAAGTGAGCATATAGCCCTCTTCATCGGTCAGACCGGTGTTCCCGACCAGACCGACCACCTCTCCCGCGCGGAGGGCCTGGCCGCGGGTCACACGCAAGCTGCCCAAGTGGGCGTAGAGCGTGAGGTAGGCGCCGTGCTCAAGCACGACCGTCTGCCCAAAACCCCGGATGTACTCGGCCATTTGCACGCGGCCCGCAAAAACCGCGCGGACCGGCTCGCCGTGCTCGGCGGCGATGTCCAGGCCCTGGCTGGTCATCGGACGCCCGCTGAGCGGATCGGTGTAGGGCCCAAAACGATGGATCACCCGGCCATGCACCGGCCACGGGAGGCGACCATAGGTGTCGCGGAAGCTGCCGATGGGGGCCTGCTCTGCCGCGGGCGCACCCTCGGGGCTGACCCAGTCGCTGGCCGGCGCGGGCGCAGGGGGCATCGCGCCGAGTCGCTGGTCGAGATCACCGCGTGCGACGCCATACTCGGAGATGGCGCGCACGGCGAGCTCACGCTCGGAGCGGATCTGCCGCAGGAGGTTGAGGCGGTCCTGGCGTTGAACGCGGAGGGTCTCCTCATGCGCGGCGAGCTCGGCCTTGTAGTGGCCGATCTGCTCGATGTCCTTCTCCACCGCTTGCATTGCGGCCCGCCGGGCCGCCGCGACGCTGGTGAACGCGTTGAGCTGATCGGCGTCAGCGCGCACCAAGGCGAGCAGGTAGCGGCCTCGCCGACGCAGCTCGATGGGGTCCTGCGCGCCAAAAATCACGCGCGCCACGCCCTGGCGGTGCAGGCGGTAGAGGCCGCGCACCCGATCCCGAGCGGCGACCCGGAGCACCTCGAGCCGCCCATCGGCGTCCTGCACCTCAAGCGCGTGCTGGGCGCGGGCCTGCTCCAGGGCTTGGGCGCGGGCCTGCAGCTCGACGGTGGCGGTCAGCGCGCGGCCGAGCTCCTGATCGATGGTGGCCAGCTGATCGAGGATGCTCCCCTCGTCGGCGCGGGTGCGATCCAAGGCGCCGCGGGGGTCGGCTGCCCCGGGCAGCGCGGACAGCGGCGCGATCGGTCGGGAGAATTCGTCTTGTTGGGCCCACAGCGGCGCGCCACCGAGCAGCGCCGTTGCGAGCGCCATGAGTGCACCGAGCGCGACAAGCCAGCGCAGCGGACGTGCCTGCATCTCAGGCCGCCCGCGACAAGAAGCGCGTCACCGACAGCGTGGAGGCGCCCAAGCCGAGCACCAAGCCGGCGGCCACCAGCAGCCCGATCCAGGTCGGCGGCAAGAAGACCATTTCGTTGGCGACGCCAATTTGGATGCTGTTTTGGAGGCGGTGCACCAACACGGCGTGCACCGACCAGAGCCCGCCGACCGCGAGGACCCCGCCCGCGACGCCTTGGATGGCGCCTTCGATGAGGAAGGGCGCGATGATGAACGAGGTCGAGGCGCCGACCAACTTCTCGATCTCCACCTCGTCGCGGCGGGAGTAGATCACGAGGTTCACCGTGTTGCTGACCACGAAAAGGGCCGTCGCGGTGATGATCACGCCGAGCAGCGCGCCGAGCAACTGCAAGGTGCGCAAAAACTCGTTGAAGCGGGCGACCCAATCCTGCCCCATGTCAACATCGCTGAATTCATCGGCGGGGAGAAGGTCGACAAAACTGTTGGGCGCCGCCACTGCGCCGTCCACCAGGGTGATCTCGACGGATGCGGGCAACACACCGGGGCCGAGCTCGGCGAGCGCGGTCGACACACCCTCCACCCGCGCGATCAGCCAGTCCTGCGCCTCTTCTTCGGAGACGTAGACAACCTTTGCGACGCGGGGGTCCTTGGCGAGGCGCTCGCGGATGGCGAAGCGGCGCTGCTCGGGCACATCGGGCAGAAAGTAGGCGCTCACGTGCACGTCGCGGGTCCAGTCCGTGACCATGCGGTTGAGGTTGAACTGCACGCTCAGGAACACGCCCACCAACAGCAGCGCCGAGGCGATCACGCCGACAGAGACGCTGTGGAGGTAGAGGTTCTCCCAAATCGAGCGGGCGGCCCGGCGGAGGACATGCGCCGAGTGGCTCAAGAGGCCTCCAGGCGGCCGGCCCGAAAGCGCAGCGTTCGGTAGGGGAAGCGCTGCATGAGGCCGGCGTCGTGGGTGGCGACCATGACCGTGGTGCCCCGCAGGTTGACCGCTTGCAGCACCTCCATCACCTCGATCGCCATCGCGCCGTCGAGGTTGCCAGTGGGCTCGTCGGCGAGGATGACCGCTGGGTCGTTGACAATGGCGCGTGCGACGGCGACGCGCTGCTGTTCACCGCCAGAGAGCGAGAGGGGGAGCTCGTCGCCCCGGCCGCGGAGGCCGACAATCGACAGGACCGCCGCGACCCGCCGACCGATGACCTCGCGGGGGGTGCCGAGCACCTCGAGCGCCAGCCCGACGTTTTCGGCCACGGTCCGCCGGGGGATGAGCTTGAAGTCCTGAAAGACCACGCCCATGTGTCGGCGCAGGTGGGCGATGTCGCGGTCCTTCGCGGGGCCCATGTCGATGTTGTTGATCAACAACTTGCCGCGGGTGGGCTTGATGGCGCCGTAGAGCAGCTTGAGCAGCGTGGACTTGCCGGCGCCGCTCGGCCCCGAGATGTAGCAGAACTCGCCCTTGGTCACGTGCACGGAAACATCGATCAGCGCGCCAACCCCAGCGTATTCCTTGCTCACCCGGTAGAGGCGGATCATCGGTGCGCGCTCCCCGGCAGGCCAAAGGCCTCGCCGTCGTCGTCGCGGATGTCGACCAGCTCGACCTCACCGAGCGGGCCCCCGAGGAAGCGCTCGCCGACCACATGGAAGCGCTCGACGTGGTCGGTGACCAAGAAGCGCTGCTGGCCGCCGCCTGCCGACCGGAGCAGCGCGTGGTCGCCCAACATCCGCGCGGTGGCCTCTGCTGTGCTGTGGGCCGAGTCGACGAGGGCGACGTCGGGCAGGGCGCTTTGGATGGCCCCGGCGAGGAGGGGGTAGTGCGTGCAGCCTAAGATGAGCGTGTCGGCGCCCGCCCGGAGCGGCGCGAGGTAGCGCTCGGCCACCCGCTCGGCGATGTCGCCCTCGTGCCAGCCCTCTTCGGCGAGGGCGACGAAGAGCGGGCAAGCGACCGCATCGACCCGCAGCCCCGGGTGGCGCGCCAGGAGCGCGCGGGTGTAGGCGCCGCCCCGGACGGTGCCCTCGGTGCCGATGACCGCGACGTGGCCCCGCTGGCTCACGGCCAAGGCCCGGTCGACCCCGGGCTCAATGACGCCGAGCACGGGCACCCCGAGCTCAGCCCCAGCCGCCGCCAAGCTTGGCAAAGCCCAGGTGGTGGCCGTATTGCACGCGACCACCAAGGCCTTGATCCCGCGGCGCCAAAGGTGCCCGGCCACCCGGTGGGAGTAGCGCCGCACCGTGTCGCCCGAGCGCGCGCCGTAGGGGACCCGCGCGGTGTCGCCGAGGTAGAGCAGATCTTCGCCGGGGAGGCGGGAGGCGAGGGCCTGCATCACCGTGAGGCCGCCGACCCCGGAGTCAAAGACGCCGATGGGCAGGTCGGCCGGCGCCCCCGATGGAGCGGATGCGGGCGCAGGGCCCAAGCTGGCAGGGGGTGACACGTCACGTCCACGATATGGAGGCAAATCAGGATTAACACGGGGCCGCGCGGGGCGGTGGCGCCCGCGCCGTCAAGACCCGTGGTGGAGGGCACATGAGCGTGGTCGCGGTCTATGGCGGCAGCTTCAACCCCCCGCACCTCGCCCACGCCATGGTGGCGACCACGCTGCGCTTGTCGGGGCTCTGCGACGAGCTGTGGTTGATCCCCGTCTTTCGCCACGCCTTTGAGACCACCCAGAGGAAGCGGCTCGCGCCCTTCGGCCGACGGGTGGGGTGGTGCCAGAGCTTGGCCGCAGAGCTGGGCCCGTGGCTGCGGGTGAGCGAGGTCGAGGCCGCGCTGCCTCCGCCCTCGTACACCATTCACACCTTAGAGCACCTCGCTGAACGTCATCCAGCGCACCGTTTTCGGCTGGTGGTTGGGGCGGATGTGCTCGGCGAGACCGCCGCTTGGCGCAGCTGGGACCGCCTCAGCGCCCTGTTCGACCCCATCGTGGTGGGCCGCCAGGGCGTTGATCTCCCCCTGCCGCGCCCCACGTTGGCCCTCCCCGACGTGTCCTCCTCCGAGGTCCGTCGGCGGCTCCGTGCGGGCGAGCCCGTCGATCACCTCATTCCGCGGGTGGTCCTCGACGATATCCTGCTGCAGGGCATTCCCGCCGAGTGGGCCGAAGAGGCTGCGGGCCCCTGACGACGCCCGGCCCCCCGCCGTTGACGGGCCCGGACAGCCGCTACAGCTCAGGGAAGTAGATGGCGACCTCGGGGGAGACTGGGGGGCTGTCGCCCTGACCACCGACGATGAGCAGGTTCGTGTCGGTCGGATCGAGCGCCACCAAGGGCTGCGCCGCGCCCTGCCGGAGCCCCCCCTCGACCGCTCCAGGATCGCAGTCGTAGGCGGGCTCATCGGCCACGGTCTCGACGGTGGCCGGCACAAACTTGGAGACGCCCGCGTCGATGATGAAGCGCTCGACGCAGGAGATGGCCCCGTCACCGTCGGGGAAGAGCTGGGTCTCCAAGGACGAGACCCCGCCTGCGACCAGCAGATCGCCGGTGGGCAGGAGGGTCACGGACGCGAGCCCGCGCGCGATGCGCAGGCTGCCCAGCGGCTCCCAGGTGGTCGCGCCTTCGGCCAGACGCCAGACCCGGGGGTCGGCCACGTAGCGGGGGGAGGCCCCCTCGCCCGCGTCGAGCAGGCCGCCGACCAGCACCACATCGCCGTTCTCGAGGGTCACCATCGAGGGGTGGAAGAGCGCCTCGGGGAGGCTGATCCCCAGCGCGGCCCGCGAGGTGTAGCTGCCCCCGACCGTGAGGAGGCCGCAGCCCTTGAGCTCTTCCATTGGGCCGCCTTCACCCCAGATCGACGCCCCACACAAGAGCACGCCACCATCACGAAGGGGGGCGGTCGCCTCCCACATCCACGGGGTGTCGGTCACGGTCACCGAGCTCACCGTTCGGCTTCCTGGCTCGAAGATCTGGATGCGGTTCGAGCTACTTATGTTGTTTCCTTCGGGGCCTGGCCGCGAGCCTCCACTGAAGACGACGCTTCCCCCGCTGGTGACCGTGGCCGAGTGCAAAAAGATCGGCGAGGTCAGCTCGAGGTCGGCGACCACCTCGTGCGCGCTGGGGTCGTAGAGGGTCAGCGCCTTGGATGCGTTGGGCGTGTCCAGGTGGTCCGTCGACCCGCCCGCGATGAGCACCAGCCCGTCATCCGCGTGGTCACCGCGCAGGAGCGTGGCGGTGTGGGCTGCCCGCCCGGGGGCCGCTGCGTCGACGGCGGTCGGCGGGATGTCGCCGACCCGTTCAAAGCGCAGCCCGCCGTCGACATCGTTGAGGTCGAGCTCCCATACGCCATTATCGGCGGCGAGGGCCGGAGAGGGGCCGAAAGCGACCCGCTCGGTCCCGCCGTAGAGTTGGAAACGGCCGCCGCCGAGCGCCACCAGCGCCCCGGAATACACGCCGCGCTCTGCGCCATCCTCGCCTTGGAGCGGGTCCAGCCAGCCGATGCTGCGGGCGCGGCCCATGAAGACCCGCACCTCTTGCGGGCCGGTGGTGGCGTCGACCGCTTGGCTGCGCCCGACCGCGAGCAGGGCATCGTCGGCGTCGTAGGCCCGGATCGTGAAGATCGCAGCGGTCAGCGCGGGCAGACCATCAGCCACCTCACCGCCACCGCTGGTGATGTCGGTGAAGCTGAACGGCCCGAGCTCACCGGACTTGTCGCTGATCTCGAGGTCAACCCGGCTGACAATGTCGAAGAGGTCGGGCTGGTTTTGCGGCACGACCACGGTGAGCTGCAGCTCGTAGTCAGCGACCTCGACGTCAATCTGCTCAGAGTCACCGGTATCTTCCGTGGTGTCGCCTGAGCCGGTGGCCTCGCTCTTCTCGGCGCACGCGAGCAGGAGCGCGAGGGGGAGCGCGAAGTGAAGGACGGGCGCTGGGGCGTGGGCAGGGCGCATGCTCGCAGGCTAGGGAGCGGCGCCGTCGACTGTCAACGCGGGACGACGTGCACACGCGGCAATCCCACGGCGAAGGCCACTTTCGGAGCAGGAACCACGATGGACACGGCGCGCCCCTCAGCCCCGGACTGGCGCAGGCCCCCCGCCGCGCTGACCACGGACGGCTTGTTTTGGGGCCTCCGCGGCCACGGCGGCCCGGCGGCGCCGGTGGATCTTCGGCCAGGGACGCCAGAGCCCACCTGGGCCGCCCTGGCCGCCGAGCTGGGGTGCCCCGGCTGGCCGGTCGCCCGGATGAGCCAGGTGCACGGCGTGGCGCTGCTCGAGGCAAAGGTTGGCGGTGTGGTCGGCGAGGCCGACGCGCTGTTCACCACGCAGACCGGGCTGCTGCTCTGCGTGCGCGTCGCCGACTGCGTGCCCGTGCTGCTCGCCGGCCCCGAGGTGGTGGCCGCGGTGCACGCCGGCTGGCGGGGTGCAGCAGCCAGGATTGTTCCGGCCGTTTTGGCGCGGCTGCGCGCAGCGGGCCTCGGGGTCGACCGCGCTTGGGTTGGCCCGAGCATCAGCGCCGCTCGCTACGAGGTTGGTGAAGAGGTGGTCGACGCGCTCGCCACTTCTGGCGTGTCTGAGGCTATTTTCGTCGACCGCACCCGCGGGGTGAAGCCCCATGTCTCGGTCGCCCATCTGGTCGAGGCCCAGCTGCGCGCGGCCGGTGGGCTGAGGGTGGCCGTCGACCCGGCCTGCAGCGCGGGCGACCCGGGGCTGCACTCCTACCGCCGGGACGGCGCGGCGAGCGGCCGGATGGGCGCCTTCATTGGTCGAGCGCCCCGATAGAGCAAGGGTGGTCGGCTCATCGCGAAAAATCCGAACCAAACAACCCCGTCTATTGAGTCGGACAATCACGGAGTCGACTCCAGACAGTTCTGTCGGAGCCATGACTCGGGCGCGTCGGCCGCGGTATGGCAGGTCGGGATAGGCCTGCGACGAGGGGAGGGGAGGGGAGATGGGGCCACTTCACCGGGTCAGCGCGCTGCTCCTGATCTCTGGCTGCGGCGACCCGGCGCTCGACCCCTTGGGCGAGGCCCTGCGCCGCTGGGACGAGGGTGTGCGCCAGTGGCAAGCCGGCGATGCGGCCGGTGCGCGCGCGACCTTCGCCGCGGCGCGTGCGCTTGACCCGGCCAGCCCCGCCCTCTGCGCCTGGGAGGCGCGTGCGGTCGCACAGGTAGACGGGCCAGACGCCGCCTTGCAGCTGTTGGATCCGTGTATCCGAGGCGCGCCTGCCGAGCCCTCGCTTCGCCTTGAGCGGGCGCAGCTTCTCTCGCGAACCGGTCAGATCGAGCGCGCCGGCGCTGATCTCGTCGTCGTCCTTGAAGCGGGCCTCCACACGCCCGAGTCACTTGCTGTGCTCCCCGACTTGGCCGCGCTGGTCGATCACCCGGCGCTCCCGGGGCTGGTCCGCAGCCCTGCGCCACGGTGGGCCGCGCGCCCGCCGACCCCGTCGGCGTTGGTCGGCGACCGCTGGGAGCTGCAGCTCGACGGGGAGGGGCCAGCGGGGCCCCTGCGCGTGGACCTCGGCGTGGGGGATGGCCTCGCCCTCATCGCGATCATCGAGGATCTGGGCCCCGAGGCCCAGGGCCGTCGCCCACATGGCCTCATCCTGCGCGGGCGCGTAACGGCTGAGGGCAGCGCCCTGGTCGGCCCGGTTCGCCTCCAGCACGGGGAGGGGCAGGCGGTCACGGTTGGCCCGTTGCGCTTGGAGCGGGTGGCGTTGGGGGCCCCGCCTCCGCCCGAGGGCCTCCCCTGGATGGGAGAGCTACCGACCCCCTCCGTGCTCGCCGACTCCGCGCCACCCGGCGCCGTGGCACGGGTGGGCGGGTGGACCGTGGTCGGCGGCGCTCCTGGCGAGCCGCCCCTCGTCCGCGGAGCGACGCTGCACGCCACCGTCGAGCTGCGCACGGCCGGCCAGCCCGTGTGGACGGGGGTGGTGCTCCCCGCGGGCGCCGCGGCCGAGGTCACCGTGCCGCGCCGCGAGGGCGGGCCGCAGACCGTCGAGGTGGGGGGCGGCTGAACGCGGGGCTTAGGGGACCGGGCTGCCCTTGATGTCGATGAGGATCTGGATGGCGTCTTGGTTCCGGCGCTGCCCAAACAGCGCCATGTAGGGCGTGATCCCGAAACGCGCCTGGCTGATGTTCGCTTGCCCCTTGAGCTCGAGGCCCTGGGGCCCGAAGGTGCCGGTCAGCGCGACGGGCACTGGCGCGCTCACGCCGTGCAGGTTGAGCTTGCCGACGATGACCCAGCGGCCAGCGTCCTTCGCGACGCAGCCGTCGACGGTGTAGGAGATCGTTGGGAACCGCGCCGCGTCGAGCTGGTCGCGGGCCAACATGTGCAGGCCGACAAGCTCGCGGTCGACCGCGCTGAGCGGGTCGGACAGCCCGTGCCGCGCGCGGTCCGCGTCGGCGTCGGGGACTAAGCCCGCGACGGGGAGGGTCACGACGCCGGTGCAGACGCCGTCCGGATCCCAAGCGAGCTGCCCCTCCCACCCGGTCGCCACCACCACATGGTCATGCGAGCGGCCGGAGTTGTTGGTGCGCGGATCCTCGAAGAGGAGCGCTTCCAGGCGGCTCTTGGCAGGATCCAGGCGGAACTTCACGCCTTGGGTGGCGCCCGCACCTGCGCCCGCCTCAGCTGGAGGTGGCGTCGCCGGCAGTGCGGGAGGAGCTGCTGGTACAGCCGAAACAAGCGGTTGAAGGCCGAACAGGAGCAGTGCAGGGAGCTTCACGGGGTCAATCCGCAGGAGGTCTCGCAGCCAAAGCTCTCGCCGACGAGGTTGTCGGTCAGCGTGAGGGTGGTGCAGGTGTCGATGATCGGGGCGTTGGTGCAGACCACGCCGTACTCGGGGTTCGAGGTGGAGGAGGCCTCGGCCATCGTAAAGGTGCCGGCGTTGAGCAGGACGCCCGAGCCGCCCCAGCTCAGCAGCGGGCTGTCTACGCCTGCGGTGACGTTCACACCATCAAGGGTGAAGGCGCCATACTCGAGCTGCAGACCCAGCGCCGCGCCGCTGATCTCGACGTCGGTGAGGCTCGCCGTGATCCCGTCGCCGCTGAGCTGCACGCCAGCGCCGGCCACGTTGGTGATCGACACCGCGTCAAGCTCGACGTCCACCGTGCCGGTGTAAGCGTTGCCCGAGAAGTCGTTGTAGACCTCGAGGAAGGCGTACTCTCCCACGTTGGTCGCCGTTACGTTGGAGAGCAGGATGTCGGTCGTGCCGTAGCTCGCGCTAATGTCGAGGGCGGACTGGTAGTTGCGCGCAGTGTCGATGGTGACACCATCGATCTGGACGTCGTTGAGAGCGTAGCTCGCGGCTGTGCTCGTGTAGCCCGACACCAGGGCGCCCGGCAATCCGCCGACATCAACGCTGTCCATCGAGAGGTTGCAGTCGTAGCCATAGAAGCCCCGGCCGATCATCTCAGAGGCCGCCTCAAAGATGAGCACATCATCTTGATAATAGGCGTAGGGCTCGACATAGACCGTGCCGTCTTCGATGGTGCTGTTCTCGACGGTAATGTTGCCTTGGTAGCAGTTGACCGCGTTGCCCGCGAAGTTGGAGAATGCGCTCTCGCGAATGCGCACCGGCTCGGCGCCGCTGACGTAGATGGGATCGGAGAGGTACCCATCGAAGCTGTTGCCCGTGATCTCTGCCGGGGTGTCGATGAGCTGTACCCCTGCGGTGCCGAGCGAGAAGGTGTTTCCATCCAGCTCGATGCCCGCGCCCGCGTAGGCGACGATGTCTTGGCCGTAATTGACTTGGTAGACGTACTTCACAATGTAGTCTGTGTAGTCGTACTCGTAGATCAGCTCGGTTGGCGTCTGGCTGTCGTGGAAGGTCGAGCCGGTGACCACGAGGCCGTTGCTCTCGTAGTCCAACACGCTGGCCGAGAGGCCAGTTTGGCCGGGCCGCGAAAAGTCGCTGTCGTTCACCTCGGCCGAGCCGCGGAAGTTGATGATGCCCGCGCAGATGTTGCCGGCGACGGTCAAGCCATCGGCCACGACCACACCCGAGACGTTGCTGATGCCATAGCCGCCGTTGTCGCTGAGGTTTCCCCCAATCACGGTGAGCGCAGCGCCCACGTTGATGATCGCGCCGTAGCGGTCGACGATGCCACAGCGCTCGTCACCATAGTCCTCGACCTCGACCTGCCCGGTCACGTCGACATCGGTCAGGGTGGTCTGGATGCCCGAGATGTACAGGCCCTTGCGGCCGTTGTCGGTGAAGCTCGAGCTGGTCACGGTCGCGACCGCGCCGGTCGCGTTGTAGCCAGCGATCAACGCTCCGCCGTTGTTGTAGCCGACCACGTCGAGTCCGCTGACCTGCACGCTGTCCGACACGAGGAAGGCACCGACGCCCAGGTAGGTCGCCGCACCGTCCGCGTCAGCTACGCCCCAGGTGGCGTCGGGGATGTCGACGGTCAGCGCGCGGTCGCCGCTAATGCTCACCGCGTCGACGGTGATGACGCCGGTCGTGGCGGCATAGATGCCATGGTAGGCCGCGTCGGTGAGGGTCGAGCTGCGCACATCGACGTCACCGGTGAGCGCGACGATGCCGTACAAGCCGCCGGTCAGCTCGCTGTTGGCGAGCGCCACATCGCCCGCCTCTGCGAAGAGGTTGACGAAGGTGTTGTCAGCGAAGACCACGCCGTCGGCCGAGATCGTCGAGCCGCCGATTGCGTACATGCCGTGCCCATCGGCGATGTCTTCGGGGTTCGTGGCGAAGGTGCTTCGGACCTCACCCCCTTCGAGGGCAACCGAGGAGCCCGCGTCGGCGTGCACGCCGTAGCCAATGTTGTCGACAAAGCTGCCGTTGACCACGCGAACGGACGCACCCTCGGCGTGTAAGCCGCCATATCCGTTGCCGCCGAACACGGTGTCGGTCACCACGAGATCGCTCGCCCCGTTCGCGCTCAGGCCCCAGTTCCCCGCCGTGGCGAGGATCAAGCCCGTGAGTGAGACACCTGCGGGGCCCTCGCCGCCGACCTCGGCCGGCTCGACGCTGACCGCCGTGCGGAGGCTCTCGACGCGGACCCCTTCGACAGAGGCGCCGTCGGCGGTGATCGTGAGGGCGACTGTGTTGGTAGGCGCGACCAACACGAACCCTTCGGGGCCCGGGCCAACGATCTGGACGGCCTTGTTGACGACGACCTCTTCCTCGTGGGCATTCTCGGGGCAGAGCTCGATGACCGCGCCAGGCTCGGCGACGGTGATCGCGTCGTTGATCCAGCGGTATCCCCCGGCGCCGTCAACCGTGATGCAGCCCTCCTCGTAGCTTGGCTCACCGCCGTCGCCGCCGTCGCCGCCACCATCATCGCCGGTGTCGCCCTCGCCGCCGGCCTTGTTCGTGTCCTCACAGGCCACCAGGAGGAGGCTGAGCGCGAAGGCCGCGCGGCGGGAAGACAGGGACCGGGCGTCACTGCGCGCGGACCGGAGGGAGGCGAGGCGAAGGGACATCGTGCACCAAGGGGGCTGTGGAGAGCGGCTCTCCGGGGGCGGCTCAGCGGCGCGGGGACCGTGACCGGCCGCAAGCCCGACGCACGCGCTCGCCGGCAGTGTAGCGCAGCCGTGGGGCTCCGGGTGCGGCCGCGTGATAGACGCCGCCCGTCCGCCGGGATCGCGCCAGGGAGCGCCAGGAGCCATTGATGTCCAAGCCAAGTGAGCCGCAGACCGCCGCACTCCCCACCCGTGGTGACCTCTTCGCCCGCCTGGAGCAGATGAACGCCGAGGCTCTCGCGGGTGGCGGGGCAGACGCCGTGCAAAAGCAGCACCAGCGGGGCAAGCTCACCGCCCGAGAGCGGATTGACGCGCTGCTCGACCCCGGGACCTTTCGCGAGCTGGACCGCTTCGTGGTCCACAGCTGCCGCGACTTCGGAATGGACGACAAGAAGGTCCTCGGGGACGGTGTGATCACCGGCTACGGCCGGGTCGACGGGCGTTTGATCTACGTGTTCGCGCAGGACTTCACCGTGTTTGGAGGCTCGCTGTCGGGGGCGTACGCCCGAAAGATCTGCAAGATCATGGATCTGGCCGTCAAGAACGGCGCGCCGGTCATCGGGCTCAACGACAGCGGCGGCGCGCGCATCCAAGAAGGCGTCGAGAGCCTCGGCGGATACGCCGACATTTTCCTGCGCAACACGCTCGCCAGCGGCGTGGTGCCCCAGCTCAGCGCCATCCTCGGCCCTTGCGCTGGCGGCGCGGTGTACAGCCCCGCCATCACCGATTTCATCGTGATGGTGCAGAAGACCTCGTTCATGTTCATCACGGGCCCCGACGTCATCAAGGCGGTCACCCACGAGGACGTGAGCAAAGAGACCTTGGGTGGGGCCTCCACCCACACCGAGACCAGCGGCGTCGCGCACTTCGCGGCGCCTGACGAGGCAGCTGCCCTCGCGGTGCTGCGCGAGCTGCTCAGCTACATCCCGCAGAACAACCTATCGGAAGCGCCGCGTCGACCGACCGACGACCCGCGGGATCGGGTCATCCCCGCCCTCGACGAGCTCGTGCCGACCAATCCGAACAAACCCTATGATATCAAGGGCCTCATCGAAGCCGTGGCCGACGAGGGGCGCTTCCTCGAAGTGCAGCCCGAGTTCGCCGCGAACCTCGTGATCGGCTTCTGTCGGCTGGGCGGGCGCAGCGTGGGCGTCGTCGCGAACCAGCCCGCCCACCTCGCCGGCGTGCTCGACATCGACGCCAGCGTGAAAGGGGCGCGCTTCGTGCGCTTCTGCGACGCCTTCAACATCCCGCTCTGGGTCGTTGAGGACGTTCCGGGCTTCCTTCCGGGGGTCGCCCAAGAGCTCGGCGGCATCATCCGGCACGGGGCCAAGCTGCTCTACGCCTTCTGCGAGGCCACGGTTCCCAAGGTCACGTTGGTGACCCGGAAGGCCTATGGCGGCGCCTACTGCGTGATGAACAGCAAGCACATCCGCGCCGACTTGAACTTTGCGTGGCCCACGGCCGAGATCGCGGTGATGGGGAGCGATGGGGCCGTGAACATCATTTTCCGCCGCGAGATCGACGAGGCCGACGACCCGGTCGCCAAGAAGGCCGAGCTGGTCGCCGATTACCGCGAGACCTTCGCGAACCCCTACCGAGCCGCGCAGCTCGGCTACGTCGACGAGGTGCTGTTCCCCCGCGACACCCGGGCGCGGCTCATCGATGCCTTCGACAGCCTTGAGAACAAGCGCGACAGCAACCCGCCCCGAAAACACGGCAACATCCCGCTGTAGCGCTGCCTGGCCGCCTGCGGCCGGTCCTCCCAGACGAGAGCGTTTGCCGGCCAATTTGAAGGCGTCTGAACGTTCCAACACGAGCGTCTTCAAGCTTCGACAGCACTGTGAGGAGGTCCGATGGGCCCGTTCTCCGCAAGCGCCCCTCGACTCTTGACCTCCACCGGGTGGGCGACAGCGCTCTGCGCCACGCTGCTCTCGGCGTGTGCGGGCGATGGGGCCACCGATCCGAAGGCCCCGGTCGACGCGGATGGCGACGGCTTCGCTGCCGACGAGGACTGCGACGACAACGATTCCAGCGCCTACCCCGGGGCGCCTGAGCCCTGCGATGGCGTCGACAATGACTGCGACGGCGTCGATGACCTCGACGACCCTGACCTCGACCTCTCGACGGTGATCCAGCTCGCGGTCGACAGTGATCGCGACGGCTTCGGCGACCCGGTGTTGTCCACCAGCGCCTGTGCCGACGGCGCGCCGCCCCCCGGCACCGCGGACAACCGCGACGACTGCGATGATCGCGACGACAGCATCGCGCCGGGGGCCGATGAGCGATGCGACGGGGTGGACAACGACTGTGACGGCTTGCTCGATGCCGAGGATGACTCGGTGATCGGGCTTCCCTCGTGGGGACCCGACGTCGACGGGGACGGCTTCGGCGACGCGACCGTGGGGGTCCGGGCCTGCGAGCGCCCCGACGACCGCTGGATTGAGGACGCGTCCGACTGCGATGACAGCGACGTCGACGTCTTCCCGGGCGCAGAGGAGGTCTGCGGCGACCTCCGCGACGCGGATTGCGACGGCGCGGACGGCCCAGCGTTGTTCCCCGGCGACACCACGCTCAGCTGCGGCCGGACCCTGGACGACGGTGCGGTCGACGCCCTCGCGGCTGGCCAGCTCGACGCGGACGATGCGCGCGAGGTCGCCTGGAGCGGTCCGGACGGCCTCCACGTGCAGGGGGCCCCCGGCGCCGGCCCCTGGTGGTCGGTGCCCTGGAGCAGCGCCGGCCCATCGACCCTGGAGGTGTCCACGGGGGGGGATCCGGGCCTCTGGGTCGCCGACCCTTCGGCCGAAGCCGGAGCTGGCGCCCTCTGGTTCATCGGCGGGGCTTGGTCGGGTGATCGCGGGGCCGAGGATCTCGTCGAGATCAGCGTGGGGGCGGGTGCGCTCGGTCGTGTGCTGCTGGCGACCATGGACGATGCGGTGGTGGCCGCGGATGACGACGGGCTGCTGTGGTTCGAGCGGCCGCGGATCTCCGGCGCGGGCGTGCGCCTGCGGGGGGACGCCGCCGAGACCGGGGTGACCGCGATGGCCTCGGGTGACCTGGACGGCGACGGTGTGGCTGAGCTGGTCCTCGGCCTGCGGGCGGCCGATGGTGCGGTCCTCGTTCTGACCGGGCCCGTTAGCGCGCTTAGCCTCGATGGTGACCGCTTGACTGGTGGGGGAGGGGATGCCCTCGGCGCATCGGTGTCCACCGGGGGTGACCTCGACGGCGATGGGCGGTTGGACTTGATCGCCGGCGCACCCGGAACCGACCGGGTGTACTTGGTCTCGGGGGCCGAGATCGGCGGCGGCGCCATCGCGGACCGCGCCTGGGCCGAAGCGGAGGGCGAGGCCGGCGATCAGGCGGGCGCGTCCGTCACCTTCCTCGGCGCGGTGGCTGGTGATGATCGCCTCGGGCTCGCGGTGGGCGCGCCAGGCGCCGAAAGCGGCGCTGGCGTCGCCTTTGTCGGGCTTGGGCCCTTCGCTGGCGTGCAGCCACTTCGGGCCATCACCTTCGAGGTCGAAGGGGGGGCCGGCGAAGCGGCAGGCACCGGTGTCGTGGGCCTCAACGACGTCAATGCAGACGAGCTCGCCGACTTTGCGATCACCGGTCGCGCGAAGACCGCGGTGTTCTGGGGCCAGCGGGGCCTCTGAGAGATCGGGGCCACACTGCTCAAGTGTTCTCGTCACTGAATGTAAGCAGGGTGCGCTTCGCGTCGACCGGACGTGTGCATGAGCCTAGGCTGCCGGCATGCGCGTGACTGACCCCCTCCACCACTTCTCGGCAGCGACCGCGCGGTGGTTCCGAGCCGCCTTCCCTGCGCCGACGCCGGTGCAGCAGCTTGGCTGGCCGTTGATCGCCGGCGGGGCCCACACGCTGATGCTGGCGCCCACCGGCAGCGGCAAGACCCTCGCGGCCTTCCTCGCCGCCCTCGACCGCGTCTGCCAAGCGCCGGGTGAGGGGGTGCAGGTGGTGTATGTGTCGCCGCTCAAGGCCCTGGCGGTCGACGTTGAGCGCAACTTGCAAGCGCCACTGGTGGGCATCCGGCGCGCGGCTGAGGCCCTCGGGGCGCCGGTCGGCGAGGTGCGGGTCGGCGTCCGCACGGGCGACACGCCTGCGCGCCAACGGGTGTTGGATCGGCGCCGACCGCCCCAGATCTTGGTCACCACGCCAGAGTCGCTCTACTTGATGTTGTCGAGCGGCGCGCGCGAGCTCTTGACCAGCGTGCACACGGTCATTGTCGATGAGATCCACGTCATGGCCGGCAGCAAGCGCGGCGCGCACCTCGCGCTGAGCCTCGAGCGCCTGTGCGCCCGGTGCGCGGTCGAGCCGCAGCGAATCGGGCTGAGCGCCACCCAGCGCCCCCTCGACGAGATCGCGGGCTTCCTCGGTGGGGATCGGCCGGTGGAGATCGTGGACGCCAGCGCGCAGCCGCGCATGCGCCTCGAGGTCCGCAGCCCAGTGCCCGACCTCGATGCCCCCGCGCAGTCGGTCGATCCGCCGCCAAACGGCAGCCCCTTCGAGCACCCCATGTCTGCCCCGGGGGCTGAGCGCGCAGGGGCGTGGGTGGTCCTGCTGCCCGCGGTGCTTGAGCTGGTGCGCCAGCACCGCAGCACCATCGTGTTCACCAACAGCCGACGGCTGGCCGAGCGGGTGAACCAGCGCCTCAACGAGCTCGCCGAGGCCGCCGGCCTGTCGATGCCCCTGTCCGCCGCCCACCACGGGAGCATCGCTCTCGCGCAGCGGTCGCACACCGAAGCGGCCCTCAAGGCTGGGTTGCTGCCATGCATCGTCGCGACCAGCTCCCTCGAGCTTGGGATCGACATGGGGGCCGTCGATCTCGTGATTCAGGTGGGGGCACCGCCATCGGTCGCGGCAGGGCTGCAGCGCGTGGGGCGCGCGGGGCACCATGTGGGCGGCGAGAGCGTCGGGGTGCTGCTCCCGCGGTTCAAGGGCGAGCTGCTCGAGGCCGCCGCCGTCGCTGAGGGCATGCGCGAGGGGGCCATCGAGCGGACGCACCCGCCGCGCTCGCCGCTTGACGTGCTCGCACAGCAGATCGTGGCCATGTGCATGATGGACGAGCAGGATCCCGACGCGCTGCTGGCCCTGTGTCGGCGGGCGCGGCCCTACCGTGGCCTCGACAGCGACGCCTTTCTCGCCGTGGTCGAGATGCTCGCCGGCCAGCTGGCCCGCGGCAGCGGCGCGGCTTGGAGCGCCGAGGCCGAGGCGGCTGCGGACCACCAGCGCCCTCGGCTGATCTGGGACCGCGCGACCAACCGGCTGCGGGCGCGGCCCGACGCCCGCCTGATCGTGCTGAGCAACGTCGGCACCATCCCCGACCGCGGTCTGTGGCCGGTGCACATCGCGCCGGACGGCCCGCGCGTCGGCGAGCTCGATGAAGAGATGGTCCACGAGTCCCGCCGGGGGGACGTCTTCTCGCTGGGGGCGAGCTCTTGGCGGATCATGGAGATCAAGCGCGACCGCGTCCTGGTCAGCCCAGCGCCTGGTGAGCCCGGGCGGATGCCCTTCTGGCGCGGCGAGGGGCCGGGGCGACCGCTCGACCTAGGGCTGCGGATGGGCGCGCTCGCCCGCGAGCTTCACGCCCTTGACGACGCCGAAGGTCGGGCGATCCTCACCGAGCGTTGTGGGCTGAACGCCGACGCGGCCACCAACCTGCTCAGCCACCTCCGGGCCCAAACCGAGGGTGGCGGCTTGGTCCCGACCGATGAGCGCGTCGTCGTGGAGCGCTTTCGAGACGAGTTCGGCGACTGGCGGGTCTGCGTGCTCGCGCCGCTCGGCGCACGGGTGTTGGCGCCTTGGGCGCTGGCCATCGCCGCAGGCCTCGAAGAGCGCACCGGCCACGCCGCCCAGGTCAATTGGACCGACGATGGCATCGTGCTTCGGCTCGATGATGGGGAGGCCCCCCCCGACTTGGTGGAGCTCCTGCCCGACCCCGATGAGGTGCGTGACCGCGCGCTGCGGCAGCTCGACCGGAGCAGCCTCTTCGCCGCCCGCTTTCGAGAGGCCGCAGGACGGGCGCTGCTGCTGCCGCGGCGCCGGCCGGGCCAGCGCACCCCCCTGTACCTCCAGCGGATGCGGGCCCAGAGCCTGCTCGCCGTCGCTCGGGCGACGCCTCGCCACCCCTTGGTGCTGGAGACCTTCCGGGAGTGCCTTCAAGACGCCTTCGACCTCGACGGCCTCACCGCGACCTTGCGACGGATCCGCGAGCGCAGCCTGCGCGTCGAGGAGGTCGAGACCCGCAGCCCGTCGGCCTTCGCGATCAGCCTCGTGTACAGCTTCGTCGCGAGCTGGCTCTACGAGCAGGACGCTCCCCTGGCCGAGCGGCGCGCCGCAGGCCTTAGCGTGGATCGGGCGCTGCTTCGCCGGCTGCTTGGGGACGACCACCTCGAAGAGCTCCTCGACGAGGGTGAGATGCGTAGCCTCGAGGCGGAGCTTCAGGGGCTCACCGCCGAGCGCCAAGCACAGTCCCTCGACGGCCTGCACGACCTCCTGCGACGGGTCGGCGATCTGCGCTTCAGCGAAGTCGAAGCGCGCTGCGCTGCCCCTGTCGAGGCTTGGCTGACCGAGCTCCAGCGCCAGGGGCGCGCGGCGCGGGTGCGCTTGGCCAGCGAAGAGCGGTGGGTCGCGGCCGAGGATCTCGCGCGCCTGCGAGACGCGCTGGGCGTGGTCACCCCCGCAGGGGCGGTCGCCGCAACCACCCCCACGGCCCGCCCGATCGAGTCGCTCACGCTCCGCTTCGCGCGCACCCATGCGCCCTTCTCCACCGATGAGCTCGCAGCCCGGTTCGGCCTCGTGGCCGCGCAGGTCGAGCCGGTCCTTCGGCTGTTGGCCGGCGACGGGGCGCTCGTCGGCGGGCGGTTTCGAGCGGGTGAGGGGCCGGTCTGGTGCGACCGCGAGGTGCTGGCCCGCCTCAAGCGCCGCACCCTCGCTCGCCTGCGCGATGAGGTCGAGCCCGTCGAGCCTGAGGTGTTCGCCCGCTTCGTCGCCAGCTGGCAAGGGATCGGCGACGCGCGGGCGAAGCCGGCCCGGCGTGCCCTCGACGCGGTCCTTGGTCGGCTCGAGGGCGCGCGCATCGCCGCGTCGGAGCTCAGCACCGGCGTCCTCCGCAGCCGGGGTGTCCTCGATGACGCCGCGGCGCTCGACCAACTCATCGCGAGCGGCGAGCTGGTCTGGGTCGGCGCGGGCGGCCTCGGTCCGCGCGATGGGCGGCTTCGGTTGCTGCGCCCCGAGCTGGTGCCCCTGCTGCACCGCCTGGGCCCCGCTCCGGCCGAAGGTTCGCTCGCTGCCCGCCTGCTGCGCGCGCTCGAGGACCGCGGCGCCTGCTTTTTGGTTGAGCTCCTCCAGAGCCTGGGCGCGAGCGCGACTCCGCGCTGGGGCGCCGCGCTCACGCTGAACGCGACCTTCGGTCGTGACCCGCGGCCCGCCGCTGCGGGGCCTGAGCGGTCCGAGGTCGAGGCCGCCCTCTGGGGGCTCGCTTGGGATGGGCTCGTCTCTAACGACAGCCTCGCGTCGGTGCGCGCCTGGTGCGGCGTCGAGGGGGGTGGCCGAGCCCGCGCCGGCGGGGGCGGGCGCTGGTGGTCGCTCCGGCGGGCCTTCGCAGAGGGGCTGCCCCAGGTCGATGACACACACCGGGCGCGGGCCGCCGCACTGATGACCCTGGAGCGGTACGGTGTGGTCGGGAGCACCGCGGCGGTCGCAGAAGAACTGCCGGGAGGCTTCGCGGGTGTGTACCCGGTGCTCTGCGAGATGGAGTCCTTGGGCCACGTGCGCCGCGGCTGGTTCGTCGCCGGGCTCGGCGGCTCCTGGTTCGCGCTCCCCGGCGCGGTCGAGGAGCTCCGGGCCTACAGAGAGCGGGCGGACCTCCTCCAGGTGCTCCCGACCTGCGACCCGGGCCAGCCCTGGGGGGCGCTCCTGCCCTGGCCGGCCGCGCTCGACGGTCAGTGGCGTCGTGAGGCGGGCTCCTGGATGGTCCTGCTCGGCGGCGCGCCCACCCTCTGGTTGGGCCGCAGCGGCCACTCGCTCGGCGTGCACCTGCCAGACGGGGCCGACGCTGGGCTCGCTGACGCCATCACTGCGCTCGCGCGGCGCTTAGAGCAGGCGGGTCAGCGCGCCGCGCCCATCCGCCGAATCAACGGCGAGGAGACGGCGGCCTCGCCGCTGCTCCCCCGGCTGCGCGCAGCGGGGATGCTCATGGAGGGCGGGCTGCTCTTGCCGGTGCGCCGGTGAACCGCACCCCACCACGGCTGGGCGCGGGGCCTGGCCACAGCGCTTGACTGTGCGCCCAGGACGGACTAACCGGCGTCCAGCGTGGCAACTGCGGCGATTGTGGCAGCACCACACCGCCAAGCGCGGGGGAGCGCGAACTGCGACCCGTGCACACCGCCCTCCTGTCGTGACCCCGGCAGGCGGGGCCGACTCCCAGCTCAAATGAGCGGCTGTCGGCCAAGCGGGGCGGCGTCTAGCGCCACCGGCTCCTCCGTTCCCATCCCAAGAATCGCTCATCCGCATCGGAGTTCTCACCATGGTTCGTCTTCGGCTGACCCGCCTGGGCCGCAAGAAAGTTCCCTTCTACCGCGTGGTCGCCACCGACTCCCGCAACCCCCGCGATGGCAAGTCCATTGAGGTGCTGGGGTACTACGACCCGATGAAGAACCCGGCCGAGATCAAGCTCGACCTCGAGCGGGTCGACTACTGGATCGGCGTCGGCGCCTCGCCCAGCGACACGGTCGGCCACCTCATCAAGCGCGTGCGCAACGGCGCCACCGCGGCGGCGGGCGAGTAGCCGTGGAGCACCTCGTCGGCTTCCTCTTTCGCCCATTCGTTCGCGAGCCCGACGCCTTCCGGGTCAGCTCCGTGGAGAACACCTCCTCGGTGCTGCTTGAGGTCCGCGCCAGCCGCGCCGACCTCGCCCGGCTCCGCGGCCCGGACGGGGTGAACCTCCGCGCGGTGCAACAGGTCCTCTCGGCCGCGGGCGGCGCTCGTAAGCCTGTGATCGACCTGGTGGAGCCGTCCGCAGGGGCTGGCGAGGAATGAGCGCCGAGCGCCCCTCGGGCGCCTCCGGCGGTCCCCGACCCCACGCGGGCGCTGAAGCTCCAGTTTTGGTCGTTGATCAAGCGACCAAGGCTGGGGCTGAGCGTTTTAGCCCCTCCGATGTCCGCCTGGGCTACATCAACGGCCTGCATGGCGTCGGCGGCGAGGTCAAAGTCTACCTATACAACCCAGGCAGCTTCCTGCTGCAAGGGCCGCAGCAGCTCATCGTGGTCGACGCCGCTGGTCATCGGTCCGAGCGGCGGGTCGAGGCCCGTCCTGGCACCGGCAAGCGCATCCTTGCGCGGATCCAGGGGGTAGACACCCCCGAAGCAGCCGTGAGCTGCCAAGGGTGGGAGCTCGTGATCGACCGCGAGCTTTTGCCCAAGACTGGGCGCGGCACGTGGTACGTCCGCGACCTCATCGGCCTCCCGGTGCACACCGACGCCGGCCGTTACATCGGCGCGCTCGTCGAGGTTCACGACACGACGGGGCTCGATGTCTGGGTGGTGCGAGAGGGGGCCGCAGAGCGATGGGTCCTCGCCCTCAAAGAGCACATCGTGTCGGTGAACTTGGGCGACAAGATCGTCGTGACCGAGGGATCTGTACAAGAGGTGTAGCGGAAGGTCAGCACCTTCGCGCGCCCCGCCCGCCCGGGTGCGCAGGGAGCCCGCAATGGACGCCAACGAGCCCGAGGTGGCTGCTCCGCCCCATGTCCCCGGCCCGTTCCGGGTCGACATCCTCACCTTGTTCCCGGAGATGTGCGAAGGTACCCTTGGGCACAGCATTCTCGGAAGAGCCCAGCGAGCAGGTCTCGTCGAGGTCGGGCTGCACAACATTCGTGCCCACGGCATCGGCCGTCACCGCGTGGTGGATGACACGCCCTACGGCGGCGGAAGCGGCATGGTGATGCGCGTCGACGTCGTCGAGGCCGCGATCGCCGCGGTCCGCCGGCCCGACAGCCTCGTGCTGCTGATGGCCCCCGCTGGCGAGCGCTTCAGCCAATCGATCGCCGTTCGCCTCGCCGCCCACCGGCACTTGGTGCTGGTCTGCGGGCACTACGAGGGTGTGGATGGCCGCGTCGCCGCGCACCTCGTCGACGGGTGCATGAGCATCGGCGACTACGTGCTCACCGGGGGCGAGCTGGCTGCCTTGGTGATCACCGACGCGGTCGCGCGCTTGGTGCCCGGGGTGCTGGGCAACGCGCACAGCCTCGATGAAGAGTCCTTCACCCGACCGCGCCTCGAGGCGCCTGTGTACACGCGGCCCCAGCGGTGGCGCGAGCACGAGGTCCCCGAGGTCCTCCGGGGCGGGAACCACGCACAGATCGCGAAGTGGCGAGAACAGGCCTCCCTTGAGCTGACCCGCGCGCTGCGGCCGGATCTGCTCGACGCCCCGCCAGCACCCCCATCCGTTGACAACATGCGCCAGATGCCATAGTCCGGCGTCGTTCTGCGACAGGCCGTCATCCTGCTGCGCTCAGTCGGTGACGTGTGGTCGGGCACAGGCATCCTGCGGGCACCCATCTGGGTCGTCCCTGGCCAACGGGGCGGCAATCGGCTATGCCGCGCAGGTCCCACGGCGCCGCGATTGCCCTTTGTGCACACAGGGCTCGCGCCCCGCATGCAAGGTGCGGCCGGCATGTCGTGATCGAAATTGTGTAGGCTGCTCAGCCAGCCAGTGAGGTCTTCAATGCCGACGATTCGTGAGATTGAGCAAGAGCTGTACGCCGCGAAGCACAACATCGACCTGCGCACGGGCGACACCGTCAAGGTGCACGTTCGCATCCGCGAGGGCGAGAAGAGCCGTGTGCAGATCTTCGAGGGCACCCTCATCGGCATGCACCGCGGCGGCCCCCGCACCACGATCACTGTGCGCAAGGTGTCCTACGGCGTCGGCGTCGAGCGCATCTTCGTGCTCCACACCCAGACCGTCGACAAGATCGAGGTCGTGAGCCGCTACAAGGTTCGGCGCGCGAAGCTGTACTACCTCCGCGACCTCACCGGCAAGAAGGCGCGCCTCAAGCCGATGCGCGGCTGGCGCCCCACCGACGCCCACAGCGCCTGATTCGCGACCGTGCCGCAGCGCGCCCATCACCGCGCTGCGGAGCGGCTCCTCGCTCTCGAGCGAGGCCAACGAGCCGAAGAGCTGGTCTATCGCCAGCTCCTCGGCTCGGGTCGTTTGGTGATCGCCCGAAACTGGAAGGGCGGCGGCGGTGAGCTCGACCTCGTGGCCCGATCAGGCGACAAGCTCCGCTTCATCGAGGTCCGCGCTTGGAGCGAGGTGGACCGCGACAGTCTCCACTCCATCACCCCGACGAAGGTCGCGCGACTCCGTCGCGCCGCCGAAGCCTTCCTGATCAGCTACGCGGAGCCCTTTAGCGAGGCGTGCTTTTGCCTCGCGCTGGTACGCGACGACGTGGTGCGCTGGGTTGACCACCCCTTCGACGCCGAATGAGGGGTGCGGCAACCGCGGCACAACAAAGGCCGGCCGCGCCGCGCCACATGGGGCCCATCGCCACACCGGCCCCGCGCTCGCGACGCGCGACTACGGCTCGGTCGACGCGGCGCCCTGCTTCATCTGGTCGAACATCGGGTCCCGCGCGCGGAAGCGCAGGGTGGTGTGGACCTGCCACATCCGCGCGCCGACCTTCGCATCCACGGGGTAGACGTTCTCGATGCGGCCACCGCTGTTCGCGCCGAAGTCTCCGCCGACGTTGAGCTGCAGGTACTCCATGAAGCGCCAGTTCACGCCGGCGCCCCCGATGAGCTCGGTCCGGTCCGACATGGTGACCGCGCTGCCGGCAGAGGCGTCGAGCACCGAGGGCAGGTAGACCCCGCTCGGGAGCTGCTGCCCGCTGCGGTAGACCATCTGCCCGTGCGCGTCGATGCTGACCCGCGCGCCATCCTCGCCGTAGCTGCTCACCAGCCACTCGACGCCCGCCCGCACCGTCGCGTTGCTCGCGGGCCGAAGCTCGAGGTCTTTGGCGACCACGGCGCCGTTCGCATCGACGATGTCCATGTTGATGCGGCCCGTGCGCACCAAGTCGACCACCGCGTAGGGCTCGGCTTTGCGGTAGCTGCTCGAGACCGCCGTGCGCAGCCGCAGCGCGCTGGCGCCTGGCCCGCCGCCGATGACGTCGCGCGAGGTGTACGACCAGAAGTTCGACTGGTCTTTGAAGCGGAAGCCGAGGTCGATCTTCCAAGTGGTGCGGTCGCCGCGGCTGGGGAAGAGCGTCGGCGACATCGGCGTACCGCTGAGCCCGACCCAGGGCGACACCACGCCAGAGCCGCGGCGCACATCGAGGTCAGCCAGAACTTCGCCGCCGACCATGGTGCCCACGTCCGAGCGGGGATCCAGCGCCATTTCTCGCGCGTCGGTGTACTTCACGCCTTCGCTTGCGACCTGGGGCAGCTCGATGAAGATGCCCAGACCGTGGTAGACGCTGAAGCGGGCCGCATAGGTCACCGTGTTGGTGAGAATGCGCCGCTTGCCGACGTCCTCGTCACCTTCGACGAGGTTGGCGTGCTCCGCCTCAAGGTCGTAGCGGATCTCGAAATCTCCGCGCAGGTTCGGTGCCAGATCGGTCACCTCCGCGGCGTTGGCCGCGCCGACGAGGAGCACGAAGAGGGGGGCGAAGGGAGTCATCGGTTCTCAACCTCGGGCGCGGAGCCTACGACTTCGCCCCTGCTCGGTCAAGCTGAGGCTCGAGCTTACGGGCGAGAACGGCGTCACTCGGGTGACTGTCAACTGCGTACGTCGCTGGCACGGCGCGCGCCCTTCGGGGGGCGCGGTGTGCGCGCGCGGCGCCAGTGGTGGGCACGGCGCCGGCTACGCGCGGCTATGGCTCCTCCGGCTCGCCTTCGCGCTCGTCCCGCAGGCCGTACTCCTTCATCTTCATCTGCAGGCTCTTGCGCGAGATCTCCAGCCGCTTGCTTGCGTGGGTCACGTTGCCGTTGGCGTCAGTGAGGGCCTTTTGGATGCGTGCCCGCTCGATGCGGGCGGTGTAGACCCGCACATACTCCTTGAGCCCGAGGCCGCCGACCTCCTCGGGCTCCGGCGCGTGACCGGGCTCTGGCGCGAAGCCCAGCAGGTCGTCGAGGCCAAGCGTCGTGCCCGGCGCGAGCAGAACAGCCCGCTCCAGCACGTTTTCAAGCTCCCGAATGTTCCCGCGCCAGGGGGCGGTGCACAGCGCAGCCATCGCCTCCGCCCGGACGCTGCGAACACTCCGCCCCAAGCGCTTGTTGAAGCGCTCAATGAAGTACTCGACCAGCGGCGGGATGTCTTCGGGCCGGTCGCGCAGGGGGGGCAGCCGGATCGGGACCACGTTAAGCCGATAGAACAGGTCTTCGCGGAAAACGCCGGCCGATACGTCCTTTTGAAGGTCGCGATTGGTGGCCGCGACCACCCGCACGTCGACGGTCTGGGAGCGGACGCCGCCGACGCGGTCGAAGGTGCGGTCCTGCAGCACGCGCAGGAGCTTGACCTGCATGTCCCGGGGGAGCTCGCCCACCTCGTCAAGGAAGAGCGTGCCGCCGTGGGCGAGCTCGAAGCGGCCAGGTCGCGCGCTGACCGCCCCGGTGAAGGCGCCCCGCTCGTGGCCGAACAGCTCGCTCTCAAACAGGGCCTCAGGTATCGCGCCGCAATTCACCTGGACGAAGGGACCGTCTCGGCGCCCGCTCGCGTCATGGAGCGCGCGGGCCACCAGCTCCTTTCCGGTGCCGCTCTCGCCGGTCACCAACACAGTGGTGGGCGAGGCGGCTACGCGCCCGATCAAGTCAAAGACCTGTCGCATCGAAGCACTTGAGCCGATCATCCCGTGCTGGCCGCGGTCCTTCGCGGCGCCGACAAACTTGGCCCGACCTCGCTCTTCGACCCGGATGGCGCCGAGGATGACCTTCTGCAGCTCATCTTGGTCAAACGGCTTGGTGATGTAGTCGTGCGCGCCCAACTTGATCGCCTCGACCGCGCTGTCCACCGTCCCGTGGGCGGTGATCAGGATCACGGGGAGGCCCGGGAAGTCCTCGCGGCAGCGCGCGAGCAGGCTCATCCCATCGAGGCCGGGCATTCGCAGGTCAGAGATGACCAAGTCAAAGGCCTCTTGGTTGAGCCAAGCCAGTGCTTGACGGCCGTCTTCTGCCTCTTCTACGAGGTAGCCGCCGCGGCGAAGATGGGCGCGGAGCACCTTCCGGATGTTGGGCTCATCGTCGACCACCAAGATCCGCTTTTGCATGGCTCTCCCCACCCGTGGCCCGCGTCGGCCCACCGGCCCCGCGCCGCGGCGCACCGCCCCCTCGGTATCCTCCCCACCCGGCCGCGGCCGCGGGAGCGGTCACTGGCCGACGCGCCCGCCCGACCTTACGGAAGATGGCCTTCTGTACGCCGATCTCGACGCGCCGGGCAGGCTCGCACGGTCCCTTGACAGGGCGTTGCAGGGGGGCGCACGCCGCTTCGGGTATCCTCGGCGCGCTGCAGGCCAACGGACGCCGCGCCGGCGCCGGCGCCCCCACCACCTGTGGCTCCAGCGGGCCCGGGGCCTGACACGCGGATCTCTTCCGCTTGTCGCCCCGGGAAGCCCGCCGCGCCTCGCGGAGTCCTCGGGGCCCCGCCATCCGCCACTCCCCTCCTAGGAGCCCGCATGACCCGCACCTTCGCAGCCCTCGCCCTCGCCTTTGGCCTCGCCTTCGGGCCAACCGTCGCGCGCGCGGATGGGCAGGTCGCGCCGAACTTCACCCTTCGTGACATCAACAACGCTGAGGTGAAGCTGAGCGACATGAAGGGCAAGGTGGTCGTGATGAGCTTTTGGGCGACCTGGTGCCAGCCCTGCAAGGCCGAGATGCCGCACCTGCAGGCCATGTACGATGAGCTTGGCGCCAAGGGCTTCACCGTCTTGTCGGTGAGCATCGACGACGCGCGTGCAGCTTCGGGGGTCAAGCCCTACATTAAGTCCAACGGGTTCACCTTCCCCGTGCTCTTGGACAAAGAGACGACGGTCGTCGCCCAATACAACCCAGACAAGACCGTGCCCTACACCGTGGTGATTGACCGCGAGGGCAAGATCCGCAACGTGCACCGCGGCTACAACCCGGGCGACGAGAAGAAGCTGCGCGAAGAGGTCCTCGCAGCCCTCGGCGCAGGACAGTAGCCCGTGGCGGACCTGCGCTGCACCGGCGCCCGCCTCGCGCTGGGGGTGCTGCTCGCCCTCGGCGCGCGCCCCGCCCTCGCCCGCGAGCTGAAGGGCGAGGGGCCGCTCGACGGGGCCACCCTCCAGCTGACCACCAACTTTGACTTGCGCTTTCACGAGGTGCCCGACCGCCTCGCCGGCTTCGAGGACTCCAACGTCCTGAACTACACCGAGCAGGTGCTCAGGAACAACCTGCTTATTAGCAAGCCGGGCTTGGTTGTTGGCCTTCAGGTGGACGAGGCTGCGTTCTTTCGGAACGAGTACTACCTCGACGACGTGCTCCAGACCGAGCGACCCTTGTACGCGGATGGCTTCCTCTCGCCCTTCGATCACGCCTTGGTGCGCCTCGAAAAGGTCTACGCCACCAAACGTTTTGGCCAGGTTGAGCTGACCGCCGGCGACACCTACGCGAGCTTCGGCCGCGGCATCGCCCTCAACCTCATCAAGAACACCGGCATTGACCTCGACACGTCGATTCGTGGCGCCCGAAGCGCATTTCGGGTAGGCAACGCGGACTTTACGGTGGTCAGCGGCCTGACCAACCCGCAAGACGTGTCGATGTTCAACCCGAACCGCGGCATCACCAAGGACCAAGGCCACATGGTCACGGGTGCGCGGGTCGAAGTGTTTGACATTGGGAAGGCCTCGCTCGGGGCCCACGGGGTCATCTACCGCTTCGCCCGGGCGGACGACGTCAACTCCGCTGCCCTGCAGCGCTACACCGAAGATCTCGACGCGGTCGCCGCAGGTGCGACCCTGCAGCTCAACGGCGTCGCCGGGATCGACTGGTTCGCCGAGGGTGACCTCGTCGACTACCGCGCCGAAGAGATGGTGGGAGAGGCCGAAGACGGTCGCCTGCGGGGCTGGGCAGGCTACGCGTCGGCGGCGGCCTACCCAGGCAAAGCCACGGTGTTGGTGGAGGGCAAGCGCACCAAGAACACCGAGGTGATGAACGCGTTTTCGGGCGCGGAGGGCTGGGAGATCGTGGCCGCGCCGACCCTCGAGTACGAGATGGTCATCACCGAGGACGCGAGCGCGACGGTCAACTCCAACGACGTCGCTGCAGGTCGCGTGCGCATCGACTACGCCGTCGTTCCGCGCAAATTTATCCCCTATGTCAGCCTCGCTGGCTTTCGCGACGAAGAGGTCGGCGGCGAGCACTTCAACGCCGTGCCCGAGACCATCGGCCACGGGATCGTCGGCTGGCAGCTGCTCGAGGGGCGTTGGGTCTTCCAGGTCAACACCGGCTACCGCCACGACCAGCGTGACGTCGCCGAGGCCGGCGCCGACCGCATGGCGCATATGGACCTCGATCTTCACATCCCCGTCGGCGAAAAGAACGCGCTGGAGTTCACTCTCAACGGTCGCAGGTTCTGGTGGGGCAATAACCCGCTGCAACAGACCGACTTCCTTGAGATGAACAACGCGATTGTCTGGCATCAAGGCGAGAAGTGGGCTTACATCCTCTACCAGGACTTCACCAACAACCCCATCATCACCACCGACGGCAACCTGACCTTCATCGACCCATCTTCCTACGGCCAAGACCGCGACTCCCTCTATGGCGCGTTTGAGGTCATAGTTCACCCACGACCCTCGAGTACGCTCCGCCTTTTCTACGGCGCCTACAAGGCGGGCATCCGTTGCGCGGGCGGGCAGTGCCGCACCTTGCCCGGCTTTGAAGGCGCGCGCGTCACTTGGCAATCGACCTTCTGACCCCATCTACGGGGCTGCCCCAGCGCAGCCTCCCCCATCCCGTCTCGGAGGCCCTCATGTTCTCCTTCTGCGCCGCCCTGCTCGCGCTCTCCGCCTCGGCCGAGGCCCGCGAGCTCAAGCCGGCGAGCATCTCCGCTTCGTCGACCTACCCGTCAGACGCCAACGTCAGCTACGAGACCACCAACCTGACCGATCTCAAGGCCTCAACGGTCTGGGCCGAAGGGGCGGAAGGTTCGGGGCTCGGCTCATGGCTGCTGGTCGACCTGGGCGGCGAAAAGACCGTCACCGGCGCCAAGCTCTGGAACGGCAACTGGTACACCTCAGACTTTTGGGCCCGCCACAGCCGGATCAAAGAGCTGGAGGTCGAGTTCTCCGACGGATCGGTCGAGAAGTTTACCCTGAAGGACGAGAAGCTCCCCGAGGTTGTGCGTTTCTCCAAGCCCAAAAAGACCACTTCGGTGAAGTTCAAGGTCAAATCGGTCTATTCGGGCAACACCTACAACGACACCTGCGTGTCCGAGGTCCAAGTCTTCGACGACGAACCGCCGGAGTATGTCAAGCCGGCGTCGTACAAGGCGTCGAGCACCTACCCCGAGGACGCCGACGGCAACTACTTCCCCTCCAACCTTGAGGACGGCCTGGTCGACTCCATGTGGTGCGAGGCCAACAAGGCCGGCGACGGCGTGGGCGAGTGGGTGGAGTGGAGCTTCCCCTCCGCCACGTCCATCTCGAAGCTCAAGATGCGCAACGGCAACGCCTTTAGCCTTCAGTTCTTTATGAAAGCCAACTCTGCGGTGTCGGGGACGCTGACCTTCGCCGACGGCTCGACCCACAAGGTCACCATGAAGCCCACGATGATGGACCAAGTGATTGAGATCCCTGCGAAGACCACCACGAAGGTGCGGCTCACCTTCGACGAGGTGCGCAAGGGTAAGGAGTTCAACGACCTCTGCATCTCTGAGGCCGTGTTCCTGCCCTGAGCTACGGCGCCCGGTGCGCCCGCAGCGCCCTCAGCGCGCGCTCGACCCGGCGCCCCAGAGGGCGTCGGCGTCGGGCAGGTGCGGCGACAGGCCCGAGAGGCCGGTGAGCTCAAGCAGCTCCTCGTCCTGCTCGGGCACCTCCCAGCAGGGGGCCCCCGCGGGGCCGGCCGAGCGCAAGGTTTGGATCGCCCGCTGGTGGGCCGCGGCGAGGCGGCCATGCTGGGCACACAGTCCCCGCAAGCGCAGGCCGATCGCCGCGGTCACCTCGGGCTGCACCTCGGCCGCGCAGGCCGCCACGAGATCGCCGACCACCAGCTCGCGCGGCGGCACGGCCACCCGGTTGATGAGGAATCCACCAAAAGGCATGCCCTCCGCGCGCAGCACCGAGAGGAAGTGCAGCGCCTCGGCCCGCGAGGCCGCAGAGGGCGAGCTGACCAACAAAAAACGGGTGCCCGGCGCCCGCAAGAGCGCCTGCACCGAAAGTGAGCGCTGGCGCATGCCTTCGCCGAGGCCACGAAAGGCCTCGAAGAACTCGGCGATCTCGCTGACCGTACCTTCGCCGAGCAAGGTCTTAAGCACACGCGAGACCACGTCCGAGCCCACCTCGAGCGCGCGCCAGCCGCCGGCGCCCGCCGGCATCACGAGCCAGCGCAGCACCCCCTGGTCCATCAGCCCGCTCATCCGCTCGGGCGCCCGTAGGAAGTCGAGCGCGTGTCGGGTTGGAGGCGTGTCGAGCACAACAACGTCGTAGCGGCCGCTCTGGGCGAGCTCGAGCAGCCGTTCCATGGCCATGTACTCGTGGCTGCCGCCCAGCCGGGTGCTGGCGAACTGGTAGTAGCGGTTCGCCAGCACGCGCTCGGCCGCGGCAGCGTCGGCCGCGAAGCGCCGCACCAGCGCGTCAAAAGTGTGGCGCGCGTCGAGCATCAGCGCGTCGAGGCTGCCGGGCCCCGGCATCGGCACCGCGACCGGCTCGTTGCCGATGGCGCCGACGCCGAGGCTGTCGGCGAGGCGCCGGGCCGGGTCGATGGTGAGGACCGCGACCCGGGCGCCGCCGTGGGCGAGGCGCAGGGCGAGGGCCGCGCTGAGGCTGGTCTTGCCGACCCCGCCGGATCCGCAGCAGATGACGACCTTCGCGCTCACAGGCCCAGCTCCGCCAGCGGCAGCAGACCGCCCAGGTTGCTCAGCTCGGCCGCTCCGAGCCGGTCGATCGGCGCGTCGCCCCACCGCAGATCGGGGAGCGTGACGGTCGGCACGCTGAGGGCGGCCTGCAGCCGCGCCGCGGCGCCCTCCTGGGCGGCCACCTGACGGAGCCGGCGCGCCGCGAGCCGCGCCACCTCCTCTCCACCGGGGAGGGTGGAGAGCCCTGCCTCCACCAGCCTGAGCTCCCCCGCCGTGACAGGCGCGCTGACCGCGCTGTTGAGCACCACGCCCCGGAGCAGCGCCCGGCTCTCGCCGAGGCGGGCGCCCAGCTCGATGGTCTCGTTGACCGGCAGCGACTCGGGCAGGGTGACCAACAGCACCCCGGTGCGCTGCGGATCGCCGATCACGTCCTGCACCTGCTTGACCCCGTCGTGCAGCGGCCCGGCGCGGGTCAGGTCCATCAGCGCGCGGGCCGAGCCCAGCATGGTCAGGCCGTGGCCGGTGGCCGGCGCGTCGACGACGATGCGGTCCCAGCGCGGCCGACCACCCAGGCTCTCGCGGTACAGATCAAAGATTTTGCCGAGCTGCACCGCGTCGTGCAAACCAGGCACGGCGTCGATGAAGGGCCCCATCACGCGGTTCTTGAAGACCATCGAGTACAGGCGCCGGAAGCGGACCTGCTGGACCACATAGTCCTCGATGGCCTCCTCGGGCGTCAGCCGCAGGGTCCACAGCCCGGGCGCGACCAAGGTGGGCGTGTACCCCTGGCCTTCGACGCCGAAGATCCCCGGGACCAGCTCGGCGCCCGCCGTCTCGACCAGCACCGTGCTCAGGCCCCGCTCGGCGTAGCGGAGGGCGAGGGCCACCGCGACCGTGGTCTTGCCGACCCCGCCCTTCCCCGTCACGAGCACGACCCGAGGGGCGGTCCGGGGGATCACGCGCCCACCTCGGCCTGATCGGGGAGATCGCGCGAGAGGTTCTGCGGGAGGGTGCGCGGATCGGCGACCGAGAGCCGGCCGGGGAGGAGCTCAAGCTGCTCGACGGTGAGCGCCTGGGCCACCGCCCGCCAGATCGTCGGCCGCAGCAACATCTCGGAGTGGCCCGCGCCGGGCATCAGCTGCAAGTTCGCGCCCGGCACGGCGCTGCTGTCGGGCGGGATGATCACGTTGTCGACCGGCGACCAGATCGACACCGTGGGGACGGGCGGGGGCAGGATGTCCTCGAGGACAGCGGCCCCAGGCTCCATGTCGCGGCTCTCGGGGTGCCAAGAGAAGAGCGCGAAGCGGGTGCCCCGCCAGGGCGTGCCGATGGTCACCAGGCGCCGGATGTCGGCCGCGGCCTCGAGGCGCGCCGCAGCCCAGGCCGTCACCACCCCGCCCATGCTGTGGCCGACGACGTCGACCTGCGCCGCGCCGGTCGCCTCTTTCAGCGCCTCGATCCGGCGGACGAGGCTGCGGGCCATCTCGGGCACGCTGCCGTGGCGCGGGTGGTGGTTCACGCTCCACACCACGAAGCCGCGCCGCTCCAAAAACCGCTCCAGCAGGACAAAGCACACGCGGTTGAGCCCATAGCCGTGGACCAGCAGCACCGGCGGACGGGCGCCCGACGAGCCGCGCGGGGGCGCCGGCTGGTAGAGCCCCACCAGCAGGGCCGGCAGAACCCACAGCATCATCGCCCACTCTCGCGCGATGAGCGTGAGCAGCGCCTTGTCGATGACCAGCCGCTGGCACAAGAGCACGTGGTTCGCGACGACGCCGCCCAGCACAAACAGCAGGGTGCCGGTCACGTGCAGCAGAAGCGCCGCTTGCAGGGCCCACCCGAGGACCTCGGCCATGTGCTCCCCCGGGGTGGCGCCCGCGCGGCGCCCACGCGCGCCGGCCGCGCGCTGCGGTGCCCTGTAGCGGTTGCGGGGCGACATGACCACGGCCAAGGCCCAGCCCTTGCCGCGCCCAACCGCATGCTTAGGGTCGCGCGCCTGCCCCGATCTCGTGGGAGTTCACAGCTTTGGTAGAGCTCCACGCTGGAGGACCCGTGCCCATCTACGAGTACCGCTGCCCCGATTGTGGCCACCAGCTTGAGAAGCGCCAGAGCTTCTCGGCGGCCCCGCTGACCGATTGCCCGGCCTGCGGCGGCGGAAACCTGAAGAAGTTGGTCAGCATGACGGCCTTTGCGCTCAAGGGCGACGGCTGGTTCTCAGACCACTACGGCCTGCGCAAAGCCCCGGCCGAGGGCGCGAAAGGGGAGGGGAGCGCCGAGGCCCCCAAGGCGGACGCCCCCAAAGCCGACGCACCCAAGGCCGAGGCCCCCAAAGCCGAGGCCCCCAAGGCCACCCCCGCGCCGGTGGCCGCCTCCAAGCCCGCGGGCGGTGGCGCTTGAGCGCCCGGCTGCTCGACGGCCGCGACCTCGCCCGCCGCCTCGCGCCCGCGCTGCGCACCCGCGTGGCCGCGCTGCCGCGCCCACCCGGCCTCGCCGTGGTCCTGGTCGGCGAAGATCCCGCCAGCGCGGTCTATGTCGAGCGCAAACATGAGCGGGCCGAGCGCCTGGGCTTTCACCAGGCGACCATCCGCCTGCCGGTAGACACCCCGCAGGGGGCGCTCGAGGCGCTGATTGACGAGCTGAACGTTGATCCGCGCATCGACGGCGTGTTGGTGCAGCTCCCGCTCCCTTCGCAGATCGACGCGGGCGCGGTGCTGGGCCGCATCCTCCCCGAAAAAGACGTCGACGGCTTTCATGTCGTGAACACGGGCCGCCTCTCGCAGGGCTTGGCCGCTTTGGTGCCCTGCACCCCGCTCGGGGTCATGCGCCTCATCGCCGACGCGGGGCTGCCGCTCGCCGGCTGTGACGCGCTGGTCGTCGGCCGCAGCAACATCGTCGGCCGGCCGATGGCGATGCTGCTCGAGCAGGCCCACGCCACGGTCACGCTGGCGCACTCCCGCACCCGCAACCTCGAAGATCACGTCCGACGGGCTGATCTCGTCGTCGCCGCCGTAGGGCGCCCCGACCACATTCGCGGCGCGTGGATCAAGCCCGGCGCCGTGGTGATCGACGTGGGCATCAACCGTCTCGCCGACGGCAGCCTCGTCGGCGACGTCGAGTTTGGGCCCGCGGCCGCGCGGGCGGGCGCGATCACGCCCGTGCCTGGCGGCGTCGGCCCGATGACCATCGCCATGTTGATGGAGAACACGGTGACCGCCGCCGAACGGCGCCAGGGCCTCGCCCGCTGAGCGACCGGGCCCAGGCCTGACGCCGCCCCGACGAGGGGGTGGCGCCACGCGCCCTTGACCCAGCGCGCCTGCGGTCGCCCCGGACGCTCAGCCGCGGCTGGTGTCGACGTCATCCCAGGCGTTGCAGCTGCAGAACACGTTGCGATCACCCCATGTGTTGTCCACCCGGCTGACCGGGGGCCAATACTTCTGCTCGCGCAGGTAGGGCAGCGGCCACGCGGCCTGGGACCGGCTGTATGCGCGATCCCAGGTGTCGCCAGCGACCTCGTCGGCGGTGTGGGGCGCGAACTTCAGCGGCGAGGCGGCGGCGGCGATCTGCCCGTCCTCCACCGCCGCGATCTCGCCGCGGATGGCGATCATCGCGTCGCAGAAGCGATCCAGCTCCGCCTTGTCCTCACTCTCGGTGGGCTCGACCATCAGCGTGCCGGCGACCGGCCACGACAGGGTCGGGGCGTGAAAACCGTAGTCCATCAGGCGCTTGGCCACATCCTCGGCCTCGATCCCGATCTTCTTGAAGTGACGAAGGTCGAGGATGCACTCGTGCGCGACGCGGCCGGTCTTGCCCGTGTAGAGCACCGGGTAGTGGCCCCGCAGGCGCTCGGCGACGTAATTGGCGTTCAGGATGGCGATCTCGGTGGCGCGGGTCAGGCCCTCGCCGCTCATCATCGCGATGTAGGCCCAAGAGATGGGCAGGATGCTCGGGCTGCCCCAGGGCGCCGCCGAGACCGGGGTCATGCCCGGGCCTTGGCCAGTGTCGACGACGTTGTGGCCCGGCAAGAAGGGCGCGAGGTGCGCGCGCACGCCGATCGGCCCCATGCCCGGGCCGCCGCCGCCGTGCGGGATGCAGAAGGTCTTGTGCAGGTTGAGGTGCAGCACGTCGGCGCCCAGCTCGGCGGGGCGGGCGAGGCCGACCAGCGCGTTCATGTTCGCGCCGTCCATGTAGACCTGACCGCCCGCGGCGTGCACCAGCGCGCAGATCTCGCGGATGCTCTCTTCAAACACGCCGTGGGTCGACGGGTAGGTGACCATGAGTCCGGCGAGCTTGTCGCCGCAGCGGTCGATTTGTTTGCGCAGATCAGCGAGGTCGACGTTGCCCTGGTCATCGCAGGCCACGGGGATGACCTCCATCCCGGCCATCACCGCGCTGGCCGGGTTGGTGCCGTGGGCCGAGGTCGGGATCAGGCAGAGGCGCCGGTGCGCGGCGCCGCGGTGCAGGTGGTAGCCGCGAATGCAGAGCAGCCCGGCGTACTCACCCTGCGAGCCCGCGTTGGGTTGCAAGCTGACCGCATCAAAGCCGGTGATCTCGGCGAGCCAAGCTTCGAGGTCATCAAACAGCCGCCGGTAGCCCTTGGCTTGGCTGGTCGGGATGAAGGGGTGCAGCGCACCGAAGCCCCTCCAGGTCACCGGGATCATCTCGGTGGTGGCGTTGAGCTTCATCGTGCATGAGCCGAGCGGAATCATCGAGGTGTCAAGCGCGATGTCCTTGCGCTGCAGCTTGGCGAGGAAGCGCAGCATCTGGGTCTCGGACCGGTGCTCGTGAAAGGCGCGGTGGGTCATAAAGGCGCTGCTGCGGGCCAATGCCCCGTGGTCAACCACCGCGGCGCCCCCAAAGCTCCAACCCAAGGCGGCGCAGAGCCGGCCGAGCTCGGCCGCGTCGCTGGCCTCGTCGAGGGCGATGATCAGCTGGCCTTCACCTTCAGACCGCAGGTTGAAGCCGGCAGACTCGGCGGCCGCTAGCGCGGCGTCCCGGGCGGTGGCGCTCGGGGCGCGCAGGCTCACCGTGTCAAAGTGCAGGATCGAGGCGGAGACCCAGCCAGCAGCCTCGGCGGCCAGGCGCAAGCCGGCGGCGAGCCCAGCGAGACGGGTGGCCAGGCTGCGCAGGCCCTCGGGGCCGTGCCAGACGCCGTACATGGCCGCGGTCACCGAGAGCAGCACCTGGGCGGTGCAGATGTTCGAGGTGGCCTTCTGCCGGCGGATGTGCTGCTCGCGGGTCTGCAGCGCCATGCGCAGGGCGCGCTGACCGCGGCGATCTCGGCTGATCCCAATGATCCGCCCGGGCATTTGGCGTTTGTGGGCGTCGCGGGTGGCCAGGAAGCCGGCGTGGGGGCCGCCGTAGCCGAGCGGCACACCAAAACGTTGGGAGTTGCCAACAACAATGTCTGCTCCCAGCTCACCCGGAGGCTTGAGCAGTGTCAAGGCCAACAAGTCGGTCGCGACGATGAGCATGCCGCCCACCGCGTGCAGGCGGGCCGCCAGCGCCGAGGGGTCCCGGACGACGCCGTCGGTGCCCGGGTACTGCACCAGCGCGCCAAAGACGCCGTCGAGGTTCAGGCCCTCGGCGTCGAGATCAGCGTCATCGACGTCAACCAGCTCGATGTCCAGGGGCGCGGCCCGGGTCTGCAGCAAGGCGCGGGTCTGCGGGTGCACGCTGCGGCTGACCAGAAGGCGGCTCGCGTCGCCCTTGCCGAGCCGCTGGACCATGGTCATCGCCTCGGCGGCGGCGGTCGCCTCGTCGAGCAGCGAGGCGTTGGAGATGTCCATCCCCGTCAGGTCTTGGACCATGGTCTGGAACAGGAGCAGCGCTTCGAGCCGACCCTGCGAGATCTCAGCTTGGTAGGGCGTATACGCCGTGTACCACCCGGGGTTCTCGAGCACGTTGCGCAAGATGACGGGGGGCGTAATGGTGTGGTGGTAACCATAGCCCAACAGGCTGCGCCGCACGGTGTTCTCGCCGGCGTAGGCGGCGAGCCGCTCGAGCGCCTCGACCTCGCTCAGCGCGGCGGGCAGGCGTAAGGGGCGCTCGGCGCGGATGACGGCAGGCACGGTGTCTTCGATGAAGGCCTGCAGCGAGGGGGCCCGCACGGCGGCGAGCATCGCGGCGAGCTCGGCCTCGCGGGGCCCGACGTGGCGGGTCGCGAAGCCAGCCGGGACCAAGGCGGCCCCGGTGCGGGTGGGGCCGTCGGCGGCGTGATCCTGAGCGACGTGATCCTGCGCGGTGCTGTCCATCGGGTCCTCCGGGAAGGGCCGCTCTTAGCCCACCGCGGCCGGCCCGTCCGCAGCGCGAGCGGTGGCCGCGGCCGGCCTTGGCGCAGCCTTGACGTGGAGCAGCCCCTCGCCCAGAGCGACCGCGGGTACGCCATCCTCATGGTGCCGTTCAGCGCCGCGCGCGTAGTGGTCGGCCAGCGCGGCGGCGCCGACCGTGCTCTACTGCGGCGCGCCTGCCGCTCGCCCGCTCGCCCGCCCCAGGGGGCCCGAAGCGCGCCCGCCGGCCCCACCCATCCTCCCGCCCCGCGGAGCCCCGATGTCCCTGCGTCGCACGCCCTTTTTCGCCCACCACAAGGCCGCGAACGCCCGCCTCATCGACTTCGGCGGTTGGGAGCTCCCTGTGCAATACACGGGGATCCTCCAAGAACATGCGACGGTCCGCTCGGCGGTCGGCCTCTTCGATGTCTCACATATGGGCGAGGTCTTCGTCCGCGGCCCCAAAGCGCTCGAGGCCGTGCGCCACTTGGTCACCAACGACGTCAACATCCCCATTGGCCGCGCCCAATACAGCCCGATGTGCCATCCAAGCGGCGGCATCGTCGACGATCTCATCGTCTACCGCATGTCCGAGGCCGAGATCCTCATCTGCGTGAACGCAGCGAACCGCGACAAAGACTTCCAATGGATGGTGGCCAACAACCCCTTCCCTGGCGAGGTCGAGTTCGTCGACGAGGGTGAGGCTTGGGCCCAGGTCGCGGTCCAGGGTCGTCATGCCGCGGCCACGCTCCAGCGCCTGACCACCGCCGACTTGGCCGCGGTTCCCTACTACGGGCACACGACGGGCACCGTCGCGGGCGTCGATGGCTGCATCCTCGCCCGCACGGGCTACACCGGCGAGGATGGTTTTGAGGTCTTCTTGCCCAAAGACGGCGCCGATCTGCTCTGGCCCGCCATCCTCGAGGCGGGCGCGGGCTTTGGCATCGCGCCGATCGGCCTCGGCGCGCGCGACACGCTGCGCCTTGAGGCCCGCATGTGCCTGTACGGCAACGACATTGACGATGAGACCACGCCGCTCGAGGCGCAGCTCGGCTGGGCGGTCAAGCTCAGCAAGCCCGATTTCATCGGCAAGGCCGCCCTGGTCGCCCAACGTGAGACGGGCCTCAAGCGCCGCCTCGTCGGCCTCAAGGTCGCCGACAAGATCGCCCGCCACGGCAACCCGGTGGTGATCGACGGCGCGCCGGTCGGCGTGGTCACCTCGGGCACCCGCAGCCCGACGACCAACGAGAACATCGCCCTGGCCTACGTTCCAACCAGCCATGCCGCGCCGGGCAGCGTGGTGGGCGTCGACGTGCGCGGCAAGGCCGCCGAGGCCGTCGTGGTCAAGGGCAACTTCTTCGAGCGCGACTACTGAGCGGCGCCCCCGGGGGCCGCCCACACTCCCCGCCGCGCTCCCGCGGCCACACACATCAAACCGGAGAGATCATGAGCTTCCCCGCAGACCGCAAGTACACGAACTCCCATGAGTGGGCCCAGGTCGAGGGCGGCCGCGTCCGCGTCGGCGTGACCAGCTACGCCCAAGAGAGCCTGGGCGACGTCATTCACATCGATCTCCCCAGCGTGGGCACCAAGGCGAAGGCCGGCGGCCCGGTGGCCGAGATCGAGTCGGTGAAGGCGGTCAGCGACATCTACGCCCCCGTGGCCGGCGTGATCGTCGAGGTCAACGACGCGCTCGCCGACGCGCCCGAGACGGTCAACAGCGACCCCCACGGCGCGGCCTGGCTCTTCGTCATCGAGGCCGCCGACCTGGGCGAGCTCGACGGCCTGATCGACGCCGACACCTACGCTGCCCACGTCGCCGCTGGCGGTCACTGAGCCACGAGCTCCACCCCGCTGAGGGGAGGGGATGGGCGCCCCGCCTGCGGCGGCGCCCCCCCTCCGCGCTCGCGCTGCGCGCTCGGTCGCTGCGCGACCCGGCCTGGGGCCGGCGCTCCGGTCGGGCTGGCGCGCTCAGGCTGGCGCGGGCTCAAAGCGGATCGCGCCCCCCGGGAGCAGGTAGACGATGACCATGCGCCCGCCGCGGACGGTGGGCGTATGCCAGCTCTGCGGCCCGTACACGACCCAGCCCGGGGGGCGACCGTCAAAGGTCGGCGCGCCCGACAGCGCAAAACACAGGTCGATCTCGCCGTTGGGGTGGGTGTGACCAGGGCCCGGGCCATCCATGTCGACGACATCGATGGAGCACCCGGCGGTCTCGGGCCCGGCCTTGGCCAGCCGCCCGAAGCGCACGCCGTCGGCCTCACGGGGGGTCAGCCAGCCGCCGGCGAGGCCAGCCTCGAGCGCAGCGCGCAGGGTCGTGAGGGCCGCGCCCTCGAGCGGGAAGCGGGCGCCGAGATCGGCGGCGACCGCCTGCGGGTCGCTGAGATCGACGCCCTCGACGGCGTGAAGCACCGGCGCGAGCGCGGCGAACAGGGCGGCGCGGGCGGCGGTCGGGTCGTTCGGTGGGGTGCTGTGCTCGGCGGCGGACATGGGGCCTCCAGGGAAATGCGCGGCGGTGGCTTATCGGCTCGCCGACACCGCTGCCCCAAAGGCGACTCAGACGAAATCGTCTGACCATTCAGACGCCAACGACTGCGTTGACGCGCCCCAACGGTTTCGTCGTGACGGTGACCGCTCCACCGCGGCCAAAAAACACGACCGCCGCGCAGGTTCGCGCGGCGGCTGGGTTCAAGAGGGCGGCTTGTTAGCCGACCATCTCGTCGAGGTCTTGGCAGCGGCGGGCGTGCCGCAGCTTGCGGATGGCCTTGAGCTCGATCTGCCGGATGCGCTCGCGGGTGAGGTTGAAGCGGCTGCCGATCTCTTCGAGGCTGTACTGCGTGGGCTCGCCGATGCCGTAGCGCATGCGGATCACGGTCTCTTCGCGGGGGCTCAGCAGCGCGAGGCTCTGGACCATCTCCTCGCGCACGCTGCCCGAGTCCAGCTCCTCGTCGGGGCAGTCGGCCTCGGGGTCCTCGACGAAGTCGCCCATGGTGCTGTCCGAGTCCTCAGACACGGGCGCGTCCAAGCTCATCGGCTCTTTGGTGAGCTGCAGCAGCTCGTCGATCTGCTCGACCTTGACCTCGAGGCGCTCGGCGATCTCGGCGTAGGTCGGCTCGCGGCCAAGCTCGCGGTACAGCGCCTTTTGCATGTAGGCGACTTGGTTGACCAGCTCAAGCTTGTAAATCGGAATGCGAATGGTGCGAATCTGGGACTCAATGGCGCGGATGATGCTCTGCCGAATCCACCAGCTCGCGTAGGTCGAGAACTTAAAGCCACGGGTCCAGTCGAACTTCTCGACCGCCTTGATGAGGCCGAGGTTGCCCTCTTGGATGAGGTCGGCCAGCGGCAGGCCCCGGTAGGCGTACTGCTTGGCGATGCTGACCACGAGCCGAAGGTTCGCGTTGATCAGCGCCTGCTTGGCGATCTCGGCGTCGAAGCCCCCCTCGGCGATCCGGCGCGCGACCTCGACCTCATCGTCCTTCGAGAGCAGGGGGATCTCGCCCATGCGCTTGAGGTACTTGTTGATGAGTGGGTTGCCCTGGGCGGCAGCGGCCTCTCGACGCGGCTCAACAACGTTCGACATGGCGGGCTCCAGCGGAGGTCGGGGCGAGGGGCGAGGGAGGCCACCGGCCTCATCCTCTCGGTCAGCAAGGCTCATGCCAGGGGACGGATCGACGGCCGCCGCCCTTGAGCCCGCGGCCGTCGACGGCGCCCGCATGACCACCTTCGCTCACAACAGCGGCCAGGGCCCTTCTCCGCCCTTTCAACGCCGGTGAGGCCGCGCCCGACCGCCTCGCGCCTCCGCGTCCCAGAACCGCGACCCATCTCTAACAATAGGCCGTCGTCCCATTTCTGGGATGTGCTCCCAGTCTTGGTCAACCCGCCGCACACTCCGCCGGGACCGCCGCGCCCGCCTGCACGGCCTGCCAGGGATCCCGCGTGCCTTTGGTGAGCGCCTGCACCCGCCGCATAAAACACAGCAGGTCGCCGCCGGCGCTGCGCAGCAGCTCCTCGAAGATCGGCCGCCGGTCGTTGTAGGTGCGAAACTGGACCATGCGGGCGTTGTTCCACGTCCCGCGGTCGACCGCGTGGTGGAAGCGCCGCGGGTCGTGGAAGCCAGCCGCGTCCACCCGGCCGTGCAGGCCGGCGAAGAGCGCCGCTTTGGCCTTGAGTTTGGCCTCATCGTCGAGGGCGGGGTCGGCGTAGAGTCGCCCCAGATCGACGGTCAGGGCCTCCTGCACGGCGCGCCACTGGCCGAGGTCGGCGAACTCGGCGCGGGCCGCCCGCAGCTCCGCGCTCTCTGGCCCGTAGCGCTCCGCGATGTACCGAAAGGCGCCTTCCTCCCCCACAAAGCCCGCGAAGCTCTCGTTGAAGGTGAGATCGCCGGGCACCCAGACCGTCGCGTGGGCGAGCTCGTGCAAGACCGTCTCGGCGAGGTCGAAGCGCCCCCAGCGCAGCATCCCCGGCGTGAGGGGGTCTCGGAACCATCCGAGAGTCGACCACGCGCCCGCAGGCCGCGTGTAGAGGTCGAGGCCCCGCGCGCGCAGCCGAGCCTCGGCTCGCTCCCGCACACCATCCCGGAAGTATCCGCGGTAGCTCAGGCGCCCGACGATGGGGTACCACTCGGACTCGGGCTCGAGGCTGAGCGGGGGGCAGGCAGTGACCACCTGCACCTCGCGCTCCCAGCCGACCGCGAGCGTCTCGTAGTTCTCGGTCGCTGACAGGCCGATCTCGGCGCCCCACGCCTTCACGTCCGCGGCGAGCGCCAGTGAAGCACGGTCATGCTCGCTGAGATCGGCCCGCCAGAAGGCGTCCTCGACGGGGCGGCGGCGCGCGAGCAGCTCGGCCTGAAAGCGCGCCGAGTCCACCACATAGAGCGCCTTGCAGCCCGCGAGGCCCAGCGCCAGCCCTGCGCACCCCGCCCGCGTCCACCGCGTTCCGCCCCGCGCCATCGGCCCCCCTCGGCGCGCTTCGGCAGTACACGCGCGCCGCCGCGGCCGATAAACCGACCGACCGCCCGGGGCCGCCGGGCCCCTCCCCACGCGCCCTGGGATCCGCTGTGCAGAACCTCGTCGACTTCCTGCGCTCCGGCGGCCCGGTCATGGTGCCGATCGGGCTGTCCGCCCTGGTCGGCCTCGCGTGGGCCTTGCAGCGGGGCTTCGCCCTGCGCCGCGGGAACGTCAGCCCCAAGGGCTTCGCCGTCGAGGTGCTCGAGCTGCTCAAACAAGACCGTTTTGCAGACGCGGTGACCCTCTGCAAGAAGGCCGACTGCGCCGCTGGGGTCGTGGTCGAGGCCGCTGTCGCCCACCGCGGCCGATCCCGCGCGCTGATCAAAGAGCGGGTCGAAGAGATCGGCCGCCAGCAGGCCGCGAGCCTCGAAGGCGGCGCTGACGTGGTCGGCACCGTGGCGACGGTGGCGCCCCTTTTGGGCCTGCTCGGCACAGTGTGGGGCATGATCCTGACCTTTGAGGTGATCCAAGAGCAGGGCATGGGTGTCATGGGCAGCCTCGCCGGCGGCATCTCCCAGGCGCTGATCACAACGATGGCCGGCCTCACCGTGGGCATCCCGGCGGTCATCGCCCACCGCGCCATCCTCGCCGCGGTCGACCGTCGGGTGCTCGAGCTCGAAGACCTCGCGCTCCAGGTGCTCGACCTCGTCGCCGCGCCGGAGGCCGCCCATGAACCTCAGGCATGAGCGGCGCCACACCGCGGCGCCTGACCTGACGCCGCTCATCGACATCATCTTCCAGCTCGTGCTTTTCTTCATGGTCAGCACGCAGTTCGTCAGCTCGCCAGGCATCGAGGTCGACCTGCCGCGCAGCTCCGCCGATACGATCCTCAAAGAACGCGAGGATCTCAAGGTGTTCGTGCGCGCCGACGGCACGGCCTTCCTCAACGACAAGCCCATCTCGGGCCCCGAGCTGCGCGAGGCGCTGAGCGCCGCGTCCAAGCGCGACCCGAACACGCTCATCATCATCAAGGCCGACAAGAACGTCGATCACGGCGCGGTGGTGCGGGTCATGGACACGGCGCGCAGCCTCGGCCTGTCCCGCCTCGCCATCGCGACCGAGGCGAACACCGGCGCAGACGGCGAGCCCTGAGCCACGGGCCCTCCTGCCGATGGACGGGGCCCTCGCGGCCTTGGCCCAGCTCAGCGGTAGGGTTGGTAAGACTTCTCTTCGACCAAGCTTGAGCCGAACCGCTCGTTGATTCGCCGCTTGACAAGGGCGCGTTCATCGTTGAGCACGTAGACCGACCGGGCGAGGGCGACGAAATTTTCGCCGAAGGATTGGGCCCGCTCAAGGTCACGCAGCGCATCTTCGACGTCCCACAGGCGCTGGTTGACGTCCTGAAGGGGGCCCAGCTCCTCGAGCGCGTCGACGGGGCCCTGCTCGTCGGCCCAAGCGGCTTCGAGGGTGACCAGCTCACGCAGCACGTTCGCACGCCGGGCAGGCTCGTGGATCTGCGCGGCCTTGATGCGCAAGATCGTGATCTTGTCGACCACCTCACCAAGGGGGACCTCTACCTTCACGCCGCACCTCCGGGCACGCGGCTCAACGCGCGCGCCATCGCACCGAAGACCCCCGCCCAATCTCCGGGCTGGGCTTGTCGAAACAGCCGCATGGACGGGTACCATGGGCAGGTCGCGCCGCTGCGGCCCCAACGCCAGTCGGGCTGCGCAGCGAGGCCCACCCAGACCGGTCGGCCGAGCTGCCCTGCGAGGTGCGCCATGGCCGTGTCGCTGGTGATGAGCAGGTCGAGCGCGGCCAAGCAGGGGATCGTGTCGACGAAGGCCCCGCTCTGATCGAGCTCTTCATCCAGATCGATGATCGGCAGGGGGGCGTCCGGCCCGTCGCGCAACGCGCCGTGCACCTTTTGCAGCGAGAACCAAACGACGCCACCCACCGCGGCGAGCGGGGCGAGGGCGCGCACCCCGGGTGAGCGTCGAAAATCCGCCTCGTACGAAGGGTTTCCCTGCCAACACAGACCTACGCGCAACCGGGCGTTTGGGGCGCGTTCGGTGAGGCGCGTACGCCAGCGCGTCACCGCGGCGGGGTCGGCGGCCAGGGCCGGGACGCCCTGCGCGGCGCCCTCCGGCCGCAGCCCGAGCACCGCGGGCAGGCTGGGCAGCGCGATGGCCGCCACGCAGCCTGGGGGCAGCCCCGAGAGCGCACGCTCGTCGATGAGCGCGTCCACGCCGGGGATCTGGGCGAAGGCCGCGTGGAGCCCCGCAGGCAGCGCGAGGCAGAGCTGCCCCACCCGATCCCGCGCGCGGGCGAGCAGGTGGAGCAGCTGCACGGTGTCGCCGATGCCCTGCTCGCCGGTCACGAGCAGCCCGCCGGCGATTGGGCGGCCATCCCACCAGGGTGCGGGCGGGCGGCGGGCCCCAGGCCGGCGCAGACGGGCCTCGTAGGCGGGCCAGCCGGCCTCCCAGTCACCGGCGGCGAGCAGGGCCAGGGCGCGGCACCACCCCGGGCGCGGGTCGTCGGGGGCGATCCCGGCGGCCCGATCCGCGGCGGCCAGGGCGCCCGGCAGGTCACCGGCAGCGGCCAGCGCGTTGCAGCGGGCACCCCAGGCTTCGACATCCCCGGGGTCAAGGGCGACCGCGCGCGCCGAGGCCTCGACGGCGCTGACCACATCGTCGACCACGAGGCTGATCGCGCTGAGGTTGGTCCACAGCCAGGCGGTCTCTGGCGCGCGCTGCACGGCTTGGCGTGCGGCGGCTGGCGCCTGCGCGCGGCGCGGCGTCTTGCGGAGCGCGAGGCTGAGCCCAGCCCAACCCCGGGGGTCGGCCGGGTCCAGCCGCACCCGCTGCTCCCAGGCCTGCGCCGAGGCCTCGAGCTGGCCGGCGGCGCCGAAGGCCTCGGCGAGCGCCTCCCACGCGGCGGGGGAGCGGGGCGCGCGCTCTGCGGCGGCGAGCGCCGCGCGCACCTGCGGGGAGATGGAGGGGTCCGGCGACGCCATGCGGCCCGCTATTGAGGGCCGCTGGCGACGGCACGCCGCAGCCCGGCCGCTCTTTCCTCAATCTTGTTGGAACAATACGATAATACCGTCTGACACACCATACGATTTCGTCTTGATTGACAAACGACACTGCGACAAGCACCCCGGGGGAGCGCGCTGCCTGTTGGGCCGGCCTGCAGCGGGCAGGCAGCGCGGGCCGCGGACGCGGGCGCAGAAATTCGGCTCAACCCATTCGGATCGGAAGACACCGAGGTGATGCCTCGGCTTGATGTGCCGCCGCGCCCTTGCTCTTGGCATGTCAACGGATAACAGGGGGGCGCGCGGGCTCCGCTTCACCGCGGGGCTCCGCTATGGTCGGCGCGCCGCCGCAGGCAGATGCCCTCGCGCAGCTCGCTCCCCCCTTCGCCCCAGCGTCAGTTCCACCGCAAGCCGTGTTGGTGCAGGTTGTCGCCGAACCTCCACAAGCGCCTGGTCATGCAGATCATCCCCGCAGGGCTGATCGTGGGCGCGCTGTGGGTGGCGATTGGCAGCGACTCCGGGCTCCTGACCCGGCACGCCGAGCACTCCAAGCTCGCGTCATTCCGGGCCCGGCTCAATGAGGTTGAGGCCGAGAACATGCGGCTGCGGCGCCTCGTGCGACGCATGCGCACCGACCCCGTGCAGATCGAGCGCGCCGCTGCCGAGCACCTGTTGGTGGCCCGACCGGGCAGCGTGATCTACCGCTTCCCGGCTGAAGAGCTCGAGGCTGAGGCCAAGGCCGACTGAGGGCAGCGCTCAGCCGCCGCCGGGCAGGTCTAGGCTGCGGGCCACGCGGAAGCTGATCTGCTCCGAACGTTTGTCGCCGACTACCCCGGTGCGCGCCGCGCTCCGGGCTGAGCGGGCCGGAAGGTTCCACGCGCCGCCCCGGACCGAGCGCCGCAGGCTCAGGGCCGGACCGACCAGGTCGGCGGCGCTCAGCGCGGCGGGCACGACCGCCGCAGAGCCCCGGCGGGGCGGCCCTGCGGCCGAGAAGGGCTCGGCGCACCAGTCCTGCACGCCGCCGGCCATCCCGAGCACGCCGTAGGGGCTGCAGTCCACCGGGGTCGCGGTGGGGATGGGCGGGCCATCGGCGGCGGCCGCGGAGTCCTGCATGCACATGAACGCCGGGTCCTCCTGGTCACCCCAGGGGAAACGCCGGCCGTCGACGCCGCGAGCCGCCTTCTCCCACTCCAGCTCGCCCAGCAGGCGGAAGGGGAAGCCCGTCTTGGCCGCCAACCACTGCACATAGGCCGCCGCGTCACCCCAGCGGACCCCAATGACCGGCGCGCTGAGATCGAGCTGCAGCCCGGCGACCCGGCGGGGCATGCGGTAGCGCCCGGCGGCCGGATCCCACCGGTAGAGCGGCTGGTCCTCGGCGGTGCCGGGCTCGCGCAGTCGGGGGACGCGGTCCAGCGCCGCCTCATGACCAGCGGTGGTCGCGAGATCATTGACCCAGGCGATGTAGTCGTGGTGGCTGACCGGGCGCATGGCCACGCAGAAGCTGGGCACCCAGACCCGCTGTCGGGGCAAGGCGCCGGGCGCCTCAGGGTCGCCACCCGACCAGAACCACCCGGCGGGCACCACCCGCTCAAAGGGGAGGATCCAGCCCTCACGAGGCAGGCTGAGCGGCGTCGGCTCGGCCTGACCGGGGGCGGTCGCCTGCCAATCTTGGCCGCGGCGCAGCTGGAAGGGGTAGCGAACTGCCGCGTAGCCGGGCGCCTCGACCTCGAGCAGGTAGGACCCGACCGGTAAGCGCCAGCCTCGACCATCCACGGGCGGGAGCTCTTGCGCAGGCCCGGCCTGCAAGCGGCGGGATCGCAGACCGAACAGGTGCACCCGCGCGGTGGCGTGCGCGGGGATGAGCCGCAGCTGCAGCGTGGCCTCAGCGGCGAGGTAGTCGGCGTGGGTGCCGTCGTCGTAGGCGGCGAGCATGGCCTGGTGCTCCCGCGCGGCTTTGAGATCACCCTGCAGCTCGGCGGCCTCGGCGCGGCGCCGCGAGAGGGCGGCGAGCAAGGCGCGGGCCTCGGGCAGCTCCGGGGCCTGCTCCAGCGCGCTGCGCGCCCGGGTCCCCGCCTCGACATAGAGGCCCTGCACCTCGTCGGACTGGCGTTGGGCCTCCTCTTCGAGGCCCCAGGCGGCCTCTTTGACCTCCAGGGTGTCACCGGGCCGGAGACCGACCACCGCCGCGCGGGCACGCTCCCGGGCTTGCGCGGCGCGGACCTCTGCCGCCTCGATGAGCGGGAGCACAGCCCGCGCTTGATCGGTGAGGGTGAGCGCCCGCTCTCGGCTGCGCGCGCCCTCAAGCCAAGCGGTCAGCTCGGCGGCGACCGCGGCCCCGTCCGCGTAGCGCTGTCGGGGGTCGAGGCGCATACACCGCAGGCAGATCTCGACGAGGGCAGCGGGCGCGGGCACCCGGGTCGGCACGCGGGGTGGCGCCTCCTGCACCTTCTGCAGGATGACCTGCGGCTCACCCCGGTAGGGCGCGCGACCAAAGAGCAGCGCGTAGAGCACCGCCCCGAGCGCCCAGACGTCCGAGGCCGGGGACATCAGCTCCCGCTCGCCCCGGGCCTGCTCGGGCGGCATGTAGGCGGGCGTGCCGACCACGACGCCGTGGTGCGTGTGGCTGACCAGGGGGGCGAGGTCCTCGTCCTCTGGCTGCTCGTCGTCACGCGCGGCCTCGTCACCGTCCACGAGGCGGGCCAAGCCCCAGTCGAGCAGGTAGACCTCGCCGAAATTACCGACCATCACGTTGTCTGGCTTGATGTCGCGGTGGATGACCGACTTGCTGTGGGCAAACCCAGCCGCCTCGCAGACCGTGCGCATCGCCTCGACCGCCCGGCGGAGCGTCCAGCCGTCGACGGTCGGCACGAAGGCGCCTTGGCCGCGGGCCCGATGCAGGTTCGCGATGACCTCACGGAAGGTTCGGCCGTTGATCTCTTTCATCGTGAGGTACCACCGACCGTCAGCGAGGCGACCGAGGTCGTAGACCGGCACGATGGCGGGGTGCTCAATTTGGGCGACGATCTGCGCCTCGTGCACGAAGCGCGCGAGCATCACACGATCCGCTTGCAGCTCGGGGCGCAGGGTCTTGAGCGCGACGATGCGCTCCAGCGCGTGATCGTGCACACGGAGCACCTCGCCGGCGCCACCCCGGCCGAGCTCGCCGATGATCGAGTAGCGCGAGGGCTCAGGCCGCGCGCTGACCCGCCACGACCGACGGGGATCGCCGGCGCGAACCCGCCGGGACACCCCCGGTGGGCTCGCATCAGTCGGGCTCTGGTCGAGATCAACCTCGGGTGGGCCCTCTGGGGGCGGCGCGCTGGTTCCAGGCATGACCTGACTGTAGCCCTTGCGAGGCGCCGACGGCCGCCCCCTTGCCAGCGCCCCCAACCGGCGCAAGGTGCCCACGGGCCGCGTCGGGAGGGCACCGTGCACGTCTACCGCTGGGATCTCGACAAGACCTACCTTGAGACCGACTTTCACTCGCTCCGCGGGCTGCTGCGCAGCGCGACCGAGCCCGCCCGCGACAAGGTCACCGCGCCGGGTGCGGCGGCCATCCTCCGCGCGCTGAGCGGCGTGGTGGACAACCACATCGTCATCGTGTCGGGCTCGCCGACCCAGCTCCGGCCGGTGCTTGAGGAGAAGCTGCACCTGGACGGCGTTCGCTTCGATGAGCTCATCCTCAAAGACAGCCTCGACAAGCTCAAGCGCGGACAGGTCCGGTCGATTCGCGGCCAGCTCGGCTACAAGCTGCCCCAGCTGCTCCGGCTGCGGGTGGGCTGGGCAGCCCACGCGCCCGAGACCTTGTTTGGTGACGACGCCGAGGTGGACGCAATTGTCTACGCCCTCTATGCCGACGCCCTCGCCGGTCGCCTGACCGGCAAGCAGGTCGCCCGGGCCATGCGCGAGGGTGGCGCCTACGACGACGAGGTCGACGAGGCGATGGGCGCGCTGGCGCGAAACGTGCACTCCGACGCCGTCGCGCGCATCTTCATCCGCCTGACCGAGGGGAGGAGCCCCACCCGCTTCGCCCCGCTCGGCGGGCGGGTCGTGCCCATCCACAGCTGGCTGCAAGCCGCGCTGGTGCTGCATGAGGACGGTCAGCTCCACGCCGCCGCCGTGCTGGAGAGCGCCGCGGAGGTCCTCGGCGCCGGCCTCGACCCGTTCATGGTGAGCAACCTCGTCCAAGACATCGTCAGGCGCGGCTTTGTCCACAAATCCACCCCAACCGGATTGGAGTGGCCAGGGGAGCTGGACGCTGCGCTGCGCCGCGCGCTCGACCGGACCCCAGACGCCCCGCGCAGCCGACCGGCGGGCGTGCCTGACGGCCCCCTGGATTACGTCCAGATCATCAAAGGCTGGCGCGGAGAGCCCTGAGGCGGCCCGCGCAGGCCGCGAACCCGGGCGCGCCGTTCCACGTGGAGCGCCCGCCGGATTAGGCTCGGCCGCCCCGGGAGGAGGCCCGCATGATCCGCCGCGTCATCGAAGCGCTCAGCTTGCTCACTCTGGCCTCTGTGACGCTGTTTTCGGTCAGTGTCGCCCTCGCAGCGCCCCCGCGGGCAGCCGCCACGCTCGACACCGCCGGGCGCTACACGGTCACCCTGAACCCCGACCAAGCTTGGCTCTCCGCCGAGATCAGCGTCGCTGGCGGTGAGACCGTCGAGCTCGGCCCCACCGCCTCGGCCGCGGTGCTCGAACTTGAGGGCACGACCAGCGCGACAGGCCCGCTCTGGCTGGTCGTCCGCGCCGCGGTCGAGGACCAGACGGGGGTGACCTGGACCTTTTCCCTCGACCCGCAGCTCATCCCAGACCCACCGCCCCGCTTTGTGGAGCGCCTCGCCCCCCGACGCAAGGGGAAGGACGGTCGGTGGCGGGAGTGAGCGGCCCTGGGTCGGCAGAGCTCCGCGCGGCGGCGGATCAGATCACCGACCTGGTGCATGATCTCGGAAAGTACGTGCACCTGTCTGCGCGGATGTTGGCCCCCGACGCGACCCTCGGGGACCGCTGGTCGGCCCTGCGGGAGGACCTGCTCGAGACCCGGCGGGGCCCCAGCGGGGTCCAGACCGCGGCGGCGGTCTACGCCGAGCGGCGGGCGGCCCTGCCGACGGCCCTCAATCCGCACCCCGCGGTGCACGCGCTCGACGCCCACATGGCGGTGATCATCGCCGAGGGCGACGCGCTGGTGGGCCTTCCCGGGCCCGATGCCGAGGTGCGCGCCGACCGCTTGACCACCGCGGCCCGCGGGGCCCAGGCGGCCTGTCGCGCCCTGCAGGCCGCATTGCGGTCCTCCTGAACCCCGTCCGCGCGTGCGTCCGGCGCCGCGCCGCGCTGATCGCCGCGGGAGGCTGAGATGGCGACCCTCCTCGTGATCGATGACCAGGACCGTACGCTGACCCTGTGCCGCCGGGTCATGCCCGAGCACAGCTGGCAGGGGCCCGCGCGCAGCTGGGCCGAGGCCCGCGCCGCACTCGAGGCGGGCGAGGACGAGATCGACGCCGTGCTGCTCGATCTGCACTTCGACTTGCCGGTCGGCGAGCTGCTCGGCCTCGATGATCCGAACGACCCGGCCGCTGTCCGGCGCGCCCGGCAGCAGCAGGGCCTGCACATCCTCGACGCGCTGCGCCTGCGCTGGGCTGAGCTGCCCGTGCTGCTGATGACCGCCCGCGACGAGGGGCTTGAGGCCGCCGCCGACCGCGAGCAGGCCGAGGAGTACACCTACTTCCTCGGGGATGAGGAGCTGGACGCCCAGTCGCTGCGCGCGATGGTCCGCAACGCCGTCGAGGCCCGCCAGGGTGCGGAGCGCGACGGGCCCGTCTGGTGGGGGCGGAGCGGCCCGATGCGCCGGATCCGCCGCCGGCTCGAGGTCCTGGCGCGGGGCCGCCTGCCCGTGGTGCTCGGCGGGCCGACTGGCACCGGCAAGTCCCTGATCGCGCGGCACTTCATCCACCCCCGCAGCGGCCGAACCGGGCGATTTGTCGCGGTCGACCTGAGCACCATCCCCAAGGACCTCGTCGCGGCCCAGCTCTTCGGGGCGGCCCGCGGCGCGTATACGGGCGCGGTCACCGACCGAAAAGGTGCCTTTGAGGAGGCGGACGGGGGCACGCTCTTCCTCGATGAGATCGCGAACCTGTCGGAGGAGGCGCAGCGCATGCTGCTCACCGTCCTTCAGGAGCGTAGCCTCTGCCGCCTCGGCGAGAGCCGCGAGCGCCAGGTGGACGTCAAGCTCGTCGTCGCCACCCACGAGGACCTCGGTCGGCGCGTCCGCGAGGGGAGCTTCCGCGCCGACCTCTACATGCGGCTCAATCCGGCCGCGACGGTGCGCTTGCCACCGCTCACTGATCGCACGGGTGATCTCGAAGGTTTGCTCCAGTTCGTGGTGCAGCGCCTCTCCGACGAGGGCGCCCTGCGCGAGCTGCTCCCGCGCCCGGGCCTCACAAGCTTGCGCGCCTGGACGCGCGGCCCGCTGCCCGAGCCCAAGGATGGCGTGTTGGTGCTGCTCTTCCCCGAGCGAAGCCTGCGGGAGCTCAAGCGCCACCCCTGGCCGGGCAACCTGCGTGAGCTCGCCCTGACCGCAGAGAACGCGCTGACCCTGACCCTCGCCGAGCTGGTCGGCGCGGACCGCGGCGGGCCGCTCGGCGCCCGCCCCGACGTCATTCAGGTGCGACCCAAGCTGGTGCGCGACCTGCTCCGCGCCGCGGGGGGCGCCATCGAGCCCTGGGCTGTGGAGCCGTCCGTGATGAACGGCGCGGAGTCATCCACCACAACCAGGGAAAGGGAGGCTCCCGCGTCGCTCCCGGCCGCTGAGGCGCAAGCGCCTGGGCCGGCCGCAGCCGACCCCCGACCGAGCCCCGCTCCGGCCAGCCCGCCGCCCACCGCGCCGCCGCCGGGCGCTGGGCTGCTCCGCGCGCCGGGCCTCTCCGGGGATGGCCTGTGGGCCGCCGTGCAGCTCCAGCCCCAGGGCGGCCTCAACCGCCTCGCCGTCCACGTCGAGCGCCAATACTTCACTGCGCTGTACCTGCAGCATGACGGTGACTTCAGCGCGATGGCCAGTGCCCTCCTCGGCGATCCAGGGGACGGCCGGAAGGTGCAGCTCCGCTTCAACCAGCTCGGCCTGCGGGTGCGTGAGCTGCAACGCGGGCGCGGCGGGGCATGAGCGGGCAGGCCTCGGGCGGGCCCGGGCGAGGCGCCCCGCGCCGGTCGGCTCCGACGGTTACGTTGGAACACGATCAACACCCCCATACGTTTTCGTCTACGCACCCTCCCACCGCCCCGGCCAGACAGACCGATTTGTCGGACCTGAAACCAGGTCGCAAATCAGCTCTGTTGACAGCAACGTGGCCACTTTGGCTTCAGACGATTTCGTCTGAAGCGGGGCGGGTGCTCCAGACACTGTTGACGACAATCGTTTTGGGGTCAGTCTTGGGGGCGAGCCCGGCCCAGGCACAGGAGCCGATCCCCGCGGAAGCTGAGCCTCCGACCGAGCTCTCCGAGGAGAGCGCGACGCTGATCGCCGCGCGCGCCGCGGCCCAGGCCGCCGAAGAGCGGGGCGACCCCACCGCGGCCTTGGCGAGCTGGCAGCTGGTCCGCGCCGCGCTGCCCGCCGACGTGGCGGCGGCCTTTGGGGTCGGGCGCGCCCACGCTGCAAGAGGAGAGCGCGCGGCCGCGCTGCGGGCCTTGCGGACCATCCCCCACGACGCGGAGCAGGCCCCCGCCGCCTGGGCCCTCGCGGCGCAGCTCGAGCTGGACGATGATCCGCGCGCCGCGGCGGTGTTGTTCAGTCAGGTCCTCGAGCAGGCGCCCGCCGACCCCGACGCCCACCTCGGCCGGGCGCGGGCCCAGCTCCGCGCGCGGGCGCGACCGGCCCCCGACGCGCTGATCGCCGACGTGAACGCCTTTCTCTGCTGCGCCACGGAGGCCGCGCTCGCAGCAGCCACGCCGCACTTCGTCGAGATGAGCGACCAGCTGCGGGAGCAGGGCCTGGACGACACCGCGGCAGAGCTGCTGCGCCTCGCGGTCGAGCGCGGCGTGGGTGGCGAGCAGGCCGAGCTGCAGGGGCGCCTCGACCGGCTGCTGGTGGAGCGGGCCGCGCGCACCCTCACCCTCGCCGCCGCGCGCCCCCTCTCGCCGACGGGGCGGGCGGCCTTGGAGCGGGCCCGGGCCGCCGCCGCGGCCGGAGAGCTCCGCGCGGCCCGCGAGCAGCTCGACGCCGTGGTCGCCGCGGAGCCGCGCAGCGCCGAGGTGCGCGGCGCTGACGGTGATCTGCTGCTCCTACAGGGGGACGTCGCCGGCGCCGAGCAGGCCTGGCGCTGGGCTGTCGCGCTCGCCCCCGAGCAGCCCGAGTGGCGGGCCCGCTTGGGTGTGCTGCTCGCCGAGCGCTACGCCGGACGCCGTCACCCCGAGGCGGTCGAGCAGCTGCGGCTGGCCACCCGCCTGCGCCCGGGGCAGGCCGCGCTGCACATGCGCCTCGCCGAGGTGCTGCTCGAGATGGGCAGCTTCGACGAGGCAGAGGCAGAGCTCGAGGCGGCCTTGGCGACCAGCCCCGAGGCCACGGTGGCCGCAGCGGCGACCCGCCGACTGGACGACCTGCGCCGGCGCCCACCCCCGCCGAGCGAGCCCCCTCCGGCGGCCCCAGAGGAGGCGGGCGCCCCCGCGGCTGCGGCCCGCAGCGCCCAGATCACCAGGGTGTACCTGGATCGCGGCGAGCTCGAGCGCGCCCGCGCCGAGCTGCTGGTCGTACAGAAGCTGGCCCCCGACTGGGTCGGCGTGCACGAGCTCGAGGCGGCGATCGCGCTGCGGGCCGGGGATCTGCCCGCGGCCGAGCGCTCGTTTCGAGCCGGGCTGCGCGCCGACCCCGCCCAGCCCCAGCTCGCCTTGGCCCTCGCTGACCTGTTGCTGCTGCGGGGCGCCACCGCCGAAGCCGAGGGCTGGCTGCGCGCGGCTGCCAGCGCGGGCGCGGTGGACGCGCGCTGGCAGCTCGCCCGCCTCGCCAGCGACCGTGGCGATTTGTTCGAGGCGAAGCGTGAGCTGGACGCCTACTTCGCGCTGGCCCCGCAGGGGCTCTCGCTCGAGCCTGCCCAGAGCCTGCGGCGCCAGCTTGACCGCCGCTTGGCCCGGCTCGCCGCGGCGAGCAGCGGGGGCCTGCTCCTCGTCGCCGTGGGCGCCGGGGGCTGGTGGCGAGCGCGGCGGCGGCGCGCGGACCTGCGCCGCATGGTGGCCCGCGCGCCCGAGCTCGCCCCGGAGCTCGCCCGCACGCTGACCGCGATCCGTCACGAGGTGCTCAAGCACAACACCAACCTGTTGAGCGACGTCGCCCACGCCTTAGAGCACGGCGATGGCCACGCCGCGGCCTTCGCTGCGCAGCGCCTCTTCGGCGCCCCGGGCGGTGACGGCGGGGTGGTGAGCCGCTTCCGAGGCGACATCCACCACATTGACGTGCTGGCGCGGCGGATTGGCCTGCGCTTCCACCCGCCCTCGGACCCGGTGCTCGGCCCGCTCATCGACCGGATCAACGCGCTGGCCGCGCTTGAGGGGCCGATGCGCCACCCGCGCGACCGGCCGGCCTTGGCCGCCCGCCTCCGCGCGCTGTCCACCGCGCTGAACACCGACAGCTACCGGGCCCTCGGCCACCTCATCCGTCGCCTGGGCACGCTCACCCTCACCGAGGCGCTGATCCGCGCGGTGGACGGCCGCGTTCGGGCCGAGCCCCAGCTCGCTGGTCTGGACCTTCCGCCGCTCGCGCTGGATCTGCCGGTCGACCCGCCCCAGGTGCGCGTGCTGAAGGGTGATCTCGAGGACGTGCTCGCGAACCTTCTTCGCAACGCCGCCCTCGCCGTCGGCGCTGCCCGAGCCCAAGGGCGCGCCCCCGGCCGCCTCGGCCTGCGGGTGGAGGAGGAGGACGACGTCATCACCGGGGTCGAGTCGGTGCTGATCCGCGTGCTCGACGACGCGCCGGAGCGGCTCACCGCGTCGATGGTCCACGGGCGCGAGGCGGGGCGCGGCCTCGGCTTGGTCGTCGACCTGATTCACCGCCACGATGGCAGTCTGACCGTCGAAGAGCGGCCAGACGAGCGGGCAGAGGGCTACACCAAAGCGGTCGTGGTGCGGCTGCAGCGCGCGGAGGCCGACGAGGTCCGACCCGGCGGAGGGGAGGGGAGATGACCGGAACGCGGGCGCGCGTGCTCGTGATCGAGGATGGTCACGAGTACACCACCACCCTCGGCCGGTTCTTGGCGCCGGCCCTCGACCTGCAGCGGGCGGGGGACGGCCCGAGCGCGCTGGAGCGGCTGGCGCAAGAGCGCTGGGACGTGATCTTCCTCGACATGCGCTTCGACCGGGCCAGCGTGCTGTTGGGCGATCTCGACGAGCTGAGCGCGCGCTTCGCAGGCGACGTCGGCCGCGCCCGCCGCACGCTTGAAGACAACCAAGGCGCCTACATCCTCGCCGCGCTGCGGGAGGCCGGCTGCACGGTGCCCGTGGTCATGAGCTACGACTTTGACGGGGAGCCGCGCCGCTTCCAGAACTTGGCCCGGCGCTACGGGCCGCTCCGCTACCTGACTGACACGGCCGGACCGGCCGAGATCCGCGCGGCGCTGCTCGACGCCGCCCGAGGGGAGCCCGCATGACCACGCCCGATCCACAGCACCTGTCTGACGGCCCGGCCCCCACGGGGGGTGATCCGCGGCCGGGCGGCGACTACGACGAGCTGCCCTACGAGGGCGGCATCTTCGCGGTCACCCACCCCGACCACCTCGCGGCGCTCGGGCGCCTCTTTGGCGTGCCTGCCGTCGATCCGCGCAAGGCCCGCGTGCTGGAGATCGGCTGCTCGGTGGGCACGAACATCCTGCCGATGGCGGCGGGCCTGCCCGAGGCCGAGCTCGTGGGCATGGACCGGAGCCCCGTGCAGGTCGCGATCGGCGAGGCGCGCCGGGTGCAGCTGGGCCTTGGCAACCTCAGCCTGCGCGTGGCGGACATCCTTGAGATTGACGACTCCTGGGGCGACTTCGACTACATCATCTGCCACGGGGTGTACTCCTGGGTGCCCGCGCCGGTCCGCGCCGCCATCCTGCGGGTCTGCCATGACCGCCTGCGGCCCAACGGGGTCTCCTACCTCTCCTACAACGTGATGCCCGGCTGGCACGCCATGCTCGGCGTGCGCGCGGTGCTGCGGGCCCACACCGACGGGCTGGGCAGCGCGCGGGAGCGGGTCGACCAAGCCCGGGCCTTCTTGGCCTGGCTGGCTGACCTCGAGCCCCAGTCCCAGGACCCGTGGCACTTCGCCTTGCGCGCCGCCCACGCCGATCTGCGCGGCCGCGAGGACAGCTACCTGCTGCACGAGTACCTCGCGCCGGTCAACGAGCCCTGCACCTTCGTCGAGCTGCTCTCGGCCGCGCGTGAGGTGGGCTTGCAATACCTCGCCGAGGCCGACTTACCGACGATGATCCCGGCCAATTGCGGGGACAAGGCGCGCGAGGTCCTCGACCAGATCAACGGCCAGGCCCAGTCCGAGGAGTACATGGACCTGCTCCGCGGCCGGCGCTTCCGCCAGACGCTGCTCGTCCGTGACCACCACCACCTCAATCGCAGCCTTCGGGGGCGGTCTCTGGCGGGCTTCCGCTTCTTGCCGCGGTTCACCCGGGTGGAGGAGCCCGAGGTCCGCGGGCAGCTCGTGGTGCGCGCCGACAACGAGGCCGAGATGACCCTGCGCGATCCGCTGCTACAGCGCGCCTTCCTCGCCTTGGACGAGAGCCTGCCCCGCTGCCCCAGCGTCGAGGCGCTCTCGGTCGCCGCGGGGGCCCCGCCGGGGGATGAGATCGCTGAAGAGGCTCTCGCTGACGCCATGATCGCCGCGGTGAGCCGAGGCTTCGTCGACATCTGCGCCGGCCCCCGCGCCCGCGTGCCCGCGCCCGGCCAGCGCCCCCTGACCTGGCCGCTGGCCCGGGCCTGGTTGGCCTGGGGCGCGGCTGTGCCGAGCCAGCTGCACCGCTCGGTGCTCCCCAGCCCGCTGGGCCGGGTCGTGCTGCGGGCCGCGGATGGCACCCGGGACATCGACGAGCTGCTCGAGGTCCTGCTCGAGGCGCTGCGCAGCGGCGAGCTGGAGCTCTACCTCAGCGCGCCCGAGCCGATCACCGACCCGGACGCGCGCCGCGACGAGCTGCGCGAGGTGGTCGAGCTGCAGGTCGCCGAGCTGACCCGCCTCGGCCTGCTCTGCCCGCCGGGGCCCAACGTCGCCGTCTGAGCGAAACGACAAGGCTGTTGGCCACCCCCAACACGACTGACGAAATCGAAAGACAACCCTGGTTGAGCACTCCAACAAGGTTGTCTTCAGCTCTTAACCCCGCAGGCGGTCCACGAGGCCGGGGAGCAGGGCGGCCAAGCGCTCAAACTGCTCCAGGCGGTTGTAGGCCGCGAAGGCCGAGACCCGCAACCAGCAGCCACCGAGCACCCCTTGGACGGGCAGCTCGAAGCACGCCTCGTGCAAGGCGTGGTGGAGCGGCATCGCGGCCTCGGGGGGCAGCGGCAGCGGCAGCGCGGCCATCGCGCAGCGCAGGCCCGGCGCCTCGCCCACCGGCGGCTCCACGCCGAGGGCCGCACAGAGCAGCGCGCGCGCGGAGGCGGCGAGCTCGGCGTGGTCCTCCATCAAGGCGGGGCCACCCCAGGCCTCGTGCAGGGCGAGGGCGGTCTCTGCGGCGAGCCAGGGGCTCGGGTCAAAAGTGCCGGGCCAGTCAAACTCATGGTGCAGGCCCAGGTCTCGGCCATGACTGGGCACCGGGTGATGGGTCGAGGCCCGGTGCGCCGGCGCGACCCAGAGCAGCGCCGCGCCGCGGGGCGCGCAGAGCCACTTGTGCAGGTTTCCGAGCCACCAATCGGGGCCCATTAGGCCGAGGTCGACCGGCACGTGGCCCGGCGCGTGGGCGCCGTCGATGAGGGTCAGCAGGCCGCGGGCGCGGGCCTCGGCGCAGATGCGCTCGACCGGGAGGCGCAGCGCGGTCGGCGAGGTGATCTGATCGACGACCAGCAGGCGTGTCTCGGGCCGAACACGGTCGAAGAGGGCGGCGAAGAGCTGCGCGGGGTCGCTGACCCGGGCGGGCAGCGGCGCCTCGTCGACCACCGCGCCGCGCTCGGCGGCCACCACGTCCAAGGCGCGTCGGACGGCGTTGTAGCGGTGGGTCGTGGTCAAGATCCGGTCGCCCGGGCGGAGCGGGGCGGCGGAGAGCGCGGCGGCCACCGCCGTCGTCGCGTTGGGCACAAAACACAGGCCGGCCGGGTCCGCGCCGAGCCATGCGCCGAAGCGCAGGCGCAGGGCATCGAGCCGATCCGGGAGCTCACGGACGAGGAAGCGCACCGGCTGTGCCTCCAGCTCGTCGTTGACGCGGCGCTGGGCCTCGCGGACCACCGTCGGGCAGGCCCCAAAACTGCCGTGGTTGAGGAAGTCCCAGCTTGGGTCGAGGGAGAAGGCGCCGGGCCCCCGTGGAGGCAAGGGGAGCGCCGCCAGGGTGGACGTTGTGGCAGTTCTGTTACGCGCCTGAGACACGGCGGGCCTCCAGACAGGTTCAGAGATGGCAGCGGGCGACCTCGTGGACGGTAGCCCGACCTCGCCCCCCGGAGCTGCCCATGGTCGCCAGCCCCCTCGTGCAAAACCAGCGCGCCGCGCAGCAGAGCGCCGTCGTCGCAAAAGACCTCCACGGCCTGCTCCGGCAGATGGACCCGGCGCGCTGGCGCGACGACGGCGCGCATGAGCTCCGCTCGCGCATGTTGCTGTTGCGCGACGGCCTGCGCCCAGCCGCGGCCAACGAGGGCGATCCGCCCGCCGATGTGCGGGGGCGCCTCGACGAGCTGGCCCGCCTCATCGACGACGGCCTCCCGGCGGCCGAGCTGCCCGCTGATCGGGTGCGCGCCGCATGGCAAGAGCTGCGCCGGGCGCTGGTCCCCGCGTATGAGCGGCTGGCCCAGGCCCTCGCCGCCGCGCACGTGCACGTCCCCTCCTTGCGGCCCACCAACTACGCCCGCAACCTCTACCACCTGGGGTCGGGCCTCTCGGTGATCGTCCTGCTGCGCGTCATTTTGCCCGGTGCGTGGCCCATCTACGTCGCGGGCGCCTTCACCGCCCTCGCCTGGTCCGTCGAGATCGGCCGCCGCCAGTTGCCCTGGCTGAACCAAGCGATGATGACGCTGTTCTCGCCGTTCGCGCACCCGCACGAGGCATGGCGCATCAACTCGGCGACCTGGTTCACCACCGCGCTGCTCGGCTTGGCCCTGCTGCAGCAGCCGACGGCGGCGACCGCCGCGCTGGCTGTGCTCGCCGCTGGTGACCCCGCCGCCGCGATCATCGGTCGCCGCTTTGGCCGCACGCGCTTGGCCAACGGCCGCTCGCTCGAGGGCAGCGCCGCCTTCGTCGTGGCGGGCGCGACCTGCGCCGTCCTCACCCTGAGCGTGCTCGACCCGCACCTCAGCTTGGGCGCGCGCGTGGCGATCGCGCTCGCCGCGGCCATCCCCGCCGCGGCCGCCGAGCTGCTGACCCAGCGGGTCGACGACAACCTCGCCATCCCGTGGAGCGCCGCGGCGGGCGTGCTCGCCTTGGGTGCCGTCCTCACCTGAGCGACAGGGCGGGGCTCAGGGGCCGCCCTGCGGCCGCCCGATCCCCCGCATCTGCAAGGCGTGATCGACCCAGTGGTCGTAGCTGCGCAGGAGCCCCCGCTCGAGCTCGGGATCGACCAGCGTGCCCACGGCCTCGGCCGCCGCCTCGAAGGTCGAGCGGGCCCAGGGCTCATGCGGGTTGCGCAAGCGGGCGGTGTCCCGCGCCGGGCGGGTCAACCACCAGCGCGGCATCGTCGGCAAGCCGGCCGCGCGGGCGGCGAGCCGGCGGGCCTGGGCCCAGGTGCCGTCGACGAGCACGAGCCGGCGCAGGTCGGTCGGCGGGGGAGGCGGCGCCTCGGGCACCGGCTCAGGCGGCAAGAGCAGGTAGGCGCCCTCGCCGCTGAGGCCATCGTCGGTGAAGACCGTGTCCCTGGCGCCATAGTCGAGGATGCGCACGCCTTCCACGCAGAGCGCGAGCAGCGCCGCGCTCCCGGTCGGCTTGCGGGCCTCTTGCCAATGGCGGACGACGACGAGCTCGAAGGGCAGCGAGACGGGCTGCAGCTCGGCACAGACGCAGAGGTGCGGGTGGAGCGCGCAGCGCGCGCAGCGGGGGGCTCGGGTCTGGTGGCGCATGGGGCCGCCGCTATGGGCTGGCCAGAGCGGGGGCCAGCGCCGCGGCGTTCACGGCCTCAGACGCGGGGAGGATAACCTCCAGCACGCTCTCCTCAGCAGGAACACCAGCGCGGATCGGGAAGCCGTAGTGCCCCGTCCCTCGGTGCACGTAGAGCAGCCCGCCCGGGCCGGTCCAGGGCCCGTGGTCGGGCACCTTGCTGATCGCGCTGACCACCGTGTGGGGCAGGCCGAGCCCGACGAGGCCCACTTGCCCGCCGTGGGTGTGCCCCGACAGCGTCAGGTGGAAGCGCCCGGGAGGGACGTGCACGAACATCCCGGGGTCGTGCAGGAGCAGCAGGCGCAGGACCGCCGGAACCGCTGGGGTTCGCGCCAACACGGCCCCGACCGCCGCGGCCCGGTCGGAGAAGCGGAAGTCCACGCCGACCAGCTCGACCGGGCCCAGGCGCGTGGGAACAACGGCCTGGGCGTCGTTGAGGAGGCGCACACCCGTCTGGGCGAGCGCGCGCTTGATGAGCGCCGGGCTCTCGTGGTCGTGATTGCCGAAAACAGCGTACACCGCAGGGTGGGCCCGCAGCGGAGCGAGGGCGGCGATCAGCGGCGCGTCGTCTTTCTGGGTGGCCAAGGTGAGCAGATCGCCGGTCAGCACGATAATGTCAGGCTGCTGCTCGACCGCGCGGGCGCAGGCCGCGGCGAGGCGCTCGGTCGACATGAACGGGCCGAGGTGCGGATCGGTGAGCTGCACCACGCGCAGCGCGCCAGATGGGTCCGATGCTTCCGGTGCGGCAGGTGTCGGCCCGCGGGCAGGCTGGCGGCGCTGGAGGCCAGGGCCGCGCGCGAGGGGCGCCTGTGGCACGGCGGCAGAGAGGGGCGGCGGCCGCAGCTCGACGCGCTCGCGGCCCGTGCGGAGGGTCTGTGCGAGGCCCCAGAGCGAGAGCAGCGCCGGTGCCCACCATCCGCTCCACCAGGGCAGGGGCCCGTCGACCAGCAGGCCGGGCAGCGCCCAGGGGAGGCTGAGGGTGCTGGTCGCGGTCAACCATCCGGCGGGCAGGCCGACGAGCAGGTCCCAGGCCCTTCCCTTTAGGCTCGGTTCGATGAAGGTGACGCAGTAGACGCCCACCGCCGGCTGCAGGGCGACCATCAGCCAGGCGAAGGGGGCAGGGCTGACCGCGGCCAGCGCGAGCGCGGCGAGGCCCTGGATGATGACGATCACCAGGATGAACGGGAGCACACGGCGGTGCCCGCGCCTCAGGAGCGCGAGGACGGTGAGCGCGGCGGTGGCGCCGATGGAGAGCGCGGGCAGCCAGATCGGGGGCGGTGACAGGTGCGGCTCCGGGTCGAGGGGCCCAGCAGCCCTGCGCGCGCAGGGGGCTGGGTCAAGCCCGCCCGGCCACGCCCGCGCGATCAGCGGTGCGCTGGCGGCGCACCCACGGGCAGCCCGAGCGCCTGCACCGCCACCCGAAGCTGCGCGGCGAACCACTCCGCGCCCTCCGGCGTCTGCAGCCAGCCGCTCCCCTCGGCGAAGGGGAGCCCGGACCGCCACGCTGCCGCGGCGGGATCCACCAGCGCCGCGGGCGGCGCGCCCCGGGCCAGGTGCGGCGCGAGGCCCGCGCGCACCGAGGCGAGCGCCCCCGGATCGCGCTGCAGCGGGTCGAGGACCAACACGGCAGGGGCACCGTCAGCTGCGGCGCGGGCGAGCAGCGCCTCCACCCGGGGGAGGAGCGCTGGCGCCAGCGCCCGGGTGCGGGCGACGGTCCACGCCGCGCGCAGGTCGAGGGCGGCCCCCCAGAGCCCGGGCGGACCGAGCGGCTGGCTGTGAATTAGGCGCTCTCCCACGACGATCACATGGAGGTCGGGGGGCGATGCACCAGGAGGCGCGGGACCTGGCCGCGCCGCCCAACCCCCGCCAAGGGCCGCAGCGACGCTCCCGGGCCCGTCACCCTCCCGGAGGCTTCGCTCTCCCCAGACCACTGCGAGGCGCTGCTCCGGCGTCGGGGGCGGGGGAGCTTGGCGGGGTGGCGCCGGGCCCGGTCCGCCGGCCCGCAGGGCGATCTCCAGCGTGAGCACCGTAAGCACGCCCAAGGCGGCGGGGGTCCACGGGCGGCGCACACCTTGGCGGGTCAGCTCGGCGGCCGCGACCCCCATCAGCAGCCCGGCCAGGGCCGCCGCGCCAACGACCCGGAGGTCCCGTGCGATCAGGCTCGCGACGCCGGCGAAAACCACCGCGGGGACGAGCGCGAGGGCCGCTGCCCGCCGGGGCCGCCGGTGCCCGGCCAGCGCGAGCGACCCGACCAGAGAGGCGACCGCGCACAAGCCGCCCAGCAGGCCGATCAAGGTCGATGCCACGCTCGCGTCGGGCGGGTTGACCCAAGCGTTGAGCAGGCCGGCCGGCATCGCCGCGGCGGCGGGCGCAGCCCAAGGCCAATCGCGTCCGGGGCGTGGATCCCGCATCGCCCGGCCGGCTTGCAGCCAGACCGCGGTGCAGAGGCTCAGCAAGGCAGGCGCGCCGACGGGGCCGTAGGGGCCCGGATCGGGCACCCCGAGCGGCAGGCCGTAGGCCGGACCGGGGTCGACCTGGGCCAGGGGGAGCACCGCGAGCATCGGGGCGAGGGTGAGCGCGGCGACCCAGGCCGGGCTGCCCACGGCGAGCTGGGCGAGCACGAGGCAGGCCGCGAGCCCTCCGCCGATGAGCCAGGCGCCGGCTCGGTAGGGGCGTGGTGTGGCTTGGGCCGGGACGCCGCCCAGCTCCACCTGGTGGAGCTCCACCCGCCGCTCGCCGGTCCGGATCGCCGCGCCCTCAGGAGGGGCCAAGCCGCCGCACAGGGCGCGCACGCCGTCCACTTCGACGTGCACGGCGCCAACTTCGGCGCTCAGGCGCACCGCGAGCAGCCGGTCTCCCGGCGTGGGGAGCGCCGCCGCGCAATCGAGGCCCGCCCCGGCCCCGAGCAGGCGCGCCTGTCCCGCGCCAAGGCGGTCGAGGCGCAGGCCAACCGCCGCTGGCTGCTGGGGATCCCCGAGCCAGAGCTCAGCCCAGCCCTCCGCCGGGAGGCGCAGCTGCGCAGCGATCTCGGCGGTCCCCCCCGGTCCGCCGCTCTGCGGCCGCCAGGTGACCCCGCCCACGGGGGCGAAGGCGGCCGCGCGCCCCTGCAAGGGACCCCAGTCATGCAGCGAGGTGAGGTCGAGGGCGGCCGCTTGGTTTCGCCAACCCAAGGGCGGGTCTCGCAGGGCCGCGTCGACCTGGGCACGCCAGGCGAGGTCACCCGCCACCGCCCCGAGGAGGACCGCGACCGCCACGGTCACGCGGGCGGTTCGGCCCCCGCGCGGCGCGATGGACTCAGGCGCAGGGCCAGACATCGGGGAGCCTCAGCGCTGGGGGACCGCCTTCACTTTGGCTTTACCGTCCTCGACCGTCACCCGCAGCTTCACGTCGGTGCAGCCGTAGCGGCTCTTGATCGTGGCCACCTGCTTCGACAGCACGTCGCGGACGGCCTCAAAGCTCAGGTCGCCCGGCTGGCCGCAGCTGCGCCGGGTGCTGACGTACTCGTCGTAGACCTCGCGGAAAGAAGCCTCCTGCCGCTCTTCTGGGCTCTGGCGACGGGGACGCGAGGCCTCGGCGGCGGGGGTGGGCGCGAGGCCGCGGGCCTCTTCGTGGAGGCGGGCGCGAAATTGCTGCTTGGGGTGGGTGCCGCGCTCGATCTGGAGTAGGTTCCGCGTCCAGAAGAGCTCCATGCTGGAGAAGCGGGCCTTGAGGCTGCGCATCTTGTGGAGCTGACGGGTCGCGCGGATGCCCGATTGCTCGATGTCTTTGATCAGGCGCCGCAGGTCATCGCGCTCTTTTGACGGCTCGATGCGCTCGATCCCGTTGAAGTACTTGTCGTACTCAATTTTGAGCACAAACAAGCGCTGCTCAAACTCGTCCATCCGCTGCTCGGCGGTGCGGTCGACCTTCTCGACTCTGGCCACAGTGACTCCGACGGGGGACGCGCCGGCCCGCCCGGCGCTGCGCTCAGCTTAGCAGAGGCGGTCGGGCCGCCCCGTCGGCGGTTAGGCCCCGCCCGGCCGTGCGGAGCGGAGGGGAGGCAGCGTGTCGGAGACGTTCAGCCCGATGCGGGTGCTGGTGGCGGATGAAGACGACGTCGTCGTCGAGCTGGTCACCGAGTACCTGCGGGCCCGGGGGCAGCGGGTCTGGGCGGCCCACGAGGGGCGCGAGGCCGCTGACCTGCTGCAACGCGAACGGGTCGACCTGTTGGTCGCCGATGAGGGCCTGCCACAACAATCGGGGCTCGAGCTCTGCGCCCTCGCCGGCCGCCTCGCGCGCCCCGTCGCCACGGTGGTGCTGAGCGCCCGCCCGACCGTCGACGCCTGCCGGAGCGCGCTGCTGCTCGGCGCCGCCGACTACCTCGTCAAGCCCTTCCGCCTGCGCGACCTCTACGCCGCCTGCCTGCGCGCGGCGCAGCAGCGCGAGGCGGCGCGCGCCCGTGCCGCGGCGGCAGACCGGGCGCAGCTCATGGAGCTCGCGTGGGGGCTGGCCGACGAGGACGAGCTGCCGCACCTCTACGGCTTGGTGACCCAGGTCGCCCGCGCCGAGGCCGAGGCGGACGAAGTGGCCCTGTGGGTGCGCTCTCCGCACGGCTGGGACGCTGTCGCCCGCGGCGGAGTGGTGCGCGAGCTGGAGCAGGGCGACCCGACCGCCCTGCTGACCGGGGCGGAGGATCCGCGCTGCGCGGCCGGCGGCGCCTATCGGGTCGGGGCCCTCCAAGGGGTGCTCGCGGTCGCTGGTGGCGAGCCGCGGAGCTCGGCGCACCGCGCGCGGATCGCGCAGCTGGCGCAGCTCATCGAGCGGGTGTGGGCCGGGGTCGACACGCCGGGGCCAGCGGCGCGGCCGCTCTTCGCCTGATCAGGCGGGCAGCGTCGCCGCCGCGCCCGGTGATGCACGACCAACGACGGCTTTGAGATCACCGTCCACGACGATGAGCTCACCAAACCCCGCCGAGACGCCCTCGCTGTGCAGGCGCGGATACACGAAGAAGTGGCCCCGCATGCGCCGGGGGTTGAGCCACTGAATTTGGTGCCGACGCAGGCCGACCGCGGCGCGCGCGGCGTACGGCCAGACCCAGCCGGCGCGCCCGCGGCGGGGAAAGCAGAGGTGGCCGATGTCGGTCGCGTCACCGAGGCTCTTTCTGCGGTTGTTGGCCCAAGAGGTCGCGTACACGAAGAGCTCGCCGGTGGACTTCCACCGGCTGGCGAAGCCGCAGGTGCTGCGGCAAAGCTCCCGCGCCTCGCGGAGCAGGGGGGGGTCTTCGCCACCGCCCACCCGGACCGTGGCCGCAAAGGCGCCGAATGCGTCGGTGTCCAAGGGGGCGAGGCTGAGCTCGACGAGCGCGCCGGGCCGTGGTGCTTGGCGCAGATCGACGTCGCTGCGGCCATTGACGAGGATGCGGGGGGCCGAGAACCAGCCGCTGAAGCCATCCGCCCGGGCCGCGGACTCGAGGGACGCGAGGGCCGCGGCGGGTGGCGCACCGGAGCCGAGCTCAGCGAGGGTCTGCGCGGCGAGGCGGAGGGTGCGCGCCTGCGCGTGCGCAAAGGCGCTGATGATGTCGGGCGCGATGGAGGCGGGGGCGCCCGGAGCGGCGGGCGGAACCGCCGGAGGAGGCTGGGGCTGGCTCATGCCGGCACCCTAGCACAGCCGCGCGGCCCGTGGCCCGGCGCCGCACCTCAGCGTGAGGGCGGGTCGTCGGCCTCGGCGACGCTGCCCAACAGCACGCTGATCTCCGCGTCCGCGTCTTCGTCAGGGGGCACATCCTCGTCGGTTGGGGCGCCGCGCTGCGCCTGCGGGAGGGGCGTGGAGGAATCGACCCGCGCGACGCCGTGCACGAGGCTGGGCGCCTCTGGCAGATCGGGCGCAGGCTCTTCGACCGGCACGGGCGCCGCGGGCGCCGGGAGCTGCGGGGCCGAGATTGGCGCCATGGCCGGTGTCGTGACCGGCACCGGCGGCGGGGGCGCGGACACGGCCGCCGAGAGCTCCGGGTCGGGGCGGTACACCGGGGATGACGTGGGACCCGCGGCCCGCGGCGGTGCCGACAACGGGGCGGGCTCGGCGCTGCGGTGGGCTACCTCAGCGACCGCGGAGGTGGGCAGGCTGGCCGGCGGGGGCGGCAACACCTGCGCAGCAGGGGCGGGGGCAGGGGCAGGCCGCACCTCGCGCGCCCCATCGGCGAAGGAGATGGCGTCCGCCGGCTTCGCTTCGGTCGCGGCCGGCTCGGCGGGGGTGGCGGGCGGAGCGGCGGAGCCAGCAGGGCCAGCAGGGCCAGTCGGCGAAGGCGGAGCGGAGCTTGAGCCCCCAGGCCCTGAGGGCGCAGGGTTGGCGGTTGGAGGCGGGCTCGCCCGCCGGAGGACCCGGCCGATGCCCTCGACCCAGGCGCGCCCGAGCGCCGGGGCGCCGCGCAGCACGGCGAGGATCCAGCCGCCCATCGCGAGCTGCCAGACCCACTCGGGGGCCGACAGCACCCGGGTGCTCATCTGGCCCGCAGGTAGGCGGTAGCCCACCCAGTTCAGAGCCGAGGCCGTGCTCCCGACGCCCTCGACCAATGAGCGCGGCCCGTCGAGCAGGCTGAAGGCACCCACGGCGAGGCACATCAGCGCGAGGCTGGGCCCAGCGCCAAGGGCCGCGAGCGTGAGCAAGGGGGGCAGGAGGCGGCCCTCGCGCCCGGCGGCGCTGCGCTGCGCCGAGATCACCGCGAGGGCGAGCAGACCCAGCTCGACGAGCCCGACGCTGACCAGCCCGGCGGTCAGCACCGAGAGGCCCACCCAGCCCACCGGCAAGGTCCACAGCCGACGCAGGACCATTAGGTGCCGAAGGGCAGCAGCAGCGGCAAGCCAGAACAGCAGCGAGGGCAGCAGCAGTGCGTGCGGACCCCAGCCGTCGCCAGCCAAGCCGAGGATCCAACGACCGCCGAGCCCCTCATGCCGAATTTTGAGGTTGCTCACTGGCGCGCCCAGGTCGAGCATCGGGCCCGCGCTCCACCAACCTGCGCCGACGGGTGTACGCCAGCGCAGCTCCACATCTTGAACGCCCGGTCGAAGTGGCAGCGTCACCACGCCCTCGGGGGTGGCAGCCGAGCTGGGCACCCCACCGACGGTCACCGACTCGAGCGCAGCGCCCTCCGGCAGGCGCACCCGGTGTTGCCCGCCCTGGCTGGCGTTGATCTTCATCAACATGGTCTGCGCGGCACCCCGGTCGGCCCAACGGACGGTCAGGTCGGCCGAGGTGATGGTCAGCGTGGCGCCCGGAGCCGCGGTCGGTCGCTGCACCTGCAGGCGGAGCCGCTCGCCCGGCCAGGGGCGCCACTGCGGGCGCCACGCGCCCTCAAACTGGTGCGAGAACGGCGCCGGGACCGCGCCATCCGCCGAGGCGTCGACCGTGCACTGGAAGATGGGGCTGCAGGACAGCGCCCACTCTTCGGTCCACGGCACGCCCGTGGGCGCCGAGAGCTCCAGGGCTTCGGCCTCGGCCAAAGTGCCCGTCCACTCCACAGAAGAGACCGTCTGGTCGAGCGAGACGACCACCGCGCCATCGACGACCTGCAACCCATCGACCATCACCGCTTCGCCCGGCAGCAGCGGGACCCGCAGCGAGAGCGGGGCGAGGCTCGGGCCAATCCGGCGCACGGTCGTCCGCACACGCCAGGGGATGCCCAGATCGAGGAAGCGGCGGACGAGGATCCACGGCGCGAGGTTGTCTGCCGACCGGGCGTCGCCACCGCCACCGTCGCCGGGCACGAGCTGGACGCTGCGCTCCACACCGCCATCGGGGCGCAGGCCGAGCAGGGACCAGCCAGCCCCGGACATGGTCGCGATCCGCGGCGGCAGGCCCACCTGCAGCGTGAGCGCGCGCCCCGCGGCCAACGGTCCGCGGGCCTCGACCACGTGTACACCCGCTGGCACGCGCACATGGATGAAGCCGTCCTCAGCGCGGGCCACCGCCGCCGAGCCCTCACCGTCGATCAGGACCTGGTCGGGCGACCAGCTCGTCGATGGGCCCGGGATCGGGAGGCTGGTCGGCTCGACGGCATGAACCTCGAGCCGCAGGCTCAGCGCGGGCTTGTCGTCGCCTTTGATGTTGACGTCCAGCGCGCTAATCTCGGCGCAGTTGGGTCGACATGGGGGCGCCGTGGCGACGCGCGCCTGCAGCTCGCCGAGCAGCGCAGCGTCCGGGGCGGCCTGGGCCGGCGCCGCGGCGAGGCCAAGCGCCAGCGCTGCGCCGATCAGCGACGCAGTCGCATGGCTCGGCGTGGCGAGAGGGGGGCCCCCCGAAGCTGATGCGCGGCCGCGGAGGCCGAGCTGGACGAGGACGGCGAGCAGCGCAAGCCCTTGGGCGAAGGTCCACAACAGGACCACCCCTGGGCTGAGGAGGATCAGGCGGACCTCTGCACCGCGGTCGACGGCCCCGTCAAAGCGGAGGATCGCCGGCCCGGTGTCAGCGCTCCACTGCGGCAGGCCCGGCCCCGTCTGGATGACCGCGCCCGGATCAACCTGCAGCGCGACGTTGTCGTACTCGGACTTCTGCGCGCGTTTGGTCTCTCGGTAGACCGAGCCACCGACCGCGCCGCTCAGGTCGAGGGCCTTGGTCGCCTCTTCGGTCACGCCGCGGGGCAGGTCGCCGCCCCAGGCGTCGGCGGCCGTGGCCAGGGGCGCGCTGCTCCAGCTCAGGTCAGTGGAGGGGAGCGCCGCGGACTTTACGGCGGACACGGTGCTCCCCAACGTGATCAGGAGCGCGAGGGCGCCCGCGGCCAGCCGCAGCTCGGACCACAGCAGGCGGGGCGCCCAGGCGGGCGCGCGCTCTGCGATGGCCCGCCAGAGGGCAAAGCCGAGCAGGGCGAGCGGCGCGAGACCGTCGACGCTCACCCCGCCGCAGGCGATCAGGGTGATCACAGCCCACCGCGCGCCGACCACCCGCGCGGTTGCGCTCACGGCTAAGGCGATCAGAAGCAAGTCAAGCGCGTCAATTTGCGCTCGCCAGTCGCCGACCACCTCGTCGGCGCCGAAGGCGGTCCACAGGCGCCACCCCGGAGGGAGGTGGAGCGCGACCTCGGCGCCCACGGCGTCAGTCTGCCACCCAACCGCCGAGAAGCTGCGCACACCCGCGGGCATACGGCTCTCGGCGCGCAGGTTCGCCGCGGCGCTGCGCAGCTCGACACCGGCAGCACCTGCAGCGCTGAGCGTGACCACCTCGGGCCGCCCGTTGACCTCGACCGCACCGACCTCAAGCGGAGCGGAGGCATCGAGGCGCCATCCGCTGGAGATGGTGCCATCCAGGCGATCTTCGATGGTCCACCCCCCGCCATCGGGGTCGAGCCAAAGGCGGCGTTGCACGCGCAGGCGGTTGGGGGGGACGGCCGCCTGACCGCGACGAAGCTCGCTGAAGGTCAAGGTGCCCCCAGGCTCTAACATCCAAGTGGCCAAGCCCTCCCACCCCGGGGGAAGACTGGCCCGCTGGGGGTCGATCCCCGGCGCACCGCTGACCTCAACGGCGCGGATGCCCTCGTCGGGCTCGAGCACCCAGAATTCGCGGGCGGGCCAGCCCGCGACGCTGGAGGTGGGCGCGGTTAGCGCGGTGACCTGACCGCTCTGCACCGCGCGGATCTCGACCGCGAAGGTCCCCGGGCGGACCTGGACCCGCAGGTGGCCGTCGCCGTCGATCCGCGCGGGGAGGTCAGCGTCGAGCTGCACGGGGGTGGACCCGGCGAGCAGCACCTCGCCCAGGTCAACTTCGCGCGGCGCGCCCGAGGCGCGGAGGGCGATGTGTGTCACGACGAGCACGGGGACGTCATCGACGATGCGCCGCGACACATCAAGCGTGAGGGTGGCGTCGTCACCCCCGGCCGTACGGCCGCCGCCGAGTCGCAGCGCGCCGTCGGCGCCAATGGCGGGGCTGAGCACCCGCTCACCATCGACGCTCAGGCGGAGGATCGCGAGCCCCTGGGGCAAGGCGAGGGTCTGCGGGGCCTGGGCCCAGATGAGCCGACCCTTGATGGCGTGAAAGCCGGCCTTGAGGTGCACGGTCGGCGCGTCGCCGACCGCGACGACAGGGAGCGCGTCCTTCCCCTCAACCACCGCGGTGGGCCAGGCGCCGGGCCCGCCGGGGAGCTGCAGCGCGCCCGACCGATCCAGCACGGCCTGCAGCGTGAAGTCGGCGCCACCGTCGTCAACCTCGACGGCCAGCACGCCTTGCCAAGTGCAGCGCACCAAGCTGGCGTCGCCAGCGACCCGCGCGCACGGCCGATCCGGATCTGCGGCCAGGACCCATGGGATCCACGCCTTGAGCTCGGCGGGGATCGGCTCTGGGGCCGGCGAAGGCGGGGCCGCCACGGCCACGGGCCGCCCGCCCAGGAGGAGCCCCAAGGCGAGGGCAGCGAGGAGGGCGAGGGCCGTGTTCAGGTAGCCGGCCCCGCGGCCAACCCGACGAGCCGCGCACGGAGCGGAAAAGAAGGCGGCGACTGCGGTGAAAAGTGTCACAGGGACCTCGGGGAATGCAAGCACGTTCACCGCGGGGGCGCCCGACCACCACGCCAGCCCTGCGTAGCCGGCCCGCCCGCCTTCGTACAGGGGTGAAACAACGAAGCCCCCGACTTCGACAATAGTTGACCGCTATTTGGGCCCGGCGAGGGCGATCAGCGCCCGGTAGAGCACCCGCACACCCCGCTCGAGGTTCGTGGTCGACACGCGCTCGTTGTCGCCGTGCATGGTGCGAAGCTCCTCTTCGGTCAGGATGAAGGGCACCAGCCCGTACGCGTGCACGCCGATCCGCCGGAGGTGAATCGAGTCGGTGAAGCCTGGCGAGATGGCCGGCCCGACCGCGATCTGCGCGCCCTCTGCCTCGAGCTGCGCTGCGAGCGCGGCGTAAAAGGGGTCGTCGACTGGGCTCGATCCACCGGGCGTTGTCGATCGGAGTTCAAAGCGCACACCCTCGAGATCATCGAGCAGCTCGTTAATCACTGCGATGTGCTGATCTGGGGTGGTCCCCGGGAGGATCCGCGCGTCAACGTTCGCGCGGACCTCGGCCGGCACGACATTCGGCATCTCGGCCCCGGAGAAGCCCGTCACATGGATGGTGTCGGTGAGCACGGCCCGGGTCAGCGGGTTGCCCATCAACTTCCGACGCAGCAGCAGCCGCACCAGCGCCGGTCGCTGCAGGATGAAGCCAGGGAGCCCGCCCCTCTGCGCGCCCACCGCGTCCAGAAGCGTGATCAGCGCAGGGTCCCAGTGGGGCTTCGGGTCGTGGGCGGCCAAGGCCTCCCAGGCGCGGACGAGCCGCTCCGGCGCTCGGTCGGGGATTGGAGTGGATCCGTGCCCAGGTTCCCCCTCCGCGACCACTTGACCCCAGACGTACCCCTTCTCCCCCACGGAGATTGGGAAGACCACCTGGCCTTCGAAGAACATGTCCTGGATGCCCACGCCTCCTTCGTTGACCGCGTGGGTGCAGCCGATCTGCTCCCAGCGGGAGATCGCGCGGAGGATGCCTTGGTTGTCGACCTCCTCATCTGCGACGGCGAGCAGGACGACGTCCCGGTCGAGCTCCACCCCCTGCCGCGCGAGGAGGAGCAGAACCTCGAGCTCCACGGCCCCCATGCCCTTCATGTCGAGGGCGCCGCGGCCCCAGACGACCCCGTCCGCGTCGATGTGGCCGGAGAGGGGAGGGTGGTCCCACCGGGCAGGAACGGCCGTCACGACGTCAATATGGGAGAGTAGACAGACCGCCCCCGCACCGCTGGGGCGCCGAGCAGGGAGGCGCGCGACCAGGTTGGCGCGCCCAGGCGCGAACTCGTCGACCTCGGCGAGGATGCCATCGGCGGCGAGGACCTCGGCCAGGTGACGGGCCCCGGCGAGCTCACCCCCGGGGGGAGCGGTGGTGTCGACCTGGAGGTATGCGCTGAGCAGGCGGGCGGTCTCGGCCCCCGCCGCGGCCCAATCTGGCTCGGCGGGCGCGGCGACCGCGACGGGCAACCAGAGCGCGGTGGCCCAAAAGGGCAGCGTGGCGAGCGGGGCGCGCATGTGGGCTCCTGTGCGGCGCAGAGCGTATAGTGTGCGGGACGGCCACAACCGGGGCGTCGACCCGACCCGCCGCAAACGCATGCCCCTTCGCCGAGGACCCGCCATGTACCTTCGCAACGCCACGCTCGCGCGCCCAGGCTTGTGCATCCCCGTCCTCGCGCTGGTCGTCGGGGGCTGCCGCAAGCTGGAGCCAGCGCCGAAGGAGCTGGATCGCTTGTTCCCGTGGTTCTTCTCGGAGATCGATCAGGCAGAGCCGGAGCAGCTCGCCGAGGGCTTCCGCAACCTGCACGCGGCCGCGGAAGGGAACACCCTTGAGGACACCCAAGACGGCACCTTGTCGCGCCTCGACAGCGAGGCCCTGGGCACCGCAGAGGTCGAGGCCCCCGAGCTCGGCCGGGCGGCCGGCGTGTACATGCTGCGCCCCCTCAAGTGCAGCATGGGTCAGCTCGAAAAGGTCCTCTACCATGATGATCAGAAAGAGCTCTACCCCGACGCTTATGAGACCTACAGCCGCACCTTCATCACCGACAAACCCGCCTACGTTCGCGGGGACGAAGATCTGTTGCGTTGGGAGGTAGACTATACAGCCACCATCCTCGGGAAGTCGTACAGCTCCGAGGTTCATGGAACGCTGCGCAAGGTCCCCGTGATCGACGCGGAGCAGAGCCCCTTCGGCGAGACGTTGATCGCCCGGGCCTACATCCCGTCCGCTGCGGTCTTCGAGAAGGATGGCACGAGCCTCGACCAAGACTACCAAATCGAGATGTACCACAAGATCGGCAACGGCGAGATCCTCCATGCCTATGCGATTTGGAGGCAGGCCGACTTTGGAGCAGGGATCGACTCGGAGTCGGAGGGGGCCCAGCGGCTCCTGCTCAACAACCTCGCCAAGTGGGACGAGGAGACCGAGGCGTTGTGCGCCGACGGTCGGCCGTAACGGGCAGGTCGAAGCCCAGAAACGACTGCTCGCCTACTTCTTCCACGCCTTGTGGTTGTAGGGGCTCCAGTCGGGGAAGACCGCGCCGTCGGACCACATCACACGATAGAGCTGGTACGTACCCAGGACTCGCTTGACATAGTGGCGAGTCTCGCGGATGGGGATCGCCTCGACGAACTCATCGGTGGGGCGAGCGCCCCAGGTCTTGGCCCAGTGGCCCACGTTTCCTTCGCCGGCGTTGTAGGCGGGGACCGCGAGGAAGGGGTTGCCGTTGAAGTAGCCGTGCAGGTAGTCGAGATAGTAGGCGCCGATCGCGAGGTTCTTTTTCGGGTCGAGGATCCCGTTACTCCCCAGCGAGATGCCCATCTTTCCCGCGACGTGGCGCGCGGTGGCTGGCATCAGCTGTGAGAGGCCCTTGGCTCCCGCCCAAGACGTCGCGTTGGGGTTGAACGAGCTCTCCTCGCGCACAAGGGCGTGGAAGACGCGCGGGTCCATCCGCTTCGTGTACCCGCCGGCCGCGACCTGCACCTCGGGCCACCATGTGTTGGGGTAGGCTTGCCGAAGGATGCGGTCCCGGTCTGGGCCAAGCGTCGAGGCGGGGCGCTCGAGCAGGTACTTGTGCAGCGCGTCGTGGGCGACGAGGGGCTCCTTGAGGGCGCGCACCTCGTTGATCAGCGCAAACTCAGAGGGGGAGAGCTCAGCCTTGGGGAAGCCCTCGAGCTCGTGGAGGGCGTCGCCGACCAAGCCCAGCCGCATCAAGGCCACCCCAGCGGAGATCGACGGATGCTGCACGAAGGTCTCGCGCACCGTCCAGGTCCCGGGCGAGCCTACGGGGGCGGGCCGTTCGACCTGGGCGGTTCGCTCGGGGGCCAGCTCGGAGAGCCGGCTCGACGCCAACAAGCTGTAGAACTGGGTCGGCGCTTCGGCGCACAGGGCCAAAAGCAGCGCGATGCCTTCGGTGCGGTCCGCGGAAGAGGTGCTCAGCCGCGTCGGCTCGGCGTAGTCGGGGTACAGCCGCCAGCGGCCGCGCCAATACCGACCCGCGTAGTAGTGGACGGGATCACCCACTGGGTCGATATTTTCGACAAGTGCGTCAGCATGCCGAATCGCCGTCCGCGCGTCACCGGCGAGATAGGCGTTCCACGCGAGCCGCCACCAGGCCTCAGCGGTCAGGTCACCCTGCGGGTACTCCTTAACTTGGCGCTCCCACATGTCGATCGCGCGCGCGGGTTCACCGGCTTGTTGCCACGCAATCCCACCGCGAGCGTAGCCATCGTCGGCCATGTTGTGCCCAGCGTAGAGCGCCGGGATGAGCCCGAACGCTTGGCCAGCGAGGGTCCATTCCTTCTTGCGCTCGTGGGCCATGCCGGCCACGTACAACGCCCGTGCCCCTCGATCCTTGTCAATGGACGCGCAGCGCTGGCCCGCAGGGACCAACATCGCGGCTGCGGCGCTGACATTGTTCTTCTTGAATTGTGACCGGCCGACGGTGTACCAAGCGATGCACGCCGCCTCGTCTGCTTGGTCGATGCGCGCGACAAGTGGCTGCAGCAAGGTGATCGCGGCGCCAAAGTCGCCCGCGTCCATGATCGCCTCGCCTCGGAGGGCGAGCTCCAGGTCGGTCGGCCCACGCCCAGGGTAGTTGGCGGTGAGCAGGCGATCCGCCTCTTTCCCGGGGCCGGTGCGCGGGTAACGCGACCACAGCCGCCGGAGGAGCGCGTAGGCCTCTTTGCTGCCCATGCCCTTGCGTTGGGCCAACGCGAGCAGGGCTTGATCCGAGCCCTCGGAGGGATCTGGCCGGGTAACCAAGGCCTCCCAAATGTCGCTGGCAGCTTTGGTGCCACCGAGCTTGATCTGCGCGTTGGCGCGGAGCAGCTCGGCCCGCACGGCGGCGCGCGTCCCGCCGCTCAGCTGGTTGAGGGCCGCGACCGCGCCGTTCGCGTCGCCAGCGGCGAGCTTGAGCTCAGCGACCACGAGCGCGCGGTGGTCTGGCGGCGCGTCCTCTGCTTGCTCGACCAGGTCAGTCAGCCCCACCGCCTCTTGGGTCCGCCCTGCGCGGATCAGCGTCCAGGCGGTGACAAAGGCGTGGTTGCGGATCTGCGCGCCCCTCAGCCGCTGCTTGTCGAAGGCCACCAACAGCTTCGCGGCTTCGTCATGGTCGCGTCGGGCCAGCGCCGCGGCGAGCGCGCCGCTGTACGGCATGGTCGGCTCCATAAACCCCGGGCCCAGCACCGCAGAGGCGGGCGCGGGCGGCGCCTCGGCGCCCAGCTCGGCCGGAGCGGCGCCGCCGTCGACGCCCCCGCGCCCCGTCCTCCACCCGGCCCAGGCTTGGGCGCAGATGACCCCAGCCATGAGGATGCCGGCGACGGTCGCAGCGGCGATGCGGGGACGAATCATGGGGCACCCAGGGCGAGAACATCGCGGCTGAAGCTGTTGTTGTGCGGAGAGGTCGACCGAACCCGGGGCGGGCCCTTGACGCGCCAAGCGTCGAGTTAACGAGGAATCGCGGCGCTGTCTGCGGGGGCGGGCGATGGTGCGCCAGGCCAGGCTTCCCGCCCAGCCTGCCGCGGGCTACCCTCGCGGCATGACTCAAGGCGTGGACACCTGGTCGTTGAGCTCTCGGCCGCTGCGCGCCCCCGGCGGGCGCGGGCCCGCCGCGGATCGACGTGCGCGCCGGGACACCCCCCTACCCAGCTTGCAGACCGCAACCCTGCGCTTCGAGGAGCGCGCCGCCGAGCCCGCGCTGCCCCCGCCGAGCCCGGCCTGGCACGAGCACAGCGGCCTGCGCAGCGTGCTGCTCGTCCTTGTGTGGGGCGCGGTTGTTTTGGGTTGGCAGACTCCGCTCGCGCTCCCCATCCGCCTGCTGACCGTCGTCTTCCACGAGCTCGGCCATGCTGTGGCTTGTGTGGCGACAGGCGGAACGGTCCACGCCATCGTCGTTCACCCCGACGGATCCGGCTTAGCGCTCACCCAAGGCGGGGCGCAGGTCGCCGTGCTGAACGGGGGCTACTTGGGCAGCATGCTCTGCGGCCTGTTGCTGCTCCGCATCCTCAAAGTGCAAGGCGGGGGGCACCTCGCGGCAGCGCTGCTCGGCAGCGCGCTCGTCTTGGTCGCGCTCACCTGGCTGCAGCTCAGCGCCCTCGGCTACTCGCTCGTCTTGCTCGGCGGGGTCTGTTTGTTGGGCCTCGCGGCCCGGTCACCGCCCGCGCTGGCCGAGTGGGTGATGCGCCTCATCGGATGGATGTGCACCTTCTACGCCGCGGTCGACTTGTTCGGCGACGTGTTCGGCGGCGCAGGGCTGACCACCGACGCCGACCTGCTCGAAGCGCGCACCGGCGTGGCCGCCGCAGCCTGGGGCGGCATGTGGCTGGCGTCTGGCGCGTTCATCCTTTGGCTTTACCGTCGTTGGCTCGTTTAGCCGGCAAAGAGGGCGACCTATGCTGACCCACCTTCGTCGCGCCGCGCGCGCCGCCATCCTTGGCGTGCTGATCGCCCTTCCCATCACCAGCGCGGGCCCAGCCCTCGCCTTGCCGGCCCCACCCAAGCCGGTCACTGCGAACGCGGAGGAGCTCGCGCAGCTCCAGGCGGGTCAAGTCGTCGTTCGATACGGCGGATCGACCGGCGAAACGGTCGCCTTCGTCGACGTCGCGGCGCCGCCAGACAAGGTCATGGCCGCCGTCCTCGATCTGCCACCTCGCAAAAAAGAGGTCAGCGGGCTTAAGGTCCTCGAGGTCTACCGCCGGGAGCCCGGCCTGACCGGCGCGAGGTGGGAGGCCGGCATGGGCCCCTACACCCTGAGTTTTCACGTGCTCTACGAGTACGATCTCGCCGCAGGCTGGTGCGTGTACAGCCTCGACACGTCCAAGCCAAACGATTTGAAGTCCACCGCGGGGAGCTACCAAGCGTATGCGACGAGCCCAGGCCACTCCCGCCTCGTCTACCGCGCAAAGGCCGACGCCAGCAGCCCCCTGCCCGACTGGGCCAAAAAACGGGTGGCCTACAGCAGCGCGGTCGAGATGGTGAGCGGCATGAAGCGCCGGGCGGAGGCTGCGAAGTGATCTCGAAGGAGAGCGTTGCGGGGGGTTTGGCGCTGCTGGCGATGGTGGGCTGCGGAGGCCTGTTGGACAGGCCTGAAGCGGCGAGCGGCCCGGCGGCCGCTGGCGCGAAACGCCCCAAAAACGTCGTGTTCATCGTGATTGACACGCTGCGGGCCGACGCCATGAGCCTCGCGCGCACTCCGAATCTGCGCAAGCTCAAGGCGCAAGGCCAAAGCCCGGCCCTCGCGTGGTCCGGCGCGACCTGGACGGTCCCCAGCGTGATCTCCATGTTCACCGGTGCGCCTGTCCGCGCACACGGCTGGGACTTTCCGTTCCCGCGCTTCATGGACATGAGCAAAGAGACCTATGCGCCGGCACCCGCGCTCCCCATGCTCGCCGAGGTCCTCAAAGGGGCGGGCTACCACACGGTCTCGTTTCACAACAACAGCATGCTCAACCAGGGCCTCGGGCTGGACCGGGGATTTGACGCGTGGAACCCCACGGGTGACCGCAACCTCGCCCGCAAACTTGGCGAGGAGGTCGATGAGTGGGATGATCCGGGGGACCTGACCGGGCGTCCCAACTTTGTGTATGTCCACCTGCTCGGCCCGCACCACCCGCTGCGCCCCTCTCCCAAGGCCTGCCGTCGGTGGGGCATCCGCCCCAAGCAGGTCGCCCAGACCCGAGGGCTGCACATCGAAGATGCCCAGCAGGGCGACGAAGACGACCAGGACCTGTACCGCCGCGGCTACTACGCCTCGGTCGAAGACACCGACCGGGTCCTGGGCGCGGTGCTCGAGGCGCTGGGCGAACACCGCGAGAACAGCCTCGTGGTGCTCACCTCGGACCACGGCGAGCTGCTTGGGGAGCATGGACTCGTGGGCCACGAGCAGTGGGTCTTCGAGCCCCTGACCCGCGTGCCCCTCATCGTCACCGGGACGGACCTGACCCTCCCGCCGATCATGAACAACACGATGATCCCGGACCTCGTGACCCAGAGCCTGGGCATCGACCACGACTGGCCCGTCAAGCTCAACGACCCGCTCCCCCTCGTCGCCCAACGGCAGGGCAAAGTTGCGTTGAGCCCCGATGGCAAAATCAAGGGCATCTGGGATGACGAGGCCTTCGGCGCAGGCTTCTCCAGCTTCGACATCAGCCAGAGCACGGCCGAAGACGCACCGCTCGCCCGACTCCCGTTCCCGCACGCCGACGCGAAGCTCCGCATGTCCCGCGGGGCTTGGGCGCTTCGGGTGCCCGGCCGACGGCTCGCGCCGGTCGGGAAGGCGATGACCGACGAGCTGCAAGAGGCGCTCGAAGCCCTCGGCTACATGGGCGCCGAAGACCCGCTGCCCACCGAGCCGGGTGAAGCAGCCGAGCCCGAAGGCGCCGAGGCCGCCGACGGCGGCTGAGCCCACCGGCCCAATCCAACCGCGCCATTGGGCGGTTCAGATGCCCAAGCGCTTGCGGTGCCGCCAAAAGGTCGGTCGACTCATGCCCAGCGCCGCAGCAGCCCGCCCGACGTGGCCCTCGGCCTCAACCAGCGCGGCGCGGATCCGCTCAGCTTCGGCTTCATCGTCAACCACTTCGCTCACCTCGGGCGGCGGCTCGGCCTCGCGAAGCTCCGGCGGCAGGTCGTCGAGCGAGAAGACCGGACCGCGGCCGACCGCGAATGCATACTCCACCACGTTGTGCAGCTCTCGCACGTTGCCAGGCCAATCATGAGCCTCGATGGCCCGAAGCACCTCGGGTGCGACCGCATCGACCCGGCGGATGCCTTGTTGATTTTGCTCCGCGACGAACCGACGGAAAAGGAGGCCCACATCCCCGCGCCGCTCACGCAAGGGGGGCAAAAAGATCGGCACCACGCGGAGCCGGTACATCAGGTCTTCGCGGAAGTGACCGGATCGCACACGCTGGCGAAGGCTGGTGTGCGTGGCGGCCACGATGCGGACGTTGACGTGCACCGCCTTCGAGCTCCCCACAGGGACCACCGTCCGGTCTTGAAGCACGCGGAGCAGGCGGGCTTGGAGCTCCAGCGGCACCTCGGCCACCTCGTCGAGAAACAGCGTCCCGCCGTCGGCTTCGCGGAACAGCCCAGCTCGGTCGCGGATGGCGCCCGTAAACGCCCCCTTGACATGACCAAACAGCTCACTTTCGAGGAGAGTCGGGCTCAGCGTCGCGCAGTTGATGGCCAGGAAGGGCTGATCTCGGCGCGGGCTCTGCAGATGGATCGCCTTGGCCGCCAGCTCCTTTCCTGTGCCGCTGGCCCCCCGCAGCAGCACGTTGGCCTCGGTTGCGCCCACGTTCCGAATCATCTCAAATATTTGGTGCATCGATGGGTCTTGACTGATGATCCCGTGGAAGTCTCGCGCTTGCGTTGGCTCTGGGTCACTCAAGCGCACTGCGGCCGGGGCATCCGGCCCGTGCTGCGCCGTACCGAGAGGCACAAGAACCTCAAAGCCGCCCAGAAACGTGCCATCTGGCGCGGTGAGGGCTCGCGCGTCTTTTCGCACCCACACCGGCGTGCCGTCGGCCCGGTGCAATGCGAGCGTGGCTCCCCGGATCGTCCCGCGGGTCTGCAGGCCACATTCACGCATACATGAAGCGCACCGGTTGGCCTTCAAGCAGTGTTCGCCTAGAATTTGACCGGCAGGCAACATGAACAGGCGCTCTGCGCCCTCGCTCCAATAGAGCACGTTGCGATCTTGGTCCACGGCGAACACCGCAGCGTCAGGGCCGGCCTGCTCTGCAGCGAGCTCGGCGAGGGCCAGAATTGCCTCGACTGGGCCCACGTGTCGGAGCCAACGGGGCAGCTGCGGGCTGGTGGCGGCGGCCGGCGCTTGACTCATGAAACACCCCATGAAACAGACCCGAACAAGGTACTGTTTCAGCGCTGTCGCCGCCAGCCGACGCCTGCGTCAATAGGGCCTACGCTCAAAGTCGAGACCAACGTGCCTGAGCGCGTCCTCGACGTCGGCCCCCTCGGTCGCCACGCTGGCACATGCCGTGCATCTCCGGGGTCGCACCCTGTACCGCAGAGGACACCGATGATCTTCCGTCAGCTCTTCGACCGCAGCTCCTGCACCTACACCTACCTGCTGGCGTGCAGCAAAACGGGGGAGGCGGTGCTGATCGACCCCGTGCGCGAGCACGTCGCCCGGGACAGCGCCTTGATCGAGGAGCTGGGCCTGCGCCTCGTGTGGACCCTCGAGACCCACGTCCACGCCGACCATGTGACCTCCTCGGGCCTGCTGCGGGACGCGCTGGCCACCCGCTCGGTGGTCTCGGCGAGCGGTGGGGCCCCCTGCGCGGACCGGCTGGTGCACCACGGCGAGCTCGTGCGCTTCGGCGACGAGGAGCTTGAGGTGCGCGCCACCCCCGGTCACACCCACGGCTGCGTCGCCTACGTCCACCACGGGGAGGGGATGGTGTTCACCGGCGACACCCTGCTCATCCGCGGCTGCGGTCGCACTGACTTCCAGCAGGGCGACGCGCGACAGCTCTACCAAAGCGTGTACGCGCAGCTCTTCAGCTTGCCGGACAACGTTTTCATCTACCCGGGTCATGACTACCTCGGCCGCACCCGCAGCACGGTGGCCGAGGAGAAGGCGCACAACCCGCGGCTCGGCGGCGGGCGCAGCGTCGAGGCCTTCGTGGAGATCATGGCCAACCTCAAGCTGCCGTCGCCGGCGCAGATCGACGTGGCGGTGCCTGCGAACCAACAGTGCGGCTGGCTGGCCGGCGATCCGCCCCGGTCTGCGCAGGGCGGTCCCTGGGCGCCGATTTCGGTGCAGGATGGTGTGCCTGAGGTCCATATCGAATGGGTCCGCGCACAAACCGGGCATCGGAAGATCGACGTGCGCGAGACCGACGAGTGGCGCGGGCCGCTCGGGCGGGTCGCCGGCAGCGAGCTGAGCCCGCTCGGAGGCCTGGCCAGCGCCGCCGCGACTTGGGACCGCGATGCCCCGATGATCCTCATCTGTCGGTCGGGCGGCCGATCTGGGCGTGCTGCGAAGACGCTGATCTCGATGGGCTTCACCAAAGTGGTCAGCATGGCAGGGGGAATGTTGGCCTGGGAGGCCGCCGGGCTGCCCGCCGAGCGTGACTGAGCCTGGCAAGTTTGCTGCAAAGCAGCAATGCGCCTGCCCCGCGGAGCAGGCATGGGTTAAGCTCTGGTGGTCCGGGGGGCGCCCAGCGCGTGATCTTGCAGGGGTCTCCCCCGTCTGGGCCCCATCTCGACTCCACCGTCGTCATTGTGCGGCTGCAGCAGCCGCGCCGCGGCCCAGGGCCGCAAGGAGCTCCCCATGACCCTCGCGCGACGCGCCTTCATCACCGGCGGCGCCCACACCGCCTACCTTGGAAAGGGCCACCCTGACTTCATTTGGAAGGGGCACAAGGACTTCGGCGCACGCGAGAACCCGACGCTGGAGCAGACCCTGCAGGCCGCAGTCGACGGCTGCCTCGCCGACACCGGCGTCGACCCGGCGTCGATTGACCGGCTCTATATTGGCAACTTCGTGGGCGAGCTCTTCGTCAACCAGGGGCACCTCGGCGCGGCGTTGGTCGGCACGAACGCGGCTTTTGAGGGCAAGCCCGCCGCTCGGCTCGAGGCCGCCTGCGCTTCGGGTGGCCTCGCGATCTTGGCCGGCCTCGACGTGATCGCTGCAGGCGCTGACCTCGTCTTGGTCGCCGGCGTCGAGATCCAGACGACCGCCTCGGCCCGGGTCGGCGGCGACTACCTCGCCCGCGCTGCCCACTACAGCCGCCAGCGCGGCATCGACGACTTCACCTTTCCGGCGTTGTTTGCGCGTCGCATCAAGGCGTACAAAGAGGCATATGGCCTCTCCGACGAGGACTTGGGGCGTTTTGCGGTCAAGGCCTATGCGAACGCGAACAAGAACCCGCTCGCCCACATGAAGGCCGCCCGCATGACCCTGGAGCAAGCCGGGTCGACCAACGACAAGAATCCCCACTTCTTGGCCAACCCCGAGCTCAACCCTTGGCTTCGGATGAGCGACTGCAGCCAGGTCAGCGACGGCGCAAGCGTCCTGCTCCTCGCCAGCGAGGCGGGCGTGGCCAAGCTGGGCCGCAGCTTGGCTGACACAGTCGAGATCGCGGGTCGCGGGCACGCCGTGTCCTCGCTGTACACCGACGGCGACCCCACCGCGCTGAGCACGGTGCGGCGCGCGACCAGCGGCGCGCTGGCCGACGCCGGGATCAAGGCGTCTGACCTGCACATCGCTGAGGTGCATGACTGCTTCACCATCGCCGAGCTGATGACCTACGAAGCCCTCGGCCTCGCGCCGAAGGGCGAGGGTGCCGCGCTCCTCCGCGACGGCCGCACGCAGCTCGACGGCGACCTCCCGGTCAACACCGGCGGCGGCTTGGTCGGCTTCGGCCACCCGGTCGGCGCCACCGGCGTCAAGCAGCCGCTTGAGATCTTCCGTCAGATGAAGGGGCGCTGCGGCGACTACCAGGTGCAGCGCCCGCTGCATTGGGGCCTCACCTCAAACATGGGCGGCGACGACAAGACGGTCGTGTCGCTGGCCATCCGCAACCAGAGCTGAGCCGGTGGCTGCGGGCGAGGGGAGGCGGTGGCTGGTCCCGGTGGTCGGCGCTGCGGCGGCGGTCGCCGGCGCCCTCCTCGTGAGGGGAGGGGAGCTGGGACCTGATCGCCCCGCCTCTCCCACGGACCGGGAGCGGAGCGCGCCCAGCACCGGCGCCCCGCGACCCGCGGCTGAGCTGCCACCCTCCGCGGACCTGCCCCGTGCTTTTGCGCCGCCCGCCGAGGTCGACGCCGCGCTGCAGGCACATGCCCGCGCCGCGCGCCCTCGGTGGTCGAAGGCCGCCGAGATCCTCCAGCACAGTGATCAGGCGCACCTCGGGCCCCTCGCCGCAGGGCTGGCCGCCCGGATGGCCGAGGCCGAGGCAGGGCTACCCGCTGACCGCCGCCAAGAGCTGGTCGTCGAGGAGCGGCAGCTGCTGAACCACCTCCGCTCCCGCTACGTTGGTTTTCAGCCCTTGATGGCCGAGCTTGACGCCCTGGACGCCGATCTCGCTGCACTTGAGAGCATCGGCGCAGAGCCGGTGGCCTCCCCGCCACCCAAGCCTGAGCCAACGCCCTAGGTCCGGGCGGTCAGGGGAGGGGTCGCAGCGACTCCACCGTCAGGGTGCGGGCTGTCGCCATGGCCACGCCCATCAGCGCGTCGGAGAGCGCGCCTCTCACCACGACCCGCGCGCCGTCGAGCGCGCGGCCGGGCGCGGCCCCCGGTCGAAAGTTCAGCTGCACCCGGCCCAGAGACGGGTGGTCCAGCGCCCAGGCCCCGACGCCCACGTCGAGGTGTCGCAGCACACCTTCGTAGCTCAGCTCGCCCTTCATCAACCCTCCGAGCGGGCGCGCAGCCGCGCGACCCCGAATGTCGCGAGCCCGGCGACCAGCGCGAGGGCGCCGTTGAGGCCGAGCCAGAGCGCGCCGACAGCGCCGTCGCCGAGCACGCCCAGCGGAGCCCGGAGCGCCGCCGCGGCGTGCACCGCGTGGAGCCCCCAGCCGAGGGCCAGCGCGCCGACCATCGGCCCGACTTTTCGGTGCGTACCCAGCACAAAGACCGCCCCCGCAGGCAGAGCGGCGCTGACCCAGATCGGCGCGAAGATCGCCTGCCAGTCGTTGGACACGAGCAGCGGCCCCCAAAGCAGGGGCGGGACGGACGGCCCCAGCGCACCCACACCATACGGGAGGGGCAGCGCGACCAGCAGCGATGCGCCCCCGGCGCCGAACGCGGCCAGCAAAGCCGGGACGATCCGCTGCCGAGACGGCGCACCGACGGGAAGGAGCGCGCCCGCGAGGAGGGCCGCGAGCAGCGCGCGGGGGAGGTGCACCCGGGTGGCGGCCGCCCAGAGCGCAGCGCCCAGGTCGAGCTCACCCGCGCCGACCTGGTCGGTCGATGCGCCATGGACCGGACGCGCCGTACCCTCCAGGAGGGTCACAGCGTCGGCCCCAGGGATGCCAAAACCGATGAGCGCCGCGATTGCCCCGCTGACATGGGGGGTGGCCATCGATGTGCCCTGCAGCTCAGCGAGCCCGCCGCCGTCGAGGATGGTGTCCTGCAGCACACCCCCGCCGGTGATCCGCTTGTCACCCCCAGGGGCGGCGATCCGCACCTCGGGGCCGGTCGTCGAGTAGGGCGCGCGCTGACCCCCGGGGCCCAGCGCCGCGACCGCAACCACACCGGGGACCGAGGCCGGGCTGCCCACCCCGGGCCCGCCCGTATTGCCCGCCGCGGCCCCCCCCACGACGCCGCGGTCAACAGCCTTGCGCACCGCGAGCTCGACCACCGCCGAAGGCGGGCCGCCCAAGCTCAGGTTGATGACCTGGGCGCCCTGGTCGGCGGCTTCGTCGATCGCGGCGGCGATCCAGGGGCTCTGCCCAAAGCCCCCGTCCGCGAGGACCTTGAAGGCCAGCACGGTCACCGCGGGGGCCATTCCCGCGACGCCGACGCCGTTGTGGGTGGACTGCGCGATCGTCCCAGCGACATGCGTCCCGTGCCCGTTTCCGTCGTCGACGCTATCCACCCCTGGGACGAACGAGCCGCCTGCTTCGAGGCTGGTTCTCGCGAGATCGGGGACGCGGCTGACCCCGGTGTCGAGCACCGCGACCCGCACGCCCGCGCCCGCGCCCGCCCGCCAGGACGCCGGCGCTCCGGCTCGGCGCATGTGCCACTGGTCGAGCCAACGGGGGTCGTTGGGGGCCCCAAACCCAGGCACGCGGTCTGGAGCGCCCACGCCGCCCTGCGCCGCGGCGGTCACCGCCTCAGCGCCGACGTCAATGAGCCCGAAGACCTCGACGCGCTCGGCGACCTCGACGAGCGGGGCGCCCTGGAGCCGGCGCGCCTCGGCGGCGACCTCGGCGGGCCCGGCCAGCTCCACCACCGCGAGGCCCTCGTCGGCGGTGCGGGGATCCACCCAACGAAGGCCTGGGAGGCCCAGCGCGCCCGCGGCCTCTTCTAACGAGGCGCCATCTTCCAGATCAACGATGAGCAGGTTGTCTTGCGCGACGCTCGGCCGGATGAGCAGCGCGAATCCCCATGTGGCCAGAGCGAAGGACATCCGCACCTCCACGCCCCCAACGCCGTAGAGGGGCCGCTGCTTGCAGGCTCCGCGCAGGCAACTGCGCCCCCGCCGGCTGCCCCGACCGCCTGCGGGCGATACGCTCCACGGCACCCCCGGGCTTTGGCCCGTCGTGGAACGACCACCCCCTGGATGGAGCGCTGGTGCCCCAACATCACCCGGTCATCGAGGTCGAGCTGCCCAGCGGCGACACCGTCTCGGTCGTTCGACGGCGCTTCAGCGGCGGCCCCGGCCCACGGGTGGCGGTGGTCGCGGGGATCCGCGGCGACGCTCCCGAGGGGGTCCGGGTCGCGCACGAGCTGATCACCTTCCTCTCCGGGGTCGAGGACCGGCTCGCGGGCACCGTCGATGTCTACCCCTGCGCGAACCCGCTGGCGGCGCACCGCGGGCTGCCCCGATGGCCGTTCTTCGACAGCGATCTCAATCGGTTGTTCCCCGGGGATGACGACGGCCACCCCCCTGAGCGGGTCGCCGCCGCGCTCAACCGCGACGTGCAGGGGGCCGACCAGGTCGTTGAGGTGCGGGGCGCGCGCGCCGCGTTCTCCGAGGTCACCCAGGCCCATGTGCGGCCCGGCGAGGCGCTGGCCGCCGAGCGCGCGCTGCGGCTCAACGTCACCGTGGTGTGGGAGCGCACGCCAGGCCCGGCGGCCTCCTCCACCTTCGCACACCAGCACCCGGGGGCCATCGTCCTCGAGGGCGGCACAGGCAACCGCCTAACCCCCGGGGTCGGGAAGGACCTCACCGACGGCCTGCTCAATCTGCTGGCGATGATGGGCGTGCTCGGGGAGGGTGAGCTCCCCTTTCATTGGGCGGCTCTGGCACGACCCATCCTGGTCCATGATGAGCATGTGCAGCGGGTTCGCACAGAGCGGGGCGGCCTCTTTCTCCCCGCGCTCGCCATCTGGAAGCGCGTGGAAGAGGGCGAAGAGCTCGGTCGGGTCGTCGACCCGACCACCGGTGAGGTCCGCGAGATCGTGCCCAGCCCGATGACCGGCCGCATCCTCGCCATCCGCGAGCTCCCCGTCGTGTTCCCGGGCACCGTGGTCGCCCGCGTGGTGTGCACATGACCGTCGTCTTCTCGCTCGAAGCGCCCTACCGCCGTGCGTATGAGCTCCACCGGCTCACCTTCGGCCAGGGCGGCCCCGTGGTGGCCATCGTCGCAGGGCTGCATGGCAACGAGCTCAACAGCATGCACGCGGTCAACCTGCTGGCGAGTTCCTTGCAGGTCCAGCCGCCGCGCGGCACCGTGCACTTGTTCCCGCTGGTCAACACCTTCGGCGGCGACGAGGGCGTCAAGCGCTGGCCTTTTGATGACCGGGACCTGAACCGCGCCTTCCCCGGCGACCCGCGGGGCACCAGCGTCGAGCGCATCGCGGCCGCGCTCATTGAGCACACCGAAGCCGACGTCTGCGTCGATGTTCACAGCGGCGCACCCCACGTCCGAGAGCTCCCCCAGGTGCGCGCGCCGCTCAGCGGGCGCGAGCTCGACCTCGCCCGCGCCATGGGGCTGCCGCTCGTGTGGCGCAGGGCCGGCGAGCAGCTCGATGGCACCGGCCTGGTCGGGGCTTGGCGCCGGGCCGGCCGCGCCGGTTTGCACGTGGTCGGCGGGCGCGGCATCACGCTGGACACCGAGCACAGCGGCACCCTCGCCCGCGGCTTGCACCGGCTGCTCACTCACCTGGGCATGAGCCCGGCGATCGGCCCCGCCGAGACCGTCGCCGACGTGACCCGGGTCGAGATCGAGACCCACCGCGCCCCCTGCGGCGGCTTCTTCGTGCCCGAGGTTCGTGTGGGCGCCCGCGTGAAGCCCGGCCACCTGCTTGGCTACATGCAGATCCCCATCGGCGGGGATCGGATCGGAGAGCTCCGCGCAGGGCGCGCGGGTGTCGTGATGACGGTCCGCGCGTGGCCGATGGTCCACGCGGAGGAGCTGCTCGTCCGCGTCGCGGCGACCCCGTGAGCGCCAGGGCGCCCCGGGCCCTCGTCATGGGTTTTGGCCCATTTGGTGTGGTGCAGCACAACCCAGCGGAGCGCCTCGCCCGGGCGGTGCACGGCGCGACCTGCCGCAGCGGCCTCCGGGTCGAGGGCGCGGTGATGGACGTGGCCTGGCGGCGCTGCTGGGCGCAGACCCAGGCACTGGTGGAGGCCCTCCAGCCCGAGCTGCTGATCGGCGTCGGCGTGGCGGTCGGGCGCGACCAGCCAGCGCTCGAGCTGCGGGCGACCAACGCGCTCGCCGCCGACCGCCCTGACGTCGACGGCGCGACACGCGCCCTGGTGCGCGCGGATGGTCCCGCCTCGCTCGGCGCGACCGCGGTCTTGTCCGCAGCTGAAGGCCTCGGCATCGTGCGCTCGACAGACGCAGGCCGATATGTTTGCAACGCATGGCTGTACCAAGCGCTGGATGAGGCGCCGCCAAGCCTGCCGGTCGCATTCCTCCACCTCCCCAACGCTGGCCTCGATCCAGCCGTTTTTCTTGAGCTCATCTCCGAGAGCTCGACATGGAGCCTGTCATGAGCAGCGACGACCTCTCGCTGTGGGAGGCCGAGCTGGCCGGCGTCCGCCCGCTGGGCGCCAAGGCGGCCCCCCGCAACAAGAAGGGCGAGGCGAGCCGGGCGGGTGGGGCCGCCGCTCCTCCACCCCGCGGGCCGTCCGCCGCCCCCGCCGGGTCCGCACCGCTCCGCCCCTCGACCAAGGCGCAGGCGGGTCCCCCTGCTCCCGGGGTGGGTCGGGCAGCTCCCGCGCCAGCGCCCCAGAGCTCCCCGCTGGAGCGGGCGCTTGGCGAGGCCCAAGCCGAGCGGGACGCCCTGCGCGCGCAGCTGCTCGACGCCCACCGCGCGCTCGAGGCCGCCCAAGCCGAGATCAACGCGCTGCGCGGCGATCTGGAGAAGAACCAGAAGCGCCAAGACGACGCAGAGAAGCACGCCGCCGGCGTCGACCGCCGCGCTGCCCACCTCGAGGCCGAGCTCCGGGCGGCCCGCGCAGGCACGGCCAGCCCGAGCCGCCTGCGCCTCGCCGACGCGCTCCAGCAGCGCGGTCTCAGCGCGAGGACCGAGGCAGACATGTTCCTGCGGGCGATCGCCGACGCCCGCCTCGGCCAAAAGTTAGTCGAGCAGCTGCTGACCGAGGATCCCGCTGAGCTCGACGATCTGCTGGTCGAAGACGTGGCGCTGATCGGCGCCTGCCCGGCCTGCCCCCGCCCGGCCGGGCGCGCTGTGGTCGAGGTCCCCCGCCCGCGTTGCGATGTGTGCGGGGGCAGCGACATCCAACGCACGGTGAAGGACTTTATCCAATCAGCACTGCTCTCTGGCATCACCCGGGTGGTTGTGGTCGGGGGGAGCGCCCAGTACCGCCGAACCCTCCGCGAGCTGGTGCCGAAGGATCGGGTGCGGCTGACGCTGGTCCCTGGCGACAAGCGCCGACTCCAAGCCGACGCGCGGGAGGACCTCCGAAACAACGACCTGGTCGTCGTTTGGGGAGCAACCGAGCTGAACCACGCGGTGAGCGAGAACTACACCCGACTGCCCGAAGGCGCCGCGAAGGTCTGGACCATCAACCACCGGGGCATCGCCGGCATGCTCACCGAGCTCTCGGTGCGTTTGCAGGGGCGTTGAGCTGAGCCCCGACCTCGAGCGTGCGCTCGGCGTGGCGCTGCTGGCCTTGCCGCTCGGCTTGGCGGGGGCCTCGGTCGCCCACCGGCTGCGGGTCGGGGCGCCCACCGGCCCCGTGGCCCCGCTCTCCGTGGCGCGGGTCGTGTTCGCCCTGGTGGGTGGCGGCAGCCTCGCCGCGCTGGGCATCACCACGCTCCGGGGTGTGCCGCCTGCGTCGGCCGATCTGCTGACCAGCCTCGGCGCATCCGCGGTCGGCGGGATGGCGGCCTCGGCGGTCTGCGTGGCCGAGCTGCGGGCAGAGGCGCTCGGCCTGCGCGCGGCGTCGGGCCGGGCCTGGGTGGCAGGCCTCGGCCTTCCCTTGGCCTTCACCGTGCTCGGGAGCGCCTGGCTGGCGCTGATCTCGGCGCTCGGCGCCGTGCCCCAAGAGCAACGTCTGTTGGAGCAAATCAGCGCCGCGCCGGACGGCCTGGCCCTCGCCGCCGGAGCCTACGCGGTGATCGGCGCGCCGGTCGCCGAAGAGCTGCTGTTCCGCGGCGCGATGTTCGCCTACGTCGCCGAGCGCCGCGGCGGGGTCGTGGCCAGCCTCGTGACCGGCGCCCTCTTCGGTCTGCTCCACATCGCTGACCCTGTCGCTGTTCCGCCGCTGATGCTGATGGGCATCGTTCTCGGCGAGCTGCGACGGCGCGGGGCGAGCTTGTGGCCCTGCGTCGCCGCACACGCGCTGAACAACGTGCTGGCGGTCCTGCTCGCGTTGGCCTGAGCCTGCGGCGGCTCAAGTCGCGGGGAGGGCCCGGGCAGCCGCGAGCACGGCCTCGACGTGACCCTTGACCTTCACCGGGCTCCAGACCGCGGCGACACGGCCGTCTGCGCCGATGAGGAAGGTGCTGCGCACGATCCCCATGTAGCTGCGACCATATTGCTTCTTCTCCTGCCAAACACCGAAAGCAGCGCACAGCACGCCACTCTCGTCGGCGATCAGGGGGAAGGTGAGGCCCTCTTTCTCGCAGAAGCGCGCATGCGAGCGGGCGGAGTCGCGCGACACGCCGATGATCCGCACCCCGACCACCGCAAACTGCGCGGAGGCGTCGCGAAAGTCGTGCGCCTCGACGGTGCAGCCGGGCGTGGCGTCCTTGGGGTAAAAGTACAGGACGAAGGGGCGACCCGCGAGCTCGGTGGCCGAGATCGCGCCCGACCCGGTGGGGCCCGCCACCGATGGGGCGACCGCACCGACGGAGGGGAGGGGAGAGACGGTGAGCTCCAGGGCAGGTTCGACGGACATTGCGCCTCCGAGGCGGGGAGTGGAGAGGAGGTGAGGGGAGCGGCAGGCGGATGCCCGCACAGCGGAGCCCCCCGGGGGGTGCCGGGCCGCCGCGACACCTCAGCGTCACCGGACGGGAGCGCGCCGCGGGGCGGTGGGATACGCCGCCCGGCGCCCTAGCCTCTCGCGGCGGGTCGGCGAAGCGGACGTGCGCCGCCGAGCGTGAGGCCCCCCGCTCGCATGGTCAGCACGGTCCGCAAGGCCCGCGCCTTGGGGCCGGGGGGCCGGCGCCCCGCCGATGGAACCGCCTTTGAGGAAGCCATGAGCACAGCCAGTCCGCGACCCCCCCGTCGCGATCAGCGCGCCGACCGCGACTCCCCCGCGCGCGTAGAGCTGCGCAAGAAGGCCGCCGCGCTCAGCAAAGAGGCGGGCCTGCCGCCGAACCTCGCGCACCAAGTGGTGCTCGGCAACCTCAAGCTCAACGACGTGGTTGAGCGACTCGCGATCAAGGACCGCGTCGACGCGCTGGTCCGCAAGCACGACCTCCCCAAGTCGCTCGCGACGCAGATCGCCATGGGGCAGGCCGACCTTGATCAGGTGCTGCAAAAGCGCCGGCTCAGCGAGCACCTCGATAGCCACCGGGATCGCAGCGCGCTGGCCGAGGCGCTGAGCTCCGGCCGAATCGTGACCTTGGCCCTACACAACGCCGAACAGCGGCGCGGGCGGGTCAGCGCCATTGACCGCTACGAGCTGCAGCTGACCGCCGAAGGTGCCGCGCCCGAGGCCATTCACAAGCTTCGAGTTAAGTTCCTGACCGACGAAGAGCAGACCAAGGCGGTCCGCAACCAGCTCCGGCGTGACAAGGAGCGGCCCGAGCGCTGCGAGCCCACGTGGAAGCCCCAGGAGCGCTACGGCTGCTCTGACCGGCGCCTCTTTGGCCTCATTGACGAGCAGGCCGAGATTCAGGTGACCTTGCTTGAGGGCGAGGTCTTCCGCGGCGTCCCCACCTGGATGGGGCGTTGGGAGTTCGGCATGGTGCTCCCCAAGAAGAAGGCTGAAGTCGTCATTTTCCGACACGCCCTCTTTGACCTCCGGAGGATTTGATGGGTGTGTTCGCTGGCGCGATGACCGTGCGCCGCTACCGGGTCGAGGGCGAGGTCCCCGAGGACTTCCGCGACCTGTTCATGGCCTCCCTGCAGGAGCACGCCTTTCGTGAGCCCAAAAACCCCGCCCCGGGGGAGGAGCACGTCGGCTGGTGCCTCATCCAGAACCTGCTCGACCTTGACTTTAGCGAGCGCGACAAGTGGTTGTTCAACCACTACTTGACCGCCGCGCTCCGGGTCGACAAGCGCGCCTTGCCGGCCAAGCTGTTCAAGGCGCACCTCGAGAAGCGTGTGGCCGCGTGGCTGGCCGAGAACGGCCGTCAGCGGGCACCTGCCGCCGTCAAAGCCGAGATCAAGCAGGCGCTCGAGCTCGAGATGTTGGCCAAGACCCTGCCCCGCGTGGCGACGTACGAGTTCTGTTGGAACATCGTCGATGGTTGGGTTGCGTTCCACGCCACCGGTGAGGGGCCCAACGACCTGTTCCGAAAGCTGTTCCGCCAAACTTTTGGCTGCGTCCTGACCCCGTGCTCGCCGCTCGACCTCTTGGTCGAAGAGCCCGCGCTGCTCGAGGGGATGGAGATGGCTGGGATCAGCGACTACCGCCCACGCGGCGAGGGGGCGCGCGCATGAGCGGCCGCAAAGACGAGCCCAAAGAGGGCAAGGCGGCGCACCCGCACCTGACCGCCGAGTTCTTCGTTTGGCTCTGGTTCGCCGCCGACCGCGAGGGCGGGACGTTCAACCTCGACGGGATCGGCGTCGTCGACATGTGGATTGAGGATCGCCTGTCCTTCCGCGTGGTCGACGAAGACAAGGCCCGGGTCGCCCTCTCTGGAGAGGACACGGCGAGCTCCGCCGAGGCCCGCGCCGCCCTCGCCTCGGGCAAGGTGGTGCGCGACCTGCAGCTGCACCTGCGCCGCGAAGAACGCGAGTACAGCGTCACTCTGCGCGGCGTGCACCTCGACTTGTGCGGGCTCAAGCTCCCCGCGCACGCGTCGGAGGGCGAGGACGGCCTGCTCTACGAGCGCATGTTCCTCTACGAAGAGGCCTACTCCATCGTGACGGCCTTGTACCGTACCTTTGCGCGAGAGCGCACCTCGGCGGCTTGGCATGCCGAGACCCTCCCGCAGATCCGGGCGTGGGTGCAGCGTGGTGAGGCCGCCCTGCCCCCCGAAGACGACCCGGACGCGCCGCAAGCAGCCCGCCCCGCCCCGGGTGGCGGTGCGCCCACCAGCGAGAACGAAGCTGAAGATGACGTGGGCTACGGCGAAGACGAACGCGATGAGCTGGGTGAGCTGTCTGGCGACGATGAGGTTGAGACCTTCTGACGACGCACCCTTGACGGCGGGGTGCGCATCGTTTACGTGCCTGGGCGTGACGGCGGCCTGCCACAGCTGAGGTTTGGGGTTCTTCCCCACATCTCGGCAGCGCGGCACCCCCTTGGGGGCGCTCAGTTCTGCCCCACAATCGCTCCTGATTCGCGTGGTTAGCTCAGCTGGATAGAGCGTTGGCCTCCGAAGCCAAAGGCCGCAGGTTCGAATCCTGCACCGCGCACCATTTTCCCACGGTCGGGTCGCCTCGCGTCCCGACCGTTTGGCTTTTCCCCGCGGCGCCATTCCCCCGGCGCCCGACCAACCGCCGCGTGGTGGGTCCTCCGCCCGCCCCCACCACGCCGACCCCCGCCGCGGGCTCCGGAGCCCTCCATGCGCACCCTCCGCGCGCTCTCCCTCCTGGTCCTCGGCGCCGCCGCCGCGCCCGCCTTCGCACAGAGCAAGGTCGACCCACCCCGCTTCGGCTCGAAGATCAAAGATGAGCGCCGCGGGGGCCCGCTTGGCTTGGGCATCGCCATCGGCGCGCCCACCGGCGTCTCGGGCAAGCTGTGGATCGGCGACTGGATGGGCCTGCAGTTCAGCGCAGGCGGCGACATCGGGCGCATCGGCGACTTCGCCGGCACCATCGACTATGTCGTGCACTTTCGCCCCTTCAACACGGCGACCAGCGAGTACAGCGTCCCCATCTACTTTGGCGGCGGCTTCGTGCTCTCGACCAACACCTACGAGCAATACGGCGACGTGATGCTCGGGCCCCGGGGTACCGCCGGCCTCAGCGTTCTGGTCAAAGAGCTGCCCACCGAGCTGTACTTCGAGGTGAACCCCACCTTCCTGGTCTACGAGGACGTGTCCTGGTCGGTCGATGGCCAGATCGGCGTCCGCTACTACTTCTAGGCCTGCCTCGCGCCTCGACCGCGCCTGAAGGCTGACCGCGGGGCGCGCGCAGGCTAAGCGCCACTGCCCCTCCGCCGGAGTCCCCATGCCCACGCCCGCCGCAGCATCGGACCGCGCCAACGGTGGCTGCCCGTGAAGGTCTGCTGCTGGGGGGTGCGCGGCTCGATCCCCGTGCCCGGCCCGGGAACGGCGCGCTGGGGCGGCAACTCGTCCTGTGTCGAGGTGCGGGCGCCCGGCTGCGCGCCGCTGGTGCTCGACGGGGGCACCGGTGCGCGCCAGCTTGGCGGCGCCCTGCTTCGCGAGGGGGTGCGCAGCGTGCACATGCTGTTCACCCACTTCCACACCGACCATGTGTTTGGTCTGCCGTTCTTTGGGCCGCTCTACGCCCCATCCTGTGACATTGACATCGGCCTACAAGGCTTCGATGCGGCTGACGCACAAGCGCGGCTTGGGTCCTACCTCAACGGCGTGTTTCATCCGGTCCGCGTGCGGGAGTTCCCCGCCAAGCCGAGGTTTCACGGTGTTCGCCCCGCGCGCGCCTTCGAGCTCGGCCCCTACCGGATCGAGGCGATCGCGCTGAACCACCCCGGTGGCGCCTTGGGCTACCGCATCGAGGCCGCCGGGCGGTCGGTCTGCTACCTCACCGACACCGCCCCGCTGGCCCGCCCCGGAGAGGGCGCGGCCGATGGAAAGGCGCCGCCCGGGCCCGAGCGTCGCCTGCTGCAGCTGATGGAGGGCGCCGACCTCGTGATCATGGACACCATGTTCACCTGGGAGGAGTACCTGGAGAAGATGACCTGGGGCCACGCCTATCCCGAGTATGGGGTCGCCCTGAGTGAGCTGGCCTCGGTGAAGCGGCTGCTGCTCTTCCACCACGCGCCCGACGCCGACGATGACGCGCTGGACGCGCTGGACGCGAAGTGGCGGGCCCACGACGGGGTCGCGGTCCAGCTCGCCCGTGAGGGCGAGACCATCGATCTGGCGGATGGCGCCCGATGATGCGGGCCCCGCTACCGCTGCCGGCGCTCCACAACCCGGAGCCCCTCAGCGCCGCGCTGCGCACCTACATCGACGTGACCATCCTCAGCTCGGCGCTGTCCGGGTTGATCATCCTGGCCCTTGGCCTGTATGGGTGGGCGTGGTTCAACCGCCTCTGGCACGGGACCCTCCGCGACCTCGCCGCTCCGGCCATGGCGGCGGCCGAGGCGCGCGGGCTTCGCCTGCGCCCACCCGGCCTGCGCGCGCGCCTCGTCGCCGAAGGCAACCTGGGAAGCCAATCGGTGCGCATCGAGTGGAGAGGGGGCGCCTTCGGTGAGCAGAGTCGCGTCTATCTCGGTGATCTCGTCGACGACCTGCCCCTGATCTGCTCGGCAGAGGCCCTTGACGCGGCGCTCCGCCCGCGCGATCCGCCGCCGACGGCCTGATCCCCGGGTCCGCGCAAGCGCCCAGCCCGCTGCCAGCCGCGCCGCCGCGCTCCGCCACACAGGCGGCCGTGGGAGAGACGGGCTACACGGCCGCGCGTGGCCGCATGCCCCCTGCTTCGGGAGGGCGGTGCGGCCCCCGCCGCGGCGCCCAACAAGCGCGCGCCGCGCGACTGGTTGGTTTCCCGGGGAGCGACAGATGGACTACTTGAAGTACGGTTGGGAGGTCGTCAAGAAGGACCTGGTGCCCTGGGTCATTTTCGGCCTGGTCCTTGGCATCACGCTCTCTTTCGGCATCGGCTTCTTCCTCATGCCCAACGCGCTGCGCGCCACCCGCCGGGCGATTGAGGCCGGCGGCGCTCCGGGCATTGGCGACCTGTTCAACTTCGACAACATCACCGACGACGCCATTGTGATGTTCATCGCGTCGATCGCCCACACGATCGGCGCAATGCTGTGCGGCCTGGGCATCTTCGCGACCCTGCCGCTCATGCACTTCGCGCCCTACTTGGTCGCCGAGGGTCGCTACGACGCGGTCAGCGCGGCGAAGGCCTCGGTCGAGTACGGCAAGGGCAACTTGGTGGGCATCCTCATCCACCTGTTGATCTTCGGCGTGCTGGTCAACCTCGCGGTCTACCTGACCTGCGGCATCGGCGGCTTCATCGTCGCGCCGATCGGCCTTGTCGCGATGGACAAGTACTACCTCGACCACCGCGACGCGATCCTCGCCGCGGCGAACCAGGCCCAGATCCCGATGAAGGCCTGAGCCTCCGCGCCGCTCGGCGCCGCGCCCGCGCTCCAGCCTCGCTGGGGAGCGGGCGCGCTGCGTTTTTGCGCGCTGCGTCGCGCTCTGCAGATCTCGGCGAAGGGGCCTGTGCAGAATCTATGTGCAAACCCGTTGGCAGTCCTCGTTGGCTGGTCTATACAAAGCGTGGACAGACCGTGTCCATAGCCACCACGGCACATCCCATCCCGCAGAGGTCACCCATGTTGTCCCCCCGGCTCGCTCTCTTTTTGGCGCTCTCCTCCTCTTTGGTCGCCTGCAGCGGCGACAAGTCCGACACCGGCGGCGATGACGGCGCCACCGACGACGGCACCGCGGACGGCACCGACGGCACCGCCGACGGGGCAGACGGGGCGGATGGTGCTGACGGTACCGACGGCGCGGATGGCACCGATGGCGTTGACGGCACCGACGGCTCGGATGGCAGCACCGGTGGTACCGGCCGCGTCCGCCTCGCGCACTTCGGCGTCTTCCCGGGCGACACCGACACCGACGTGGCGATCTTCGTGAATGGTGCCGCCAGCGGCGTAGAGTTCGCCTTCAAGCAGGCCACTCCCTTCGTCGAGCTGCCCTCGGGCACCTACCAGATCGACATCGTCCCCGTGGGCAAAGGCATCGAGGACAGCGTTTTCACCATCCCGGCCTTCGAGATCGTCGCCGACACCGACATCTCGGCCTTCGCCCGTGGCTATGTCGCGCCGCCGAGCGCCGGTGACAACACCTTTGGCGTCGGGGCCTTCGTCGAGAACCGGTCGGGCATCCCCGCCGGGTCGGTCCGCGTCAACGTCATCCACGCCGCGCCGCTGGGCGCCCTCGACCCCGTCGATGTGTGGCTGGTTGACGGCAGCTGCGCCCCGACTGGCGATGCGCCGCTGCTCAACGACTTCGCCTTCGACGCCGTCGCCGCGAACCTCGATCTGCCCTCGACCGAGATCAACGTCGGCTTCGACGTCGGCGGCGACGCGACGGTCGACGCTTGCTTCCAGATCCCGGCGACCATCGTCGACGAGATCGTCAACGTGTACGCGGTGAACGACTCGGCGGGAGATGTGAGCCTCGTGGCCGTCTTCCCCGACGGCGCCACCGCCGAGATCAGCCCGGTCCGCTAGCCGAAGCGGGCCTGTGCAGACCCTGTGCAACCACCACCCTCAGCGCGCCCTCGCACCTGGGGAGCGCTGAGGGTCTTGTTTAGGTTGGGCCGCGTGGGTTCGAGCCACGGGCCCTCAAAACGCAGGAACGGGGCCGACCCCGAAGGATCGACCCCGCCCGCGGCGCCCCGGCGCGGCTCAGCCGCGTGGCGTGACGCTCACCGCATCAGAACTTGACGCCGAGGCCGAGGCGCAGGCCGATGCTGCTCGCGATGAATTTGGTCTCGGGGTCGTTCTCGAAGCCGTCGGCGTCGGACCACGGCTCGAAGCCCTGGCGGAAGTACTCGAAGGCCGGGTCGAGGTGGATGCCCTTGGCGAGGTTGACGCGGAGGCCCACGTCAGCGCCGAGGCCCAGACCCTTGAGGCCAGCCTTGTCGGCGTCGGGGTCGGCCTGGCCGCTGGTCTTGGTCCAGCTCACGATCGGCTGGCCGTAGATCATCAGGCCGTCGCCGAGCTTGAAGTTGTAGGCGCCCGTGACGCCGATGGTGAGGTCGCTGTACAGGCCGGTCTCATCGCCGTCGGTGATCGACTTGCCGCGGCCGTAGCCGACCAAGCCACCAACCTCGAGGCCGTCGCCGAGCAGGTAGGTCAGCTCGGTGCGGTTCCGACCGTTGAGGAAGGTCAGCGCGTTGGTCTTGGTGGGCTCAAAGCCGTCGGGCTCTTCGCCATCGACCGTGACCTTGTTCGTGGTCTGGGTGAACAGCGGGGCGTTGAACTTCAGGCGAACGCCAACCTTCTCGTCACCCTTGCCCTTGGCGTGCGCGTCGGTGGTGAAGCCCAGGGCGAGGATCAGGGGGAGCAGCGTCATCACGTTCTCCTTGGCCTTTCGGCCGCTTGTGGAACTGGCGAGGGGGGTCGGTGGGCGGCGGTGGCGGGGCTGCGGGTCGCGCGTCAGCGACGCTGACCTCGGAGTGCACCGCACCAGCCGGGGCAGCAAAGAGGCGCCCAAACCCGGCCAGCGAGGCGGCGGGGTCGCCCCCGAACGCCCCTTGACCTAACAAGACCTGTGCTCGAAATGTCAAGAGCAATTCAGGCTCAAGTCAGGCGCGGGCGCGGACGAAGACCTGCCTGGGCCATTCAACCCCCACCGGTGCGGCGCGCAGAAAAACCCGCGTGCCCGAGGGTGCGCGTATCGCCCGCAGCCCGGGGGGCGAGCGGGCCACCTCTGCGGCGGCGCGCCCGATCTGCCCTGGTCAGTGCAAGTGGCCGCGGAGCAAAATGCCGCGCACTTCAGCGTCTTCGGGCGGGCCCAGCGCGTCGGCGATGCCGTCCAAGCTCTGATCATGATCAGGCGGCACGGGGCCGGGTGAGGGGAGGGGAGGGGCCTCGGCGCCCTCTTCCAGGGCGGCGAGCAGGGCCGAGGCCGAAGCGGGATCCCACCAAGGTGCGTAGTCGACGTGAACGGTCTCGTAGAGGCTGTAGAAGCCCCGGCGGGCAAGCCAAGCTTCAGGCGCGCGGAAGACGATCGGCCCGGTGAACGGGTTGGCGCCTTTGACGTCGCGGCGCGGCTTCCCGAGGTGGCCATCGCAGTGGTGCGTGGTCATGCCGTAGGCCGCGCCCCCGCAGCGGTGCACGTAGTTGGTCGCGCCGTGGGTGAAGTCGTCGACCAGCGCGTTCTCTTGCAGCCACCACGCGATGACCGCGCGGTCGACCGCCGCCTCAAGCAGGGCCGGCCGGTAGCGGCTGCGCGGGCTGAGCGCGCGCCAGGTCGCCATCCCCAAGTACTGGTCGGCGTTGGCGCAGGTCGCGAAGCTGCCCGCCGCGCCGCAGCCCTCGAAGACGGGGGCGGTCGACACCGCCAGCGGGTCGTAGACATCGCGGTCGAGGCGGTTGTCGACCGTGTACAAGATGCCGATGGCTTCGAGCAGGCCAAAGCGGTTGTACAGCAGCCGGTCGGCGCCAACCTCGCTGATCACCAGCCGAACCGCGAGGCTGAGCTCGGGCTCGTGCAGCAGCTCGGCCTCGCTCAGCGGGCGGGTCAGCTGCTCATAGTCGTAGGACAGCCAGACCCCGCCGGGTTGCCCGGGGATGCCGAGCGCGGCGGTGTTCACGAAGACGCTGCGCTGGTCGGCGCAGCCGGTGACCTCGGTGCATGCGCCCCCGAGATCAATGAGCACGCCGTTGTTCTCGCTGACGTCGACCGGGATGCGCGCCGGTGTGGGCGGCGGTCGGGTGCCCGCCGACAGCGAGCAGAGCGCAGCGAGACTGAAGCAGAAGGCCCTCAGCGCGCGGATCCCCGGAGAAGGGGGTGAGGTGAGGGCAGGGGAGGTGAAGGGGGGGCTGCTCATGCCGGGCGAGCGTAGCAAGCGCGGGCCGGCGGGGCCCCCGGCCCTTCGGTCAATTGTGAGGACCGGGTGACAGGCGACCTGGTCGCCTCGTCGGGGCGGACGCGACGCGCCAGCCACCGCTCAGCGGCCGCAACCCTCGTCGATCCCAGCCTCAACCGGGCCGCAGGCCTCTTGCAAGGCCGAGGATTGTTCACCAGTCTCGTCGCAGAACGTGTCGGTCGCACAGTCGAGGCTGTCATAGGCCTCGATGCAGGCCGAGACCTCGGCGGGGTGCTCTTCGATCCAGGTCAAGGCGCCGGGGCAGCCCTGGCTCACCAGGCCATAGAAGCTCGCGCACTCAGCCTCGGTGTCGAAGGTAATGTAAATCGCGCAATTGTCGTAGATGCGCTCGTCGCAGCTGTCGATCGAGCTGACCCGGCAGACCGAGGCCACGTAGGCGTCGAGGTCGGCGCCGCTGGCGCCGGTGTCATCGGACTTGCCGCCGCACGCGGCGATCCCGAGCGAGAGGAGCAATGCAGCATGGCGCATGGGGGCCTCTGGGTGGAAGGTGCGAGCAGGTAGCGCGCCGAGCCGGCCGGGGCTGGCCAAAAGCGCCCGTCATCCAGGCTCTGTGCGCGCCACGGCCGGTTTGAAGCGGCAGCCGCGCCGTGCTTGGCGTGCGCCGACGAGGCCGACCCATGGGCTCGGCCCCTCTCTACTTGTGTGACTTGACATAATACTCCTTATCAGAAGTTCAATCATGGGCCAAAAACAAGGGCGGGACGCTGCAATTCGCCCGCCCCTCCGCACCGCGGGCCTCGTGCGCGCGACGCCGACTGGCTCAGGCGCTCGCGGCGCGGTCCTGCGCGGCCCAGGCCAGCACGCCAGCGAGCGCGACGTCGACCGCGCGCTGTTGGGCCTGCTCGACGATGTCCTCGTCGAGGTGCATGTCGCTGTCGTGCCCCGCGTACACAGCCAGCACGCAGCCGCCCTGGACCCGGTCGGGGCCGGCCGACAGCGGCCCGAGCGGCGCTGGCGCCCAGGTCGCGCACATGACGAAGATGGCGCTGGCCTCCATGTCTGAGGCCGCGACCCCGCAGCGGCTCAGCCACTCTTTGTACCGGAGGTTCTCGACACCGTTCGGCCCATGCCCGAACTCGCGGGCATAGAGGCTGTCTTTGGTGTGGCAGAGGCCGCGCCATGTCCAGTCGGAGAGGCCCGCGGCGGCCGCGCCGGCGGTCATCGCCGCCACGCAGTCGGGGCTGGCCACAGCCGGGTAGCCCGAGGGCGCGTAGTGGTGGGTGGTCGTCTCGTCGCGAACAGCGCCAGTGACGATGACCACGCCGCCGGGCCGGACGCCGTCGACCATGGCCCCGCAGCTGCCGACCCGGAGCACACGGCGGGCACCGACGCTGAGCAGCTCGTGGAGGATGACCTCGGTTGAGCCGGTGCCCATGCCGCTCGCGATGGCCATCACATCGACCCGCACGCCATCTTCGCCGACCAGCGCGCCGATGTGGGCCGTGTGGCCGCGGGGGTTGCCGACGGTCTGGCGGTCGACGAAGCGGGCGGCGATGCGCTCGGCCCGGCTCGGGTCGCCGGGAAACAGCACGTAGCGGCCAATCCCGTCGTTGCCGGCCATGTGCTGGGGGCCGAGCTGGGTGTGGTGCATGAGGGCGGTCGCAGACATGGCAGCTCCGGGCTGGCCGCCGTCGGGCGGCGTGGGCGCCGATCCTAAGCCGCGGATGGGGCCGTCGGGGCGCCAGCAGCCGCCCTCTGCGCTCGCCCGCGGGCCCCGGTCGGCGCTCCGCCTGCGGCGGGATCGCCGCCCGCCCGGGCTCGGTCGGCGGGGCCGACCGCCGCTGCGCGGCGCGCGCCGGTCGGCTGGGCGCTTTTTTCGGCCTGGGCGGCCGAGGCCTTTTTTTGGGGGGTGTCCCCTCACCTCTTTGGTCTTTCTGTCGTTGTTTTCGGTGGTTTGGCTGGGGCTTGGCCAGTCTCCTTGTCGCTGCGCCTGTTGGCCTGCCTGGCTTGTCGCTGACCTTGTTCGGCATGGGCCCACTTCGCTGGTCGCTGATTTTATTGGACTTGTCTTACCGGTTCGGGCCGGCTT
>JAEUKK010000099.1 GCA_016792625.1 Deltaproteobacteria bacterium | reverse complement strand
CGCTGCCGCACCTCGTGGCTGGGCCATACTTCGCCGCGCCCCGGCACCACCTACCTGAAGAGCACAATCCAACGCTCAATGCGCCTAACGTCCAGCATTCAGCCGCGGCCGAAGGCCGTCGGCTGCAATGCATCGTTAGGCATGCTGCGGTCGGGGTTCACCGGAACGTGAACCTGGCAGGCCGCAAGCCCCTCGGCGGACCACCCGCCACGCCGCCTGACCAACGCGAGCCTACCACAAGCATGCTGGCCCCGGTTGATCGCGAGCGCCTTCGACCAGCGAGCTGCGCCCGGGGTTCGGCACAGCAAGCACGCCGGGTGGATGACTGCTACGTGCGGCAGACCAACCTCGACCCCCCGAGCGCTCGGACGGCCGCGAGCCACTTCGACCTGCACGCCGAGCCCGAGCTTCAGCACGGATACCGCGCCGGGTTGGCGACTACAACGTGCGGCAGACCAACCTCGCCGCACTTCAGCACCCGGCCGGTCGCGAGCCACCTCGACCACCGCGCCGTGCGCGGGCCTCGCACGACGCCGACACCCGCGTAGTGAGGACAACGTGCCGCACATCACCCTCGATGCGTGTCGCCGGACGGCCCGCCGTGAGCCACGTCGACCAGCACGCTGCACCCAAGCCTTATCCACTCGACCGCGCCGGGCCGACGACTACAACGTGCAGCACATCAACCTCGATGCGCCTCGGAGCTCGGCCGACTGCGAGCCACTTCGACCAGCACGCCGCACCCGAGCCTGGACACATCGACAGCGCCGGGCTGGTGACAACAACGTGCGACAGGCCAACCTCAACGCACATCGGCGCCCGGCCGGTGGCGAGCCCCTTGGTCCTGCCAGCCGCGCTCGGACTTCAGCACAGCGGCCGCTACGGGCCGGCGACTACAACGTGCGGCACGTAAACTTCGACTCGCTAAACCCATCGGCCGGCCGCGAGCCGCTTCGACCACCCGGACGCGCCCGAGCTTCACCGCGTCGACTGCGCCTGGTCGACGAGTATGACGCGCATCACATCACCCTCGATGCGCGCCGCCGCTCGGCCGACCGCAAGCCCCTTCGACCAGCACGCCACACCCAAGCCTCGCCCCATCGAACGTGCTGGGCCGTCGACGACAACGTGCGGCACATCAACCACGGCACGACCGGGCGGTCGGACCGCCGCGAGCCAGTTCGTCGAGGATGCCGCCCCCATGTCAGACGAGATTGGCGTCATACACGCCACCCCTGCCGCCCCGCCCCGGCACAACCAACCCGGAGAGCACAAGTCTGCCTTCAACAACCAGACCGCCGAGTGAACAACTACAACATCTTGTTGGCCGCCTTCACCGCGGTGGCGTCTCTGGACTTCCAAAGAACGATCCGCAACCCCACTTCCAACTCTACACCCAACACCGAGGCGGGGCAACTTCGGAACCGCAACAACAACGTCAATCAGACCACCTTCAGCACATCGGAAACCTTGAGTAAAGGCGACGCAAGCTAAGAGTCAGACCGCCTGTCGCCACACCCCGGCACAACCTACCCGGAGAGCACACCTACGCTCCCGTGCCTAACGTCCAGCATTCAGCCGCGGCCGAAGGCCGTCGGCTGCAATGCTCTGTTAGGCCTCGACCACGCCGCTTGAACCTGTTGATCGCCCCGGCAGGGCGCGGGCCCCTCGGCGGGCCACTCGCCGCGCACGTCGCTTG
>JAEUKK010000030.1 GCA_016792625.1 Deltaproteobacteria bacterium | reverse complement strand
GGATGCAAGGGGCCGCGCAGGCCCCTTGCCCGGGGGCGCGGGGGCCGGCGGCCCCCGGCATCGACAACTACGAGCCGCTGGTCAGCGCGACCGAGGTCGGAGTCGAACGGAAGCCCACCGTCGCAAGGGGGAGTCGAATCCAGCGAGTCCGGCGTAAGCCGAGGGCTTCGGGCCGAGGGGCCGAGCGACCCGGGCGCCCCGGCCTGCGGCCGTCGCCCCCCTGCGGGCGCGCGGCCTCGCTCCGGGCGCGCCGCGGTCGCGCCCGGGGCCGCTTGGCGCTGCGCGCCGGGCCGGTGGCCCGCCCTGCGGGGTGGCTGGCGCGCCTTAGCGGCCGCGACCGCGGACCAGGGCCGCGCCGCCGGCCTCGGGCACACCCGAGGGGCTCATGCGGGGGATGCCGATGAGCAGCTCGTCGAGGCCGTCGCCGTCGGTGTCGCCGGCCGCGCCCAGGCTCAGGCCGAAGTCGTCGTCGACCCTGTCCGAGAAGAGCAGCAGCGCGCTGTCTTCGATGTCGGCGTTGCCGGTGGCCGGGCCGTAGACCACGCCCACCACGCCGAAGCGGTCGCTGTCGACGCCCAGGGGCTCAGAGACCGCGAGGTCGTCCCAGCCGTCGCCGTCGAGGTCACCCGCGCCGACCACCGCCGCGCCGGTCTCGCCGTCGGCCCGCGCGCCCAGCACGGTGAAGTCGGCGTCGCTGGCGTCGAGGGAGCCGGTCGCGACCCCGCCGTGGAAGAGGTAGGCCGCGCCGGCGTCGCGGGCGCCGAGGTCGGCGTCGGGCGCGCCGATGAGGATGTCGTCGTAGCCGTCGTTGTTCACGTCGCCGGCCGCAGCGGCGGCGTGGCCGAAGCGCTCACCTTCGCTGATGCCATAGAGGCGCAGGTCGGCGTAGGCCACGTCGATCTGGCCGCTGGCCGCGCGGGTGAAGACGTAGGCGGCGCCCACCTTGCCCAGGCCGCCCACCGGCACCGCCGGGCTGGACATGAGCAGGTCGACCCGGCCGTCGCCGTCGACGTCGCCCGCCGCCCCGACCGCGCCGCGGCCGAGCTCGCTGTCACCGGCCTCGCCGGTGAAGACCGCCACCGCGTCGTCGAGGGCCTCGGCCCGGCGCCAGGGGCCGCTGAGCAGCCAGACCTTGCCCGCCCGGTCGCCCGGGGCGACGTCGGCGGCGGGGGCGGCGATGAGCAGATCGACCGCGCCGTCGCCGCTCACGTCGGGCAGGCCGGCGATGCGGTAGCCGAGCTCGTCGCCCGCCGACAAGACCGGCACGGTGGCCTCGGCGATGAGCGCGCTGGCCCCGCCGGTCATCGGCCCGGTGAAGATGTGTAGGCCCCACTGCTCTTCGCTGAGCAGGCCGCCGGCGGCGACCATCGGGGCGCCCACCGCGAAGTCGTCGTAGCCGTCGCCATTGCTGTCGCCGAGCGCGGTCAGGCTGCCGCCGAAGCCGTCGCCGACCACCGCGCCGGTGATCGTGGCCGTGGCCGCGCTGGCGTTCACAAAGCCGCTGGTGGGCGAGGAGAACAAGGAGACCACGCCTGCCTGGGCCCCGTCACCCTGGGCCGACATCATCAGGTCGGGCAGGCCGTCGCCGTCGACGTCGCCGGCGGGGCTGAGCACGGCGCCGAAGTGGTCGCCGGCCAGCGCGCCCTGGAACAGGGTGTCGGCCACGTCGACCACGCTGTGCTCGCCGGTGAGCGCGCAGCCGGGCGCGACCCCGTCGCAGTTGTTGTCGATGCCGTCGTCGCAGATCTCTTCGACGCCGGGGTTGACCCCCGCGTCGGCGTCGTCGCAGTCCTCGGGGGCGAGGTAGCCGTCGGCGTCGGCGTCGAGCAGCGGCAGGCCGGTGTCGCCGCCGGTGTCGGCGCTGTCGTCGCCGCTGTCGTCGCCGGTGTCGGGCGCGTCGGTGTCGGGCCGCGGGCCCGGGTCGCTGCCGTCGCCGGGGGCCTCGGGCTCATCGAGGCCGGAGTCGGCGCCGTCTTTGGTGTAGATGACGCAGCTGGGCAGCAGCAGCAGGGCCAAAAGCGCGCGCTTCATGGGGACCTCGGGACGGCGGAGCACGGGGGGTGCGCGGGGGAGGCGGGGCGGCGGCCGCCGCGCCGATCTCGCGCTGCCTGGGCCCATCGTAGCCCAGCCCGCTCCCGCTGGCGGACAAACACCGCCCCCGCGCGCCGCTGTCACCCCGCCCGCTCTGACCAGGGCGGCGCGCCGAGGCAGGCCTCGATCACCGCGTGGCAGAGGCCCTCGACAGCCGCCGGGTCGGGCGTCGGTGGCAGGGGGCAGCGGCCGGCGGCGACCACCGCGTGCAGGCGGGCCTCTCCGGCCTGGGCCTCGGCGAGCAGGCGCTCGTAGCTCCACCGGCCGGCGCGCACCTCCAGCAGCTCCGCGGCGTCGATGTCGCCGCGCCAGACCCGCAGCTCCCCCGACTCCATCAGCTCGCCGCCCATGCGCAGCAGGCGCAGCAGGTGCGCGGCGTGTTTGGTGTCGTAGCCGTGGGCCGCCTCGAGCGCGGCGCGGTCGAGGTTCCGGCTGCGCTTCCAGTCGATGTACTGGCCAAAGCGGCGCTGGGCCGAGGTGTAACGGCGCTCGCGCTCCATCAGCTCGATCACGTTGATCGGCAGGCCCGCCTGGGCCGCGGCGGCGCGGGCGAGGGCCTCGGCCCCGCCCAGGCTCTCACGCACGAAGACGTCGCGCTGGTCCCGCATGCGCTGGGCGTCGGCGGCGGGCAGGCCGTCGAGGTTGAGCGTCCAGCTATCGAGCACCTTGGTCACCGCGGCCTCGGCGGCGGCGAGCTGGTCGGCGGGCAGCAGGGTGCGCTCAGGCAGGCCAAAGTCGGCCCGGGTCGGCTGGTGCGTCGGCGGGTGCAGCAGCCAGCCGCGGTGCAGCTCGATGCGCTGCAGCTGGGCGCGCGCGTAGCCGGCGAAGGTGCGGGCGGCGCGCTGGCTCAAGAAGAGGGCGCGGCGCGCGCGCAGCAGGGCGCCCGCGGGGTGGAGCAGCCGCAGCTCGTCCTCGCGGCAAAAGAGCAGCTCGAGCACGTTGGGGTTGCAGTCGGCGGCGAGCTCGATCAGCTTCTGCACGCCATAGACGCTGCCCTCGAGCTTGGTGTGCGCCGAGGCGGCCCGCTCTTCGGGGCGGAGCAGCGGCGCATAGGCGGCGATCGAGGCCGCGTCATCGACCTGGGGGAACAGCGGGCGGAGGCCCAGGAGCTGGCGCCGGGGCGGCAGCAGCGCGCCCTTCAGGTCCACGTCGGAGGTGGCCGTGTGCAGGCCATAGGCGCGGCTGCCGGCGATGCAGAGGAGGAGGGTGTGGGACAGCAGGTCGAAGGTGGGCATGGGGAGCCTCGAAAGGGATCAGCCTGGCGCGGCGAGAGGGGGGGCGCCCTGCGGGGCGGGCGCCGCGGCCGGGCAGGGATAGCCGCGCGGCCCGGAGCCCGCCGATGTCTGCCGCCGACGCCCCCGCGACGCCCTCGCTGCCCACGCTCGGCCTCGCTTTCTTGGCGGTGCTGGGCGGGGTCGGCGGCTTTGGTCCCTACCTCGGGCAGGCCCTGCGCGAGATGGGCTACCCCCCGGCCGAGGTGGGGGCCCTGCTCGCGGTCATCCCGCTGATGAACGCGCTGGCCACGCCGATCTGGGCGGCGCTGGCCGACCGCCTGCAGACCGGCGCGCGCTTCTTGCAGCTCGCCGTGCTCAGCTCGGTCGGCGTGGTCGGGTCGATCTCGACCGGGGCCCTGCCGGTCTGGGGCCTGGGCCTCGCGCTCGCGATCTATGGGGTCATGCGCGCGCCGGTGGGCCCGCTGCTCGATTCGATGACCGTCAAGGCCCTCGAGGCCCGCGGCGCCGACCCGCGGGCCTATGGCCGGGTGCGCCTCTGGGGCTCGGTGGGCTTCTTGACCGCCGGCGGCCTCGCCGGCCTGCTCGCCGGGGCGCTGCCCCAGCCCGGGGCGCCGCTGTGGGTGGCGGTGGGCTGCTGGACGCTTGGGCTCTTGGTCGTGGCCCGCCTGCCGGCTACCCGGGCGGCCGCGCCGGTGGCGCTCGGCCCGGCGGCCCGCGCCCTGGCCGCGACCCCCGGCCTCGGCTGGCTGCTGCTGGCCCTGCCCTTGCACGGCCTCGGCCTCAACGCCTATGACGCCTGGTACGCCATGCTGCTCGCCGAGCGCGGGCTCAGCGGCGCCTGGACCGGCGCGGCCATCGTCGTCGGCGTGCTGGCCGAGGTGGGGCTGATGGCCGCCTCGACCCGGGCGCTGGGCGGCCGCGACCCGGTGGGCCTGCTCGTGCTCTGCTTGGGCGTGGCCGCCGCCCGCTGGGCCCTGGTCGCGCTCATCGAAGAGCCCGTGCTGCTCACCGCCCTGCAGCTCAGCCACGCGCTGGTCTTCGCCCTCTTCTGGCTGGCGGTGACCGAGACCATGCGCCGGCGCGCGCCCCCCGCGCTGCGGGCCAGCGGCCAAGCCTTGGTGCTGGTCGCCACCTACGGCCTCGGGCCGGTGCTGACCTCGGCGCTGGGCGCGCTGATCAGCCCCCGCTTCGGCGTGGCCGGGCTGTTCTGGGCGGCCTCGGCCGCGGCGGCCCTAGCCGCTGGCGCGGCGACCCTGGCCTGGCGCCGGGGCGTGGGCGCGCCAGGCGCTGCGCGCTGAGCGCCCCGCGGGGCGCAGGCGAACAGCCGTCCAAGGGTCGCCGCGTGGTGGCGGCACCCTCACACCCTTTGGCCAAGGGCCGCCGCCTCATGGCGCCGCCCCCCTACCCTTTGCCAAAGGTTCCCGACCTCGCCGCACCCACCCTCACACCCTTGTGCAAAGGGTCGCCGCCTCATGGCGCCGCCCACCTACCCTTGTGCAAAGGGTCGCCCCCTCACGGCGCCGGCCTCGTACCCTTTGCCAAAGGTTCCCGACCTCGCCGCACCCACCCTCACACCCTTGTGTAAAGGGTCGCCGCCTCATGGCGCCGCCTACCTACCCTTAGCGAAGGGCTCCGGGCCGTACGGCGCCCGGCCTGTAGGCTTAGCTAAGGGTTTCCGGTCGAGTGACGCCCGCCCTGTAGGCTTAGCGAAGGGTTCCCGGTCGAGTGACGCCCGCCCTGTCGGCTTAGCGAAGGGTTTCCGGTCGAGCCGCGCCAGCCTCCGACCCTTGGCTAAGGGTTGGGCCGAGGCGCCCCCACCTCCAGCCAGCTGGTCAGCTCGACCTCCTCGCCGCACAGGCCGCCCCCCAAGCTCCAGAAGCCGAGGCCTTCGCGGCGACCCCTTCATCGCCCACCACAGCAGCGGGTCGCGCCGCCCTCGGGGGCCGGGTCTTGGAGAACCGGCAAAGGGGGGTTTTGCGCGCTGGCGCGCGGCGCTGCCATGCGCCGCGCGAAGCCTGCGCGCTGCCCCCCTTGGCGGCTCAAGATCCCACACATCTTTTGTGACCACAATCAATACCTTACGGTCGACTTGCCGCGACCCCGCTGGTGAGTGATCAGGGCCGTGCCGGAGGGCCCCATGACCGTCACCGACCTACCGCCCGTCTCCACCGCCTTTG
>JAEUKK010000021.1 GCA_016792625.1 Deltaproteobacteria bacterium | reverse complement strand
CTCCACCAGCTCGGTGTCGGCCTTGGGCGGGCGACCGCGGCGCGGGGCGCCCGCGCGCTCACCCGCGAGGACGTCGGCGCGGGTCGGCACGGGCTCCGCGAGGATGCGCTCGACCGAGCGCAGGCCGACGCCACACTGTTCAGCGATGATGGCCTGTGGCACGTCGCCTTCGGCCATGTGGTGGATCTTGAGGCGGGTCATGATGTCGATCACCAAGCGGGTCTCCAGAGCCCTCCCGCCAGCTACCGGAGACCACGAGGAGCAGCCGGCGGGTCAGCGCCCGCCAGACTTTCCGGATCGAAACCGGCCATCTTTTCCGGACTCCACAGCCGGCCGCGGCGCGCGCACCGACGCGGCGCCGCGCCGTCCGCCCGGCGGTGGGCGCGGTCAGAGGCGAGCCCACCTTCGCGCCGTGGACGCGGGCGCGGGCACCGGCCCGGCGGGGCCCGCGGGCGCCTTCATCTGCAGCGCGGCCGACGCCCGGGCGTCCGCCGAGGCCGCGGGCCGCGGGACCAGGCCCAGCGGCCGCGCCCGGAGAAGGCGCGAGGCGCGGTGGTCGGCGCAGCCCGCGGCGGCGGCGCGCCCGCACAGGTTGGGGCCCGCTCTCGGCCGCGGACCGCGAGGCGCCCGCGGCGGAGGGCGAGGCCGGGCGCCCGCGGGCGGGCCGGGGTGGAGCTGCGCTTCGCGCCTGACCCTCCGCCTCGCGCGCGCCAGCGGGCCCCAGGGCGGCGCAGCCGGTCGCCGCAGGCGACGGAACCGCGCAGCGGCGAACCCCAGGGGGCACGCGACCGGCGCGCAGCGCCGGGGGCGCCCAAATGAACGAGCCTTCTGCCCGGAGGGTCTGGCGGGCGCTGACCCGCCTGCGGCTCTTCGTGTTCTGTGGTCGCTGGCGGGAGGGCATTGGAGACCCGCCTGGCGGTCGACATCATGCCCCGGCTCAAGGCCCTTCAGATCGACGAAGGCGACGTACCACAGTCCATCATCGCCGCGCAGCGTGGCGTCGGCTGTCGCTCCAATGAGCGCATCGTCGCCGAGCCAAAGCCCGCCCGCGGCACCCCTCTTGGGCATACCCCTCGGCGGACCGCGCCGCGGCCGGCCGCGCAAGGTCGACGCGGAGCAGATGCGGAGGAGCCCGGAGCCACGAGCGGAGTCCACGGGGCGCTGGCCACCAGTGACGGGGGCGCGCTGGCCTGCCCCCATACCCGCGGCCGCCCCGGGGGCGCTTCAGAGGTTTGCCTCGGGCAGCAGCGCACCCGCGCCGAGCTGCCCTGCGATGTTGCAATCCTCGAGGGCGGACAGCGCTGCAACCGGGAGGCGGTGGGATCGAGCCCGACGGGAGAGGTCGGTCGCGGAGGAGCTCATGTGAGCGCCGCGGCGATCCAGCCGCGGATCGACGCGCAGGCCTCCTCAAGCGGGAGGCGCTGACCCCAGAACATCGGCGCAATCGCGGCGTGGGCGCTCCGGATCGTCCGCCAGCGTTCGTCGTCCCGCGGGAGGAGCGCGACATCGTCCACGCTCGGCATCGTGAGCAACTGCCGTTGCCCCAGCATTTCGCCCGCGAGGGCGCGCACGTCGGCGTAGCCCTGGAGCGGAGACAACGCATGGGCGCGAAGCGCGAGTCGAGCGGCGTCTTCGTCGTGACGGACGAAGGTCTGGGGGGCTGCTCTCTCGTTGGGGAAGCGGCGGTGAAGCGCGTCGAGCTTCTCAAGGAGGGTCACGAGCGGGTGCACGCACCGAACGCCGGGTGCGCGGTTATCGTTGAACTCAGCGCTGAGCCCGGTCGCATCGATCTTTTGGTGGACCCAGGACGTGATGTCGCGCAGAACGTAGGGGGTCACGCGCGCGCAGCGCCGTCACGCTCCCGGGCTCGATTTTCAGGTCCAGGTCCTCGGAGAACCGCTCGATGAGGCCGAAGCCCTTCGACAGCGACGTTCCACCCTTGAACCAGACCTCGAACCCGCCGACGGAGAGCGCCCACAGCGCGTGGGTGACCCAGTCGTCCTTCTCAATGATCGAGCGACGCAGGCCACGCGCGCCGGCGATGATCTCGATGAGGTCTGCGAACTCGTCACTGCGCTCGTGGACAAAGCTCACTGCGCGCTCGCAGCGAGCGCGCCGGCGATCAAGGCCTGCGCCTGCCGCGAGCCGTAGCGTCGCGCCTGCTCGAGCAGCCGGTCGCGGTCAAAGCGCCCTTGTGCGAGCGCCCGCTCGAGGGACATGGCGAGGTCCCCCGGCGAGGCGGCGGCCTGGTCGGCGTGTTGGAACAGGTCGACGACAAACCACTCTGCAGGTGGGCTCTCGGGGAAACCGACGCGTCGGAGGACGAAGCGACGGTTGCCGAAGGTAAAGGTCCCAGAGCGCTTCGTATTGTAGACGAGCGGCAGGGCAAACACCGCCGTGGTGCCGAGGCCCAGCGCGTTCCAGCGCTCTGGCCCCGTGAACACAAAAGGCCCCCCGTCGAGGAACGCCCGCATGATCTCTTCATCGCGCGGAGGCACCGGCCCGAAGCGGCTCGGCCGCGGGTGGGCGAAGAGGCCGTGCGCGAGCGGGACGAGCGCGCCCTCGTCGACCAGCTGGCGGGCCAAGCGTGGCGCGTCCGCGCTCCACATCGCGAGCTCACGCGTGCGGTACACGCGGCCAGGCTCGAGGCGGGGGGCTGCGGCGGTCATGATCGGGCTCTCCTCCAGCTGAAAAGATACGCGCCGCGGGCGTCGAAGGCAAGTCCGCTGCGCCTCGCCCTTGGACGCCGGCCGCTGCCTCGCGCCTGGGGCGCGTGCCTGCGCTCCGCGGCGCTCGGGCACGCCTGCCCGCTCCGCCGGGTCGACCATGAAGCGCCGGCCGGGGTTCACACCCTCCAACCCGTGGCGGGAGGTGGGCGCGGGCCGTCACCGCGCGCGTGCACCGGCTGGACATCCTTCGGGCGGCTGCGACTCCAGTGCCAGCGGGAGGGTCTCGGAGCCTCGTTGTTGCGACTCAAGTGCCAGAAGGAGGGTCTTGGACCCTGGTCGCTGCGACTCAAGTCCCAGCGGGAGGGCCTCGGAGCCTCCTTCTTGCGACTCAAGTGCGAGAAGGAGGGTCTTGGACCCTGGTCGCTGCGACTCAAGTCCCAGCGGGGCTGCGGAGCGCCCGCGCTGGTCGGCCGGGCGCGCAGCGCGGCCGGCAGCGGGGAGGTGCAGCCGGAGGAGCGCGGCCGGGCCGGAGTGGAGCTGCGCGCGGCCCGCCGGACCCTCCGCCTCGCGCGCGCCAGCGGGCCCCAGGGCGGCGCAGCCGGTCGCCCGACGGAGCCGCGCAGCGGCGAACCCCAGGGGGCACGCGACCGGCGCGGGAGCGCCGGGGGCGCCCAAGGTCTGAGGCCGGCCTGCCACGTCGGGACGCCCCGCCCCGCCCGCACGACCGGCCGCCCCCTCGCCGCCAAGAGTGGCGCGCAGGACGGCGTCGCCGGGCCTGACCTCGCATCGCGCGGGCCTGGCCGCGCAATTACGGACCGGACGCAGCACCGGGGTAGCGGCCATGCCCAAATACCACCACAGCGGTCGAACTGAGCAGACCAAGGCCGCGATGAAGCGGCGCAGCACCGCACGCCGGCTGCAGGCGCAGCGCCGGTGGCGCGGCGCGATGTACCTCGCTGGCTATAGCGTCGAGTGCAAGCTCAAGGCCCGGTTGATGGAGGTGTACGGCCTGCACACCCTCGAACAGCTTGAGCTCGAGGTCGAGCGCCGGCTGGGCCGGCCGGTGAGCCTGTTCACCCACAGCATCGAGGTCCTGTTCGGACTCACAGGCGCGCGAGAGCGCCTGCTGCGCGACCCCAAGCGCCTCGCCGCGCTGCGTTCGTACCAGACCTGCAACGCTTGGCGCCCCGCATGGCGGTACAGCGCCGACGATGGCACAGAGGATGCGTGCACGACCTTCATGGGTGCGGTTGAAGAGTTCGGCCAGTTCATCGACCACAACATCTAACCACCAACCCAACGGAGCAGCCATGCCCGCAGACGCGGCGCTGAAACAGCAGATCCACGACATCCTCCGCGAGCGCTTCCCCGGCGAGACCGTCGATGTGTCCGATGGCGACGGCGACAACATTCACGTCGTCGTCGTCTCGCGCCAGTTCGATGGCCTCCGCGAGCGCGAGAAACAAGACCTCTTGTGGACCGCCATTGACCGCAGCGGTCTGTCAGACCACGAGAAGACCCTGATCTCGTTGATCCTGCCCTACAGCCCCGGCGATCTGAAATAGGGGTCTCGCTGGTGTCGGGGACACACCCCCTCACCCTCCGCCTCGCGCGCGCCAGCGGGCCCCGGGGCGGCGCAGCCGGTCGCCGCAGGCGACGGAGCCGCGCAGCGGCGAACCCCAGGGGGCGCGCGACCGGCGCGGGAGCGCCGGGGGCGCCCAAGGTGCCGGGGACCCGTCGGGCGCAGGAGCCCCAGAGGCGCGTGCAGCGCGCTGGGTCAGTGCTGGATCACCGGCCAAGCAGCGAAGTGATTGAGGAAGCGGTCCCACGACGCGCCCCCGCACAGCACCTGGGCGCCGCGGACGCGGAGCTTGAAGACCACAAAGCCGGCCTTGGTCAGCGTTCCGACGCGGTTGAGGACGTGCTCGTCATACAGCTCGGCCCGCGGGACCACCACAAAGTCAGCCCACTTGTTGGCTAACCTCAGCGCGAGCAGCTCGCTCACATCGGGAGTTGTGCACCGGCGACGCCATAGGCGGCCTCAAACGCTTCGCCGTTCGTCGTGTTCCAAGACACCAAACAACCTAAGGTTGCGAGGCGGTCGATGCTCACGCCGCCGAGGATCATCAGCACCTGGGGCCACACCGGGCCGTGCACCGCCCGGAAGTCGGCGTGGGTCGCGTGCCCCACGAATACCGAGGGGGCGGCGTGTACGCCAGGGAAGGCCGCCCGAAGGCGCTGGGCGCTCTTGGGGTGCAGCCGGTAGGTGACCCCGTCGGTCTGCACGCCGACGTTGATCACGAGGTCGCGGCTGGGGTCGGGCGTCTCTGCGCGGGGTCCCGTGATGTTGGCCATTCCGTCTCCTCCCACTGACGGGCTTAGCCTGCGGCTGGGCCTCGGGCCAAGGCCGAGGGCGCCCGTGCTGTGCAGCGCAGGAGCGGAGGAGCCGGGGACCTCCGCCTCGCGCGCGCCAGCGGGCCCCAGGGCGGCGCAGCCGGTCGCCCGACGGAGGCGCGCAGCGGCGAACCCCAGGGGGCACGCGACCGGCGCGGGAGCGCCGGGGGCGCCCGGGGACTGGCGCGGGTGCGCGGGTTAGGGAGTCCCATGCGCCGATCCTTCAACACCACTGGCCCCTGCGACCCCGCCCGCCACTACATGCTGCCGCCGGTCGCGCACCTGCCCGACATGGCGCCTTTCATCGAAGAGCAGCTCTACTTCGTGCTGCACGCGCCGCGACAGACGGGCAAGACCACCGCCATGCGCGCCTTTACCGAGGCCCCACATGGCGCATGAGCCGCCCTCGCCCTCGGGGGTCAGCGCGCGGCCCGTGCTGCGCCGCTACCTTCGGCGCATGCTCGAAGGCGCGCACCGGCCGCCACTGTTCGAGGCCGACGACGGCCACCAGTACGTGCTCAAGCTCGACACCCTCGATGCTGACTTTCCCGTCGTCGAGCTTGTCGCCGCACACCTCGCCGCTGCGCTCGCCGTGCCGCTCCCGACCTTCGTGGTCGCCCATGCGCCGGCGGCCTTGACCGGCGCGTTCAAAGCCTCGGGTGACCCTGACTTGTTGGAGTTCGCGGCTGCGTTTGACCGGCGTGAGGGCACATGCTTCGGCTCGCGCTACCTCGCGGGGCCCACCACGCGCTGGACCACGGCGACAGGCGTGGTCGACCCGTCGGCCGCGGCCACCCTGGCCCGGCTGCTGGTCTTCGACACCTTCATCGAAAACACCGACCGGACCTCGGCGAGCAACCCCAACCTGCTCATCAGCAGCGGCCGGCTCGTGGCGATTGACCACAACCAGGCCCTTCCCGTGCTGCAAGGCGCCACAGGCAAGCGCCTGCGCTTCCCCGTCGAGAGCCACATCGCGTGGCCGACCGTCCAGTCCGACCCGCACCTCTTAACCGCGCCCATCGCTGATCTGCGCGCGCTCGACCCCGCAGCGGTGCGCGGCGCCGTCGCGGCGGTGCCCGCCTGCTGGTGGGGCGAGCCCGCCCGGGCGGAGGGCGCAGCGGCGGACCTGGTCGACCGGCGCGCCGTCGTCTCGGATACACTGGCCGCCTTGCAGAAGAGCTTGTCATGACACCTTTTCACTACACCATCGTCCAGTGCCGCGACTTCGCAGTGGTCGGCGAGCGCCGCAACGTCGGCCTGCTCGTCGCCGCGCCCGCGCTGCGCAAGCTGTGGCTGCGCCGCGCCGACCTGAAGCTGCGCGCGCACCTCATCGGCGATGAGGGCGCGATGGTGCGGGCGCTGCTCGACGCGGTCGAGGCCGAGGCCGCCGAGCTCGTGCGCGACGGCCAGCCAGCGGCGGCGCACGGATGGATGCGGGCGCGGGCCTTGCCGTCCGAAGACGTGCTCAGCTTTACGCCCCCCGCCGTCGGCGTGGCCACGGACCTCAAGGGCGAGGTCGACCGCCTCGCGCTGGCCTACCTCGGCAAGGCGCCCGCCCGCGGCACCAAGGCCGCCGACGCGCTGGTCGCGCAGGTGCTCAAAGAGGCGGGCTGGGCGTCTAGGTTCGCGCCGCGGGAGCTGCCCTGCGGGCCCGCGACCTGGCGCTTCCCCCGTGTGGCCGGCGAGGCGGGGGCGCCCACGGTGGTCAACGCCTTGACCTTCGACCAGACCACGCCCGAAGGCCTGCTGGACGCCGCTTTCCACAACATCGGTCGCGCGGGCGAGGTGCAGGAGCACCACCCTGGCGCCCGCTGGGTCACGGTTGCGGTCGCGCCCCGTAGCGACGGGCCCGCGTTCCGGCGGGCCTGTGACCTGATGGCGCGCGCCGGGCTGGGCCTGGTCGCGCCAGAGCCCCCGGCGCTGCGAGAAGCGCTGCAGGCGCGCCTCGGGGCTGCCACACGCGCCGCGCGGGCGACGGCCTGAGGGGGGTCAATCCACCCCGGCGTTTGAAATCGGGGTCTCTCTGGTGTCGGGGACACACCCCCTCAGCCTCCGCCTCGCGCGCGCCAGCGGGCCCCGGGGCGGCGCAGCCGGTCGCCGCAGGCGACGGAGCCGCGCAGCGGCGACCCCCAGGGGGCACGCGACCGGCGCGCCAGCGCCGGGGGCGCCCGGGAACCGCCAGCCGGCCCAGGCGGTCGGGCCCGCTGCCCCGCGCCCTGGAGCCCGCCCTTGCCCCCGTCCTGCACCGCGCCCCGCGCCGCTTGGCCCCTCTGTGCCTGCCTCGCCGCCCTGACGGTGGGCCTCGGAGCCTGCGCGGTTGAGCCAGAGGGCAAGGTCTCCGATGACTGGGGGCGCATCTACACGCACCTCAGCGCGCTGATCGAGGCACACACCGCGGTCGAGGAGGCGCACCGTTGCCTGCGCATGTACACGCCGTTCCGCCGGTCCCTGCGTGGCCTCCCCGGCTGCGTTGCCGACAGCAGCGACTGGGTCTGCTTGGGCTACGACGGCGCCTTGCACCCGCTGCCGCCGTCGAGCCGGTCCTACTTCTGGGTGTTTAGCCAGCTCGGAGAAAAACCGCCCAAGCGGTCACGCCGCGCACCCGACCGCACGCAGTAGCGCCCCGCGCCCCACCACCCCACCAAAACACCCACCTGCGCGCCATCCCCGTGCGCGCCGCGCCCCTACTGCCCGACACCCAGCTCCAGGGTCATATACACCGAGCTCGGGTCGACCGTATAGTCCCCAAAGGGCTCGCACTCCACAAAACCCGCCGCCCGATACAGCGCCCGGGCCGCGTCGAAATTGGGCTGGGCGCCGGTCTCGAGGCTCAGGTGGCGCAGGCCCCGCCGCTGGGCCTCGGCCACCAGCCGGGCCAGCAGGGCCTGGGCCAGCCCGCGCCCACGGTGCCCGTCGAGCACGTGCATCGACTTGAGCTCGCCGTGGTGCGGGTCGAGGATGCGCAGCGCCCCCATCGCCAGGGGCGCGCCGCCCGCGCGCAGCACGAAGAAGGCGACGTCGGGGCTGTCGAGGGCCTCGGCCCCGCGCATGTGCACGCTGCCGGGCGGGGTCTGGGCCCGACAGTGGGCCGCGTGGCGGGCGAAGAGCGCGCCGAGATCGGCGCCCAGCGGGCTCTCTTGGGTGATGTGGAGGTCGGGTGCGGCGGGGACAGGCGAGGTCATCGGAGGGGACTCAAGGAGAGGGTGAGCGGGCGGAGCGACCGGGAAGGCAGAACGGGTGGAGAGACCAGGCGCACAGACCAGGCGCACAGATGACGCAGAGAGAACGCCCTCAGCCCATATGCAGCTCGGCCGGCTCATTGAGCCCCGCCGCCCGCCGATAGACCACCGCCCGCGCCGCCAGCAGCCCGGCCACGCTGTCGGCAAAAAACATCCCCCGCTCGGTCAGGCGCAGGGCCCCCGGCGGGCGCTCGACCAGGCCCGCCTCGTCGAGGATGTCGAGCTCGGGGCCAAAGAGGTGCAAGTGGGCGGCCAGCGGGCCCTCGCCGGTGGGCTGCTCGAGCAGGGCCAGCCCGCGGGTGAGCTGCATCAGGGCCTCTTCGTGCGGCTCGTAGAGGAACAGGCGGGCGACCTTGCCCGCCCCGCAGCTGAGGTAGTCGCCCGAACGGGGCTGGTTGAGCCACTTGAGCGCCCGCTCGGCGCCGCCGAAATTGAGGCCGGAGAGGGCGCCGGGGCCAAAACCCAGCGCGTCGCAGGTGTGGGGCGCGAAGCTCAGGCGCTCGTAGCGGAAGGGCCGCGCCCCGGGCCGCTCAAAATTGGTCAGCGTGGTCTGGGTGTAGCCGGCCTCAAGCAGGGCGGCGCGCACGCCGCGCCAGTGGTCAAAGGCGGTGGTGTTGTCGGGCAGGGCGGCGAGGGTCTCGGGGCTCTCGGCCCAGGGCACGCCCAGGCCTTCGCGCAGCACGAGGTGGTAGACGCAGATCTGATCGACCCCCAGCTCGACCGCCCGGGCCACGTCGGCCCGCATCGCCGCCGGGGTCTGTTCGGGCAGGTTGATCAACAGATCGACCGAGGTGGCGGCGCCCGCCGCCTGGGCCAGCGCGACGGCCGCCTGCACCTGGGCCGGGCTGCCGATGTGCTGGCGGCCCATGCGGGCCAGCGCCGCCTCGTCGAAGGTCTGCACCCCCATGCTGATGCGGGGCTGGGCGCCGGGGATGCTGGCCAGCAGCTCGAGCTGCTCGGCGGAGAAGAAGCGCGGGGCGCCCTCGAGGCTGAGCTCGGCGCCGTGCAAGTTGTTGGCGGCCAGCGCGCCCAAGATCATCGCCAGGGCGGGCGTAGAGCAGAGGTTGGCCGTACCCCCGCCGAGGTAGACCGCGGGGATGATGCGGTGGCGCCACAGGTGCTGGCGGCTGGCGAATTCGGCGGCGATCTGGGCCGCCAGGGGCAACATCTGGCCCTTGTCGGGCGGCTCGTGGGGGAAGGTGCAAAAGCCGCAGCCCCGCACCGCCGGGGCGCAGAAGGTGTGGGGCAGCGCGCCCAAGATCACCGGCCGGCGCGGCTCGGTGCGCTGCGGCCAGACCACGCCCCGCCGGGCCGGGCCCATCACCGGGGTCATGGGGAAGCCGGCCAGCAGCCGGTGGCGCTGCACCCCGCTGAGCCGGCGCCCGAGCTCGGCCCGCAGCGCCGCGGGCTCGGCCGCGGGGTATTTTTTGGGGGTCTGTGCCCCGCCGCCAAACCAGCCCATCCGGCAGACCCCCTCTCTTGTGTGTGGGGGCGCGGCGGCGCGCGCCCGAGCCTCAGCGCGCCGTCGGCTGGGCGCAGAAGTCAGGGAAGCTCGCCGGCAGGCCCGCCGCATAGGGCTCGGGAGAGACCCCCCGGGGGTGGTCCATCAGGAATTGGTAGGCGTAGCCGATGCCGCCCGGCGGCAGGGTGTGGCCCCGGTCGTGCTCACAGGCCACCACGAAGTGACCGTCGGCCCGCAGGCCGTCCATCATCGCGCGGGTGGTGTCGTCAAAAGAGAGGGTGCTATAGGTGTCGCGGGGCCCACCCCAGGTCAACAGCACCGGGATCGGTGAAGCGGGGGTCTCATAACCACCCGGGAAGGTGCCCCCCGACAGCGGGGCGGTCGCCGAGAGCCACTCGGCCTTGTAGAGGGTGAGGTAGCTCGTCCACAGGCCGCCGGCCGACATGCCCGTGGCGCTGATGCGGTCGAGATCGACGTCGTACTGCTGCCACAGGCAGCTGAGCAGGTCGTCGAAGAGCAGCAGGTCGGGGTTGCCCTCGGGCCGCGCGGTGAAGCGCCACTCGTACTGGTGGCCGTTGGAGTCGGGCAGCACGAAGATGACCTTGTCGTCGCCGCGCACGGCCTCGAGCTGCATCGCCCGCGCCGCCTGGGCCGCGTTGCCCCCGAGCCAATGCCAGACGAAGACCACCGCCGCCCCCTGGGGCTCGGCGGGCAGGTCGAGGGTCACCTCGTAGGTCGCCTCGCCGGTGGGGAAGCTGTTGCGGCCGTCGACCAGCGCCGGGCAGCTGCCCTTGGAGTAGGCCGGGCCCTGGCGGGCGGGGGCCGCGCTGTCGCCCGCGGAGTCGGCCGCCGCGGCCCCGCCGGTCTCAGACGCGGGGGCGCCGCCCTTGCTGCGGGGCGCGCAGGCCGCGGCCAGGCTGAGCGCCAAAAGAACGGGAGGGAGGGCGATCTGGGGGCGCATGGCGGGCTCGGGGCTCGGGCGGGAGGGGGCGGCGGCGGGCGCTCAGGACGGGGTGGGCAGCTGCGCGCGGCCGGCGCCCTGCGCGCTAACCCCGCGCGGCGGCGGCGGGCGCGGTGGTGGCCGTCGGGCCGGCGGCGGGCAGGCCGGGCGCGGGGGCGTGGGTCGCCGTCCAGGTCTCGCCGCTGCGGCTGAGGCCCACGGGGATGAGCGGCTGCAGCAGCGCCTCTTGGCGGGTCACCACCGGCAGCCCATAGGCCTGGGCCATATGGCCGGCCGGCTTGCCCGCCGCCGCCCGCTCCTCCATCCGCCGCGCGTGGGCGGCCAAGCGCGCCGCCGCTCGCCCGGGGCCCTCGGCCAGCGCACGGTCGAGCGCCGCGGCGACCAGGGGGGCGAGGCCGGGCAGCCGCTCGACGCCGATGCTGCTGCGCCCCGCGGCCAGCGCCGCCGCCATGGTCGTGCCCGTGCCCACGAAGGGGTCGAGCACCACATCGCCCTGCAGCGCGTACATGTGGATGAGGCGCCAGGGCAGCTCGAAGGGAAAAGCCCCGCTGCGGGCCCGCGGGTCTTCGGGGCGCAGGCGCTGGACCGCGCCGGGCAGGTCGGCCCAGAGGTCCGAGAACCAGAGGTTCCGCTCCTCCCAGAAGTAGGCCGAGGCGGCCCGGCGCGCGCGGTCTTCGGCCGAGAAGACCCGCTTGCCGCCCTTGCGGAAGATGAGGATGTACTCGTGCTCGTAGGTGACATAGGCCCCGGCGGGCAGCATACCCGAGCCCATGAACTTGTTGGGCGCGTTGGTCGGCTTGCGCCAGAGCACGTCGGGCAGCGGGGTCAGGCCCAGCGCCATGAGGGCCGCGCTGAGCCGCACGTGGTTGGGGTAGAGGCAAAACTCCCCGGCGAGGCTGCGGGTCGCGTCGCCGATGTTGACGCAGAGCAGGCCACCTTCGCAGAGCGCCCGCGCGCAGCCGGCCCAGACCGGGTCGAGGCTCGCGTGCATGGCCGCGAAGGCCGCCATGCCCTCGCCGGCCGCCAAAAGACCGGGCACCGCCGGGTCGAGGGCGGCGAAGGCCTCATCCCACATCTCGACCATGGGGTAGGGCGGCGAGGTGACCACGAGCTGCACAGACCCCGGCGTGATCGCCGACAGGTCACGGGCGTCGCCGATGAGCAGGCGGTGGGTGGTGTGCACGGGGGCCTCGAGACACAGAGGGAGGGGGGGGGGCAGAGGCCAGCGAGGCCCGCCCTCAAAGCAACGCACTGTTCAGCGTTTTGAACGCATCGCGGCCACGACGGTCAGCGCCTCACCCGCCGGGCCGCGGCCCGCCGCCCGCGCCGCGTAGGCCGGGTCGTCGACCCCGACCAGGGCCACCCGCCCCTCGGCGTCGTGGTGCACGCCCCAGCCATAGGTCTTGGTCAGGGCCGAGGCCCGCAGGCAGGGCTGGCCCTTGGAGAAGAAGGCCGCCCGCGCCGCCGGTCGATCCTCTGGGGCGAGGCCCCGGGCATCGGCGAAAGCGGTGAACAGCACGTCATCTGAGGTCAGTGCGTAGGGCGCCGCCGCGATCAAGGCGTGGCAGCGGGCGGCGAGGCTGGGCGGCTCGCGCACCGGGGGCGTGGTGCCCCGGGTCGCCGCGCTGTCGGGGGCGATGGTGATGAACGTGGCGGGGGTGTTTGTGGAGTGCACGGGGCCTCGGGGTCGGGCGGCGCGAGGAGGGGCGGCGGAGTCTATGCGGGTCGGGCCAAGGCAGCGCGGGGAGAGCGCGCGGCGCGGCGCAGGGATAGACTCCAGGTCGAGCGCCGCCGATCCGAATTCGTGCGCGCGCAGCCCCGGAGGCCGCATGAGCCACGTCCACCGCCAGGCCGTCGCCCGCGCACAAGCGGCCCGCGCCGCCGCCACCCCCGCGCCGGCCGCCGCGGCGCCGACCTCGTCGGGCGGCTGGGGGATCATGTCGGCCCTCAGCTCGGCGGCCGGCTACGCGGGCTCGGGGCTCAGCGCCGCCGCCGGCTACGCGGGCGCCGGCCTGGGCGCGGTGGGCTCGGGGCTGGGCGCGGCGGCCGGCTACCTCACGGGCGCGGGGGCCGGCGCCGGCGAGGCCGAGTCGAGTTTTGAGGGCGAGGCTGAAGACGTGGCCAAGGGCATTTTGGGCCATGACGGCGCTGCGAGCGCACAGGCCGGCGACCAGGGCCTGTTTGACGACGAGCCCCAGAGCATCGCGGCGTTCTTGCCCAAGGTCGGCGCCAAGGGCGAGGCCGAGAACGTCGGGCAGGTGCTGCGCGCCGGCGACGACAAGAACCACCTCGACACGCTGCAATCCCGCCGGGCGGCCGAGCTGGGGGTCTCGCTCGGCGCCGAGGGCCTCGACGCCTCGGCCGAGCTCGGGGCCGCGGGCGCCCTGGTCGCCGGCCACGCCGAGGGCGACAAGCAGCTCAACAGCTTCGCCCGGCTCAAGGGCGAGGCCGACGCCTCGCTGATGTCGGCCAACGCCGAGGCCAAGGGGCAGCTCAAGGCCGGCTGGGACGGCGTCTCGGCCGAAGGTGAGGCGGGCATCGGCGCCTATGCCGGGCGGGCCAGCGGCAAAGCCGAGGGTGGCTTTCGTTTGCCCTTCACCAACATCGAGCTCTATGGCGGGGCTGAGGGCGAGGCCTCGGCGGGCGTGGGCGCCTCGGCCAAGGGCTCGCTGGCCTATGGGGCCGAGGGCCTGCGCCTCGGCGGCCGGGCCGGGGTGACCGCTGGGCTCGGCGGCGCGCTGGGCCTCTTTGGCGGCGTGCGCAAGGCCGACGCGAGCAAGGGCTGGTGGTGAGCGGTTGAGGCAGGCGGGGCGCGCCCCACCTCAACCCGACCCTCCTGCGCGCGCGACCGCGGCGCGCGCGCCGCCGCGCAGACCTCGGCTGCGCGGCCCGCCGGCGACCGCGGCGCCGGCGGCCCCCTCCCCTCCCGTTGACGGGGGTGGTTCAGGCCCGGGGCCCGCCCTCGGGCAGCCACAAGCGGGCGCGCAGGGCCGCCGCCTGGGCCGGCAGCAGGCCTTGGGCCGCGCGGCTGAGCAGGGCGCTGAGCGCGGGGCGCCAGGCCGGGTCGCGGCGGGCCAGCAGCGCGAGCACGAGCAGCTCGTCGAAGGTGGCCTCGATGTCGTCATTCACGACGGTCGCCGGGCTGTCGAGGCCCTCGGGCGCCCAACCCGCACCCGGGGGCATACCGGCCAAGGCCGCCGGCACCGCCCGCAGCGCCGCGCTGGCCGGGCCGAGGCCCTCGCCCCGTGAATTGAGGGCCGTGGCGGCCCGCTCGGGGTCGGGCGCGAGGCGCACCAGCTCTTCAAAGCCGAGGCCGCGCAGGTCGGCGCGATCGGCGACCGCCTGGGGCAGGGCCTCGGCCGCCGCGTCCCAGGCCAGGGCGGCGAGGCCGCCCTGCTCGACCGCCGCGGCCAGCCCGGCCAACCAGCGGGCGCTGGCTTGGGCGACCGGGTCCTCGGCGGCCTCCCAGGCGGTGGCGGCGCGGCTGTACCAGCTCGCCGCCTCTTCGGCGCGGCCGCAGCAGAGCTCGAGGTCACCCCGGGTCTGCTGGGCGAAGGCCGCTTGTCGGGGCGCGAGCCCGCTGAGCCCGCCCGCCGTGGCCTCACCCAAGGCCGCCCGCGCCGCGCCGAGGCGCCCCAGCCGGCGCTCGAGCTCGGCCAAGTTGAGGCCCGCCGCCTCTCGCGCCCGCCGGTCGCCCACCGCCGCCGCCAGCCGCAGGGCGTCGGCGAAGCAGGCCCGCGCCGCCCGGGCCCGGCCCTGGCGCTCGGCGGTCGCCCCCATGTTCACCAACATGCGCGCCGCCGCCGCCCGATCGCCGAGCTGGCGCACCGCGGCCAGCGCCGCCTCGTGGGCCGCCGCCGCCTCGGCCAAGGCGCCCCGCTGCCCGTGCTGGGCCCCGAGCGCGGCCAGCGCGGCCGCCCGGGTGAGCGGATCGACGGCCTCGCGGGCCTCTTCGAGCGCGGTGAGCCCCGAGGCGACCTCGCCCCGGGCCACCGCCCCGTGCCCCACCCACAGCGCCACCCGCGCCGCGCCGTCGGGCAGGCCGTGGGCGCGCACGAGGGCCTGGGCCTCGGCCACCGCCTCGTCCAGCGCCCGCCAGCGCCCCGCCGCGGTCGCCGCCCGGGCCTCGAGCAGGCAGGCCTCGAGCTGCAGGGCCGGGTCGAGCCGATCCACCCCGCGCTGGCGCAGGGCGGCGGTGTGGGCGACCGCAGCGGCGCGCTCACCCGCCCGCAGCGCGCCCTCGGCGGCGAGGCGCAGCGCCTCGGCCTGATCGTCGTCGGCGCAGAGCTCGAGCGCGCGGGCCGCGGCCCCGGGGGTGCCCGTGCGGGCCCGGGCCAGCCAGAGCGCGCCCAGCTCGGCGGTGGCGCCGGCGCGGCGGAGCAGGGCCTCTGCGGCGGGGCTGGGGCCCTCGACCTCCCACAGGGCGCGGCCGAGCAGGCGGGCCGCGCTGGGCGCCGGGCTGCGGGGCGGGCCCGACCACGACCCATCGGGCCGCAGCCAGCCCCGGGCGCGCAGGGTGGCGTCAGCGGCGGCGATCTGCCAGGCCGGGGCCCCCACCGCCGCCGCCTGCACCCGCGGGGCGAGCGGGCCGGCGGCCAGCCCATGCAGATCAGCGAGCAGCTCGACCAAGGCGTCGGCTGAGGGGCTGTCGGCCCGCGGGCCGGCCCGGGCGGCGTCGAGCTCGAGCAGCAGGGCCTCGCGCCAGGCCTCCCAATCCGGGGCGTCGGGCAGGGCGAGGCCGTCGAGCGGCTCACCCGGGGGCCAGCGCCCGCTCAGCTTGGCCTGCGCGACGTCGGTCTCAGCGCGGACGGCCACCCAGCCCTCGTCGACCTGCAGCCAATGGTCGGCGCCCGGGGCCTGGCGCAGCGCGCGCAGCTCTTGGCGCAGGTTGCCCAGCCGGCCCTCACCCCAAAGCAGCGTCGCCAGCGCGGCCCGCGGCGCCGGGCGCCCGAGCTGGGCGAGATAACACAGCAGCGCGAGGCCCTTTTTGCGCAGGCCGACCAGGGGCTGACCCTGCCAAAGCGCCGCAGGGCGGCCGAAGAGGTGGACCTGGAGGGGCGGGTGATCGGCGGCGCTGTGCATCGGAGCCCGTCGGCCCGGCCGGGGTGGCCGCGGCGGGGGCTGTTCACGGCCCCTTCACGCCCGCTGGGTATCGCAGGGGGGCCACGGCGGGGAGGCGCAGGCGCGCCTCGCCGGGCTGCGCACCAGAACGACGAGGAAACCCATGCACACGCTGTTGTCGAGCAAAGGCCACCAGAAGTCCACCCTCTTCCTCGCCCTGCTCAGCCTGTCGGCGCTCAGCGCCTGCGTCGAGGCGGGCAAGGACGACAGCGGCGGAGACAGCGGCCAGCTGGTCGGGGACGGCGGCGGCGGGGACGGCGGCGGACCGGTCATCGACCCGCTCCTCAACGAGTGCACGCCGGTGAGCCCGACCTCGCAGAGCGGCGTGTTGGAGGGCACCTTGGCCCGGCCCGAGGCGCTGAGCGCCGAGTTCGTGGCCCCGGCCGACCGGCTCAAGGGTGTGCTCAGCCTGCAGCTCGAGAGCCCGCGCGACAACGCCGACCCGGTCACGCTGGGCGTGAGCATCGACCACCCCGACATGGGCATCGACGACACCGAGCTCGAGAAGGCGCCCGAGGAGGGCGTGGCGGTCATGGCCGCGGTCAGCCCGGGCGAGGTGGTCACGATGCGCCTAGCCGAGTGGGGCGCCGAGCTCGACGCGCCCGAGAGCTACGCCGCCCGCGCCACCTGGGCCTGGATCGAGACCGACGACTGCTTTGAGCCCAACGACCAGATCGACGCGGCCAAGCACGTCCCCACCAATGCGGCCCACAGCGCCTGGATGCTGCAGGGCCTGGGCGCCGACGACGACCTCGTCGACTGGTACCGCTTCACCCTCGCCGAAGACAGCGTGGTGACGCTCAACATCAGCCACCCCGAGACCGTGCCCATGGGCTGGTCGCTCTTCGCCGGTGACCGCGACGACAGCGGGGGTGAGCTGGCCGGCGAGCTCTTCGCCGAGCCGGCGGGCAGCGTGCGCTGGACCTCGGACGGCGCCCTGCCCGCGGGCACCTACACCCTGCGCCTGCAGCCCTTCACCAGCCTCGCCGAGGTGGACTACCCCCTGCGGCCGAGCCAGCCGCACTTGAGCGTGGGGTACAGCTTTCAGGTGGACGCGGCGGCGGGGCGCTGAGGGGAGCGGGAGGGAGGGGCGGTCCCCCTCCTCCCTCCCACCAAAAACACAGACCCCCCAGGAGGGCCCACGCCCGCCCGGGGGGTCCTCCGCCGTGGCTCAGAGGCCCGCGGCGCCGAAGAGCACGCCGACCGCGCCCAGGTTGACCGCGCCGTAGGGCGCGCCGCTGATCACGTCGCCGATGCCGTCACCGTTGATGTCGCCGAGGGTGACGCCGTAGCCGGCGTTATCCGAGGCGGCAGCGCCGGTGAGCCAGAAGCCGCCCGCGTTCGCCGACCGGGTGCCGCTGATCGTGGGCGACCCGGTGACCACGAAGGCCGCGCCCGCCCCGCTGCTCGGCAGATCGTAGGCGTAGGCGCCCACGACGATGTCCTCGTAGATGTCGCCGTTCACGTCCGCGCCGCCCGAGACGTCGCGGCCAAAGAGGTCGGAGCTGGCCACGCCGAGCACGGTGGCGTCCATCGCGGTGTTCGCCACGAGGCCCGACCGCCGGGTGGCGCTGCCGAGGTAGATGAACACCCCGCCCGCGTCGTAGGCCGCCGCGTCGTAGTAGAAGCCGCCGACCGCGAGATCATCGTAGCCGTCGCCGTTCATGTCGGTGCCGTCGGCGATGGCAAAGCCGAAGGCGGTGTCACCCGCGGCGGAGGTCGGGCCGTTGAAGGTCGCGTCAGCGGCGGTGGCGGCGGTCGACCCCGTGTAGCGCACGGCGTCGCCGTAGTTCAGGTAGACGCGGCCGACGCCGCTGGCCACGGTGTCATCGCCCGACTCACCGAGCGCCAGATCGCTGAGCCCGTCGCCGTCGTGGTCGAGCGCGGCGTTGCTGTAGCGGTAGCCGAAGTTGTCGAAGCTGCCCGCGCCCGCGAAGCTCGGCACGCTGCTGGTCAGCGAGGTGTTGGCCGGGCTGGCGCTGCCGTAGATCAGGTAGACCGCGCCGTACGACGAGCCCACGCCGTAGCCCGCGATGAGCATGTCGTCGTAGCCGTCGCCGTCGACGTCGCCCGCGCCCGCCACGCCGTAGCCGGTGTAGTGGCTCGAGCCGCTGCCGGTGAAGGTGGCGTTGGCCGCGGTGGGCGCCAGCGTGCCGCTGCGCCGCGTGGCGCTGCCGAGGAAGAGGTAGCTGGCGCCGGCGCTGCTGGCGCCGGTGTCTTGCCCATAGGCGCCGACGAGGAAGTCATCGTAGCCGTCGTCGTTCACGTCGCCGACGATGTCGACCTGGTAGCCCAGGTAGTCAGACGAGGTGGCGCCCTCGATGACCGCGCCGGCGCTGGCCAGGGCGCCGCTGGTCGGGCTGGCGCTGCCATAGACCACGTAGGCCTTGCCCGCCGAGCTGCGGCTGCCCGGGTCAGCGCCCTGGGCGCCGATGATCAGGTCATCGTAGCCATCGCCGTCGATGTCGCCGTCGGCGCTCACCGTCTCGCCGGTGTAGTCATAGGTCGTGGCGCCGGTCCACACGGCGCTGAGGCTGGCCGCGGGCACCGCGCCCGAGCGGTCGCAGCCAAAGGCCCCGCCGTCGCAGTTGTTGTCGATTCCGTCGCCGCAGGCCTCGGTCGCGTCGGGGTTCACCGCCGAGGCCGCGTCGTCGCAGTCGGCGTCGTCCACGGCGTAGCCGTCGGGCAAGGCGCAGGCCGACACCGGGATCGAGGCCTCGGCCCCGTAGGTGTCGCCGTCGGTGTCGGGGTAGAACCAGGTGCCGGTGGCCAGATCGACGTCAGCGTCGGCGTCATCAGCGACGGCATCGCAGTCGTCGTCGACGCCGCCGTTGCAGATCTCGACGCGGGCCGGGTTGACCAGCTCTTCGCTGTCGTCGCAGTCGGTCGCGTCGACGACGTAGCCAGCGGGCTGCGTGCAGGCGCGGGTGCGGTAGACCAGGCCGCCAAAGCCGTCGCCGTCGACATCCCCGTAGAACCAGTCGCCGAGGGTGACCATCGGGTCGCTGTCGTCGCAGTCGCCGCCGAGGCGGGACTCACCCTCGCCCACACCACAGGCGGTGGTCACGGTCGCGCTGTCGCCGAAGCCGTCGCCGTCCACGTCGGCGTAGACGCTGATCTCGGTGCCGGCCACAAAGTCGGTGTCGTCGCCGTCGACCAGCCCATCGCAGTCATTGTCGACGCTGTCGCAGGTCTCGGGCGCGCCGGGGAAGGCGTCGGGGTCGATGTCGTCGCAGTCGGTGCCGCTGAGCTGGTGACCAGCGGGCATGGTGCAGGCCTGCACCGTGATCTCCATGCTGCCCGCGCCGTCGTTGTCGAGATCGGGGTAGTACCAGTCGCCCAAGGTGACCGCGCCGTCGCTGTCGTCGCAGTCGCCGCCGATGAGCGAGAGGCCCGCCTCGAGGCGGCAGCTGTCGCTGAGCATCGCGGTGTCGCCGTAGCCGTCGTTGTCGGCGTCGACGTAGAGGGTCACGCCCCCGCCGCCGGCCAGATCGCTGTCGTCGCCGTCGACCAGGGCGTCGCAGTCGTTGTCGACGCCGTCGCAGGTCTCGGGCGCGCCGGGGTAGGCGGTCGCGTCGGTGTCATCGCAGTCATCGCTGCTCTCGACGAAGCCGGTGCGGGCCGCGCAGAGCTCGGCGCTGATGTCGGCGTTGCCGCGCCCGTCGCCGTCGGCGTCGACGTACCAGGCGGTCGGCAGGCCGACCGTGGCGTCGGCGTCATCGCAGTCATCAGCGGCGGGCACGCCATCGTCGTCGCCGTCGGGGTCGACCGTGCCGTCGGTGCCGTCCGTCCCGTCGGTGGTGCCGTCGGTGCCGTCCGTCCCGTCGGTGCCGTCCGTCCCGTCGGTGCCGTCCGTCCCGTCGGTGCCGTCGGTGGTGCCGTCGGCGCCGTCCGTGCCGTCGGTGGTGCCGTCCGTCCCGTCGGTGGCGCCGTCGCCGCCGCCGTCAGAGGCGCCCGAGTCGGTCTTGCCCGCGTCTTCGCAGGCCATGAGCAGGGTGAGGGCGATCAAGCCAAGTCGTTTCATGGGCGGACCTCGAGGAGCGCGGGGACGGGCAGGGGAACAGCGGCGGACCAGATCAGCGGCGCAGGACGCGGCGGGGCGCACAGAGAGAGGGCCCCGAGAACGTCGGCCCTGACAGCATAGCGCACGCGTCACCAGAAGTCTCCAAAAGGTGCCGCTGGTCGACACACTCCTGGCCCTCAGACACACAGGGCCCTGACCCCGCGTGGCGCGCGCCCCTCAGCCCGCCGGCAGGTCGCGGGCCAAGCGCAGGCCGACGTGGGCCGAGCAGAGGTCGGCGGCGTAGCCGAAGCGGTTGGCCAGCCGGCTCAGGCGGGCCGAGCCCGTCCAGGCGCCGCCGCGCACCGGGCGCTCGTCGCGGCGCCCGTCGAACTCGGCCTCGGCGCACCACTCCCGGCAGCCGCCCGCCAGATCGCGCACGCCGTAGGCGCTCTCGTCGCCCGCCGCAAAGCCGACCGGGCGGGGCGCACGTTTGCCCGGGTGGCTGTCGGCCATCAGGCAGAGGCTCGCGTCAAAACGCCCGCCCCAGGGGAAGAGCCGCCCGTCGCCGCCGCGGCCCGCCTTCTCCCACTCGGGCTCGGTGGGCAGCCGGGCGCCCGCCCAGGCGGCAAAAGCCACCGCGTCGGCCCAGTCCACGCCGAAGACCGGCCAGGTCGGCAGGTGCTGATCGCCCTCGCTGTCGACGAAGGGCAGCGGGTAGGGGTCGGCGGGGTCAAAAGCCGGCCAGAGCGGGCTCGCCCGGCCGCTGGACATGCTGCGCAGGCGCGGGCGGCGGGCGTCGGCCAGCGCGGGGTCGACCGCGGCGAGGTCGACCAAAAAGGCGCGGTACTCCGCGTTGCTGACCGGAAGCCGGCGGATCAAGAAGCCCGGCAGGTCGACCACCCCGTCGGCCAGCTGGGTGCGCAGCTCGGGGTCGCCGCCGACCCGGCAAGGCCCGGCGGGCACGTAGGCCCAGCCCTCAGGCACGTCGATCAGGGGCAGCGGGTGGGCGCTGCGCCAGGCCTCGCCGCGGGCGAGGCGCAGGGTGGTGGCGGCCACGCGGCCGGCGGCGTCAAACCAGCGCAGGCACCAGGCGCCCGGCTCGACCTCGACCTCGTGCGCCGGCGCCGCGTGGGGCGCCCAGAGCGGGCGCTCGGGGCCGAGGCGCCACAGCGCGTGCTCCTCGAGCACGGGGCTGAGCGACGCGCCGCAGCCCGCCGGCAGGCCCTCGAGGCGCAGGGTGGCCGGCCGGTGCAGGGCGGCCACATAGGCCCGGGCGCCGATCGCCCGCACCCGGCGGGCGAAGAAGTCGGCGATGGCGCCCTCACCGGCGGCGAGGGCGCGGTGGTGGCGGTCGAGCGAGAGGCGGGCGGCGGCCTCGCGGGCGGGCTCAAAACCCGGCGCCTCGCCCAGCGCGGCCTCCGCCGAGGCGAGGGCCTCTTCATCCGCGCGGGTCGCCTCAGCCTCGGCCTCACGCCCGGCCAGCTCGGCCGCGAGCAGGTCGGCTTTGTCGGCCAGGGGGGCCCAGGCGGGCACGGCGGCGCGGGCGGCCTCGGCCTCAGCCCGGGCGGCCACCGCGCGCTCACGGGCCTGGGCCGACCGGCGCTCGGCTTCGGCGGCGCGGACCAGCCAAGACTCGGCGCGCACCACCCGCTGGCGGCCGTCGAGGATGGTGTCCAGCTCGTCAATCGCGTCGACCACCGCCGCGGGCCGGTCGTGGGGGTGCGGGGCGAGCATGCGCAGCAGCAGCTCGCGCAGGGGCCCCAGGGCCTCGGCGCCGACCAGGGCCTCGGGCGGCCCGAGCAGGGGGCGACGCAGGCGCTGGGCGGGGGTGTCGCCGGTGTAGAGCGGCGCCCAGAGCGCGAGCTCGGCCCAGACCACGGCCAGCGACCAGAGGTCAGAGCGGGCGCTGGGCTCACCGCCGCCGAGCAGCTCAGGCGCGACATAGCCGGGGCTGCCCGCCAGCCGCGCGCCGCCCTGGCCGATCTGCCAAGCGAGGCCCCAGTCGAGCAGCAGGGCCTCGTCAAAACGCCCGATCATGATGTTCTGGGGCTTGATGTCGCGGTGCAGCACGCCGCGGCTGTGGGCGTAGGCGACGGCGGTGGCCACCTGGCGGGCCACGCGCAGGCGGGCGCCCAAGGGCACGAGGGCAGAGGGCGGCGTGGGCTCGCGCATCAGCGCATAGAGGCTGCGGCCGTCGACCCGCTTCATCACCAGCCAGGGCCGGCCGCCCTCATCGGCGCCGGCGTCGTGCACGGGGACGATGTTGGGGTGCTCGAGCTGGGCCGTGACCCGGGCCTCGTTGAGGAAGGCCGCGCGCTGGGCCGCGCTGGCCAGCGGATCGCGCAGCACCTTCAGCGCCACCACGCGCTCGAGCACGCTGTCTTCGGCGAGCCAGATCGAGCCCGAGCCGCCCCGGTCGAGCTCGACGCCGATCTGGTAGCGGCCGGCGAAGGGCGCGGTGGGCGGCTCGGCGACCAGCACCTCGGGGGCGGGCGGGCCGTCGATGCTGACCGTGTGGGCGAGGGGCCGGGCCGCGGCGCCGACGTGGAACTGCAGCGTGGTGGTCGGCGAGGTCAGCGAGCCCGACGCCGTTCCAAGCGCGCCAGCCGCGCCAACGGCGGCGGCCTCGGCGGCGCTGCGCAGCGGCGGCGGGGCGACCGTGAGGTCGAAGGTGCCATCGCCGAGCCCATCGGGGCCGAGGCCATCAGGGGTGGAGGGGGGGGACACGCCAGGCTCCATTGCGGCCCGCCAGTGGGCGCCGCCGTCGATTAGGACGCTACCACGCGCGCCCCGCCCGCGCGTCCGAGGAGCCCATGCCCATCGATCTCAAGCTCGCGCACGCTGTTCACGTCAAGTCTGCCAGCCACACGGTCTCGGCCAACACCTCGACCTTGACCGTGGTCGTCGAGGGCGGCGGCGGCCTCGTGTCGCTGGGCAAGCCGGGCCACTACGCCGTTCTGCGCGGGGGCTCAGCCCCAGGCACGGTCACCTTCGTCAACGACGGCACGCCGAAGCTGCCGGCGGTCTTGCACCTCGGTGACGCCAACCAGCCCCGCATCGAGCTGACCCACGACGAGGTGTGGGGCCCGGCGGCCAGCGCCCAGGGGCGGTGGAAGGTGGCCGGCCCGCTGGCCTGCGCCGCGAACAACGGCGGCCTGCTCGTGATGCTGCGCCTCGATGGGCAGGCCTCGCCCTTCAAGCTCAGCGTGGCCCGCACCCCGGCCAACGGCACGAACTGGGTGGTCACCAGCCAGGCCGTGGCGGCGAGCCCCAAGCCGGGCAGCTACCGGGCGGGCAAGAACGTCCAGGGCGGCCCGAACACGCAGGCCGTGGCCTGGGTCGGCGTGCCCAAGCCGGCGGGGGTGCCGGTCAGCCACACGCTGACGGTCACGGTGGGCGGCGCGACCTACCAGCTCTCGAACATCTGGTCGGAAGAGCCCCCCGACAACATCGTCGCCGACCTGGGCCTGCTGCTCGACGAGCCCTAAGCGGCAGCGCGGCGATCCGGGTGGTCGGGCGGCCCCGCCGGGCGGGGCCCGGCGGGCCGGGCGCTGCGCGGGGTCGCTGCGCTCCGTCGCCGGCGGGGCCGGCGACCCGCTGCGCGGCCGCTCCGCTCCCTGCCGCGGGTCTGTTGTGGGCGCGGCGGGCGCGGGGCCGGGGTCTGTTGTCATACTGGATTCGCTTGATTCGACTCCCGCTCACGACGGTGGGCTTCCGTTCGTCGACGAACTCGGTCGCGCTGACCACTCGGCTCGTTGTTGTCGATGCCGGGGGCCGCCGGCCCATAAGCGCTAACATTGACCCATCCAGGGACCCTCCGGTATTCGCTGATGTCGTCGCTTCCTCCTGGCTTCTGGGAGGCGGAACGCAGCCCTACTCTGTGCCCGCTGAAATGGCTGGCGGCGCAGGTAGCCCCGGATGGCAACGCGGAGGTCCTCAACGAAGCTCTGCCAAACTCGCCAGGTCCCCATCGCGAACAGGGAGGCCGTAGGGGGAAAAAGCCCGCCATTGGCGGGTCATTCGGTCGGCGAGCGCAGCGGCGATCAACTTGGCGTAGATGTAGGCGCGCGCCAAGTCTGGGTCGTCGGCGCGAAGGCCGGCGAG
>JAEUKK010000173.1 GCA_016792625.1 Deltaproteobacteria bacterium | reverse complement strand
TCGGGCGGCACGAGCTCTTCGAGATCGAAGGCGCGGAGGTGCAGCTGGTTGCGGTCAGGGCGGCGGAGGCGGGGGCGAGGGTCCATACGGGAAGATCACCCGTTTGGGGCCGCGGCGGGAGGTTCGTTTACAGGCCCTGAGCCCGGCCGCGACCGCCAAGGGGCGCCACCGCCCTCGACCTCACCCGATGAGGCCGCCGGGCGGGTCGCCTCAGACCCCGGCGAAGCGCAGGTAGCGGTCGAGCACGAGGTGGCTGGCCTCGCGCGGGCCCGGGCAGGCCTCGGGGTGGAACTGCACGCCCATCACGCGCAGGCCGTCGTGGCGGAAGCCCGAGACCGTGCCGTCGTTGAGGTTCGTGTGGGTCACCACGCCGCCGGCGGCCTCAATGCCCGCGCGGTCGACGCAGAAGCCGTGGTTTTGGCTGGTGATCTCGACCCGGCCGGTCTCGTGGTCTTTGACCGGGTGGTTCGCGCCACGGTGGCCAAAGGGCATCTTGTAGGTGGTCGAGCCGATGGCGAGGCCGAGCAGCTGGTGGCCGAGGCAGATGCCGACCGCGGGCATGGCGCCAACCACCTGCTTGAGCTCGGCGATCGCCCCGGTCAGGGCGGCGGGGTCGCCCGGCCCGTTGCTCAAGAAGATGAGGTCGGCGTCGCGCATCCAATCGGCGGCGCTGGCGGTGATCGGCTCGACCCGCACCGCGCAGTTCGCCTCGGCGAGCAGCCGCAAAATGTTGCGCTTGCAACCGCCATCGACCACGGTGACCCGGGCCCGGGGGGCGCTGGGCTGGTGGTAGACGTAGGGGGTCGGGGTGCAGACCTCGCCGGCGAGGGCCCGCCCCTCCATCCCCGGCCAAGTGTCGAGCAGCTTGCCCAGGGCCTCGATGCTCTGGCCGTCCGTGCTGATCACGGCCTTCATCGCGCCCTTGTCGCGGATGTGCCGCACCAGCGCCCGGGTGTCGATGCCGTGCAGGCCAGGCACCCCCGCGCGCTTGAGCGCCTGCTCGAGGCCGCCCGTGGCCCGGTGGCTGCTGTGCAGGCGTGAGAAGCGCCGCGCCACGAAGCCGCTGACGTGAATGGCCTCGGACTCGGGGTCTTCGCCGTTGACCCCGGTGTTGCCGACGTGGCTCGTGGTCATGACCACGATCTGCTCGCGGTACGAGGGGTCGGTGAGGACCTCTTGGTAGCCGGTCATCGCGGTGTTGAAGACGACCTCAGCGACGCGGCTGCCGCGGGCGCCAAAGGCCTCGCCCTCAAAGCTGCGCCCATCCTCCAACAACAAGATGCCGCCCATCCCACCTCCAGGGTCTCTGCGCGCCGCTATCCAGCGCGGACCGCCGCCGGACCCCCTCCTCCCCCGCTGTCACCGCATCCCCACACGCAGCCCGGCCTGCCCCCGATCTGCCGGGTTAGCCCGCCGGCCCGGCGGCCAGACCGCCTGCACGGCGCTGCAGCGCCCCGCCACCGCGGCGGGGCCGCGCCAGAGAGCGGAGGACATCGTGGCGAAGAAGGCGGCGAAACCCCACATCAACCTCGAGACCGTCCGCAACATCGGCATCGCGGCCCACATCGACGCCGGCAAGACCACGCTGACCGAGCGCATCCTCTATTACACGGGTGCGAGCCACAAGATCGGCGAGGTGCACGACGGCGCCGCGACGATGGACTTTATGGCCGAAGAGAAGGCCCACGGCATCACCATCGGCGCCGCCGTGACCCAGTGCCCGTGGAATGACCACACCTTCCAGGTCATCGACACGCCCGGGCACGTCGACTTCACCATCGAGGTCGAGCGCGCCATGCGCGTGCTCGACGGCGCGGTCATCGTCATGGACGGCGTGCGCGGGGTCGAGCCCCAGACCGAGACCGTCTGGCGCCAAGCGAGCCGCTTTGACGTGCCCCGCGTCATCTTCGTCAACAAGATGGATCGGCCCGGCGCCGACCTCGACCGCACCATGGCCGCCGTCGAGCGCCGCCTCGGCGGTCACCCCGTGCCCATCTGCGTGCCGGTGCCCGAGCGCCTCGCGGTCATCGATCTGGTCAAACAAGAGCTGATCAGCTTCGCAGGCGACAACGGCGAGCACGTCAGCCGTGGCCCGGTGCCCGAAGAGCTCACCGCGCTGCTGCAACGCCACCGCGAGACCATGCTCATCGCCGCCGCCGAGGCTGATCCGGGCCTCGAAGACGCCGTTTTTGGCGGCGAAGAGGTCGATGAGGCCCAGCTCTGGGCAGCGCTGCGAAAGGCCACGATCAACCGCAAGATCCAGTCGGTCTTCGGCGGCAGCGCGCTGCGCAACTGGGGCGTGCAGCCCCTGCTCGACGGCGCGCTCAAGCTCCTGCCCAACCCGCTCGAGCGCCCGGCGGCGATCGCCAAGGTGGTCGGCGGCGCCGACGAAGAGGCCTTCGTCGAGATGAGCCCCGAGGGTGACCTTGTCGCGCTGGCCTTCAAGGTCCAGATGTGGGAGGGGCGGCGCCACGTCTTCATCCGGATCTACCGGGGCCAGATCGAGCCGGGCCAAGAGATCCGCATCGGCGGCCGGGCCAAAGCCGAGCGGGTGGCCCGCCTGTTCGCGGTCGACGCGGGCAACAAGAAGAAGATCGAGCTGGCCAGCGCCGGCCAGATCGTGCTGCTGGCCGGCGTGCGCTGGGCGACCACCGGCGACACCGTGCTGTCGACCGAGGGCCCCGAGCTGCTGCTCGAGCGCATCGACGCCAAAGAGCCGGTGCTCGGCCTCGCCGTCGAGCCGATGAGCGCCAAAGAAGAGGAGAAGCTGACCGAGGTCTTCGAGAAGATCTGCGAAGAAGACCCCACCGTGCGCTTCATCGACGACAAAGACACCGGCCAGCGCATTTTGCGCGGCATGGGCGAGCTGCACCTGCAGATCCTTTTTGAGCGCATCGAGCGCGAGTACGGCCTCAAGATCCGCGCCGGCAAGCCCCTGGTGATGACCCGCGAGACCGTCGCCGGCAAAGGCCGCGCCGACACCTTGGTCGACCGCCAGCTGCACATGGGCCAAGAGACGGTCACCCTCAAGGCCCGCTGCGTGGCCCGCGCCTGGGCCCGCGACCGCGACGCCGGCAACGAAGAGCGCTGCAAGCCCAAGGTCTCGCCGCCCGGCGCGGCGCTCAGCCCCGCCCAGCTCGCCGCGCTGGTGTCCGGCGTGCACGACGCGACCATGGCCGGCCCGAGCGAGGGCGCGCCCCTGCAAGACGTGGGCGTCGAGCTCGATGAGGTCGAGCTCTTCGGCGAGATGAGCACGCCGCAGGCCCTGCGCATCGCCGCCTCGCAGGCCATTCGCGAGGCGATCGCCGCGGCCGGCGGCGAGGTCCTCCGCCCCCGAATGCGCGTCGAGGTCATCGTGCCCGACGAGAACGTGGGCTCGGTGCTCGGCGACCTGCAGAGCCGCGGCGCGTCGATCTCGGGCCAAGAGAGCGAGATGGGCACGAGCACCATCCTCGGCGAGTGCAGCCTGCACCGCCTGCTCGGCTACGCGACCGACCTGCGCAGCATGACCCGCGGCCGCGGCCAGTTCACGATGGAGTTCGCGCGCTTCGACGTGGGCTAGGCCCGCCCGTGCGAGGATGCGGCCCGAGCTCCCCGAGCGGGCCCGACCGTCCGCCCCCTTCGAGGTACGCATGAACCCCTACGTCCAGACCCGCATCATGCTCAGCCTCACCCACGAGCGCATGATGCAGTGGGTGCGCGACATCCTCATCCAAGCGGGCTTCTCGTCGGTGAAGGTCTTCGGGCAATTCGCCGAAGAAGAGTCCGACGGCGCCCACATCGTGGTGATGCCCTACGAGATCGGCCAATGGCCCAAGCTGCAAGAGCCCGATGAGCCGATCTTGCTGCTGGGCGAGGGCCCCGACCGGCCGATTGAGGGCGTCGACCCGCGCTGGGTCAGCCTGGGCGTGACGCTGACCCCGGCCTTGCGCGAACTTTTTGGCCGCAAGCTGCCCGGCAAGCCGGCGGTCATCCCACCCAAGGTGCCCATCGACGACATGCCGGCCAACCTCCAGGCCTGGTACCGCAGCCAAGGCGAGGTCGAGGGCACGCTGAGCTGGGTGGTCAAAGATGAGAATGGCGTGCAGACCGCTCGTCTGCCTTCATTGCGCTGGCAGCGGGGCATCCTCATCAAGACCTCGTACCTGGTGATGGCCAGCGAAGACCCCATGCCCGAAGACATGACCCGGGCCGCGCTGGTGCCCTTCAACGTGCCAGCGCTGGGCGCAATTCTCACCGGCATCCAAATGCACCGCACCTTCTTGGTGCGTGTGCCCGCCGGCACGATGGGCCCCGACGCGCTCAGCTTCGCCCGCGCCTTGGCCAAAGACCTGGGCGACAGCCCGACCGCGGCCCGCTTGACCGAGCTGGCCGACAACATCGCCGCCCCCTACGACCTGCGCGTCGCCATCCGCCCGCTGCCCAACATCCAAGACGAGGCCTTCTCGAACATGATGTTGAGCATGAAGAAGCCGATGCAGCCGGTGATCAACATGTCGGTGCGCGTGCCGGTGGGCGGCGGCCCCTTCTTCGAGCCCGCGGTCAGCCCGCTCTTCGTCAACCAGCTCAAGGCGCCCCCGGGCACCCGCTTCCCCGACCCGATCAACGAGCCCTAAGCGGCCCTCGCGGGCTGATTGTGGTGGGCGGCACCCTGGCGCGCCGCGCCAGGGTCGGGCGCTGCGGGGCGTCGCTGCGCTCGGTCGGCTGCGCCGACGGCTGCGCCCCCCTCCGCTCCCTGCCGCGCGCGAGGCGGCTTGCCCCGCGCAGCTCCTCGCCGTCCGCAGGGTTCAGCGCGAGGCCATCTGTCCTTCGACCCAGCCGTCGATCTCGAGGTCGCTGAGCGGCTGGCCGAGCATCTGGTACTGCCGGCGGGTGGCCGAGAGCATGTGGCGCATCTGCAGCGGCACGCCCTCGTCGGCCGCGCGGAAGGCGGCGTTGATCGCCACCGAGCGGATGACCGCGCCGGTCACGTGCAGCTGGGCGAGGCGCTCGGCGCTGATGCCCTCGGTGGGCACGCTCTCGGGCAGCACCCGGCGCCAGATCTCGGCCCGGGCGTCAAAGTCGGGGAAGGGGAACTCGACCATGTAGCGCAAGCGCCGCACAAAAGCGCCGTCGATGCTGCTCTTCATGTTGGTCGTGAGGATGGCGAGGCCACGGTAGGCCTCCATCCGCTGCAACAGGTAGCCGACCTCCATGTTGGCGTGCCGGTCGTGGTGATCCTTGACTTGGGTCCGCTTCGAGAAAAGGGAGTCGGCCTCGTCGAAGAGCAGCACCGCGCCGCCGCCCTCGGCGGCGTCAAAGACGCGCCGCAGGTTCTTTTGGGTCTCGCCGATGTACTTGCTGACCACCGCGCTCAGATCGATGCGCCAGAGGTCGAGGCGCAGGCGGTTGGCGAGCACCTCGGCGGCCAAGGTCTTGCCCACCCCCGAGGGGCCACTGAACATGACCGCGATGCCCTTGCCCCGGCCCGTCCGGCCGCCGAGGCCCCAGCGGCCATAGACGGTCAGGCGGTTGCGCACCTGCGCCTCGATCTCGACCAGCAGCTGCATGGCGGTGGGGGGCAGCACCAGATCGCCCCAGTCGGCCTTGCTCTCGACCCGCTGGGCCAGCTCGGTCAGGTTCGCCCGGGCGTGCACCCGGCAGGCCTCCCAGCAGGCGTCGAAGTCGAGCTGGCCCTTCTTCATGCCCGCGCCCTGCAGCACCGCGGCCTGGATGCTGCGGCCGTCGAGGTCGAAGCTCGCGGTGAGCACCTCGACGCCATCGCCCGTGCCGTACTGGTCGCGGTCGACGACGAGCTTGCCCCCCAGCACGTCATTCCAGAGGCCCTGCTGCTCCCAGAGCGTCGGGCGCCCGACGTCGTAGACCGCGCTGGCCTTGTAGCTGCCGTTCCAGCGGTCCTGCGCGACGAGGATGGTCACGCCGTCGTTCTCAGACAGGATGCGGTTGACCGCCGACTGCAGGCCGCGATCTTCTGCGCGCATGCCGTAGAGGTCCAAGATCAGCGCGCGGCGCGACAACATGGTCTCGCGGCGCCAGAGCGCGATCAGCTCTTCCAGCTCGCGCACGTCGGTGGGCAGCACGTCGGCGGGGATGCGCTCGCCGCGCAGCTCCAGCGCCTCGCAGGTCGAGCGCGCCACGTTGAGGCCGGCGCGCTGATCGTCGCCCAACAGCTGGATGATCGGCGTCGAGCGGCGGGCCGCCCCCGCCCGCACCGCGCCGACAGCGGCGTCGCGCACGCTGCCTTGGCTCTTGGACAGGCGCCCCGCGACCGGATCGCTGGCCTCTTGCACCCGCATGCGCAGCCGCGGGTCGAGGTCTTGAATGCCGAGCAGGCCAAAGACCACGCGCGGATCGGCCTTGAGGCGGGCCACCGAAGAGACGGGCCCCGCGTCGAGCTCGACCAGCCGGTAGCGCCGCAGCGCCGACTCGGGGGAGATCGCGTCCCACCGGGCGCCAGCGAAGGTGGTCAGCGCGAGGCTCAGCGTGGGGTGGTTGAGCTGCGGGTTGCCGTGGCAGACCTCACAGAGCGAGGCGATGCGGCCGTCGAGCTCCATCGCCGCGGCGAGCACCAGCAGGTCGCGCTCAAAACGGTCGAGGCCGAGCAGGTCGCAGACCGAGCGCACCACGGCCTGGCTGCCGCGTGGCCCAGTCCAAATGGGCCAGTCCATGCCGCGGGGCGGGCGCAGCGGCTGGGGCCCGCGCTCGCCGCGCTGCACGAGGTCGTCGTAGACCGCCTCGACCAGCTCTGCGAGGAAGCGCTGGTTGGCGACCTTCCACGGCTCCCTGTCGTCCACAGACACCTCCACACAAGAGGGCAGGCGCCGCGCTGGTGCCCCCTCCCTCGGAACTTCGCCGACCCGCGCGCCGGATGCGGCCTCAACCGCCGATCTTCACCGTGGGGCAGCCCGGCGGCAGGATCTTGCCGACCGGCGAGGGGATCGGCGCCACGCAGCTCGCGTGGTTGGTCATGTCATTGACGCGGGCGGCGGGCTTCTTGCCGATCATCACCGTGGCCGAGCCCTTGGCGATCATGCCGGGGCCGCCCGGCACACAGGAGGGCAACATGCACGGCGCCGACATGTCGCCGAGCACCGCCGCCGGCTTCTTGCCGACCATGACCGTCGGAACCCCAGGGCCGGTGATCGCCAAGGGCAAGGCCGGGTGCGCCGCGGGCGTCGGCGCGGGGGCCGGCGGGTGGATGGGCGCGTGGCAATGGGGGGCGTCTTGTTTGAGCAGATCCCCGACCCGGGCGGCGGCTTGACCCATGTGCACTCCTCGGCGCGCGAGCGCCGGCTGGGCGCAGGCTATCCCAACGCGGCGGCCCCAGCCTGCGCGCCACCCGCCGTGGGGCCGGCTTCAGCCGAGGGCTGGCCGGCTCACCACCAGATCGGTCTGCCTGACGACATCCTCCCGCGTCGACAACGTGAGGGTGTTCCACGGTGCACGCCGCAGCCTACAGTGGGCCCATCGACCCACGGGGCGCGCCGGCGCGCGGTGCACCTTCGGGCTTGGGCCCGCGGCGGCGCAAGCAGCGCGGCGCCCTGGCCCGCTGCCACGGCGCCCCGGGCCGCCTCCGACCCATCGGCCCTCCCTCCGCCCGCATGTCCCCGGTCACACCCCTAGGCCGAATGTGCTATGACCGGCCCGCCTGCTCCCCGCCCCGCCGAGGTTCCCTTGTTCGAGACCGACCCGAGCTTCACGCCCGTCGTGCTCTTCGGCACGGTGAAGAGCACCAAAGACCCCCTCAGCTTGGGCCGCGTCCAGGTCGAGATCCAGGGCTTCCCCAAGCCCCTGGTCCTGCCTTGGCTGCGCATCGTCCAGCCGATCGCCAGCAACAAGACGGGCTTTTTCTTCTTGCCCGAGACCGGCGACGAGGTCGTGCTCATCCGCGGCGACCAGACCAACGCCGACGCGATGGTCATCATCGGGGCCTTCTACAGCGGCAACAACAAGCCCAAGACCGCCGACGCTGACGGCAAGAACGCCATCAAGCAGATCTTGACCAAGGCGGGCAACGAGCTGACCTTCCGCGACAAGAGCGGCGGCGAAGGCATCGACCTCTTCGTCGCTGGCCAGAAGGTCAAGATGACGATGGACAAGAAGAGCGGCTCGATCACGCTCGAGACCGACAAGACCATCACCGTCAAGGCCACCAACACCGTCACCGTCCAGGCCAAAGACATCGAGGTCAAGGGCGACGCCAAGATCCTGGTCAAGGGCGGCACCAAGGTCCAGGTCGAGAGCGGCGCCAACGTCGAGATCAAGGGCGGCGCCGCGGTCAAGATCTCTGGCGGGGCCAAGGTGGAGATCGCCGGCCCGATGATCAACATCGGATGAGGATCCGCTCCCCGCTCCGCGAGCAGTGGGCCGTGGCGACCAGCCTCGCCGCTCCCTCAGCCAAGCTCAGCTTTTTCAAGGACCTGCTCCGGGGTTTCCGGGGCACGCGTCGACCGCTCATGGCGCTGTCGACCGAGCAGAACATGGGCCCCGTGCGGCACGCGCTCGCCCAGCGCGTCGTCGCCGGCACCATGGAGGTCCACTACAGTCTCGCTCCTCGCGAGGAGGCCATCCCGCCGCAGGGATGAGCACACTGGTTCGACGCCACGCTCCCGGCGACGCGCCTTCACCCCACCGCCATCGGAGGACTCATGCCCGAGTACAAGACTCCAGGAGTCTACATCGAGGAGATCTCGGCCGGACCCCGGCCAGTTCAGCCCTCGTCGACCACCGACACCGGCTTCATCGCCGTGCTGACCCTGCCGACCAGCTTCATCCCCGGCAAGGGCAAGGCTGAGGGCATGTTCCTCCCGATCGCGGAGGCCAACCCCCTGCTGTCCTGGAACCGTGCGCTCGCCTTCCGCAACCTGCTCCTCGCCGCGCCGGAAGAGGCCGCCGCCCCCGCCGCTGCCGCGGCGCCCGCCGCTGGCCCCGCTGGCGAGGCTGGCAAGCCCGCCCCGGCGAAGCCGACCACCGCGGTCGCCCCGAAGGACGACAACCGCCTCAAGCAGCTGATCAGCGAGTCGCTGCCGGGCAAGTGGGAGCTCCAGCCCCCCAGCCCCGACAACACGATCACCATCAAGGGCGAGAGCGGCGACACCATCCGCTTCCCGGTGAGCCGCACCCTGGTCAGCACCACCCAGAAGGGCGAGTGGGACCTGAGCTTCGGCGCTGACGAGCTCAAGGTGCTCGAGCTCATCAAGGGCTTCGCGATCCCCAACGACATCGGCCACAGCGGCAACCTCGCCGCGGCTGATGACAAGAAGAAGCCCGTCACGATCGACGTGGAGGCCATCCACGCCGCCCTCGCGGGCAGCGCCCCGGCCGTCACCAGCCTGACCAGCTTCGAAGAGTGGCGCTACGAGTTCGCCGAGAAGCTGTTCATCCAGATCGTGTCGCAGTCGGCCAAGACGACTGAGGCCAAGGCCAAGGCCACCTGGGACAGCCTCGCCCCCGAAGCCCGCGGCTCCTGGAACAAGTGGCTGCGCCAGCACCCCGGCATGCACCGCCTCGAGATCGCCGTCCTCGGCTTCTTCGAGAACGGCGGCGCCACCGCCTACCCGACCGTGGTCATCCAGTCCGCTGGCACCCCCGGCCCGAACAAGCGCGGCGTGCTTGAGGCTGCGTACGACACCGTCAGCGCCGTCGCCATGCTGGCCGCCCCCGGCCTCAAGCGTGACTGGCAGCAGGCGATCCTCGACTACGCCGGTCCGAAGGGCCGCGGCGACCTGTTCGCGGTGATGGAGACCCCCCGGTACTTCCTCACCCGCAACCCCGCCGACATGCCGGTCGACGAGCTGCGCTGGACCAAGGACGAGAGCCCCTACGAGGTCGAGATCCTGCAGACCCAGGGCGACGCCCAGGCCCGCGAGCTCCGCTTCAACAACTTCTCCAACGAGCAGCTGCTCGACCGCGTCATCCCCCGCGATGACGTGGGCCACGGCGCCGCCTACGGCCCCTGGTTCATCGTCGACAACCCGCTGTCGACCGGCCCGCACGACCGCTACGTGGTCGCGCCCCCGTCCGGCCACGTCTGCGGCGTGATCGCGGCCACCGACCTCAAGGCCGGCGGCGGCGTGCACAAGGCCCCGGCCAACGAGCCGGTGAGCGGCGTGGCGCAGCTCGTGACCCAGCTCTCCGACAAGGAGCAGGGCTTCGTCAACATCAAGAACATCAACATCGTGCGCCACCGTCCCGGCGCGGGCATCCGCGTGTGGGGCGCCCGTACGACCGGCGCCGATCCGCTCTGGCGCTACATCAGCGTTCGGCGGCTCTTCCTGTTCGTCGAGCGCTCGGTGCGCGACGCGGTGACCTGGGCGGTCTTCCTCCCCAACACCGACGTCACCCGCCGCGATCTCGCGACCACGATCCGCTCGTTCCTGTACAGCCTGTGGAACCAGGGCATGCTCGACGGCGCCTCGCACTCCGACGCCTACAACGTCAAGTGCGATCGCGAGAACAACCCCGATGTTGACGTGCGCAGCGGCATCCTCACCGTCGACGTGACCTTCCGGCCGCCGTACCCCGCAGAATTTGTGCGGATTCGGTTCCGGCAGGCCCCGATGGAGGTCCCGGGCTAGCACAAGACGTGCTAAACTGACACCCCGTGCCACCGATGTGGCGCGGGGTGTCCGGCCCCCCGCCGGTCCCCGCGCTGCCGGTCTTCGCGCATACCGGCCCGATCCCTCCTCCGCCTCCCGGAGCGCCCGATGGCTAAGCTCAACGACCTGGTCTCCTCGAAGGCCGCGACGTCGACGAACACGACGAACCTGCGTGCCTCGGCCAACACGACGGCCACTGACCGCTACCTCGGCACCTTTCGGTTCCGGGTGAACGTGCAGACCATCGCGACCTCGACCATCAACCAGGCTTGGTCCCGGGTGAGCGGCGTCGTCTCGGAGTCCGAGCCGATGGAGTTCATGCACGGCTCCGATGCCTTCGTTCGTAAGGCCCCGGGGCGCTCGACTTTTGGCGATGTCACCATGGAGCGTGTCTACGAAGGCATCGACGCGCTCTACCGCTGGCGCCGGGCCATTGAGACCGGCTGGGATCCGCAGCGGGGTGACTTCCGACGCGACATCACGGTGGAGATGCTCGACCGGGCCTTGAACCCGGTCCGCAAGCTCATCCTTCGAGGCGCCTGGCCCATCCGGTGGGAGATGCCGGAGCTGGACGCCTCGAGCACCTCCCCCGCGATGGAGAAGATCACGCTCTGCGTGGAGGAAGTCTACGAAGACGAGGTCGACTCCTCCAACAACAACTTCGCCGGCTGACCCGGCGTTGAACCACCACCCCAGGATAAGCGGAGAGCAACATGCCCCTCGCCAATGAGTTCAGCACCGATACCTATGTTGGTGCATTCAACTTCCGTGTCAGCATCCCCGATGTGGCCGGCGACATCAACCAGGCCTTCACCCAGGTCTCCGGTGTCAAGAGCACCAGCGAGAAGATGGAGTTCATGCACGGCACCGATCCCTATGCTCGCAAGGGCGTGGGCCGGACCACCTACGATGACCTCCAGCTCAAGCGCGTCTACAACGGCAACGACGCCTTCTACAGCTGGCGCCTCGAGATCGAGCAGGGCATCCTGACCCGCCGCGACGTCAAGATCGAGATGATGCGCCCCGACGGCACCGTCGCCCGGACCATGATCTGCCGCGAAGCGTGGCCGAGCGAGTGGGTTCTCCCCGAGATGGACGCCACCGGCTCCAACCCGGGCATCGAGACCATCACGCTCACCGTCGAGAAGGTGACGAACGAGTAGTACCGTGGCAGAGCGCAGCATCCCTGTGCTCCGCGAGGTGGTCGAGCTCCCCGTCGGGTTCAGCAAATCCGACGGGACGCCGATCACCCAGGCGGAGGTCCGGGCGGTCACTGGTGGGGACGAGTTCTTCATCGGCATGTCGCCCGAGTACAACCGCAACCCCAACGATCTCGTCTACAAGACGCTGCTCCTGTCCCGGTGTGTGGTCCGGCTGGGCGACCAGAAGGCCATCAGCATCGGGGACATCCAGAAGCTGCACGCTCGAGACGTCCGCGCGTTGGAGTACGCGGTCTATCGCCTCACCTACGGCGCAAATGCCCTGCCTGCGGAGGACCCTGACTCCCCGGGGGGGTGACAGTGGCCTACCCCATCGACCGGATCCGGAACGAGGCGGCGTTCATCGCCTACCACCTCCACTGGAGCCTGTCGGAGATCCTCGCGCTGTCACACCGTGAGCGGGTCGCCTGGGTAGGCCAGGTCAGCGAGATCAACCAACGCGTCCTCGACTCCCGCAACTGAGGCGTCGCCCGGGTCCCGGGCGGCGCCCCAGCCGGCGGCGGCCCCAACCGAGACCAGGCATGGCCACTCCCCTCACCGACAACGCGCTCGTCTCTCGCCGCAACGTCGCGGTCGAGATCGGAGTGCTCCGGCCGCCCCCGGTCACGAACCGGTACATTCCGGCCTGCGTCGTCGGCTGCCTCTCGGCTCACGCGCCTTCGCCGGGCGACGCGCGGCCCGGCCAAGTCATCCGCCGCGCCAGCGGCGTCACCACGACTTCAGGCGGCGACCGCGTCGAGGTCTCCATTGAGCACCTCCGCTTCACCGCCGGCCAGAACCTCAGCTTACTGCCCGGCCTTGACGGGGTTGAGCCCTCGCTCATCCGCGACTCGGTGCAGCTGCTGCTCGACGCGGGCGCGAGCTTCGTCGACGTCCTGCTCGGGCAGATCACCGGCCGTAGCCCCTACGACCTCGACGACCCGCTGCTGATTGAGCTGCTCAGCGGCGATCTCGACGAGATGCAGGGCGCTCTGCTCATCTACCCCGACGCCGGCGGCCCGGTCTCTGTGCGGCCGCGCCCCGCGGCCGACCCCAATGATCGCCTCCAACGTCTGCTCGACTTGGTCAAGCGCCAGTCGCTGGCCTGGTCCGAGCGGCACCAGATCGCCCTCTTTGACGCGCCTGACGTGCCCGCCGAAGAGCTGACCAGCTTTTTTGACCGCTGTGGCTCCGCCGACGCGCTCATGTGCCGGTGGGAGGGCGAGCCGACCCGCCTCGCCGCCCACGGCTGGCGCTCGGCCGCCGCGGTGGTAGCCGGCGCGAGCCTGCTGCACATCGATGACCTCGCGAGCACCACCGTGGGCTTCCCGGTCAACCTCGGGCCCGGGCGCGCGGTGCACGCGGATCGGCGTGACCGCCTCGCCGCTCCGCCCCGCCGCGCGGCGCCTCCCCCCGGCCTGCCCCTGACCACGGTGCGCCTGCACCCGAAGCACGACACGGCGACCGTCGAGGGTGACCTCAGCCTGCGCCGGCCGGCCGGCGCGTGGACCTTGCCCGCGCTCCGCACCGCCAAGGCCATCCACTACGTCATCCGCCGCGCGACAGAGCCCTTCGTCTTCCGCCCCGTCCAGGGCATGGAGCTCTACGCGCTCACCAGCGCGCTCACCCTGGCGCTCGAGCCCTACCAGATCTCGGGGGTGCTCACCGGCCCCGATGGTGAGGGCGGCCCCGACATCAACGGCGTGGTCATTCGCGACGCGGACACGCCCGGCTTCCTCATCGACGTCGCAGCCCAGCTTCGGCCCTGGTGCCACCAGGTGCGGATGAAGGTCACCCTCCACCAGAACCAGGAGCCGAGCGTCTCGCTCTCGGCTTGAGCGCCGCGGCCTCCGCCGGCGCACCTTGGGGACCCCCATGAGCCTGTCGAACCTCTTCCCGAGCCCGTCGATCCGCAACGCCAGCAAGATCGCGCCGGCGGCGGCCGTGGACCCTGAGGTCCCCTTCCACTTCTTGGTGACCGTCGACAACTTCTTCTTCGGCGACTTCAAGTCGGTGAGCGACGTCGCCATCGAGGTCCCGGTCTACGAGTACAACGAGGGCGGTCGCAATGACACCCCCTTGTACCTGCCGTTCAAGGGCCCGAAGAAGAACGGCCAGGTCAAGCTCGAGTGGGGCAGCCCGGTGTGGACGGTCCTCTACGACTGGATGTCCTCGGTCGAGGTCGGCGGCGCCTACCGCAAAGAGGTCTTCGTCTACCAGCTGGGTCGTGAGGGCGTCCCCTCCCGCATCTTCCGCTTCGCCCGCGCGTGGCCCGTCTCGTGGAACCGGGGCGGGCTCGATACGAGCAAAAACGAGTGGCAGATGGAGTCCCTGACGCTGGTCTACGAGTCGCTCAACATCGTCACGACCCGCGCTCAGCTGCTGATGCGGCTCTGAACCGGAGGCCCCCATGCTCAGCGCCATCACCGCCGCGATGAACGGCAAGCCCGTCACCAAGGGCAAGCTCAAGCCCGAGTCGGGCACCGCCTTCGAGTTCCAGTTCAACCCCTCCTCGCTGAAGTACACGCGCAAGGTCACCTGGGAGCAAAAAGAGCTCCAGGCGCAGACCTGGCCCGTGCTGCACTACAGCAAGGGCGTGCTGGACGAGCTCTCCTTCTCGTTGCTGCTCGACGAGACCGAGTCCGACAACCCGCTGGCCAAGGCGATGGCGGGCAGCGTGCCCAACCCCTTCGCCCTGCCGGTCGGCGCGGCGATGAGCGGGCCCGCCGGCACCGTCGCGGCCCTCGCCTTGGTCAAGGCCAGCTCGGCGGCCCGCGCGATGATCCCGAAGAACAAGAAGACCATCACCGCGCGCCTTCTCATCCTCCAGGCGCTCACCATCCCCTCGGTGGCCGACGCCAGCCGCGGTGACACCGACAGCAAGCGCCCCCCCTTCGTCGAGTTCGAGTGGGGTGACTTCAAGTTTGTCGGCGTCGTCAAAGCGATGGACGCCGAGGTGATCTTGTTTGACGACAAGGGCAACCCCAAGCGGGCCACCGTTCAGGTCACCCTCGAGGGCATGGGCCTCAACGGCACGATCAAGATGGCCGACCTCGCCGACCCGACCAAGGTCGAGAAGGCCGGCTCGAAGGCCGAGACCGACGCTGCCAAAGCGGCGATCACGACCAAGCTGCCCTAGCCCCTCCCGAGCCAGACCGGTGCCAGCGGCCGCGACGCAGCGGCCAGCGGAGCGCGCATGCCCAAGCCACCCACCTTCGACCTGACCATCGGGGGCGACAAGAAGTCCTGGACGCCCTACGTGACCCGGCTCGAGTACGCCGAGTCGCTGGACATGCTCAACGGCCTGACCGTCGACCTCGCCTTCACCGGCAAAGCCCAGGCCGACGCCGCGAAGAAGCTCCTGCCGGGCAAGGCCTACACGCTCAAGATCGGCAGCCGCTCCATCGAGGGCGACATCGTGAGGGTCACCTGGTCCGACTCGCCCGACCAGCGGGCCCGCGTGCAGCTGTTCGGGCTCGAGCAGCTGCACCGCGTGCGCCACGTCCGCTTCAGCGAGGTCAAGAAGCTCAAAAAAGACGGGGTGGTCAAGGCGGTGGCCAAAGAGGCGGGCATCAAGGTCTCGGCCAAGGCCACCGGCGAGACCGAGGCTGAGCTGGTCTACCTCGACGACGAGGCGCTCAGCCTGCTCAAGCGGCTCGCGCACGAGCGCAACTTCGTCATCTCCAGCGACGGCAAGCAGGCCCTGTTCCAGGCGCGCAACGAGACCACCGGCAGCCTGAGCGTCGAGTGGAAGGGCCAGGTGATCGACTGCCGGATGTCTGCCGACATCCAAAACGTCGTCACTGAGGTCAAGGTCGTCGGCTGGGACTACACCAAGAACAAGAAGGCCGAGTTCTCCGCCAAAGACAGCGTGCTCAAGAAGATCAGCGGCGGGCAGACCGGCGTCGCCCTCCGCAAGAGCGGGCCGGGGGTGCTGGTGGTCAACCGCAACAACTGGACCGGCTCGGCCATGGCCTCGGACGTCAAGGAGCTCGCCACGGGCATGCTCCAGCGGCGCGCCGAAGGTTTCGTGACCGGGCGCGCCCGGTGCACGGTCCTGGTCGACGCAAAGATCGGCGCAAAGGTCACGCTCAAGGGCGCGCCGTGGCCGATGGGTGGCCCCTTCGTGGTATCAGGGGTCACCCACGTCATCGAGACCGAGCTCGACTGGCAGACGACCATCGAGTTCTTCTCGGACAGCCTCCCGGCCTGATCATGAAGCCCCTGCTCGACCCCGCGGTGCCGCTCGGCCCCGCGGCCGCCACCCGCCAGGACGACGTCCCCACGCGGGTGCGCATGGTGCTCGGCACCCGTCCGGGGCAGCTCCCCTGGCGCCCCGCCTTCGGCTGCGACCTCGACCGCTTCGTCGGCCAGCCATTGACCACCTCGCGCCTCGAAGAGATGGCCGAGGTCGTGCGCGACGCCGTCTCGCGCCACATGCCCGAAGTCGACGTGATCGACTGCGGCGTGCGGGTCGAGACGCGCTGGGGCGCGCCCTCCGACGCAGAGCGCCGGGCGGTCCCCATTGGTGAGGCGGCTCTGGTACGCTTCGGCGTCCAAGCGGCGCTGCAGATTGAGCTGCAGCTCCAGACCGAGTCTGGCCCCATCGCCATCCAGGCCACCATCGACGGCTGAGCGGCCCCGGCGCATCCCGTGTGATCGCTCCTGCCGAACGGCCGGACTGCCCCAAGCGGGCTAAGAGCGCGACGCCGGCGCCCGGCGCCCGCCATTGAGGAGTCCGAGCTTGCGCGTCTCTCCCCCGGCATCCCTCCGCCTGGATCGCGAGGTGCTCCTTCGGGACATCCGGGATCGTCTCTCCCAGCGCATCCCGGCCTACGGCGACGATGACATCCGCCCGACCGATCCGGGCTGGCTGATGATCGAAGAGGCCGCGTGGATGGTCGAGCTGCTCAGCGAACAGCTTGACCGGTACCCGCTCTCGGTCGTGCGGCAGCTGCTGCACCTCATGGGCGCCGAGCCCCTCCCGGCGACCCCCGCGGTCGGTTTGGTCTGCGCGAAGGTCGCGCACGGGGGTGTCCTGAGCACGCCGCCCGAGCTGCCACCCTCCACGCGGATGTTTACGGCCCAAACCGAGACCCGCGACCTCATCGAGTTCCTCCCCCTCGAGGCCCGCGCGCCCCTGCGCCCGGCCATGATCGAGGGCGTCACCGAGCAGCGCGGCGGCACCCTCTCCGCGGTGGGCGTGGTGGCCGACGGTGACCTCGAGGGCCAGTCGGCGCAGGTCGGCGCCCCCCGGCCGCTGACCGTCTTTGACGGCGAGCGCGTGCGCTTCCGCATGCGCACGACCAACCCCGACGACATTCGCGAGGCCCTCACCACGGCGACCGAGGCCCTCATCCAGCGCCGGATCGGCTGGCTCGACCTGCAGATCAGCGAGGGTGAGACCAACGAGCTGGTGCTGACGGTCAAGGTCGACCCTGACGGCTGCTTCCGCTTCACCGTGCCCGAGGGCTTCGCGCCCGGCGGCGATGTGGTCGCCGACATTGGCCTGCTCGACGACCACAACTGGCAGCCCACCTTCACCATCGCCGACGACGAGCGCACCGCGGCGCGCTTTCGGGGCCGCGAGCCGGCCCGCGGCCCGCGCAACAACACCCGCCTCATCCAAGAGGTCGCGCCCCAGTCCGAGATCGCGGGCCTGCTCCGCCCCCGGCCCCAGCCGCTGCCGACCAGCGTCATCGCGGCCATCTGGCGCACGCTGACCAACCTCGACTCCCGGCTCGCGCGCCTGCGGGTCAGCGTCGAGCGCTACCTTGAGGGCGACGCGCTCAGCCACCCCGAGGCCGGCTGGGTCAGCGGCGTGCTCGCGCTGGGCGACTGGGACGGCGTCATCGGCGGCGCCCCCTGCACCATCGTCAGCGTCGCGCTGCCCGAGGGCGCCCGCAAGGCCGGCACCCTCCGCGTCACCACGGTCTCCAGCGCGCGGGCGTCAGCCCCCTCCTCGGTGCGGGCGGTGGGCCTCGGCGGCTCTGCGCGCCTGCGCGAGTCCCCCCGGGTGGTGCGGGCCGCATGGCAGATCGACCTGCCCGGCGGCCCCGACGAGCGTGGCCTGCGCAGTTTCCGCTGTTGGGAGGTTGACCTCGTCGAGAATGACGCCGGGTTGCTGCTCTTGCTCGACGAGACCCCCGAAGAGGTGCTGCTCAACACCTTCTTGGTGGTCAACGCCCCGGTCAAGCGCGACGAACGCGAGATCACCGTCGAGCGCGCCGTCCCCGAGGCGGTCGACCTGATCGACGGCGATCTGGTCACCCCCGCGGTCATCGCGCGCCTCACCGACGCGCCCCTGCCCATGGGGCTGCGTGAGGCACTCCAGGCGCTTCCGCTCGCCCGCATGATCGCCCAGAACGGCGAAGTGCTGCGCGACTACGCCGGCATGTCGGTCGACCCGACCCAAGGTCGGATCGTGCTCAACGCCCCCGACACCAACGGCGTGACCCACCGGGTCAGCGCCGGGGGAACGGTCACCGTTCAGTGGGTGCGCCGCACCGACGGCGGGCTCGGCAACGTCGAGGCCAACGCCATCGAGTACGTCGAGCAGCCCCCGGGTTCGCTGCCCCTCATCTCGGCGGTGCGCAACCCCGCGCCGACCACGATGGGCAGCGCCCGCGAGCGCGACGAAGAGTGCATGGACCGCCTCTTCGGCCCCCAGGACGGCCTCCCCATCCTCCCCGGCGACTGGGAGCGCCACCTGCGCGCCCGCCTCGGCGCCCGCGGCCGCGACTGGATCGTGCGGGTCTGGGGCCACGCCGAGCGCAGCCTGCTGACCACCCACCTGTGGCCGGTCGCCGCCCCGCTCGACCCGAGCGGCGCCGAGCCGGCCCGCGTGCGCGCCGAGCTCGAGCGGGCCGGCCCCGAGACCTTGCTCGTGGTCATCGGCCCACGTCGCGGCGAGATCACCGAGGCTGACGTCGATTGGGCGCGCCAGGTCATCGAGGCCGCGGTGGCCCGGGTGCAGCAGCGCTTGCCCAACATCCGCCGGGCGGTCGTGGCCCGCCTCTGGCCCCTCATGGTCGACATGGGCGACCAAGAGCCGCCCACCGCCCTGCCGACCTTTGACGCCCAGATGGTCATCGGCGGCACCCTCGAAGACGCGCAGGGTCGCCGCGCGCCGGCGCCGCTGCACGGCATCTTCCTCAACGCCGCGGTGGTCGACGTCCGCGGCCAGCAGCGGGAGGCCCGGTGACCGACCGCCCGTCCGCCCCCGGCCCGGGTCGGCCTGGTCCTGAGCGGGCCGGGCCGCCCGCCGTGAACGACGAGCAGCGTCGGTGGGCCCGCAGCGCCTCCCCGCGGCTGCCCGAGGCCGCTTGGGCGCACGCCGCGGCCAGCGGCCGGCTCGACGGGGTCCGTTGGGTCGAGGATCGGGTCGAGCCCGAGGACGGCGCCGCCGAGCCGTTCAGCGTCGACCACGACGACGAGGGCGCCGAGCGCTTCCGCGGCTTGGTCCTCGAAGATTACCTGCCGCCGGCGCAGGTCGACGCGATCCGCGCCGCTGACCGCCGCGGCTTCCCGAGCCTGCTCCACGGCCTGAAGTACGCGCTCGCCGAGCCCGCTTGGCTGGTCCGCACGCGGTCCTCCCTCTGGTCGCCCACCTCCCCCCGCCCGCTGCTGCTCCGCTCGCTCATCGAGGCCTACGGGCTGGGTGTCGAGCTGCACCGCGGCGAGGCCGAGGTGCTCGCCCGCCTCGCCGCCCGGGTGCACCAGTGGTACCCCCAGCGCGGTCACCTCGGCTACGCGCGCCGCTTGGTCGACGCCGCCGGCCTCAAGACCAGCTCGGAAGACCTCCTCCACCGCGAGGACAGCGGCCCGCTCCCCCGCACCGCCCGCGACGAGGTCTTCGCCGCCCGCGCAGCGTCCTGGTGGGGCGCCCGCCAGCAGCCCGGCGCCCAGCAGCACCTCCTGATCCGCGACGGCTTGCTGCGCTGCCAGCCCACAACCGGGCCCGGCTTTGCGCTCCTGCAGGAAGATGTGCTGTTGTCTTGGCAGCGGCCGGCCCAGCCCCCGGCCGCGAGCCCGCCCGGCGCGGTCCAGTTCGCCGACGGCTGGTGCAGCCCGCCGCCGCTCCCCAGCCCCTCCCCAAGCGCAGCCCCAGCCCCCGCAGCGCCAGCCCTCGACGGCTCGGCCCTGCGCTTGCTGCCCGCCTGGACCAGCCTCCGCGTGGCCGCGGTGGAGAACCTCGGATGACCCAGATCTTTGAGAGCCGGTTCCGCCCCCGCGACGGGGCGCTGCTCGACCTCGACAGCCTCGTCGCCCTCTCCCACGCCCCTGGTCAGGTGCTCGGCGCACAGCTGTTGGCCCGCTGGCCCGGCGCGAGCAGCATGGTCCTCGAAGGCCTCCAGATCATCAGCACGGTGGGCGGCCCCGAGGTCGAGGGCCCGCCGGGCACCAAGCGGCCCGACAGCACCCGCGACTCGGTGCTGGTCAGCCCCGGCACAGCCATCGTGACCGGCGCCGATGGCCTGCCCACCGTGGTGCGCCTGCAGCGCGAAGAGAGCGTACCCTGGCCTGTTCCCAAGCTCGGCAGCGCGGTGGCCGGCGTGCTCGCCCTGCTGGTCGAAGAGCAGCCCGAGTCGGCGGCCGGCGGCCTCGCGGTGGCCCGCAGCCGCCTGCGCGTGCGCCTCGGCTTC
>JAEUKK010000172.1 GCA_016792625.1 Deltaproteobacteria bacterium | reverse complement strand
TCGGGCGGCACGAGCTCTTCGAGATCGAAGGCGCGGAGGTGCAGCTGGTTGCGGTCAGGGCGGCGGAGGCGGGGGCGAGGGTCCATACGGGAAGATCACCCGTTTGGGGCCGCGGCGGGAGGTTCGTTTACAGGCCCTGAGGCCGACGATGCCGCGGTCGAGGCCGCGGCCGAGCGCGAGGTCGACGAAGAGAACGACGAGCAGGCCGCTGAAGAGGCCGAGTCCGAGGCTGAAGAGACCGAGGCGCCCGGCTCTGCGCAGTCGACCGGGGTCAGCGCCAAGCGCGGCCTCGGGGTCAAGCGCACGGTGGCGCGCTTCATCTCGAAGACCACCGGCCTGCCGGTCGAGGTGCCTGACCACGACTCTTCAGACTACAGCGAGAACAAAGAGCTCAAGAAGATCAAGGCATCGGTCGCCCAGGCGCTGTCGATGGCCCGCAAAGGCCTCGGCAAGATCTCGAAAGACAACAGCCTGTACCAGAAATTCATCGACAATGGCGCCGGCGAGGCCAAGACCGACCCTGCGAAGTCCGAGGCCCAGGCCCGCATCGACAAGGTCAAGAAGGGCTTCGAAGAGATCATCGCCTGCCTCGAAAACGACCGCGTGACCTTCAAAAAGTGGGAGGTCACCGAGCCCGACGAGGACAGCACCTTCGCCTATGTGCGCAAGGGCGAGGCCGAGAACAACATCTACCTGGGCGGGGCCTTCTGGGTGGCGGCGAACAAGGGCATCGACAGCTCGGGCGGCACCATCGTGCACGAGCTCTCGCACCGCCTCGCCGACACGGTAGACCACAAGTACGGCATGGACGGCGTGCTCGAGCTGGCCAAAGACCGGCCCGATGAGGGCGCCGAGAACGCCGACTCGTGGGAGTACTTGGCCGAGAGCGCCTGAGCGGCGCAGCGGAGGCCCCCATGGGCTGGCTTCAGGCGGCCACGGCCGCGGTCTTCGGCGCCTCCGCCGCCCCGCAGCACCTCGAGCAGCTCGTCGTTGAGCTCGAGGTGGTCGAGGCGGCGCCCCCGACCCTGCTGCTGCGGGTGCGCAACCCAGGGCCCGCCGCCGCGCGCTTCTGCCGCTGGCACACCCCGCTCGAGGGCAGCTCGAGCCGCTTCCTCGAGGTGCGCGGCCCCGACGGCGTGGTGCTGCGCTACCAGGGCGTGATGCGCAAGCGCGGCGCGCCCACCGCCGAGCACTTCGTCGACCTCGCGCCCGGCGCCATCGCCGAGGCCCGCTACGCGCTCGGCGCCGACTACGGCCCGCTGCCTGCGGGGCCCCTGACCGTGCGCTTCGTGGGCACCCCAGGGGTGAACGGCCTGCCGGACTCTGCGGCGGTGGTCATCCCTTAGTATCGGCTTCGCTTGATTCGGCTCGCGTTTTCGACGCTTGGCCTCATCGAGTTGACGAGGCCGTTCTCGCTGTCAACTGACTGTTTCGCCACGGATGCCGGGGGCCGCCGGCCCCCAGACCCCCGGGCAAGGGGCCTGCGAGGCCCCTTGCATCCCCCGCCAAAGTGGGGCCAGCGGGCAG